>CAWGTT010000003.1:0-495110 GCA_963825645.1 uncultured Actinomycetota bacterium
CAATGCTGGACGCCGGAGTGGATCTTCGTGACGTACAGATCGCCGCCCGACACGCAGATCCTCGCACCACCATGCGCTACGACCGTGCCCGTACCAACCTCGACCGTCATCCGAACTACCGGCTCGCCGCGTTCATGGCCTCAGGTACCTGACGAACCCGGCCGTGAGCCTTCGGAACACCCCCGGAACACCCGACTCTCCTTGATATGTGGGTGATCGTGAGGCTCCGTGATCGTGGTGCGCAGTGCCTCGATCACCCACATGATCAGGCATTATGTGGCCCGCTAGGGCGCAGGTGACCGAAGGTCACCCACATAATGCCGATGAGCGTGTGCCGGCAGTGCGTACGTTCGCTAGCGATCAGGCGGGGCCAGGTCTACCGGTATAGGCCACGGCGAGCCGGACCACAGCCCACAGCACGCCGGTCACGGCGGTCGCCTTGAGCGTCAGAGCCAGGTCGGGCTGGAACACGGTGAGCGTGGCGAGCGGCGCGCCGAACAGGTTCGGCACCAGGACGACCACGACCCAGGCCGCCGCGAGCGTGGTGAGCAGCGGGAACCACAGGCTGAACCGTCCGGCGAAGCCCGCGCTCGACTTGGCGCGGATCGCGGCGCGGTGACGCCAGGCCCAGGCCATGCTGAGCAGGTAGAAGACCGGCAGGAGCACCAACCCGACGAAGATCGCCTTCTGGGACAGGCGGGAACCCTCACCGCCGTAATCGAGGCCCAGCGCCTGGTCGGTCACGGCGTTGCGGAGCTGGGTCGTCTCCCCGAAGCCGACTCCGCTCCCACCGTTGACCAGCACGACCACGGCTTTGTTCTGGGCCGGGAGCATCGTCGCCAGGGTCTCGACACCGGGGGTCGACCCGGAGTGCCACACGGTGCCCTTGCCCGGGTCCACGAACCAGCCGAAGCCGTAGAAGGTGGCGGCGCCGCCGGCCGGACGCATCATCTGCGCCTTGCCCTCGGCGCTCAGCGCGTCGTCCTCGCCGTTCATCATCATCTGCAGGTAGAGCGCAAGGTCGCGAGCGCTCGCGACGACGCCGCCCTGGGGAGCCGTCGCGCGGTCGGTCCTGTTCTCGGCCACCGGCCGCTTGGTGCCGAACCACGGTGTGTGCCCGGTCGCCATCGCGTCATGGACCAGACCGTCGGCGACGAAGCTGTGCTCCATGCCGACCTGCTCGAGGATGTTGGTGGTCACATAGGCCTGGAACTCCTGCCCGCTCACCACTTCGATGAGGCGACCGAGGATCTGGTAGTTGAGGTTCGAGTACGCCCACCTCTCGCCGGGTCCGTAGGCGGGACTCACCTCGGCGAGGCCGCCGACCCGGCGCTCGAGCTCGTCCTTCCCGGTGGTGTCGCTCCCGCGGGAGGAGGCGGCGCTGGCGTTGCCCTGCAGCGTGGAGAAGCCGCTGGTGTGGCTGAGCAGCTGCCGGATCGTGATCGCGCCGGCGGGCCTGCCCGAGAAGACGTCGAGGTACTGTGAGATCTCGGCGTCGAGGTCGATCTCGCCGGCCTCGACCAGCTGCATGACGGCCAGCGCCGTGAAGCTCTTGGAGATCGAGCCGATCACGAACGCCGTGTCGGGCGTGACGTCGGTGTCGCCCCCGATCTTGACCACGCCGCGTGCGCCGGCCGAGGTGATCTCGCCGTCGGCCACGACGGCGTACGCCAGGCCAGGCACGCCGGACGCAGCCATCTCGTGATCGATTACATCCTCGATCGATCCGTCGGGCGTACTTGCCGGCAGGGCGGCAGAGAGGCCGAGGACAAGAATCGCGAGAAGCTGCCGCACCGTATCGCCTTCCTCGGCCCGCACGTGCGGGCGGTTAGGTGACCCTAACCCAACCCGCTCGGGCGCAGCCGCTTCGGGAATGAGCTCGCGGCGGCGCTCCGCCAGATTGGACGGCCGACCCTGCGGGCAAGCCCGGACAACTTCAAGCATCCATGGCGGCACACCGCCCTGCACGGCTACGACCGGATCAGCGGTGAGGGGTACTACCGCAGACGCCTACGACTTCACCTCGATCCGGCAGCTGCTCCTGGAACCCGCCGGAGCGGACGGGTCGGGCCGGGTCGTGCTGTACGCCCACGACCCGCTGACCGGGATCGACCACCGGGCCACTACTGTGCAGGTCCCACCCGACGCGGTGCTGATCGTGGACTCGGTGTTCGGGTTCCGGTCCGAGTACAACCACCTATGGGACTACCGGTGGCTCGACGTCCCACCACAGGTCGCCCTGGACAGGGGCATCCACCGCGACACCGTCAGCGAGGGAAGCCGCGCCGCCGCGGCCAGCCTGCACCTGTATTGCTACCAGGCCACCGAACAGATCTACCTCGCCGAGGCCCACCCCGGTCCATCGCGGATGTCGTCATCGATAGCCAGGACCGGGCCAACCCTGAGATCACCGCCCACCGTCGCTGAATCCAACACGCTCATCTACCGCCGGTGGTGGGACGCACGATCATGCCGCCCCCAATGTCAATGGGTTTGTTGGGGCCTCGTTCGTAGGCCCGGGTGGAGGATCTTGATCGGTGGCGGCTTCGCCGCCCGTGTTGTTGGAGTCCGCTGCGCGTGGGTCGCCGGCGCCGCGCGGGTACGGGCTCGCCCCTCCGCCGTCAAGGGCGCTGCGCGTCGCGGTGCGACGGCCCTGCGGGCCGCTCTGGACCGGTGAGCCTCTGCGGGCCCTGGCCAGGGCGATCAGGGGCAGGCTGGGGCCTGCCCCCGCGACCGCGCGGCGCTCCTGGCCGGCGGGGTCGTCGCCCACATCCGAGTCGAGCTCGTCGGGGGTGTCCTCGAGCGGGGCGGGCCTATCGTGGGTGGTGGCGGGTCCGGGAAGTGACGTGTCCGAAGAGACGACCATCGGGGTGGCCAGGTCGTCCGCGCTGGATTCAGTCCTCGCCCCCACGTGTCCTCCCGGATCCGCTTCCCGCCCGGCGGACTGGACGGCGAGAGCGTCAGCGACGAGCTGGCGGTAGACCACGTCGGACAGGCGGCGTTTCAGAGCACGCAACGCTTCCATCGGAGTCTTCCCCGCGGCGACCTTGCGCCGGTAGTAGGCCCGCCCGGCCGTGTCGTTACGCAGCTGGACGATCGCCATGATGTGCAGGACGTGGTTGATCCGCCGGTCCCCGGCCCGGGACAGCCGGTGGCGGACCTGCTCCCCGGAGGAGGCCTCCAGGGGCGCGGTCCCGTTCCAGGACGCGAAGTGCCCCTTCGCAGGGAACCGGGTCACGGTGGCGACGTCGACCAGGATCCGGGCCGCCCCCGCGGGGCCGATCCCGTACAGGTCCATCAGTGTGGACCCGTTGCGGCGGAACGCGACCCGCAGCTCGGCCGTGAGGGCCGTCAGCTTGACGTCGACCGTCTCCAGGTCACCGATCAGGTCCAACGCCAGGCGCCGCCGGGTCGCCCCGGCCGGATCCCGCGGCCGCACCCCGGCCAGCATCCGGCGGGCCTGCGCCGAGGACAGGTCCTTCTTCCCGGCGCCGCCGGGGATCAGCTCGGTCAACAACCGGTGCAGCCGGTTGACGATCTGCACCCGCAGGTGAGCCAGCTCGTCCCGCCGCCCGGCCAGCAGCCGCATCACCTCCAGATCCGCATCATCGGCGGACAGTTCGCGCAGACCGCGGGTATGCACCGCGACCGCGGCGATCGAATGCGCGTCGGTCTCGACCTCCCCGGCCGAACCACATGATCACACCCACGGATTGGTCAGGAGAGCCCGAAATTCCCGCCTCCACCCCGAAGTGCCCAGAAAGATCGGAGTTCTCCTCTGCCGCGGCCCGCACGACTCGGCCGTTGGCGAGGACCACTTCCGCCGAGACGAGGTTGTCGATCGACAGGCCGCCCTGCCTCGTCAGCCATCCCATGCCGTCTTCAAGGGTGCCATTGGGGATCCGCGTCCATGGCAACCCGGCTGACCCTGGCGTGCGGTTCGGGATCCCTGGTTCGTGGTCAGGGGATGGCCAGGGTCCGGTGAGGGTCGGCGCCGGATCCGCGCGAGGGCTTGGGTGACGAGAGTGGAGGCATGACAACAAACCAAGCCACCGACCTCTCCGCAGCTCCCTCCTCCGAGGAGCCCTCCTGGGGCACCGCCCCCACCACCGCCCCGTCCGGTACCGGCACCGATCAGCCCGGCAGCCCGTCGTCCGGCACCTCCCCGTCGAGCACCCCGTACGGTCCGTCGACCCCGCTCGCCCCGCCGGCGGCCCGGTTCTTCGACACCATCCGCCGCTCCGGCGTGGTACGCCCCGACCGCGGTCACGGCCGTGTGGTCGCCGGGGTCGCCGCCGGTCTGGCCCGCCGCTGGGACGTGGACCCGACCGTGATCCGGGTCGCGTTCATCGTCCTGACCTTCGTCGGCGGCCTCGGTGCCTCCCTCTACGGTCTGGGCTGGCTGTTCCTGCCCCATCCGGACGGCCGCATCCACGCCCAACAGCTCCTCGGCGGGAGGCTCACCGCTGGCTTCGTCGGCGCGCTGCTGGCCGCCCTCGCCGTCACCGACGGGGTCGCTCCGCTGGTCATCGCCGCTGTCGCCGTGACGCTCGTCGTCCTGCTCGCCCGCAACCGCACGGCCAGCACCACCCCGGCCGGCACGCACTGACCCGCCGACCGGCATGAACCGCCGGCACCGTCCATTCCCGCCGAAGGGCGCGAGAGCGACACCGCTCCCGCGCCCTTCGCGTGCACAGCCCGTCAGCCGGGGTCCGCGCCGGGTCGCAGGCCCCGCCCGAACCGTTCCGGACCGCTCCGTGAGCGGACGACGATGAGCCCACCTGCATCCCGGTCTCGTCGTGGTTGCCCGGGTCGCCGGGAGCGACCTGGGAGAGGGA
Organism: uncultured Actinomycetota bacterium; assembly: GCA_963825645.1. Lineage (GTDB taxonomy): Bacteria > Actinomycetota > Actinomycetes > Actinomycetales > Kineosporiaceae > JADJPO01. The sequence goes on from CAWGTT010000003.1 coordinate 4,839, forward strand.
CTGTCGGCTCGGCCGGCGGGATGTTCCGGATCGCGCCACGGATACGGCCCGCTGACGTCCAAGCGGTCCGACCGTGGGTAGGACGACGCCTCAAACGTCACCCGATACCGTCCCGGGTTCCCGTGCGGAAGTGGACCACCCCCGTGCCGCCCCGCTCTGGGCAGGTCCACCGCAGCGAGACAGTCAGTCACCGGCGTCAACGCGGTCCCCGATCGCAACGCGGTGGCCCGCGCGCTGACCAGGCCCCGGCAAGCGTGCTGGCGGGTCGGCATGAAGTCTCGCCAATCGTGTGGGTCGGGTGGCCTCTGGACAGACTTATCTGCCGCGATCCGCGGGGTCAGGCCGACGAGCGGATCTCTGGGGAGTTGCGGGTCGGGACGCGTTCAAGATTGCGTTTAGGAGGGGCTGACAACGACCTTGCCGAGAGCCCTTCCTTCACCGACGCGAGCAAGAGCGTCGGGAAGCTCCTCGAGAGTGAAGGTGCGGTCGATGTGGATCCTGACCTTCCCGGTGACGCACAGGTCGGCAACCGGTTCGAAGTGGGCCGGCCCCTCCTTCACTGCGAGCACCCCGATCGAGCGACCGGTCAGTCGCCCCACCACGGGGCCGACGGTGAGGACGCGCAGCAGCGCGCGCACCGACCCTCCGACACATCGATACGTTCCGCCGGTGGCCAGCGCGCGCCGGTAGGCGAACACCGATCGGCCGGCGACCAGGTCAAGTATCAGGTCGTACGGCTGGGTCGTCGTGAAGTCGTCCCGGCTGTAGTCGATCACGTCGTCCGCACCCACCGACCGCATGAAGTCCTGCTTGGCGGTGTTGTCGACACCCGTGACGTGTGCACCGAGCCGCTTGGCCAACTGTATGGCGAAGGATCCTGACCCTCCGCCAGCGCCGTTGATCAGGACCCGGCTACCCGCAACAGCCCTTTGCGTGCCCTGCCAGGCAATCGCGCCGGCCTGCGGGATGGTGGACGCCTCAGCGAACGTGAGCTGGGTCGGTTTGTGGGCCAGCGCGAGACTCCGGGGCGAGCGCGTACTCCGCGAACCCACCCTTCAGCGCCAGGTTGTCGCCGTACACCTCGTCACCGGGTCGGAACCGGGTCACCCCTGACCCGACATCGTCGACCACGCCGGCGATATCCGACCCAAGCGTCCTGCGAGCAGGGAACCGCAGCCCGCCGATCCGTGCGTACGCCGGCGATCCGCGCAGACACTCCCAGTCGCTGAGGTTCACCGACGTCGCAGCCACTTCCACCCGCACCTGGCCGCCGGCGGGGGTAGGCATCGGAACATCCTCGACGCGCAGCACATCGGGGCCCCCGTACCGGTCGTAGACGGCCGCCTTCACGCCCACCCCGCGGCCCCGGTCACGCCAGCAACATAGCAACCCGAGACGCTCGACCGGAGATGCCAAGGAACGGATCCATGGCCTCTATGACGCCGTGCGACACGTCCGCTATTGCCGCGGAGAGCGCGGCCATACGCTCTGCCGCACTGCGGGCGAGGGTGGACCGGCTTTACGGCCTGCTGGTGGCTTGCGCTGCCTTGCCAGCTCAAGGGCAGAAGAAGGCCCTCCAGTGTTGGCGCAGGATCATCAAACGATGCCCGCGCATGTTCGCGCACTGGGAATGGATCCCTTCCGTGCCCTCTGTCTGGTGACCAGGATGACAAGAGCCCGGTAACGGGAGACTGTTACGCCGGGATCTGTGGGAGCCCGGGGCTGAAACGCCCCGGGCTACCCGACCGCGGAGCGGCCAAACGCTCATGCCGCGATCCGCTGATGCCGCTGGCAGCGCGCTGTCTGTCGTCCCGGGCGTGGTCGCTCTTGCGGTGACCTGCTCGTGCGGCCGGGTACAGGGCTCGGTCCGATCTCGATGCGCTGCTGGCAGCGGCTACCACCAGCTCGGGGTGCCGATCCGCAGCCGATTGCCGTCCGGGTCCTGCACCTCGAAGTCAGGGCCCCACGGGTTGTCATCGGCGACCAGTCCGAACCGCGCCGCGAGTCCCTGCGCGTCGGGCAGGCGTAGATAGATCAAGGTGTCCTGCCTCGCGTCGCCGGCGTGCTCGCTGAGGAACAGAGTCGCAGTTCCGCGCTGCACTGTGGCGAAGGCTGGCAGCTCCGCAGCGAACCGGTGGACGTGTGTGAGCGTGAAGCCCAGCTGCTCGTACCAGGCGGCGGTCGCGGCGGCGTCGCGCACTCGCAGGATGGGCACGACCTCGGCGCGAGCGTCCGGGGATGCGTCAGCGGGAACTGTCATGCCCCAGTGTGCCCCGACCCCGTCGTCTCTGAGCATGAACGGATCCCACAGGGCACGGCTGTCGCCCCGAGCACCTCCCTTCCCGCCGAGCCCTCTTTGAACCCACCCGACGACGGTGGAACGCGAGGGAGCCAAGTCTCCCGAGCATCCGCTGCTGCCGCCCGACGTGCGGGACGAGCAACACGGGGCGTTGAAGTCCATGCAGACGGCCTCGGTGGCGCGAGGCCGAGGGATCGGTCGGGCTATGGTCGATCATCATCCTGGAAACGGTGAGAGTGAGCCTGCGATCAACCGGGACAGAACATAAAGGATCATGCCCCGGCGTGTCGCTACCCGGTGACCGTTCGTGGCCACCGCACTAGCTAGGCTTGGCGACCACGTCAGAGCTGGGACGGATCGGTGCCGGGACGCGGGCCGACGGTCCCGGTACCCCGGAACCGCGCCCGGTAGGGTGTCGCTGGCTAATGCGCGGTCAGAGAGGTGCGGGCATGACGGCCACACTGGGCGGTCGGGACGTCGAGCGCGACACCTTCGAGGGCGAGCCAGTATCGCCGCGGCGAAATGTTCCAGCATTCGTCGAGATGCTGATCTCGTCGCTCCTGTCGCTGACCGCCTCTCTGGTCTTAAGCATCGAGGCGATCAAGGTGGCGGCCCAGCCGCAGGCGAAGGCGTTCTGCGACATCAGCGCGACGATTTCGTGCACGGCCGTCGCCAAGCAGTGGCAATCGAGCCTCTTGGGCTTCCCGAACGCGTTCCTCGGCCTGATCGCCGAACCCGTCGTGATCACTGTGGCGGTCGCCGCGCTCGGCGGCGTGAGGTTCCCGCGCTGGTTCATGCTCACCGCGCAAGGCATCTACACGATCGGGTTCGTGTTCGCCTATTGGCTCTTCTACGAGTCCTACTTCGTTATCCACCGGCTCTGCCCGTGGTGCCTGCTAGTCACAGCCACAACGACGCTGGTCTTCTTGTCCATGACCCGCGTGAACATAATGGACGGCAACCTGCGTTCACTGCGCCGCACGATCCCCTGGGTCCGCGCCGGCGTCGACCACGGGCTCGCCATCGTCCTTCTCGTTGTCATGGCGGCGATGGTGTACCTGCGCTACGTCTGACGCCACGGCTCCCCTCTCCGCCCCACCAGTACCGAGGCAACATCCGCACATGCTGCCGCTGGCAGTGAGACTCCGGGAACTGCCGGTGTGAGGGCGTCGAGTGGCTCAGTTGAGTGAGGTCCTTAGGCTCTGGCGCCGGGTGGACGGAGGACTCAGTATTAGGAGCACGGGCCGCGTGAGGCGAGTGCTGTAGGGCGCCACGTGGGGTGAGGACGGTGGCGTCGCGTTCGCTGACGACGGGCGGTAGGTATGGGAGAACCCCGCCGGTAGGTGACCGGCGGGGTTCGTGGTCGTGGTGTCGTGGTGGTCGTCAGTCGTGACCTCGGTGACCGCGGTGCGGGCGGAGGACTCGTCGACGAGGGGCTTGTTCGCGGCGAACGCGGCGACGAGGGCTTGGACGGCGAGGTTGTTCACGGCTCGGGGCAGGCCGCGGCTGACTTGGTGGATCAGGTCTGCGGCGTCGTCGCTGAACAGGGTGTCGGCGCGGCCGGCGAGCTTGAGGTGGTGTGCCAGGTAGGTCTTGGTCTCGCCGGGCTCCATCCCGGTCATCGCGTAGCGCAGCGCGATCCGTTGGTCGAGGGCAGCGAAGGTCCCGAGTTTGATCCGTCGGCGCAGGGTGGGCTGGCCGACGAGGAGGCAGGCGAACGGGCTGTGGGAGTCCATGTCGGCGTTGGTGAGCAGGCGTAGTTCTTCGAGTTGATCGACGCCGAGCAGGTGGGCTTCGTCCAGGACGAGGACGACGCCTCGGCCGCGTTCGTGTTCTTCGGCGGCGAGCAGCTCACTGGTCTGTGGGATCAGGGAGGCCTTGTGGAACCGGGGAGTCCCGCCCAGGGCGGTGACGATCCCGGCGTAGAGGCCACGGGCTCCGACGGCGGGGTTGGGCAGGTAGATGATGGTGGTGCGGCTGGTGTCCAGGCCGGCCAGGGCGGCCCGGACCGCGACGGTCTTGCCCGCTCCGACTTCACCGGTGATCACGCCGAGGGCTCGTTCGGTCAGGCACCAGCCGATCCGGGCGACCGCTTCGCCGTGCGCGTGGTGGCGGTGCAGCATCTGCGGGGCCAGGGCTTTGGTGAACGGCATCCGGGTGAAGCCGTAGTGGGCTTGCAGGTTCTGGATCGTCATCGTGGTCCCTCGCTGGGGTCGGGGTTGTCCTCGGCCGGATCGGTGAGGTCGGTGAGGTCGGTCGAGTCGAGCTGGCCCGGGATCTGGTCCGGGATCTGGTCCGGGATCTGGTCCGGGGGCCGTTCGGTGCGCAGGTGCGTGCCGAGGTCGGTGAAGGAGGCCAGCTCGGCGTCGAGTGCCTCGCCCGCGGGGTCGGGGCCGGTGGCGGGTAGGTCGGTGTAGTTGATCCGGGCGGCGAGCTGGGCGCGGTGCTGGGCGGCGACCAGGGCGAGGTAGTCGATCCCGGTCGGCGGGGCCGGTGGTGGCGCCAGGTCGGGACGGGCGTCGGGGTGGACGTGACGGCCGATCCGGTGCGGAACCGCGGTCCCCATCGGGCGGCCTTGGTAGCGCACGTCCAGGGTGGTCAGGTCGAACGGGTCGAACACCACCTCGACGTGGCGCCCGACGAGGGCGGCGTCGACTTCGTAGGTGTTGCCGTGCAGGCTCAGCGTCGCGGTCTTGGTGACCCGGCGGGTATGGGACCACAAGAACGCCTCGCGCAGCAGCTGCGGGGTCGGCAGTGCGGGTGGGCCGGCGGCCAGGAACCGTTCCAGCGGCTTCTGGCCGGTCTCGGAATGGACCCGTGCGTGGTAGACGGTCTCGACCCATGCGGCGAACAGCTCGTTCAACCGGGCCAGGTCGGTGATCGCCGCAAGGGCTGCCGGGGTGGCGAGCTCGACGAGGAACTGCTCGCGGACGGTCCGGAACAGCCGCTCGATCTTGCCCCTGCCGGCGGGCTGGCCGGGCCGGGAGTGGGTCAGCGTGACGCCGAGCACGGCCAGGGCCCGCAGCAGCTGAGCCGAGACCATCGCCGAGCCGTTATCGAGGTAGACGACCTTCGGGATCCCGCGCGCTGCCAGGCCCGCCCGTAGCGCCGCTTCGAGACGGACGGTGTCCTCGCTGTGGCCCCACCGGTAACTGACCAGGGCTCTGCTGTGGTCATCGACGAACGCGAACAGGAACGCCTTGCGGCCCGCGACCACTGGGCCGTGGAGGGCATCACCGGTCCATCGGTCGTTCGGGGCGGCGGCCTCGAACCGGCCGAACGCCCTCGGTGGCAACCCATCGGGGCGGGTGTTCAGCTCCAGGCGGGCGAAGTGCCGCTGCAGCGTCCGCGGCGACGGGGCAGTGCCACCCGGGCCGGCGCCGGCACGCAGGATCGCGGCGACCTGCGCCGCCGTCCGGGCCGGGACTTCCCGCTTCAACGCGGCCGCCAGCTCCAGGACCTGCGCCGACGTCCTCGGATCGGCGTGACGGGTCGAGGGCAGCAGAGCATCGAACCCGCCGCGGCGCCACGCCAGGATCCACCGGTCGAGGGTGACCCGCGAGAGCCGGACCCGCTGCCCGGACGGGCCGGTGTGCTCACGCTCGGCGAGGTCGCGGACCAGGCGACCACGCGCTCGCCTCGACAGCGCCGGGTCGGCGGCCTCCCGGATCAGGGCGTACCGGAACAGCCCGACCTCCCGGGCCCGGTCGCCGCGCCCGCCGCTGTCGTCGTGATGTCGTGCCCTGCCGGCCATCCGGCCTCCCATTCCTCAGTGATCACGTCGTGATCTCCCAAGGCCGAAGGCTGTCGGCGCCACGCGTCGCTGCCCAGACGTCAACTCGTGTTGGCCGCCAAGCCCGGAGCGAGCAATCGGCCTCCACTGGCGACGGAGGCGAACTGCCAGGCCGGTCGGGGCCCGAACAACCGGGCCGCTGCGGCGGCCGCCAGCCCCAGCACCTCCAGGGCATCAGCGACCACCGACCCGGTCACCGACACCGCCACCGCGGACGCATCGAGGTCGTGGAGCAGCCCCGTGAACAGCACCCGCAGGCTCTCGGCTCGAACACCGAACCGACGCAACCAGCCCCGCACGGTGCTCACCGGCCGGCCCAGCCCCGCGGCGATGCTGCGCTGACCTGCCCCACCCACCGTGGCCAACAACGCCTGGCCGATCACCGCCACCGCGTCCGCCCGGCGCACGAGCATCGATGCCGGCAGCAGCACATGCGAGGCGAGAACGCCGCTCATAGAGCCTTGACTCGGCCGGTTTCTCTACGCGGTCTGCCGGCTAACGGGCCTCCCGCGTGGTGAACGCGCAGCTCACCGCCTCGACGAAGTGGCAGGGCGAGGCTGGAAGGCTCTTGCGTCGCTTGACCGGAGTCAAGTTGGTCGTCAGGTGAAGCGGCCGGGGTTCGGGAGGGCCACTGGGGCAGCAGGGTGCTCTTTCCGTGGGTCACCGTGGGTTCAGGCCGCAGGCGACTCGCTTACTACGATGATAGTAGGTCTATAGACTACTTCTGTAGTACCATCTGCGGCGTGGTTGGGGTGGGCTCGAACACCGGTGGGCGGGCTCGGGGTCTGCCGCCGACTCTGGCGCGGGTGGGGTTCGGGGTGGTGCGGCCGGTGGACGCAGCGGGGGTGTACGTGTTCCCGCGGCAGGAGTTCCGGCGGTTGGCAGCGCGTGGGGTGTTGCACCGGTTGGCGCGGGGGTACTACGCGGTGGTTCCGCCGGCGGCGTACGACCGGGCGTGGCTGCCCTCGGTCGAGGCAGCGGGGTATGGGATCGGGGCAGCGGACTACGGTCCGGAAGCGGTGGCGTTGATGGGGTTGAGCGCGGCACGCCTGCACGGGGGTCTGCCGCGGGCGGTGGGCGTGGCGGTGGTGGCGGGGCCGAAGCAGCGCCCCCCGGTGCGGTTGCTGGACCGTTCGGCGCGCGTGCTGTTCGTTAAGCGCGACGTCGACAGGTTGGAAGTCGAGCGGATCGGCGCGGACTTGGGTCCGGTGCTGGTGACGACGGTGGAGCAGACGGTGCTGGATCTGGCGCATCGTGCCGAGCTGGGTGGGGCGCCGGGGGAGACCCTGGCCGCGGTGCGTTCGCTGTGGGCACGGGCGGATCCAGGGGTGGTCCAGCAGATCGCCGGGCAGCAGCGCCTGGGTGCGGCGGCCCAGCGGGCCGCCGCGTGGGCCGCGGGGCAGGAGCTGGCATAGGTGTTGGATGGTCGCGAGGCGGCGACGGTCGCCGCACGGTTCGGGGTGGCCGACGTCCAGGTGCGTCGGGACCACCTGATCGCGCATCTGCTCGCCGCACTCGCCAGCCGGCTGACCGAGCGGGTCGTGTTCTTCGGGGGGACTGCGCTGGCCTACGCCCACTTACCCGACGGGCGGCTGTCGGAAGACATCGACCTGATGGCCGTGTCGCGGCGGGCCGAGGTCGCCGTGGACGTCGAACGTGCCCTCGCCGACGGCGTGCGACGCGAGTACGGGCGGCTGTCGTGGCAGCCGCCGCTGTCAACCGTCGCCGGGGCGAGTCCGGCGACTTTGCGCTCGGACGACGGTCTGCTGGTGCGGGTTCAGTTGCTCGATCCCACCGGATACCCGCCATGGCCATCCCAGCAGCGGCTGCTGGTGCGCCGCTACCGCGACGTGCCGCCCACGAGTCTGCGGGTGCTGACCCGCGCGGGCTTCGGCGCGTCGAAGACCGCGGCCTGGCACGAGCGTCACGCCTGCCGGGACCTGTACGACCTGTGGGGCCTGGCCGTTATCGGAGCCTTGGACAGCGAGGCCGCCGACGTGTTCGCCCGCCTCGGCCCGACCGGACGTCCGCCCGCCCCGTGGATGTTCGACAGCGCACCCACTCCCGAGGACTGGCAGGTCCAACTGGCCGGCCAGACCCGCATTGCCGTCCACCCCGCTGACGCCCTCGATATCGTGCGACGCGCCTGGGCCTCTGCTGGCGCGTAACCAAGCAAGATCGCGTTCTGGCGCCTGGGCCGGCGGAGTGGGTGATCGCGAACCACGGCGGAAGCACTCCGGTGCGAACGCCACCTCCGCCGGTGGCTGTGGGCGCCGCCGCGAGCCCGATGCCCATGCCGGCCCACCCGAAATGGGCCATGCAACTCACCGCTTGCACAGCGGGGTGTTCCTCGGCTTCGGCGGCGCCCGTTGATCAGCCCCGGCTTCGCATCAGTATCCCGGTCTCGTTCCGAGCACGGCCTCCTGCGGGCCTGGTACCGGCGTCGAAGGTCCTGAGCGTTCGACACCTTGACTCGGGACGTAGGATCGAGGCCGGCCTGGGGAAACGGTGTCGAGCACGCCGCTGGGGTCCGCCGCTACTGGGGTCAAGGGGTCGCGAGTTTGAATCTCGCCGTCCCGACAGAGAAACCGCAGGTCACAGGGCTGATCTAGGATCATGGATCAGCCCTTTCGGCTCCCGGGGAGCCTAAGTCAGGCCTGGCCGAGCGTGGACGAGGTCGCTCGGCGGTGGAAGACATCCGGCCTCGTCGGGGGCTGCTGTGAGACCTCGCCAGCTCCGGCCCAGGCGCGGTGCCGCTCCGCGGAGTCACTACGAGGTGGTGGGCGTGAGCGCCGACAGCGTCGGGGCGCCGTAGGTGGGGTGAGGAGCAGCCTGGTCTCAGGCTGGAGGGGCATGGCGGAAGAGAGACTGGTGTATGGGGTACCCGAGGTGGCTGCGGCGCTCGATGTGAGTCGTTCGAAGGTGTACGAGTTGCTGAGGTAGGGGGTTCTTCGGTCGGTCCGTATCGACGGCACGCGCCTGATCAGGGCCGCGGACCTGCACGCCTACGTGGAGGCGTTGGGCGTGGCGGTCTGACCCTCAGGAAGCCTCGCCCGTCGGTCCGCCCTCGTCGGCGCCGTTCTCCACGGTAAAGCGGGGGAATCAAGGCTGACCAAGGTGTGCGACTGCCGACCGAGGAGACCTCAACTTGCCCACGTGAGGATCGCCGGCAGTGGTCTGGCGCTCGACGCAAGCGAAGCGACTCGAGCGCGCGGGCCGCTCAAGCTGAGGTGCGGATCAGTCCGGACCTACCTGATATGCAGGTGATCGAAGATCACCCACTTAATGCCGCTGTCAGCGCGGGACACGCGAGCGACTATGCCGCTGGTGCGGGACGCGCGACCGTGGCCGTTGCGGGCGCGTGGCGTGCGTGCGCGATAGGCGCGGGACGACGCCGTGCACGGAAGTGCTTTGCCAGGGCGACGCCAGTGATGCGTGCCTGTCGTGCGCGGGGAAGCCGCGGAATACGCCGTCTTCCTCGACGGCAGCGGCGAAGTCCTCCCAGTCCATGTTGGAGGTGTGTATGCGGGGTGGCCGCTGGCGAGGCCCTCACCGCGGACGTGATGGAGGACTGGCACCGCTACACCCCATCAACGTCCTGCCCGGCTGACCCGATCAGCCCAGCGGCTGGAAGGTGGCCGAGAAATGACGCAGGGCGGCAGGCTGGTCCACGATTCGGAACCCGGTCAGGTCTTCGGCTGTGCGGGCGACGTGCTCGCAGACCTCGATCACGTAGTCCATGTGGCTCTGGGTGTATGTCCGTCGCGGGATGGCCAGCCTCACCAGGTCGAGAGCGGCTGGAACCTCCGAACCGTCCGGGCGGCGGCCGAACATCACCGTGCCGATCTCGCAGCTACGCACGCCTCCCGCCTCGTACAAGGCGACCGTGAGCGCCTGGCCGGGGTACTCGAGCGGCGCGATGTGCGGGAGCAGGGCCCGGGCGTCCAGGTAGACCGCGTGCCCGCCGACGGGGGTCAGCACCGGCACCCCGGCCCGCTGCAGAGCGTCGCCGAGGTAGGCGGTCGATCGGATCCGGTACCGCAGGTAGTCCTGGTCCACGACCTCGCGCAGCCCCTGCGCCAGCGCCTCGAGGTCACGTCCGGCCAACCCGCCGTAGGTCGGGAACCCCTCGGTGAGGATCAACAGGTTCCGGCACTTCCGGGCCAGCTCGTCGTCGTTCATGGCCAGCCATCCGCCGATGTTGCCCATCGGGTCCTTCTTGGCGCTCATCGTCATGCCGTCGGCCAGTGATGCCATCTCGCGGACGATGTCGGCAACCTCGCGTCCCGCCTGCCCCGCCTCTCGCTCGCGGATGAACCAGGCGTTCTCGGCGAAGCGACACGCGTCCAGGAACACCGGCTTGCCGTGCGCGTGGCACACATCGCGGACCGCGTGCAGGTTGGCCAGCGACACCGGCTGCCCGCCCCCGCTGTTGTTCGTGATCGTCACGAACACGACCGGGACATCCTGCCCGCGCTCGCGCAGAAGTGCCTCCAGTGCCTCGACATCCATGTTGCCCTTGAACGGGTGGTCCGCCCCAGGGTCGTGACCCGCCGCGATCACCAGGTCCACCGCCTGGGCCCCGGTGTACTCGACATTGGCCCGGGTCGTGTCGAAGTGCGTGTTGTTCGGCACCACCTTCCCGGGTCCCCCGAGGACGCTGAAGATGATCCGCTCGGCCGCACGGCCTTGGTGAGTGGGGATCACATGCTCGAAGGGGAACAACTCGCGCACGGCGTCCCGGAACACGTAGTACGACGGCGAGCCGGCGTAGGACTCGTCGCCGTGCTGCATCGCAGCCCACTGGTCGCGGCTCATCGCGCCGGTACCCGAATCAGTGAGCAGGTCGATCAACACATCCTTGGCCTGCACCCGGAACAGGTTGTACCCGGCCCGGATCACGGCGGCCTGCCGGTGCTCCAACGTGGTCATCCGCATCGGCTCCACGGAATGGATCCGGAACGGCTCGATGATCGTGTGGAAGTTCGGTGCGTCCATGTCCACGATGATGCGTCATACGGGCAGTCACCCCAGCGCCTTCTCCACGCTGGAAGGCGGTTGACCGGTCGCGGGAGCCGTCGAGGTCAGGCGCCGATCGCGGTCCTCACCCCCGGCCGTGACCAGGCCCCGCGCCGACTACGGATCCGAGGTGGGCGCAGCCATGCGGGCCGACGTGACGAGGAGCGCGTCGAGGCCACTGTCAAGGCCATGAGCCGCGAGCCGGGCTCGACCTGACCGGTCGTTCGGCTGGTCGATCGAGGGGCATCCGATCAGGCCCGAGGGCGAGGTCTGCCAGGCGGCGACAATGGTGGACCGGTGCACGCCCCGGAGCCCGCGACTGGTCGTGGCGCTGCAAATCAGTCATGTGGTGTGTCACCGTTTCTGAGGAGCTCGTCGGTCCACACCGGGCGACAAGGGCAAGGGGTCACCCACTCCTTGTCTCTCTCAACGTATAGCGCGCCGGGGGGCTTGCGGCAAGACCCTGGTCGGGCAGCAGAATCTTCAGCCGAGGCCGGGACCTGCGGGATCAGGGACCTGCAAAGCACGGGGCTCGTGTCGACGTGTGTCTGGAGGACGTCGAATCGCCGGTCGGCCGAGACAGCCTTCGGAGTGGGCGCTCGGCGTCGACCAGGTGGCCGACGTGCGACCTTGGTGAATGGGGGTGTCACGTGATTGACGTGATCGTTGCCGGTGGGGGGCCGACCGGGGTGATGCTGGCCGCCGAGTTGCGGCTGCGGGGTGTGCAGGCGCTCGTGGTGGAGAAGGAGGCGGAGCCGTCGGCGGTTGTTCGTGGGCTCGGCCTGCACGTGCGCAGCGTCGAGGTGATGGACCAGCGCGGGCTGCTGGATCAGTTCCTTGCGCTCGGCACGCAGTACCCGGTCGGGGGCTTCGCTGGGATCCGTAAGCCGCCGCTAGCACGGCTGGACACCGCGCATCCGTATGTCCTGGGCATCCCGCAGACCATCACCGAGCGTCTGCTGACCGAGCACGCGACCGGGCTCGGGGTCGAGATCCGGCGCGGCTGCGAACTGGTCGGGCTGAGCCAGGACGAACACGGGGTGACGGTCGAGCTGGCGGACGGCACGCAGCTGGGCTCGCATTACCTGGTCGGCTGCGACGGCGGCCGCAGCACGGTGCGCACGCTGGCCGGCATCGGCTTCCCCGGTGAGCCCGCCAGGGTCGAGTGGCTGCTGGGTGAGGTGCAGCTGACCGCGCCACCAGAGACGATCGACGCCGTGATCACCGAAGTACGCAAGACCCACCAGGGGTTCGGCGCCGGGCCCCTGGGAGGCGGGGCCTACCGCGTCGTCGCGCCCGCCGACGGAGTGACGCAGGACCGCCCGGTCGCGCCGACCCTGGAGGAGTTGAAGCAGCAGGTGCGCAAGCTCGCCGGAACCGACTTCGGCGCGCACTCACCCCGCTGGCTCTCCCGGTTCGGCGACGCCACCCGGCTGGCCGAGCGCTACCGGACCGGGCGGGTGCTGCTGGCCGGCGACGCGGCGCACATCCACCCCCCGCTCGGCGGGCAGGGGCTCAACCTCGGCATCCAAGACGCGTTCAACCTCGGCTGGAAACTCGCCGCCGAGATCCACGGCTGGGCACCGGACGGGCTGCTGGACAGCTACCACACCGAGCGGCACCCGGTGGCCGCCGACGTCCTGGACCTCACTCGAGCGCAGGTGCAGTTGCAGTCCCTCGAGCCGGGCGCGCAGGCGGTGCGTCGGCTGGTCTCGACATTGATGGATTTCGAGGACGTCAACCGGTACCTGATCGAGAAGATCACCGCGATCGGGATCCGCTACGACTTCGGCGACGACCATCCGCTCGTCGGCCGCCGACTGCGGGACGTGGAACTGCAGCAGGGACGTCTCTATGAGTTGATGCGCAGCGGCCGCGGACTGCTCCTCGACCAGACCGGCCGGCTCTCGGTGGGTGGCTGGGCGGACCGGGTCGACCACGTCATCGACGACAGCGCAGACCTGGACACCCCCGCCGTGCTACTGCGACCGGACGGCCACGTGGCCTGGGTCGGCCAGGAACAGCAAGACCTCCTCAACCACCTGCCCCAGTGGTTCGGCGCCGCCGTCAACTGACCGCACAGTTGTGACTCGCTCATCCTCAGCTGCCGCCGTCCGCGCATTCGATCGTGCCGATGTGGTGTGCAGGCTTAAGGGGTCCGTAGCCCGATGAGTTTCGCTGTGGTGTCCTGTCTGCCGTACCCAGGCACCCGATCTCCCGGCTCTCGCGGAGAGCGTCATGACCGCTACGTACAGGAGGCAAGCCTGAGGCTTTTGCTCACGTCCGCGGGCGTCAAGAACACGAGCATCCACAACGCGCTGGTCGACCTCCTGGGCAAACCGATCGCCGACTGCAGCGCCCTGTGCATCCCCGCCGCGATGTACGGGCATCTGCAGGTCGGTCTAAGAGCGGGGGTGTGGCGTTTCATCAGCGGACGATCCGTCGAGCCCCTGTGCGAGCTGGGGTGGAAGTCCTTGGGAGTGCTGGAGCTCACCGCGCTGCCCAGAATCGATGCCGAACGCTGGGTTCCCCAGGTCCGAGCGACAGACGTCCTGCTGGTGTCGGGCGGCGACGCCCTGTACCTGTGCCACGGGATGCGGCAGTCCGGGTTGGCGGATCTGATGCCGTCACTGCGCGAGACGGTCTCGAGGGGCGGAGCGTGGGGGAGCCTGGTGATGACCCCCAGGATCGGTGAGGGCTTTGTCGGGTGGAAGTCGCCGGCCCGTGGCGACAGCACGCTGGGAGTCGTTGACTTCTCGATCTTCCCGCACGTGGATCACGAGATGCTGCCGGAGAACACCATGGCTGAGGCAGAAGTGGGCGTCCGGCATCGCAGGTCCGGCGTACGCGATCGACGACCAGACCGCCATCAAGGTGACCGACGGCACCGTCGAGGTCGTCTCCGAAGGGCACTGGAGGCTGTTCTCCTCCTAGCACCATGAGGCTCAACGGGTTCGCTCGCGACTGTGGCCTCGATGGCTGGGATTGGGACGTCCTGAGAGGCGGGCGAAGCTGACCTGTCCTGAGACAACAGTGTGCATCGTGGAAAAGCGTCGTATCACTGTGATCATCGGCGGCTGGCGCACCGCGCCTATGGATGAGGAAGTCCACCGCAGCCCGCACCGGGGAATCAGGGGCCCCGGCGAACGTTGTCATATGAGAACGAGCACGGGAACCGAACCAGTCGTGCGACGAGTACCATTGCCTGCCGTAATGGGCAGCCCACCCGTTGCCGGCTCGGGGTTTGCCTGCGGGATGCTGGCCGAGGCCCACGCCATCCATGGGGATCCGCAGGTCGCTTCGGCGTCCGAGCACAGCCCTGCGTGCGGCGCGTGTTCGTCGTCTCATTCGCAGATCATGCGGCATGCTGCTGCGGCCACCGTGCCCGGCAATTCAGAGGAGGAGTCTGTGGCTCGACCAGGCCAGCGCCGGAGGGGTGCTCGTCGTAGCGCCCCGCGGACTCAGCGACCGGTCCGCCGCCGCGGCGACGTCGCCTCGGTGCTCGCCCAGACCGTCCGGGGGATCGAGACGGCCGTCCACGGCGGCCGCGTGACGCCGACCGTGCGCACAACGTTCCAGGCCGCCACCTTGCTGTTGCGGGAGGAACGCGCCCGCGTCCGAGCGGACTCGGCCGGCGGCGACAGTCATCGAGCCGGGCAACTCAAGCGCCTGGACGCCATCGCGGCGATCCTCGTCAGGATCGCCGTCCGGGACGCTGGGTTGCTGGCGCTGCTGGCAGAGGACGCTGACGTCTCGTACGGGGCCCGCGCGCTCAAGCGGGACCTGCTCCACGCGGCCGGGATCGAGGAGGCGACCGACCAGGAGACGCCGGCCGAGCGTCCGCCCACGTTCGCCGCCCAGCGCCAGGTCGTGCCGCAGTCGGTGACCTCCCGCCGGCTGGCTAATCCCTTCCTCGCGCCTGGCTTGTCCGCGCCTGGACCGGTCCAGGCCCGTGCGCGCCGCCTTGCCAGCTGGGAGCTGCTCGGTCCGCTGCTGAGCTCGTTCGAGCGCGCTGGTGGAACGGCCCCGGCATGCATGGCGCTCCCGGCGCCGACGGCGCAGTTCACTGCGCTGGGTCAGGAGCTGATGCCGCACCAGGGGCAGCTGGTCGCGGCGGCCGCTGCCGGCCACCGGGCGTTCCTGCTCGCCGACGAGCCAGGTCTGGGCAAGACGGCCCAGTCTCTGCTCGCCGCCGAGGCGGCCGACGCCTACCCCTTGCTGGTGGTCGTGCCGAACGTCGTCAAAACCAATTGGGCACGCGAGGCCGCTCGCTGGCTACCACACCGCCCGGCGACGGTGGTCCAGGGCGATGGCGACACGGTCGACGGCTTCGCGGACATCGTCGTGGTGAACTACGACGTGCTCGATCGCCATCTGGGCTGGCTGGGGGACCTCGGCTTCCGCGGCATGGTCGTCGACGAGGCGCACTTCATCAAGAACACGACGTCCCAGCGCTCGAAGCACGTGCTCGCGCTATCTGAGCGAATCCGGTCCCGCACCGCGCGGCCGCTGCTCATGGCGCTCACCGGTACGCCGCTGATCAACGACATCGAGGACTTCCGGGCGATCTGGCAGTTCCTCGGGTGGATCGACGACAGCAAGCCGGTGGGCGACCTGATGGATGCGCTTGAGGACTCGGGTCTGACGCCCGCCGACCCCGGCTTCTATGCCGTCGCTCGCCAGTGCGTCATCGACCTGGGCATCGTGCGGCGCCGCAAGGTCGACGTCGCCGACGACATCCCCGCTCGGCGCATCGCCGACCTCCACGTCGAGTTGGACGGGGCGGCCGGCCGGTCGATCCGGGCGTCGGAGCGGGCCCTCGCCCGCCGGATGGCGGTGCAGTACCGGACCGCGCTGGCGGCACGTTCGTCCGAGGCCGTCGTCGAGGGCATCGACCTCGAGCTCGTGCGTCGGGTGGCCAGGTCCGAGCTGAAGCAGGCGAGGACACCACAGTCTGGCGACAACGTGTTCACCATGATGCGACGCATCGGCCGCGCCAAAGCGGAGCTTGCCGCGGATTACGCGGTGCAGCTCGCCCGCAGCGCCGGCAAGGTCGTCTTCTTCGCCAAGCACGTCGACGTGATGGACGCCGCCGAGGGGACCTTCGCTCGACAGGGGGTGCCCTTCTCGTCGATCCGTGGCGACCAGACGTCCGCCACGCGGCAGAGGAACATCGACGGCTTTGTGAACGACTCCGACGTCGCTATCGCGGTCTGCTCCCTGACGGCAGCCGGCGTAGGTCTGAACCTTCAGGTCGCCTCTAACGTCGTGCTCGCCGAGCTCTCCTGGACCGACGCTGAGCAGACCCAGGCCATCGACCGCAGCCACCGCATCGGCCAGACCGAGCCGGTCACCGCGTGGCGCATCATCGCCGCGCAAACCCTTGACGCCCGGATAGCCGAACTCATCGACAGCAAGGCGGGCCTCGCCGCCAGGGCGCTGGACGGGTCGGACGAGGAGCTTTCCTCGTCAGCCGATGTGCAGCTCGAGGCGCTGGTCATGCTGCTCACAGACGCGCTCCGGGCGCCGCCCGGATACGCAGACGCCCCCGGTTCCGGTCCCACCCCCACTGGACGACCAACTTTGGTACGCCGTTCCAATTGATGCAGCCGGGATACGCAGAATCACGTATCGCGCAGGAACCCTGAGCCCGGATCCACCGAGCTGACAGCCCTCCACGAGTTCGCGGAATGCCAGCTCCGACTTCACCGACGGCATGGTGATCGACCTGTACGTTGACGGCACCCGCCCGGGGTTCGTGGAGAACAGGAAGATGCGAGCCAAGACCGCCGACGCCGTGCCCGCCTCGTTCGCCACCTACGACGGAACAGCTACAAGTCCGACCCCGGCCGGGATGGTCTGGGCTACCCGTCGACGTGGTTCTCCTACCACCCGGAACTCATCGACTCCACGCGACCACACCTGATGGACAACTACATGGTTGACGTCGAGCCACTGCATCCTCAGCTGCGCCGCGAACTCCTGGCCGGTCACGAGGGATTGGCGGACTCGGACCTCGATCGCCTCGAGGAGCTGACTGCGCTCCGCTTCACTCTGGACCTCGCCCGGGATGCCGGCCGGCTGCGAGAGGTCGACGCGGCACGTGAACGCATCCTGAACGAGAAGATCCCCCACTTCAGTGAGGTTTTCTTCAGCTTTCGCCGCCAGGCAACGGGCCGAGCGGGCCGCCGCTGCGTCGCCGACACCGTTCACCACCGCACGCCACGACCCCCATCGGGAACCGGGGCCCGAGCCGCCCGCCCAGCGGTGACTGCACTGCGAGCTCGTCCCCGGCACCGTCGCACGGATCGGGGATTCCGATGCCCGGTCGTCGCGGATAGGGGTGATCGTCGGTCGTGATGATGACCGCGCGTCCCGGGTCAGTAGGCCCAGGAGAGTCGGGTCCCCGGCCCGGCTGGTTTGCGGCGCATGCTGCACGAACGGTGAGTTCACGCAATGGTGGCCTGTCGGGCGGCGTGGTTTGTCAGCCCAGCGCCCAGTCGTGCGGGTTGACGGTCAGCAGGCCGTGGGTGCCGGGAAGCTGGACGGGGTGGTCGGTCGCGTTGATGGCCAACGTTAGATGCTGGTTGCCCGCGGCGAGGGTGATGATGATCGTGCCGTTGGTCGTGCCGGACGTCGTCGCGACGGCCTTGCCCAGCCAGGGATGCAGGCGCCGGATGCGGATGACCTTGTGGTAAGCCTCGAGGGTAGGGCGCCCGAGGGGCGCCAACTCGTTGGGGTCGATCGGGAATGGTGGGCGTACCGCGTCGTCGCCGCCGGGCTGGTCGAGCTTTGCGCCGGTGAGGCCCTGCTCGTCGCCGGCATAGATCGACGGGACGCCGGGTAGCAGCATGAGTAGTGCGGTGGCGATCGGCACGTCGCGGGGGTCGGTGAGCCGGGTTGCTATGCGCGTGACATCATGGTTGCCGATGAAGGTCTGGGGCCGGAAGGTTGCGCAGTACGCCGCGTGCCGCTTGAGCGCCCACTCCAGTTCGAACAGGTTCACGTCGTTGAGCGAGCTCCAGATGGCTTTCCACAGCTCGTACTGGGTGACCGAGTCTACGCCCGAGCGGGTTACGAAGTCGGAGTAGTCACCGTGGAGTACCTCGCCGAGGATCCAGCAGCCCGGGTGCGCGGCCTTGACCCGATCGACGATGGGACGCCAGGCGTCCGGTCCGGCGGCGTACGCGGCGTCGAGGCGCCAGCCGTCTGCACCATTGGCGAGCCAGTGGTCCATGACGTTGACGACGTAGTCCTGCACGGCGGGGTTGGTGAGGTTGAGGTCTACCAGGTCAAGGTGGCCCTCGAAGCAGAGCGGGTACCCGTTGCTCCACTTCAGCCAACCGCCCTCAGGGGAGTGTTCGCCGGCGGCGAGGGCTTTCTGGACGATCTCGTGGTCGCGGCAGACGTGGTTGAAGACGCCGTCGAGCAGCACGCGGATGCCGCGCTCGTGCGCCTTCTGAATGAGGTCGGCGAAGTCGCCGTCGTCGCCCAGGCGCGGGTCGATGCGGAAGTGGTTGAGGGTGTCGTAGCCGTGCGTCTTCGAAGCGAAGATCGGGCCCATGAGCAGGCCGTTGGCTCCCATCTGGAGGATGTAGTCCAGCCAGTTGGTGAGGTGTCCGAGGCGGTGGGTGACCGTGGGGGTGACTTCGCGTTCGGCGTCGACGAAGCGCAGGGGGTAGCAGTGCCACCAGATGACGTTGTCGGGCCAGCCCATGTCCCACTCCTGCTGGTGAGTGTTGCTCAATCGCAGTTAGTGACTGTAGCTCACTAAGTAGTAGAGAGTGTCAATCATGCAACGTGAGGTACGGCCCTCCCGGCAACGACTAGGCGTCCAGGTGCGGCGGGAGGCGATCCTGGCGGCCGCGACAGAAGCGTTCCACACGTCCACGTACGACCAGGTGTCGGTGGGTGCGATCGCTGCGGCGGCAGGGGCCTCTGTTGGCCTGGTCTTCAAGTATTTCGACGGGAAGGCCGGCCTCTACACGGAGGTCGTGCGCGCCCAGCTCGAGCGGCTCGCCACGCGGCAGAAGGATGCCGATGCAGCGCTCCCCCCCAATACCTCCGCGAGGGACCGGGTGAGGGTGTCCATCGAAGCGTCTCTGGACCATGTGCAGGAGTTCGGCGCGGGATGGGCCAACCCCTTCTTCACGGGCCCCTCCGAGCCGGAATCCGTGCGGCAGCTTCGCCTGGAGTACCGCACACGATTCGCAGCGGAGTTAACGGCCCATCTCCACTGCGAGGGCAGCCGTCAGTACCGCTACGCGGTCGTGGGTTTCCTCGGCTTTCAGGACGCCGCCTCTCAGGTCTGGGTGGAGCACGGCTGCCCGCCGGACGACCGGGCCCCCCTCGTTACCGCAACCCTTGGGGCCCTTCAAGGGGGCTTGGGGGACTGGGGGACTCGGGCGGATTCAAACCCACGCCCTGGGATCTCTGACAGTCGACGATGCCCCACCGGCGAACAACCGAGGGCTAGTTCGCCGCCAAGCTCATAGTGAGCATGACCGACGCTCTCGGAGTGGATCATTGCCCAGCAGAGCCTCGACGTAGTATCGCCTTGTGAGCGACGTCGAGCGGTTTCGTTTTGCTTTCGCGCGGTCGTATCGGGCAGCAGCCCGCGCATTCGGCATCACGCCTGAAACCGCCTGGGTCGACGTGGGCGACCAGGCTCTCGAGGTCCACTTCGGTCCGTGGCGGCTGTCAACTCCGCTGACAAACATCACCGATGCCGCGGTGACGGGGCCATACGCGTTCTGGAAGACCGCGGGCCCCGCGCGCCTGGCAATCACTGATCGGGGCCTGACGTTCGCGACCAACGGGAAGAGCGGCGTCCTCATTTCATTTCGCACCCCGGTCCGCGGACTCGAGCCACTTGGAGTTATCCGTCACCCCGAGCTGACCGTCACCGTCGCCGAGGTCGATAGGTTGACGAGGCTGTTGCCGAGCTAGGTCGAGAGTTGGGCCTGACCAGACCGTGACGCCTCTCGATTCCTGATCGAATGACGGGCCCAGCCGAGGCGCAGGAGTAGCGGCTCCCTTCACTGACGGAACGTCCGGATCTGCCGCGCAGCGGCCCTACCGCTCACTGGCCGCGTACGGTGTGGCCTCCGGCCGCGCTGGGGACACGCGGCGAAGCCCCGTCCGGTCTCTGCCCGGAGTTCCGCAGCTGGTAGGCATTTGAGCGGGTCGGCTGTGGCATCGTTGCAGGTCACGAGCGTGGAGGGTGTCCCGCAGGACGAAATGCTGTAGGCACACGACTTTTGGCGTGTCGTGCTGTGCTGCAGCGGGTTCGGTGGTTTGATGTAGGTGTGTATCTGCGGGAGACGCGGCGACGGAACCGGGACGGGTCGACGGTGTCGTACCTGCAGCTGGCGCACAACGAACGCCACCCGGATACGGGTGCGCCGACCGCGAAGGTGATCCACAGCTTCGGCCGGGCGGACACGGTGGACCGGGCCGCCCTCGCCCGGCTGGTGTCGTCGATCTCCCGGTTCCTGGACCCTGAGCAGGCCGCCACCGCGGCCGCGGCCGGGATCGAGGTGGAGGTGGTCGATGCCCGCCGGATGGGTGGGGCGTGGGTGCTGGACCGGCTATGGGAGCGGCTCGGGATCGGCGCGGCGATCCGCCGGGTCGCGGCTGGTCGGAGGGTCGACGGGGACGTCGCCGAGCGGGTGATCTTCGCTCTGGTCGCCCAACGGGCCCTGGAGCCGGGCAGCAAGCTGGCGTGCACGACGTGGGTCGCCCAGCGGGTGTTCATCGAGCACCTCGCGACCTTCAGCGACGATGCGGCGTACCGGGCGATGGACTTCCTGCTCGATGCGTTGGACGAGATCGCCGGCGAGGTGTTCGCCGCGGTCGCGACGCTGTTAAACCTTGATCTGGACATCGTTTTCGTGGACTCCACGTCCACGTACTGGCAGGTCGACGTCCCCGACGACCTCTCGACCTGGCCGAGGACGGCGAAGACGACGAGACCTCCAGCCCGGTCGAGTCGGCGACGCGCCGGTTCGGGCATTCCAAGGACCACCGCGGTGATCTGCCGCAGGTGGTGATCGCGATGGCCGTCACCCGCGACGGGATCCCGATCCGCTGCTGGACGTTCCCCGGCAACGAGCAAGACACCGCGATCATCCGGCGGGTCAAGGACGACCTGGCCGGGTGGAACCTGCACCGGATGGTGTGGGTCGCCGACCGCGGGTTCGCCTCGGCGGCGAACCGGGCCTACCTCACCAGGGGTGGCGGGCACTACATCCACGCCGAGAAGCTGCGCCACACCAACACCGAGGCCGCCGCCGCGCTGGCCCGTCCCGGCCGCTACCGCACCGTCGCCGGGAACCTACGGGTCAAGGACGTGGCCGTCGCCCCCGGCGGGGACGGCGACGGCGACGACGGCGCCCGGACGCAACGGTTCGTGGTCTGCCACAACCCCGAACAAGCCGAGCGTGACGCCCAAGTCCGTGCGAACCTGATCGGCCACCTGACCGAGCTGATCGACGGCTCCGACACCTGGACCGCCCGCCGCCGCGACGAGCTCGTCGGAGCGTTGAAGGCCAAGCCGGGGCTGCGCCGCTACCTGCGCCGCACCCCCACCGGGCTCCTGCGGGTCGATGCCGCCGCGGCGAAACGCGAGGCGCACCTGGACGGCAAGTGGCTGCTCCGCACCTCCGATGCCACCCTGACACCTGAGGACCTGGCCGCGGCTTACAAGCAGCTCCTCGCCGTCGAAGCCGGCTGGCGCGACATGAAGAGCTCGCTCGGCCTGCGGCCGGTGCACCACCGCCGCGAAGACCGCATCCGCGGCCACATCCAGCTCTGCTGGCTCGCGCTGCTGCTCACCCGGGTCGCCGAGAACACCACCGACCAGACCTGGCGGACCCTGCGCCACGAACTCGACCGGATGCACCTGGTCACCCTGACCACCCCCAGCGGCACCGTCGCCCAACGCTCCCAGGCCACCCCCGGCCACCGCGCCATCCTGACCGCCCTGGACCTGGCCGAACCCCCCAGGTTCTTCGACTTCACCCCCGCCGCCGATCACTGACCGGCCCGCGCAACCGGGCGAACCGCTCACCAGCCGGCGCCCGTAGTAACACGACCCTTCCGAGCGTTCTCGACGTCTGCCCAGGTCAACCCACGTTTCAGCCACATCGTGTGCCCACCATCTGCGGAACTCCGGTCTGCCGCGCGGAGGACGCGGGAAGTGGCTGGCCGGGCCGGTTCAGCTGTTCGGCGCCGGACGGAAGGTGTCCCGCGGGGACACGGCGCATCACCTCGCGGCATCGACACGCGCCGTCACTCGGCGAAGGTGAACCGGGTCGCGTCTGCGGGGAAGCTGAACCACGCGAGAGCCCGCTTGGGGATGAGCACCCGTAGCCCGGCGCCGTGCTCGTCCGACCAGCTGTCCAGGCCTGGGCTGTAGCCAAGCTTGTGGTACTTCGAGTACGCCTCGGCGAGTCGGTCTCCGAGGGCGTCGGCGTCCGCGCGGGTCGGGTGCGACTCGCCCTCGACGATGACGGCCTCGGTGCCGTTCTCGAGGTTCAGCGAGCACGCCGGGTTCGCGGCGAGGTTGCGGGCGTGGACATGGCGACGAGGCCGCGCCGTCCACCGGGGTCGTCATTGGCGCGATGAGGCCGTATCCCGGACGTGGCGTGAACGACATCCTCATCCCCACGTGGCCTCGGGTGCAGGCCACGGTCCGGGCGAGCAAGTGCGGGGCGTGCTCGCCGAGGGCGTGGGGATCGCGGACGCCGCCGAGCGCGAGGGCGTCCCGCTGCTCCAGGGTGCCCTGCGAGGTGTGGAAGGTGGTGAGCAGCGCCATGCTGGCGGCGACGCACCTGCGCTCGACGTCGAAGTCGCCGTGCGGTCGGATCGACCAGTGCCCAGCCTCATCGTCGAGAATCGCAGCGAAGATCGAGGGGCTGTCGAAACGAGGCATGCATAGCCAGTCGACCGAGCCGCCGGAGGACACCAGCCCGGCGGAGTGCCGGTCCGAGGGCAGAGCGTGATCGCCGATCGGGAGCGAGCTCATGCTGGCGCCGCAATCGTGTGGTCGTCGGCCACCTCGGGGCGAGTGTCATCCAGGACCAGGGCGGTGCGCACGTTGACCTCGGAGTGCAGGGTTCGGTGCACGGGGCACCGGTCTGCGATCGCGAGGAGCCGTCGGCGCTGTTCGTCGTCGAGGCTGCCGGTCAGCCGGATCGTGCGCTTCACGCGGTCGATCTGGCCGGACTGCGTCGCGCAGTCCGCACAGTCTCTTGCGTGGATTCGGGAGTGGCGCAACGAGACGGTGACGCGCTCGAGAGGCCACTGCTTGCGCGACGCGTACATGCGCAGGGTCATCGAGGTGCAGGCGCCGAGACCGGCGAGCAGTAGGTCGTACGGCGTGGGGTCGGTGTCGTGCCCGACCGGCGCCGGCTCATCGGCGCTGAGTACGTGCCGCCCGGCCCGGAAGCGCTGTCCATACGGTCCGCGGCCGTTCTCGGACACGACGACCACGCCCTCCTCGGCCTCCACCGCGGACGGGTTCGTGGACGTGAAGGATGGCGCGGCGTCGTCGCCGAGGTACCTGCTCGCCCAGGCCGCCAGCACGGAGGCCGCGAAGCGGGCATCGGCGGGGCGGGTGAGCAGGTGGTCGGCGCCGTCGAGGGAG
This sequence comes from uncultured Actinomycetota bacterium, assembly GCA_963825645.1. Lineage (GTDB taxonomy): Bacteria > Actinomycetota > Actinomycetes > Actinomycetales > Kineosporiaceae > JADJPO01. The sequence goes on from CAWGTT010000003.1 coordinate 28,599, forward strand.
ACGAGGACATCGGGTGGCGGGCCGCCTCGAAGATCTCGCGCGCGTTCTCGACCCCGACCGTGTCGTCGATCGGCGAGTGCATCACCGGTAAAGGAGCGCCGAGTCGCTGGATCCGCGCGGCCTGGGGCTGGCTTGTCACGTCATCGAGGAACTGCTTGCGGATCCGGAAGGGGCGGGAAGCCAGGCATACCTTGGCCTCGCCCTCCTCCTCAATCACCCCTCGGCTCTCGCCGAGCAGGTGCAGCAGGTGCTCGGTGCCGGTGCCTGCAGGGGCACCGATGGTGGCGACCGCGCGGGTCTCGGGCACGTGCTCGGCGGCGGCAAGAACGGCGGCGCCACCAAGTGAGTGACCGACGAGAATCGTGGGGCCTGGTGGTGGTGGCGAAGGTAGTCGGCGGCAAGGATCAGGTCATCGACGTTGGAGGTGAAGTTCGTGTTGGCGCGCGAAGAGCGCGTACGCCCGGGGTTTCGTATCGGGCAGGTCCAGGCGGGCGGCCAGCTGGGCACCGCTGGACCCGGTGAACTCGATCCGACGCCCTCCGTCCGCCGCCACTGCCCGGTCGGACACGCTCATCGGGACTGTCGGCCGGAGAACAGACGGCGGAGCAGACCGGGAGCGCTGGTCGCCGCGCCGCCGCGTTCCGCCGGCGTGCTGTTGACGCGGACACCGCCTCCGAAGGCGACCTGGCCCTTGATGTTGCTGGCTGCCGGGCTCGGGTTCCGGTACTGCCAGACGGCGCCGCGGTTGGTCTTCCCGTCTACGACGATGTCGTAGTAGCTCGCGGTGCCCTTCCAGTGGCAGATCGTCTGCCGGTCGTTCTCCCTAAGCAGTCCCCAGTGGACCGAGTCGGCGGGGAAGTAGTGGTTTCCCTCGACCACCGAGGTGGTCTCGCTGTCGGCGATCACGGTGCCGTTCCAGATGGCCTGTGTCATGACGATCTCCTTGACTGGCACGGCGATGCCGGGCCGATTGTTGGTGGAGTGACGAAGGGGTCATACGGCCGTGTGGGCCGAGTTCGCAGCTGCGTGGTGCCGGGCGTAGACCAGGCCGAGGATCATGCCGAAGGCGGCGTGGGCGAGGTACCACACCCACTGCGGCGAGACCGCTGCGCCGGTGAACAGGTCCGCGGTGCCGTCGTTCAGCGGGAGCACGACGTGGCGCATGACGACCCACACCGCCACGCCGAACATGGTGCCCAGCGCGACAGGCGCCATCACGCCCTGCTTCTTGACCAGAACCGCGGCCACGACGGTGAAGGCGACGCCGAGCACCATCGAGTTGGCCAGGTGGCCGCCCATGCCCAGGACGATGGCACCGAGGTGATCGGACGGTGCGCCGAACTGATCGCTGCCGGCCACGAAGGCCCAGATCGCCATGGGGGCATCCCACGGCGTGTGGCCGTTCGCGAAGGCGCCGTACGCCATCTCGATCATCGTCATCAGCATTCCGGCGATCGCGCCGCCGACGGCTCCGACCGCGATGATGCGCGGAAGGTCGTGCGACGCCTGGTGGGTCGTGGTCGAGCTCCACACAGCGGGCCGCTCGCCTGTGCCCGGGTGAGGCCGACCGCACCGACGTCGGGTCACTGAACGTCAGCCGCGTCACGGCGCGGTACGACCCTGCCGGACGGCGCTGGTCGAGGAGGTCGCGCGCGGCGGCGTCCGACTTCGGTTATGGTTCCAGCTCCCCGTTCGGCATCTTGGTGCGCCGTCACCTGCGGCGCGATCTCCTGTGGGTTACCGCGACCGGGGAAGGAAGATCCGTGAAGTGTCAGTATGGTCACCCAGTTGGTCCTCAGACGCGGGCCCGACCCGGCCGCCGTGCGAAGCGCTGCCTGGGTCGCCCGCTGCGTCGGCCGTGGCGAGACCGTCCCCTTGGGACCCGCAGACCAGCAAGCCCTCGCCACCACCCTGCAATCGCGCACTCTGGCAGCCGGAGCGCTCCTGTTCGGCGCGGGCACCGGACCGGCTGGGGTGTGGTTGATCCAGTCCGGGCATGTTGAGCTTTCCCTGGGATCGGGGCGAAAGCGCGCGGTGTTGGCTGTGCTTCGTGAAGGCGATGTGGACGGCGACATCCCGATGCCGCTGAAGATGCCTCCGCCGTATGCCGCGAGAGCCTGGATGCGGTCCAATGCCTGTATTTGTCACCCGAGGCGTTCGAGAGGCTGCTGGCCAGCCAGGGCAGCTGGCCCGACGATGGTTGACCAGCGTGGCCACCCGGCCCGTAAACAGCCAGAACAGGGTGGTCGGACTCCTCGGCGGGTCGCTGACGGCGCAGACCGCCCGGTTGCTGTTGGACGAGGCAGACGCCACGGGGCGCATCACCCTTTCGCAGGCAACCCTCGCTGCCATGCTCGGCGCCCAGCGACCCAGTGTGAACAAGGTGCTGCGCGAGCTTGCCGCCGCAGGCATGATCGAGGTGTCCTACCGCAACATCCGGGTGGTCGACGTCGCCCGCCTCGCAGACGTCGACTGACTCTGCCGAGATCACACCAGGCAGGCTGGGCATCGCCATCCGTTGGGGGTACGGGGCTCGGTCTGGAGTGGGACCGGGTGTGGTTGCCGTGGGGGGAGGCGACAGGGTACGGGATCGGTGCGGCTGACTACGAGGACGACCGCTCCCGGCTGGGTCACCTCCGGTGCTCGCTCACGCGCCACGGAGAGGCGGCCCTGGCCTGATTGGGTTCGGGTTTCGAACGAGCGGTTCGAGCGCCAGCCGCGGTGACACGCGACGTGGCTCAGCGCTCGGCTTGAGCGGAAGGTCCGTCGAGGAACGGGCCGTCGGGGTCTTCGGGAGTCGGTCGCGGGTTCTCCTCGATGCCGTCGACGAGACGGGTTACCTGGTCGGCGAGCTCGAGGCCGGCACCGGCATACACGTTGAATGCGGTGTCGGCTCCGTATGTGTGGGCCTGGCGGACCTCGTCGTCGTAGCGGGCCACCGCCGCGATCGTGCCCTCGAAGCCGCTGTTCCGCAGGGTGTGAACGGCGGAGATGTTCGCCCCGTGCCGGGGCATCGCGATGATGGCGATCCGGATGTTGTCCTTGCCGCGCAGCCGCGTCCAGAGCTCTGCGTCACTCGCGTCTCCCTCGACGACCGCCAGCCCCTCATCGGTCAGCTTGTTCACCCGTGTCCCGTCGCTGTCGACACCGACCACGTCAAGGCTGTACCCGTTGTGCAGCCGCTCGTAGGCTGCGAGTCCCACGCGCCCCATCCCGAAGACGATGGCCTGCGCCCCCTTGGCGTCGCCGGGTCGGTCCTCGCGGTGGAGGTTGTCGGGGTTCTGCTTGGGCGCGCGCAGCGTCAACTGCTCGATGAGCCGCTGGCCCGGGCCGTTGACGATGGCAGCCACGACGAAGCTGATCGCCACTGCCAATGACAGGAGCACCAGCCATTCCTCGCCGATGAGGCCGCTGTCGGCGCCTACGGCGATGACGATCAGGCCGAACTCCGAGTAGTTCATCAGGGCTGCCGACGCCAAGAGCGAGGTGCGGTGGCGCAGCTGCTGCAGGGCGAAGATCGCGGCATACCCGGCGGCTTTCAGGGGCAGCAGCAGGGCGAGGACGACCGCGAGCAGGATCGCCTCCGTGTCCGGGATGCCGGTGAGGCCGATGGAGACGAAGAACCCGACGAGCAGCAGCTCCTTGACGTGGAACAGTGAGCGCGACAGCTCGGACGCGGCCTTGTGCGAGGCCAGCAGCATGCCCACTATGAGGGCCCCCAGATCGCCCTTGAGTCCGACCGCGTCGAAGAGCAGATAGCCCGGAACGAGGGCCATCACAATGCCGAAGAGCGACTGCATCTCGCCGTGTCCGATCCGGCTCCACGCAATCCGGAAGATCTTCGAGGCCGGCCAGAGCAGCATTAGCGCGAGGGCCCACGGGCTCGGGAGCTTGCCGCCGCTGGCGGTGAGGAAGATGACGGCGACGATGTCCTGGATGATCAGGATGCCGATCGCGACCCGCCCGTAGAAGGCGTGCGAGTGACCACGCTGCTCAAGGATCTTCAGCACGAAGACGGTGCTGGAGAACGCGAGTGCGAAGGCGATGAGCGCGAGGGTGCCGATACTCGGCCCTGAGAGGATCCCGAAGCCGACGGCCCCGAGTGCGGCCAGGGCGGCGACGCCGAGCACTACGCTGCCGAGGACGTGGACCGACGCTGTGAGCCACACCTCACGTTTAAGCAGACTGTGGATATCCAGCTTAAGGCCGATGCCGAAGAGCAGCAGCGTTACGCCGAGGTCCGCGAGGGTGTCGATCTGGGGGAGGTGTTCGACACCCAGCCCGGCGAGGACGAAGCCGGCGGCGAGGAAGCCCACCAGCGGCGGCAGTCGCAGCGTGATCGCCAACAGGCCGAGCACGAAGGTGACCACGAGGTAGGTCGCGACCGTCTCCAGCATCTATCTCGCCCCTTGTCGCACAGGTGTCGGCGGCTACACCAGCGTGGCATGTCGCGCGATTCTGGCGCGGCAGGCGCGGCATCGGACGGGAGGGACCTTCGGAGGTGGCCGTCCTCGCCAGACGGGCTTCGACTGAAGCATGACCTACCGCCTCGGAGGGGACCCATGGCTTCGGTGACGATCCCGGCAGCGCTCAACCAACTACGCGACTACACATTCACGTACTTCCCGTGGACCGACTGGAGCGGCTTCTTCCGTCCGACCTTCAACTTCGGCTGCAATGTCGGGGACGCCGACACCGAGAAAGCCGTCCTCGACACGGTGGGGAGCTACGGTAGCCAGCTCAACCGCATCCTTGACGCTCTCGTCGTGCTCGTCGACGAAGAGCTCGCCAAGGGCGGTCCGCAGGACGCCGACCCCAAGGCCGCAGACACCAAGAAAGAGGCTCTCTACGTGCTGAAACGACTCGCCAGAGACGCCGATGCCGCATCCAAACTCGCCGAACATAGAGCGTGATGGCCCGTCGCACCCAGCCCGTCGCCACGGCCAACCAACGCACTCATCCGCCGCGGGTCGCGCCCTTTCACCCGGCCAGGGTTGGTGAGGCGATGGCCGCCCGGCCCATCCGTGGCAGCGGGCCGACCCAGGGCTCACCGGACCCGCCTTGATGAGCACGGACTGGCTGGTGCTGACCCGGCCCACGTCCCTGATGGCCGGCAGCGCGGTCAGGCCCGACACGGTCAGGACCGCGGCCTGCTCGAACGACAGGCTGCTGGGCTTGGCGATGAGCCTGTCGTGCTTCGCTTGAGCGCCGACGCCGACGCCGACGCCGACTACGACGTGCCGTTCGCCACCTTCGAAGGCAGTCACTGGGTGCCGAGTCAGTTGGCCGTCCCCACCATCATGGAAGCCATCGGCACATGGGCCGTCACCGACGGTGGGCCCGCTGTCGGCCGGTCGCCCGTGAAGGGACGACCGCCCTCACGGCTGCGGCCCGGACACGCCGATGGCTACCGGCCGCGCAGCTCGATCGGGTTGCCGTCGGCGTCAGCGAGCACGCACGCACACACACACACTTCGGGTGCGACGTGACGCGGGGCGCTGCGCTCGGTTGCACCCGCTGCGACAAGGGTCGCGCGGGCCGCGTCGAGATCCTCGACGTCGGTGTAGGGTACCGGTCCGCCGGCCGCTTCGCCTGGAGCCAGGCCGACCTCGAAGCCGTCAACGTAGCGTGCCGCGGACGACGATGCCAGCGACGCCATGCCTGGTGCTGACCATGCGATCCTACTTGCCTTGCCGCGTCAACTCCGGGGGACGCGTTCGTTGTGTGCCGCCGGGGTCGGCGCCCGCCGAATGCGTCGGTGGCGGGTTCGGGGTGTTTTGGTGATCTTGACCCAGCACGGCGTCCACCGCTGGGTGGAGTTCGGGAACGCCGCGAAGTTGTCCGTCGCGGGCGGGTGCGCGGCCAAGGCCTCGGCGAGGTCGTCCGGGACGGTGAGGGCGTCGACGTCGTCCATGACCATGTGCCCGGCACCCGGGATCGTCACCAGGCGGGCGCCCGGGATGGCCTGCTGCGCCTTTCGAGCCTCAGCGTCGCCCCCGTACTCCTCATCACCGACGATGATCAATGTGCGCGCCTGAACCCGGGCAAGCAGCTCGGGTGGGTTCCCCGGATGGCCGAACACTTCGCGAACCATCGGCACACCCTCCGGCACCAGCTGCGCGAGGAACCGCTGCCGCCATGTCTCCCGGACTTCTTCGCGTGCCGGGTCAGACAATAAGTCGGCCCGAACATGCTACGCATGACCTGCCCGGCCATCCGCCGCCGTACCGCGGCGCCGACCGGCCCCAGCGGACGGCTGGCGCGCACAGCCACGGACATCAGGTCGATCTGCAGCATCTCCGGGCGGGACAGCGGTCGCATCGCCACGCCGATCAGGACCAACGAGCGGACACGATCGGGGTGGCGAGCGGCCAGACGTATCCCGACGAACCCGCCGATCGACGCCCCCAACCCAGTGGCAACTGTCGACGCCCAGCTCGTCGAGCAGCGCGACCGCGTCGTCGTAGAGCCCCTCGACCCCCATCAGCTTCCGCGACGGCTGCGGAGCCCCGAAGCCGCTGTCGCCCTGACCGCGGTGGTCGTAGCTGATGCACCGGTAGTCATCGCTCAGGACGACAACCGGCGTCTCGAACAAGCCACTGTTCGTGAACAACGCCGGCGAGAACACGACCGCTGCCCCGACACCGGCCTCCACCACCCGCAGTCCGGTGCCGTTGACCGACGCGGTCCACTCCCGGCCTTCCCGTTCCGCTTTCGCCCCGGCAGTCATTGAAACCACCCCTCCTCCCGGTTCTCCCGCGAGACCGCCCAGACAGGCAGCGGCAATGGTCCCCACCGGCGCGGGCGACTGGGTCTCAGGCAATACCAGCCGATATGAGGGCGACGACGCTCGCCCGACTTCGCCGCAGAGCGTGCATCCGATTGCTGCTGCCGGCGCAGCGGCCCGGTTCGTCGGCATCCCCCACCAGCCGCGATCCAGTGGGCACGGCAAGGCGCTCACGACGCACGGCGTGGCGTGCGTTCAGGGCCGGAACGCAGATCCCGTCGCGTCCAGCGCGCCCTCGCTCACCGGAAGCTGCCCGCGCTTGACAGCGGTGATCAGAGCGGTGTGGTCGGCCTCGGTCTGGTCGGCGTAGAGCCGTGCGAACCGAGCGAGCGCGATGTCGACCCGGTCGCCGCGGCCGACGTACCCGGCGATCATCGAGGCGCCGCTGGTGCGGGCGTGACCCTTCGCCAGCAGGTGCCCGACGATGCCGGCGTAGTCGCATAGCGCGGCGGCATCCAGCCCGTCGAGGGGAACCGTGCCCTTGCTGTTGCGGAACTGGCGCACGTAGAAACTGTGACCGGCCACGTTCGCCCAGCCCAGCAGCGGGTCGCTCACCGTCTGGAGTGCTTGCTGGTACTCGACAACACGCTGGCCCTGGTGGGCATGCCACGCCGAGTCGCCGTGCACGTAGCGGGCGATCACCGACCGCCGGGCCTGCTTCATCTGGAGGAACAGCACGTCGTCCGGCGTGCTCCCCTCCAGGAGCACGACGTACGCGCGCAGTCCGACACTGCCGACCCCGACGACCTTGTGGGCGATGTCGACCACGGTGTACCCGCCGACGACCCGCCGCCAGTGCGGGGCAAGCGTCTCCAGGTACTCGTCAAGGGCGAACGCGATGGCCTCGTACTCATGCTCATCCACCACTCTGGTGACCACCGGCGGGTCCTCGATGATCCGGCGTTCGCCGCCCCGTTCCTCGGTGAGCTTGGGCAGCGCGCGGTCGCTGGTGCGCTTGCGAGCTCGATCGGCGGAGCGCTTGATCTCCTGGCGCAGGGACTTCTCAGTGGCCGTCTCGTGCAGGCGTAAGACATCGAGACGGTTGTAGGAGCGCATCATCAGCGGCTGCTCGGCGAGGAAGCGCACCTCGGCCCGGTAGGTGGCCACACAAGCCCGGACGGCGTCGGCGCACTGGTCCTCGGTCGCGCCGTTCTCGCGGCCCGCGACGTGGATGCTCGCGACGAGCCGGCGCAGGTCCCACTCCCAGCAGCCGGGGTGCGCCTCGTCGAAGTCGTTGAGGTCGATGACCAGCTCTCCCTCGGGCGAGGCATAGAACCCGAAGTTGCCCAGATGCGCGTCGCCGCAGATGACTGGCATGATCCCGGTGGCCGGCAGGCGGGAGACGTCGTCGATCATCACGATAGCGGTGCCGCGCAGAAACCCGTACGGGCTCGTGACCATCCGGGCGACCCGGATCGGAATGAGCTCCGCACGCCGGCCCAGGTGCGACTCGTGGATCAACGTGATCGGGTCGGGTCGGCCCGGCCACGCACGCCACTCACCCAGGGTGGCCCGGGGCACATCGCTGCGCATCGCCTTGCCCATCGCGTAGCGCTGCGCCCTGGACACCGGACGCTGCCTCACAGACGCATAGGCCGCACTGTCGGCCGTTACGAGAACGGCGTGGCCGGTTGTAGGCGACGTCATCGCGTTCCCTCCGCGTGTGCCCAGGGTGTTGCGACTCTACCGACTCCACTCTCTGCCGAGCACAGAATGGACCGCTGTGCCGCACCCGGTGCCTGCAGCAGACGATGACCGGTCGGCGCGAGACCCACGAGCTGGCCGAGAGGCTCAACGTCGTTCGTGCCGTCGATCGCGCTCGCCCGCTCTGGTCGAGCTGAATGCTCGCGCCGTGATGCCAGACGTTGTCGGCCGGGCGCCGCCGTCCAGGTTTCTGGCGACGCCTACTCGGGGAGCGACCTGGCGCGCTTCTCCTTGGCCTCGCGTGCGGACACGTCCACGTAGGTTTGGCCGCCGAGTCCGAGCAGGGCGTCACGTACGACGGCAATGATCGATTCGGGTGTCATGGTGGACGGGTCGAGCGGCAGCCGCGACGAGATACGCACCTGCACGCGCGTCCGTCGCAGCCGTCGGTGCGTGTATGCCGTGGTGACCGCGTAGGCCGGCACATCCGGATTGGCGCGCAACACCGGAATCAGCACGCGCGGGTGCAGCCGGTGAAGCGTGGTGGGATCCGGGGACCGGGTGCCCTCCGGGTAGAGCCCGATCTTCCCACCGTGCTCGAGTGCTGACGATGCCATGTCGATCGCCCAGTCAGTGACCGCTTGGTCTCCGCGACGCAACGGGATCTGACCCATCAGGCGGAAGAACAACGCGCCGCGCCCCTGGAACCATTCGAGCTTGGTGAAGGCGGTCACCCGCCACCACGTGCTCATCACCACCACCAACGGATCAGCGGCCGACACATGGTTGCCGATCAGGATCGCCGCTCCCCGCGAGACCTTCTCGACGCCCTCGATGTCGACCTTCCAGCGGGCCCGCAATGCGCGCATCGCGGCGATCGTCACCCAATAGCTGCGAGCACGCCCGGGCCGCCCTATGCGGATCCCGGGGAAGAGGGCCCTGCCCACGTGGAGTAACACGTCATAGGACACGCTCGCCGCGCCGGTCGGTGCCATGGACCCATCCTCGCGGGTAGCAACCCCCCGACGCACCCGATCCGACCTGCGCGACTCGTGGCACCGACGGCCTTCCGTGTGCGCGATGTTGCCGGGCGCCAAACGAGCGAGCGGTCTTGCCCCAACTGCCGTCCGTGTCGACGCACGGGATGCCGCGGTGAGCATGGTCGGAGGTCGCGCTGACGCGGCGGCGGCCACGTTCACCTCCATACCCCCGGTCCAGTGTGTGGAAGATGGTGCTGGCGCGGAGCACAGGCCTCACACTGGTCCTATGGTGAGTCGCCCCCCGGCCCGAGGACGGGTCCTGTCCACCAGCCCTTTCGTCCGCACGGAGGTGGTCCTGCCCTCGACCGCAGACTTCAAGGTGGGTGACCGCGTCACCTTGGACAGCTGGGGCATGGGCCGCGTCGTGCAGGTGACGGAGATCGACGTAGTGGTCGACTTCGGGGCGGCAGGTCACCGCCGAATCCCGGCCGGGACCAAGGGGTTCTCCCCTCTGTAGCCCGGGCGCCGCGGCGCCGGCGAGTTCCGATCTCGCAACGGCGAGCATCCTCATCCGCCGCTGCCCGGAGCGCACCATCATGCCGCCCCGGACCACCGACGATGGCGTCCATTACCTGGCGTGCGCCCGATATGCCCGAGAACATCCACGCCTGGGAAGGACCGATCGGCCCGAGGTGCCTGGGCTCCGTCTCCACGGCGTGGAGCATCATTGCCCTGTGTCCGTCGACGTGGATCCGCCTGTCGTCCGGTGGCTGCTCGAGGGCGACCCTGCGGTCCGCTGGCGCGTTCTCGCCTACCTGACCGAGGCGGCCCGTCACGACGTGGACGCGGAGCGGCAGTGCGTGGCGACGACGGGATGGGGGGCTCGGCTCCTGGCCGAGCAGGCCCCGGACGGCAGTTGGGGCGGCGGGATGTACTCGCCCAAGTGGATCTCGACCACCTACACGCTGCTCCACCTGACGTGGCTCGGGCTGCCTGGCGAGCACCCCGCGGCGCTGCGCGCCCTCGACCGGCTCTGGCACTGGCAGGGCCGTTGGCGGGTCCCGGAGGCGTGCATCGAGTCGATGCTCGTCCGGTTGACGTCGGCCTTCGGGTATCCCGCCGAGCGGCTCGACGGCGTCGTCGCCGACCTGCTCGACCAGCAGCACGACGACGGTGGCTGGAACTGCGTGACCCGCACCGACCGCGCCCAGCACAGCTCGTTCCACACCAGCATCCAGGCGCTGGAGGCGCTGGAGGCCTACCGCCTCGGCGGCGGCTGCCTGCCCGTGGCCGATGCGCAGGACCGTGGCCGCGGGTTCTTCCTGCGCCATTGCCTCTACCAGTCGCACCGGACCGGCGAGGTGGCGATCACCGCGAGCATGCGGTTCCCCGCGTTCCCGGAATGGCACTTCGACGTGCTGCGCGGCCTGGAGTACTTCGCCGACGTCGACCATTCGCGGGACGCACGCCTCAACGACGCCATCCACGTCGTGACGTCCAAGCGCCACAGAGACGGTCGCTGGTCGACGTACTCCCCCTACTCGGGTCGGCACTGGTTCCGGCTCGAGCCCGCTGGAGCGAGCCGGTGGACCACCGTCCGCGCCCTGCGGGTCCTTCGCTGGTGGGACTCCCCAGCCGAGTGACACCTACGCGTGCCAGGAACCGACCCGGCAGGTAGTTCTCCAGAAGGGGCGACGATGCTCGGTGGAGTCTGGTCAGCGGCGCACACCCGCTCCTGGCGCCGTGCGCGGGACTTGCGAACCGCGCGGCGTACTCACTCGCAGCCGCGCAGCGGCCATAACGGCCGCGATCTCTCCGAGACCGCGCATCCGGCGGATATCGGTCATGCTGGAGGTGTTCCGGCGGGCCGAAGCGTCCGGGAGGCGATCGTGCGATCCGGCGACGAACCCGACCACGCCCGCAGCCCGCTGCGGATGCGGTTGGTCCTCGCGAGCGGGGCGGCGCTGTTCTGCACGGTGACGGCGATCGAGTTCGCAGCGCACGGCCGGCCCGCGGTGGCGCTGGCGCTGGCGGCGGTCGCCGTTCTGGCCCTGGTCAACTGTGCCGTCGTGGGCCGGCGTATCCGGCAGGGCCCGCACTTCCAGCCTGGGCGCGGCATTCCCGCCTACCGCCCGATCGAGACCCACGACGCAGCCGGGTATGGCGCGGTACCCACCCGCGACCCACTCAGCGAGCGGCAACGGATGCGCCGCTACCTCGCGCTCATGGGCACCTGCCTGGCTCTGATCGCACTGGCCTGGACGGTGGTACGCGCCGTGTCGGTGACCGCAGCGGAGGTCATGAGCGTGGTGGCGATGCTCATCCCCCCGATCGCGGCCGTGGTGGCCAATGCGGGCTGGTACCCGGACCGTGCCGACCCGCCCGAGGCCGGCACGCGGTCCGGGACGCCGTCCGCCAGGCGGCCGTCGGGTACCGAACGGTGAACGAGGAGCGTCCGACACGGTGCTGACCATGGTTGAGACGCTGGAGCCAGGCCACGGCGTCCGCTGGCTGTCCGGCCATGCCCGATGCTGATGGGGGAGGTGGCGGAGTGGATCTCGAACTGCAAGGGCTCACGTCTGTGGTGGTGGGCGGCTCGAGCGGTATCGGTGCGGACGTGGCAGGCGTCCTTGCCGAGGAGGGCTGCGACGTGGCGGTGACCTACCGGAGTTCTCTCACGGGAGCCGCGGAGGCGGCCGCCGCCGTACGAGGACACGGCGGACGGGCATGGGTGGCGCCACTGGACCTGAGCACTTCCGAGTCAGCGGCGCGGGACGCTCACGCGTTGGTCTCGGAGCTGGGCGGGCTCGACATCCTCATCCTCTGTGCCGGCTACAACGTCGTGACGCCCTACGACCAGATCACCGCAGCGGAATGGGCCGCGGTCTTGAACGCCAACCTCACCGGCGCCTTCTTCGCCCTGCAGGCGATGACGCCCGCGATGCGATCGGGCGGGAGCGTCGTCACGGTGGCCAGTGTCGCTGCGCAGACCGGAGCCCCGCACCATATGCACTACGCGGCCGCGAAGGCCGGGTTGGTCAACCTCACTCGGTCACTGGCCCGCGCCCTTGCTCCGAACGTGCGCGTCAACTGCGTCGCCCCCGGCATCACGATGACCCCGATGGGTGCAGACACCGTCGCGAACCTCCCCGATGACTACGCACGCACGCGCCTGCTCCTACAGCGGTACGCCACCAGCAGGCGAATCGCACAGATGATCGCCGTGGTCGCGAGTCCCATCAGTGAACACATGACCGGAGCGACGATCGACGTCAACAGCGGCCGACACCTTCGCTGACCAACACCTGAATGGTCCACACCAAACGCACTCATCGCCGCTCTGCGGCCGTCAACGGTCACCCGGATCGGGTTCAGAATGGGACGATCTCATTGGATGGCAAGCCGGGTTGTGCTCACGTCACGCTGAGGAGACATCATGAGCTACGGCACCAAGGTCACCGTTGACGCACCGTACGCCGACACTGTCCACCGCGTCCGTGAAGAGCTCCAGGCGGAAGGGTTCGGCGTCCTCACCGAGATCGACATGAGGGCCACGATGCGCGCCAAGCTGGGCAAGGACATCGAGGACTACGTCATTCTCGGCGCCTGCAACCCACCCCTCGCCCACCGAGCGCTGCAGGCCGACCGCGGCATCGGCTTGCTCCTGCCCTGCAACGTTGTCGTGCGCGCCACCGACGCCGGGACGGTGGTCGAGGCTCTCGACCCGCAGATCATGGTCGGTCTGAGCGACAACATCGACGTGAAGGACGTCGCTGACGACGCGTCCGCCCGGCTGTCACGGGTCCTCGACCGGCTCAGCGGCTGACGTCGTCCTCGCGAGCCCGCGGCGCTCGCACGGCTGGCCGCCCGGTACCGCACGGTTGGCCCGACAGGGGATGGCTGCTCGGCCTGTGCCGCCACGTTGTGACGACGAACGGCATCTTCCGGGCGACAGTCCTGGTGGGCGGGCGCGTCGTGGGCACGTGGACCCGTGCCCGGCGGCGAGGTCGAGATGTCATTGCTCGAGGGGGTCGATCCCGACGTACGACGGGACCTGGCCGTCGACGCGGCCGACGTGAGGACGTGACACGGTTCCAGAGCGCACCCCCACCACGGTGACGGCCGCCTAGGGGGATCTCGTGAACGGTGCGGCCGGCTGGCTTGACGTGCCGTCTGGGGTCAGCTGCCTGGTCCAGTGCGTTGGGCCGCCCGAGCCACGCTGCTGACAGCAGAAACGCGCAGCGGCCTGCGGTTCGCTGTCAGGGTGGGCGCATGGACCTTCTCCTGCTCGGTGGGACTGCGTTCCTTGGCCGTGCCATCGCCGAGGCTGCCCGGGATCGTGGGGTCGACGTGACGTGTCTGGCGCGGGGCTCGGCCCTCGCCGCTGGCGGGGTCCGTCTCGTGTCGGCCGACCGGGACGATGAGGACGGGTTGACGCCGGTGCGCGATCAGCAGTGGGATGCGGTGATCGACGTATCCCGCCAGCCCGGTCAGGTGCGTCGTGCTGTGCGTGACCTCACGACGGACCACTGGGTATTCGTGTCCTCCGGCAACGTGTACGCCCGCTTCGACCTGTCCGAGCAAGACGAGACCGCTCAGCTCAACGAGCCGCTCGTCGGTGACCTGCTGCAGGACATGTCGCGGTACGGGCCAGCGAAAGTGGCGTGCGAGCAGGCAGTGCGCTCGGCGTCCACCACGTCGACGATCGTCCGCCCTGGCCTGATCGCCGGACCTGGCGACTGGTCCGGACGCAGCGGCTACTACCCATGGCGCTTCGCCCACCCAACGGGCCCGGACGTGCTCGTCCCACCGGACATGGACTTCCCCTGCGCGCTCATCGACGTCGATGACCTGGCCGCCTGGATCGTCGACTCCGCGCACCAGCGGATCGAAGGGACCTTCAACGCGACCGGGCCCACGACGACGCTCGGGGACCTGCTGGAGATCGCCCGCCGAGTGGCTGGCAGCGATGCGCAAGCACGGCCGGTACCGGCCGCGGTGCTGAAGCGGGAGGGCATCTCGCCGTGGATGGGCCCGAAGTCCCTCCCGTTGTGGATCGACGATCCCAAGTGGCGGTACTTCGCCACGATGAGTAGCACGGCCGCGCGGACCCGCGGACTCACTACTCGGCCGATGCGGCAGACTCTCGCCCACACCCTTGCCTACGAAGAAACACGGGACCAACCACGACAGAGCGGGCTCACCGACGAGGACGAGATCCACCTGAGGACAGCGCTGTAGCCACAGACGCGCTCACATGCCGCGTTCCGGCCAACGGCTCCTGCCGCGAGTTGCGCGGCCGTGCGCTCCGGCCGCTGTCGTGTGTACGCGCGGGGTGTTGTCGGCGCCGTCCCGGGGGTGACTCAGGTGGGCAGGGCGTAGTAGTCCTCGGTGGCCACGCGGGTGAACCCCAGGGAGGCGTACAGGTTGAGTGCCCGGTCGTTGTCGACGGTGACCTCCAGGTGGACGCGTGACGCGCCGTCCGCCCGGGCCTGTCGGCAGACGCGACGGAGGATCTCGCGCCCTATACCTCGGCCCTGGTGGTCGGGGTGGACGACGAAGCCGTAGACGCCGGCGGTGTCCTGATCCCAGGTCAGCCTTTCCGTACCGACGACCGCGTCGTCCAGCTCGACGATCAAGGTGCCGGCGTGGTCGAGTCGAGTGCGTTCGGCGTCCGCCTCCTCGACCGGTTCCGGCCGGTGCCAGCCGAACCCCGCCTCGAGCAGCGCATCAACGGCCGTCATGTCACGGAAGGTCGCGGGCCTCAGGGTGATCCGCGGGCCGGACGGCGCCTCGACCGGTGCACCGCGAAGCTGTAGCGCGTGCTCGGAATGCTCCATCACCGCACCACGGGCCAGCGCCAGCTCGCGACCTGCTGTCGAGGCTCGCGGGGTCACCAGCAGCGTCGGGGAGTATCCGTGGTCCCGGCACAGCGGCAGGGAAGCCTCCAACAACGCGCTGGCGATCCCCCGTCGGCGGGCGCCCGGGTCGACCATGCCGGTCAGCTCGACGCTGGGCGCGCCGAAGGCGTAGATCCCCAGGAAACCGAGCAGGCGCTCGCCATCCCACCAGAGCAGGTCCTCGACCCGGTGGCCAAGACGGTCGCGCAGCACACCCCCGCTCCAGCTCAGACGGCCGCCGTCTGCGGCGATGACGCGCCGCTCCAGATCCGCGATGGCGTCTAGAGCGGCAGGGGTCGTCGAGCGGACGACGACCTGTCGCTCGTCGTCGACGCCCGGCCGGTGACTACCGCTGCGGTGGCTCGTGCAGGGTCGAGGAGGCCGGGGCCGACGGCGGCGAGCGGGCCGACGGCGACGGGGGCATAGGCGGCTCGGTGGCCGGTGCGGCTTCCGAGGCGTCGTGGCGCTGGTCGGCCAGTCGGTCGACGCCCCTGGTGAGCTGCGCCTTGGCCTTGGCGACCTTGTCGGCGTACTTACCCTCGGTCTTCGCGTCGATCTTCGCCGCAACCTTGTCCAGGCCGGAGGTCACCGTGTCGCGCTTGTCGTGAGCAAGGTCGCCGGCCTTCTGGACGGCGTCCTGGGCCGCCTTCTCCGCCGCCTCAGCGAACTGCCTGGTCTTGGCCTGCAGGTCGTGCTCGTCGGCCTTCTGCTTGACCTTGTCCAGGAACCCCATGATCTGTGCCTCCACCGCTGGGTCGTCATCACCGCGCACACACAGTATGTCGCCGCTGATCCGTGCGCACTCGGGGATCACCCGGAGCCGACCCTGAGAGGGCCCGCACGGAGGCACTGCCCAGGGCCCGTCGAAGCGGATTCCGCAGCTACGAGACAGTCGCTATTCGGCGAGCGCTCGCCTCGGTCGCTGCCCAGCTGGGTGACCGACCGGCGTCGCCGCCACCCGTACGTAGCGCTCGATGTGCCATCGTCGCCATGACCGGGCGATGTCGGGCGTGACCAGCTCGAGAGCCGTGTCCGCGTCGGTGATTTCGGGCCGACTCACCTCGTACAGGACCCCGGCGTTTCGGATGGTCGCCCTGCCGGCTGCGAGCAGGTTGCGCAGCCAGTCGACATCCGTGCCGTAGGGGAGCGGCAGGATGAAACCGTCCGGAATCGTGATCGCGACGACCGGGGTGGTGTACTCCTTCCCCGACCGCCGTCCGGTGTGGTGGAGGACGGCCCACGCTATTCCACCGTGTCTGGCCAGGATCGGGCACTTGGTCCGCGTGGCGTCCGCGTGGTCGGTCGTCCGGACCAGAGGCGTGTGGCACATGGCCGGGCTGCTCCGCAGACCGGGACGGCTGCATCACAGCCGGCCGTTCACCGGACCGTCCACGGGTAGGTCGAGCCGCGTGGCCACCTCGGTCCACAGCCGCCCGTAGGCCCTGGCCGCGGCGCCGCGCGGGGCCGTCGCCGTCACGGGCTGGCGGCGCTCGGCCATCTGCTCGACGACCGACAGCGCCGGGATGGCCACCGAGCTGACGTCGGCGACCTCCCTCGGCAGGGACGCCGTGAGGTCTCGGTGCAGCTTCTTGCGCCGGTCGACCATCGACAGGAAGGCCAGAACCTGTGGGCGGCGCACGCGTACGCCATCGTGGCCGCCCTCGTCGAGGGCAGTGAGGAAGGCGAGAAGCTGGTCGAACGACCGCAGCGAGAGCGACGCGGGGATCAGCGGGACGGCGAGCAGGTCGGCCGCGTACACGACGCTCTCGGAGGCCAGCGAGACGCTCGGCGGGCAGTCGAGGATGACGACCTCGTACTCCCGCGCCAGCGGGTCCAACAGCCGGCGCAGTCGCCGAGTGGGTCTCTTGAGCGCGTCCAGCTCCAGGTCGAGGCTGCGATAGGTGAAGTCGGCCGGCAGCAGGTCCAGGTGCTCGTAGTCGGTGCCTTTGATGGCGTTGTCAAGCGTGCGGCGGCCGGTGACCAGCGCCTTGCCGCCGCCCTTGACGCGCGGGCGGATGCGCATCAGGTACGTCGCCGAGCCCTGGGGGTCCAGGTCCCACAGCAGCGTGCGCAGGCCGGACGTCGCGGCGAGGTGTCCGAGGTTCACCGCCGCGGACGTCTTCCCGACGCCGCCCTTGATCGCGTACGTGGCGAGGACCTTCACGGCGTCGTCTCCTGTGCGGCTTCGACGGCGCGCCCCGCGCTCAGCGCCTTGATGTGGCGGCGCACCGACGGCCGGACGAATCTCCGGAAGCGCTCGTCGAAGGCCTCCCGCGCCCGGCGCTGGTCCTTCTCCAGGTGCGTGGCGAGCTCGCCGAGCGCCAGCAGCGTGTCCACAGGGACGACGCGTCGCGTGTTCTGCTCCGCCACCATCTGGGTGGCGAAGGTGCGCAGCGCGTCCCGCTGGACCTCGCTGTCCTGGAAGGCACCGAGCACATCTTGCAGGGCCTTCAGCTCGGTGATCAACGCCTTGACGTGCGCGGCGTCGAGCACGAACGCGAAGAGGTCGAGCGTGTAGCGCAGCTCCTTGGCCCGCTTGCGCAGGGTGTGCAGATCCTCGGGCGGTGAGTCGGCCGTGATCCGCGATCCGCGCCGGACGACTCGCCGGTCCGCCCGCGCGACGCGGACGGCGGCCAGCGCGGTCGCGCTCACGCCGTCCCCGGCGTCTGGGCCGGCCGCCACCACGTCCTGGAGTGCGGACCGCCAGCCGGCCACGAAACGCTCGTAGCGGCGGGACGTCAGCGCACGGACGAGAGCCCGCTGTTCGCTGACGCGGTGCGGTGCCAGGTGCTCGCCGAAGGGGTCGAGGTCCTCGGACGCGAAGGCGGCGAGCCGTCCGGCCATGTCCGGCAACCCGAGCAAGTGGACGTCGAGGTCGCGCGCTGGTGTCGTGACGTCGCCGAGCCACCTCAGCTCGGGGGCGAACCGCTCGACGGTGCCGGCCGGCAGGACGGTGCCTGCCAGCTTGAGCGCGGATCGGCTGCGGCGCACGGCGATACGCAGGTCGTGAAGGAACTCGACGTCGGCGTTTCTCACGGCGCCAGGTTCGTTGGCCTCGATCTGGTCGAGGAACGACAGGAGCATCGTGGCGACGGCCACGGCAGCTGGGGTGCCCGGCTCGGGCGGTGGGTTCATCGCACCGGGAAGGGCACCGGGGGTGTAGCCGCCAGCCATCAGCGCGGCGACGGCGCCCGAGGGATCGGCCTCGTCGGGGAGCAGTGCCTGCTCGCGCAGGGTCTGGGCCACCTTGCGGGCCTGGGCAGCGTAACCACGGACGGGGATGACGTGCAGCCGGGCCGGGACCGCGCCGTCCGACAGGCCGCGAACCGTGGCCGTGCCCTCCAGCAACAACCGGACCACCGTCTTGGCCTGCTCGTCCAGCACCCGCAACTCGCGCACCGTGCGCGACGACTGGACCAGAGGCAGCAGGGCGCGTATGCCCATCGAAGGGCGGAGCCGGTCACGCAACGGTCCGTCCGGTAGGTGCTCCACCCGCAGCGGGGCCCCAGTGCCGGCGGGCAGCAAGCACTCCCGCCGCTCGTCGTGTGGGCCATGGAGGACGATCATCACCGCGGAGGAGGTGCCGAGCAGCTCGCAGGTGATGCCCTCGCGGTACAGCCTCCAGTCCGCGGTGTCCAGCCACGTCTGCCGGCGGCGGCGCGGTGCACCCACCTCGAGACCGAAGCGCGGGCCGATGCTCTCGCGCACACCCTCGACCGTCGGAACATCTCCCAACGTCACGGGTGGACCTCCCAGTCGTCGTGAGGGGAGCCGCCATCGGCGTCGTCCGTGCCGGCACGCCCTTGCTCCCGGCACTCTGCCATGCCGGACGGTCCGGGGGCTGGGTCCATCCCGGGACCGGTGCCAACGGCCTCGGCACGCCCGCTTGGGGTACGTCACGTCGTCGACCCGGGATTCCGGTGGACAATGGGGTTATGGCAGATGTCCGTTCAGCATGGACCGAGGCCGGCGAGAAGTTCAGCGCGCTCGGTCAACAGCTCAAACACCACTACGACGAAGAGCACAAGAGCGACTCCGTGACGTCCCAGGAGCAGTCCGCCTCCCAGGAACAGGTCAAGGACGCCGTTCGCCGCCTCGGCGCGGCTGTCGAGGACGTGTTCGATGCCATGGGCAAGGCGGCCAAGGACACGGCGGTCAAGGAGGACGCCAAGCAGGCCGGTCAGTCGCTGGCGGGTGCGCTGAGCGCCACCTTCGCCGAGGTCTCCGAGGAGCTGCGCAAGGCATTCGGCGGCGCCAAGGGCCACGGGGCGGGCGAGGCACCCGGCGACGAAGCACCGGCTGTCGAAGAGCCGGCCGGGCAGGCGCCCGGGCCCGACGCGTCGCTGATCACCGAAGAACCGCCGGCCGACACCCAGCAGCCAACCCGGGAGGACCCGCCGGCCTGATCGCCTGCGCCGTAGCTCACAGTCCGCCGCCCGGCGGCGGCGACGGAGCGGCCGCGGTGTGCTCAGTGCTCGGGGGAGGGGAGGCCGTTGACGAAGTCGCTGATGACCGCCGCGAACCGACCCGGTTGGTCCTCCTGCAGGAAGTGACCAGCTCCGTCGATCACTGGGTGTCGGCGGTCGGCGGCGCCCGGAATTCGCTCTCGCATCCATCGATCGCCTCCCCGGGTGAGGGGGTCGCCGTCGCTGAAGGCACACAAGAACGGCGTCGTCACGCTCGACAGCACTCGCCAGGCTGCGCGGTTGGCGTCCGCTGCCGGATCGTTCGGGGTGTTGGGCACTAGGCCGGGAAACGCCCGTACCCCCGCGCAGTACTCCTCACCGGGGAACGGCGCGTCGTAGGCCACGCGTTCGTCGGCGGTCAGCGCGCGCAGGCATCCGGCGTCGACCATGCGGGCAATGTCGAGGTGCTCGGCATGCTGGACCATCTGCCGGAACCTCTGCCATTCCTGCGGCATCGGCACGTCACCGGTGGGCAGGCCGGTGTTGGACATCACCGCGGCTGCGAACCGGTCAGGATGCTCGGCGAGCAGGCGCATCCCGAGCAGGCCACCCCAATCCTGGCCGACATAGGTGACGGAACGCAGGTCCAGGGCGTCGAAGAGGGCTTCGCGCAGCCACTCGACGTGCCCGGCAAAGGAGAAGTCGCCGACCCGGGTGGGCTTGTCCGAGCGGCCGAACCCGACCAGGTCGGGGACGACGACCCGCAACCCCTGCGCGGTCAGCAGCGGGATCATGTTCCGGTACAGGTATCCCCACGTCGGCTCGCCGTGCACCAGCACGACCGGGCGACCGGCCGGCGGCCCCGCGCTGACGTAGGCCATCCTCAGTCCCCCGGACAGACTCACCCACTGCGGTTCGTGGTCGAAGCCGGAGATGGTCTCGAAGCGCTCGGTAGGGGTTCGGATCGCCTCCATCCACCGAGTATCGCGGAGTCGGGCAGGTGGGTGCTGGACGCCAGGCGCAAGCGCAGCCACGAGGTGGGCTGCCCGTGATCGACATGGTGCGCCGTTCCATGACCGCGACCGGCCGGCGCCACGTGGTCCTCACCACACTGGGAGCCGGCGCCGCGGCTCGTAGCGGGCGGGCCGGTGCCGATACGCGGCCAAGGTCACGCATGGCGACCATTCGTGTGCGTCACCCTGAGGACGTGTTATCCCTTCCGGACCACGAGACGCTCGGCGACGCGGTACGACGCGGCCTGATGGACGCCCCGCCCGAGGCGAACGGGCACTGCGTCGTCCGGCACGGCAGGGACGTCCACCTGGTGGCCTGGGGGTGTGGCCGCCAGGAGTGCATGGTCGAGGCGCTCAACGCCTTGGTTGAGTACGTCGCCGAGGGCGCGGGCGGGCCGCCGGCGGCGGACGAGGACCTGCCGCCGCAGGAGGCGGCCGACGAGGACCTGCTCGCCGACCTCCTGCGTGAAGTCCTGGTCCATGCGAATAGCCCCACTGCGCGGGGGTGGGCCTGCGCGGTATCCCTGCGCACGTAGGCGAGGCGCGCGTCCATGCCGGAACCGAGTCCCGGGCAGCCGCCGGACGGCGAGCCGTACGCCACCTTCTCCGAAACCCACACGAGTGTGGTGATGGTGATCGGCGACCGCGCATACAAGGTCAAGAAGCCGGTCCGGTTGCCGTTCATCGACCTGTCCTCGCCCGCGGCGCGGTGGGAGAACTGCCGTCAGGAGGTGGAGCTGAACCAGCGGCTGGCCCCCGACGTCTACCTCGGCGTCCACGTCCTACGTCCCGCCGACGACCCGGCCGCCGACGGTGAGCCGGTCGTCGTGATGCGGCGCATGCCGTGGGCCCGTAAGCTGGCGACACTGCTCACGCGCGGGGACGGCGTGGGGCTGACGGACTGCATCCGCGCGATCGCACGCGAGGTGGCCGCCTTTCACGCTCGGCAGTCGCCCGTTTCGGGCTACCGCCTGGCCTCCACCATGACGTCGCTGTGGCGCGAGGGTCGCGACCAGCTCCGCCGCTTCGACGACACCGTCCTGCCCTGCGCGCAGGTCGACGAGGTGCTCGCCCTGGCGCTGGAGTTCCTCACCGGTCGGGAGCACCTGCTGGACGCCCGGGAGCGAGCCGGCCTGGTTCGAGACGGCCACGGCGACCTGCTCGCCGAGGACATCTTCTGCCTGGACGACGGCCCCCGGATCCTCGACTGCCTGGAGTTCGACCGGCGGCTGCGCCTCGGTGACGTCCTGTCCGACGTGGCCTTCCTGGCCATGGACCTGGAGCTGCGCGGCGCCCCCGAGCTGGCGCGGCTGCTGATGGACACCTACCGCCGGTTGCACGGGCACACCCATCCGCGCAGCCTCGAACATCACTACATCGCCTACCGGGCGTTCGTGCGCGCCAAGATCGAGTGCCTGCGAGGTGACCAGGGTGACGCCACCGCACCCGCCCGGGCGCGCGCCGACCTCGACCTGTGCACCCTGCGGCTGCGGACGTCGCGGGTCCATCTGGTTCTCGTCGGCGGCCTGCCCGGGTCGGGCAAGTCGACTCTCGCTGAGGCCGTCGCCCAGGCCGACGCCGACCGGGACTGGGCCGTGCTGTCCTCCGACGAGGTGCGCAAGCAGCTCGCCGGGATCGATACCCTCACCCCGGCGCCCGCACCGTTCGGCCACGGCATCTACGACCCGGCACACACCAAGGCCGCCTACGCCGAGCTCCTGCGCCGCGCGGCCATCGCGCTCGGCAACGGGGTCAACGTCATCATCGACGCCTCGTGGACCGACGCGGCGCTGCGCGACGAGGCTCGATCCATGGGCGCCGCCCACCGCGCCGAGGTCACCGAGCTCCGCTGCGACGCCCCGGACGACCTGTGTCGTCGCCGACTCGCCGCACGACGGGGTCCGCAGGCGTCCGACGCAGGCCCGCAGATCCGCGACCGGATGGCGGCCTGCCGGGACGCCTGGCCCGAGGCGACGTCGATGCCGACCGACGGCGGGCTCGAACGTCCCGTGTCCGCCGTCCGCGCCCTACTGGGCGGGTAGCCGGTTCGCGAAGACCTCACCTTCTCGGCGACACCCTTGTCGACGACACCTTCTCGACGACAAGGGCGAACTTGCGCACGCGCCCCGATCGGAACCAGTCGCTCCATAGCCGGTGGGCCGACAGCAGGTCGTCCAGGGCGCGCCGTCCGACGTGCGCGGCGATGCCCTCTGCGCCGGACGCGAAGGCCTGGTGCAACGCGTCGACCATGAACAGGTGGGACTGGGTGCACTCCTGCTGCCAGGTGGTTCGCAGGCCCATCTGGTGCAGCAGCTCGGCCAGGTTCGCCAGGGGAATCAGCCACACCGTGTCGGCGTCGGGCATCGCCCGGCGTTCCGCGGGCGCCAAGGGGTTGCCCTCTTCCAGAGTCAGGGCGAACCGTCCGCCGACCGGCAGCACCCGGGAGATCTCGCTCAGTAGCCTCGCCTTGTCGCGAAAGGCGAGCATCGTCTCCAGCAGAAGCACGACGTCGAAGGGGTCGGACGGAAGCGGCGGGATGCGAGCCACGTCGAAGCGACAGGCCATGCCCCGAGCTCGCTCCCGCGCGATGTCGATGGCGCTGGGGCTGTAGTCCAGCCCGAGGTAGTCACACCCCAGCTCGGCGACGATGAGCCGGCCGGGGCCGGCCACCCCGCAGCAGAGGTCCAGCACGGACACCCCGGACGTCACTCCCGCTCGACTGGCCAGGTCGAGGATCTCGCCGGCACGCATGAAGCTCTCCTGACCGACGAACTCGCCGGGCGGGTAGGCCGACAGACGGGCTTGCTCCAGCGCCGCGACGAATCCAGGCCGCTCGTCCTGCTTCATTCGCGGTCCATACCCTTCCAGATGGTGACGAGAGTCGCCCCAGCCGTCGAACCGAGCGCCGACCGGATTCGTGACAGGAGTATGTCGTTGCCGATGTCGTACCAGGATTCCCCGGATCCCGACGGCGCACCGCTGCACCGCGTCGCCCGGACCGTGCTCCCCACAGACGAGGGGCGGTTCGACGTGCATGCCTACGTGAACCCCGCCAGCGGCACCGAGTACCTCGCCCTCGTGATGGGCGACGTCGGGGACAGTCGGCGCAACCCGCCCCCGTTGGTGCGCATCCATTCCGAGTGCTTGACCGGGGACGCCCTGGGTTCGCACCGCTGCGACTGCGGCGACCAGCTCCGGGCAGCCCGGCAGGCGATTGCGGCCGAGCGCCGGGGCGTCGTGGTCTACCTGCGGGGCCACGAGGGCCGGGGTATCGGTCTCGGAGCCAAGCTGCGCGCTTATGCGCTGCAGGACCGAGGACTGGACACGGTCGACGCGAACCTGGCTCTCGGGCTCGACGTCGACCTGCGCGACTACCAGCCGGCCGCGCGAGTGCTGCACGACCTGGGCGTGCACCGCGTCCGCCTGCTCTCCTCCAACCCGGCGAAGGAGGCCGACCTGCGCCGGCACGGCCTGGACGTCGTCCAGCGCATCGCGCTACCGGTCCCGACGCGGCCGGAGAACGTGCCGTACCTGCGGACCAAGCGGATGCGCATGGGCCACGCGGCGCCCCGTCCTCCGGTCGACGCGTGGGACGAGCTGTCCGCCCGGCGGGTGCCGGTCGACGTCTCGGACGGAGACGATGCGGTGTTGGTCGAGCGCTACGCTCCGATCCTGGCCGACGGAGGCCGCCTCGTCCTGGCCCAGCTCGGCCAGAGCCTGGACGGCTTCATCGCCGCCCGCACCGGCGATGCCGTCTTCGTCACGGGAGAGGCGGACCGCGAGCACCTGCATCGGCTCCGTGCCCTGGTCGACGCCGTGGTCGTCGGCATCAGCACGGTGGTCGCCGACGACTGCCAGCTCACCGTCCGCGCCGTCCAGGGTCGCTCGCCGGTACGGGTGGTGCTCGATCCGACGGCCCGCGCGCCGCGCACCGCGCGGGTGCTCAACGACGGCGCCGCGCCCACCCTGTGGTGCGTCGCCTCGCAGGTCCCGCTGCCGGAGCCTGCGGCCGCGCACGTCGACGTCGTCCCACTGCCGATGACCGACGGACACTTCCCCCCGCAGATGGTGCTGGACGCGCTGGCGGACCGTGGGCTTCGGCGCGTTCTCGTGGAAGGAGGCGGGATGACCGTGTCCAGCTTCCTCGCCGCGAACGCCATCGACCGGCTCTACATCACCACCGCGCCGCTACTGATCGGTGACGGGGTGCCTGGGTTGCGGTTCGCAGGGGCCGACCGGCTCAGCGACGCGCTGCGCGCTCCTACCCGACGCTTCGACTTCGGGGACGACGTCTGCATCGAGCTCGACCTGTCCCACCGACGGCTCCCGCGGCCGGTCGCGGATCGGTCGGAGGGAGGCGTGTAGCAGGACCGCGCCGCCGGGCAGCACGGAGACGACTGCCAGGACGCCGAAGGCGGCCGCCGTCGCCACCCCCGACTCCGCCGGTAGACCCGCCGCCGCGAAGGTGAGCGCGGCCACGGTCTCGCGTGGCCCGAAGCCGGCGAACCCCAGCGGGAACGAGGTGCCGGCCATCAGGATCACGCCGAGAACCAGGACGTCCAGCGGGCCGGGTACGGTGCCCAGCGCGGCCGCCGCGACCGCGAACATGCCCAGGATCGCGGCCAGAGCCACCACGGACCATCCCAGCACCGCGACCAGGGCTGGCGACGAGAGCCGCGCACACCCCGGGGCGGCGACCACCGTGGCCGCCACGGACACGGCCAGAAGCACCGCCGACAGGCGCAGGTCGACGCGGATGGCCGCCGTCGCCGCGACCAGGAACAACAGCGCAGCACCCGCCGTCCGTTCGACGACTACCGATCGCGCGGCCGAGCGCAGCGCGGGGCGTCCCTGGCCCCCGCGCTGACGCCACGCCCGCACGGCGTCTCCGGCCACTCCGCCGGGCAGAGCCGTGTTCAGGAACGCCGAGCGGTAGTACTCCTGCACCGCCGTGCTCGTGGTCAGCTCCGCCGCGCCTCCATGGCCCTGCACGACGGTGCGCCATCGCAGGGCCTGCGCCGCGGTCGTGACCAGCCCCAGAACCAGCGCCGCGACGAGCGGGACCGGAGCCACGACGCGGCCCGCGAGCAGGAACGGCTCCACGCCGACCCGCGTCACCAGGACTGCCACCAGCAGCAGGGGAACGACCAGGCGAATGAGCAGGACCGTGCGCTCGCGGCCAGGGAGCGTGCGGGCGCGCACGGCCGTCACGGCGTCCTCGCGCTGGAGGACGCGCTGAACGCCGAGACGAACCTGTCGCGGAAGCTGTCCATCGTCCAGAGCGGTGCCTCCGGCCGTGGCAGCAGCCCCTCGTACCATCCCCAGGCGGAGATCCGGTCGAAGACCGCTGGATCGCGGGCGACGATCGTGATCGGCACGTCGCGGCTCGCGCCCGCCTGCGTGAGCGCCGGGACCGGCTGGTGGTCCCCGAGAAGGACCAGCACGGTGTCGTCGGTGCCGTAGGTCGCCACGAACGAGATCAGCGTCGCCAACGAGTACTGGATCGCATGGCCGTATTCGGTGCGCATCCGCTGAGGATCCTTGATCACCTCGCTCGGTTTCGTGCCCGTCGGGGGCATCGGGTCGAACACCGAGCCGTCGCCCACGGCGTCCCAGTCGACCAGCTCCGGCAGGGGCGCCCAGGGATTGTGGCTGGAGGTCAGCTCCACCTCGACCATGACGGGGGTGCGGTGCGGTGGAGCGAGTTCGCGGTGCTGGATGACCGACAGTGCGTACTGGTCCGGCATCGGCGACCAGCTGAAACGCGGGCCGTTGTAGCCGAGGGTGGGGGCCGTATAGATCCTGTCGTAGCCGTAGAACGACCCTTCCGGCCAGGCCTTTCCGGTGCCGGGCAGAGCGGCCACCGTCCGCCAGCCGGCCCGGTTGAAGTCGCTGACCAGCGTCGGGTGCTGGCTGCCCAGCAGTGCGTCGTACCGGGCCTGGTTGTTCACCCAGGTGCCGGAGAGCAGTGTGGCGTGGGCCATCCAGCTTCCGCCGCCCACTGTGGGCGAGGTCAGGAAGGCGCTGCGCGCGGTGAACCCCGCGGCCGCCAGGTCCCGTGTGCCGGTCGTGAGCACCGCCTTGACGTCCCGTGCGATGCCCGGGTCCTCGACGGCGGACCGGCCGTAGCTCTCGACGAACGCCAGCACGACGTCCTTGCCGCGCAGCCCTCCGAGCAGGGCGTCCGCCGGGCTGCGAGCAGACGGGCCCGGGCTGAGCTGCTCGGCGAACGTCCTGCGGTCGCGCAGGTCCCGTCGCACCTGGACGACCTGGTCGTGCGCGGCGGCCGCGGCGGTTCGAGCGGCGACCGGCTGGCCCGGCACGAGATGGGTGCCCAGGACGGCGCAGACCACCCAGGCGACGGTGAGGGCCGCCAGCGGTCGGACGGCGGCCGAGCGGTGCCGCCGGACGACGCGGCTCACCCGCACCAGGCAGAGGATCATCAGGGCGGGCACCGCAAGGGCGGCGAGCGCGGCGGCGACCTGGAGGGCGAGCGCCACACCGCGCCCGGACGTCTCGGTGACGTAGTCCACCGCACTGCCCAGTAGCGGCCAGTCCGTCGCGAGATGGGCTGGGCGGTCGAGGACCTGGTGGAAGCCGAAGTTGACGATCTTGAGGTTGGCCACCAGGCCGAGCGCCACGCCCGCCGCCACCGTGGCGGCTCGCCCGGCCCGGGACGGCAGGGCGATCAGCAGGGCGACGATGACCAGCCCTTCGACGGGGATCCGCAGCAGCGAGGCAGCCGACAGGTCCGCAAGCCGGTCAGGAGCCAGTAGGACGAACCAGGTCAACACGGCGGCCAGCACCGTGGTCACCGTGCCCACGACCGCGCGCCACCGGGGGATGTCCACGCCCTGGAGAACGTTCGGCGAGAGAAGGTGGTTCATACAGGATGCGGTGGGTCGCCGCGCTCCCGCGGCGGCACCGCCAGAACGTCGACGTGGCCGATGACGGCGCTCAGCGCGCCGGCGCGCTGTTGGGCACGGCGGCGCTCCAGCCAGGTGGTCGCCCGCGAGGCGAGAGCGGGCCGCCACTCCACCGCGGCGTCCACGCGTCCGGTCAGCCAGGCATCGATCAGTGCCGCCTCCACCGTGAGCCGCCACGGGGTCGGCGCCTCGAGAACGGCCCACCCGTGGCGGCGGAACTGCTTCGCCACTTCGGCACCGGCGTCCGGCCCGAGCCGCCCGTCCCGTCGCTGGTGCGCGTCGAAGGCCGCCGCGAGCGCATCGTCCAGCGGGTCTGCGGGATCCAGGGTGACCACCCCGGTCACGCTCAGGCTGAACAGTGCAGGTGCGCGATGCGCGGTGACGGCGTCCACGACCGCGGTCAGCTGAGCGCAGTCCAGCAGGTCGAGAAGGGCAGCACCAGTGACAAGATCTGTGCCGCCGAGGTCGGCGAGCAGCCGCGCGAGGTCGGCGGCGTCCGCGAGGACCGTCGTCGCGGCAGCCGGCCCCCACCCGCTCAGCCGCGGGTCGTGGTCGACCAGGGTCCATCGCTGGACATCCATCGCGGCGGCGCCGCCGAGTGTGGCCAGCCGAGGTGTCAGCCAGCGCAGGTTGGCACCGGTGCCTGCGCCCAGGTCGACCACGCGCAGACCTGCCTCGCGCGTGGTGCGCGAACGGCCGCCGGCCGGCTCAAGCCGAGCCCGCAGCTGGCGTAGCAGCGGCCGCATCACGGCGTCCGCGACATCGTCGCGGGCCCGCGCGTCCGCCGGTTCTCGCAGGGCGAGCCAGGCGGGGTCCACCGGTCGCTGTGGGAGGTCGGTCAGCTCGGTCACGACAGCGCCTCTCTGACGACCTCGGCGGTCTCCCGCCAGCCCGGCAGCGCCTGCCGTCGGGCGCAGGCGGCGCGCCGCGCCTGGTCGCGGCCCGGGCCGATGAGGTCGCGGATTGCCGCAGCCAGGGCCCTCGGGGACCCGGGGTCGACGACGGCCCCGGGCAGGTCGCCGTCCGGGGTGCGCCCGAGAGCCTCCTGCGCGCCGGTCCCGCGGCCCACGACCGCGGGAACCCCGTGGGCGAGTGCTTCGGTGACCGCCATGCCCCAGGTCTCGGCCACCGACGGCAGCAGGAGGACGTCGGTGGCGTCCCAGGCGCGTTCGAGCGCGTCACCGCTCAGCGGTCCGGTCACGCACACCCGGCCGGTGAGCCCGTATGTCGCAATGGTCGCCTGGACCCGGGCGGTGTAGGCCGGGTCGACGTCCACCGCGCCGGTCAGCCGGGCGGTCCACGGTTCGCCGCAGAGCTGGGCCAGTGCCTCGACGACGGTGAGCTGGTCCTTGACAGGGGAGATGGCGGCCAGGTGACGCAGCAGGGGTGGCGTCGAGCCGCCCGCGACCCGGGCCGGGTGGGCGCCTGGAGCCGCGACCGTCACGGCGGCCTGCCCGTGCCGCGCACGCAGGTCCGCGGCCGTCCACGCGCTGGTGGCCACGACACCGCTTGCGGACCGTAACGCCTTGCCCTCCAAGGTGTTGAGCGATGCAGCCAGCCCTGGGTCGAGTCCGGCGTCGAGAGCCAGCGGCATGTGCACCAGTACATGGACCCGGCCGCCGCAGGCGACCGCACCGGCCACCTCATCGGGTGCGCCGCAGGCCACCAGGCCGTCGACGAGCACCGGGGACGCCGCCGCGAGCCGGCGTGCCAGCTGGGCCCGGTCGGCCGGCGTGGCAACGGGCCACCGCCCGGGTGTTGGACGCAACTCGACGTCGGCTCCGAGCCCAGTCAGGGCCGCCGCCAGGGCCTGGTCGTAGCGGTTGCCGCCGGTGGGCCGGCTCAGGTCCCGCGGCACCACGAACACCAGCCGGTTCACGACGTCAGGTCCACGCTGTACCCGGCCCAGGCGTCGGGGTGCTCGCGCAGGACGACGTCCAGCCGGGCGAGCCCGGCCGGCGGCCAGGGCTCGCCCGAGGACGCGTCGAGCAGCCGGTCGGCCACGTGCCTGGCGAGGACCTCCGTGGTCGTCAGCCGTCCGGTGAAGTCCGGGTGCTCGTCCAGGTTGCGGTAGTCGAGGTCGGCCAGGACGGTGCGCAGCCGATCCGCGGCGACGCCGATGTCGACCACCGTGCTGTGCTCGTCGAGCTCGCGGCGGTAGAACGTCGCCTCGACCACGTATGTGGCGCCGTGCAGCGCTTGTGCCGGGCCGAAGAACTCCTCGGGCAGCGAGTGCGCGACCATCATGTGGCCTCGGACGGTGACTCGGTACATCAGTCCTCCCGGACGCCGGCCTGAACCGCCGGACCGTACGCCTCGTAGTCCAGTACGTGACACAGACCCGGGAGCTCACCGGCAGCCAGGCGCCGCATCGTGCTGGGCAGCCGGGTGAATGGGCTTCGAGTACTGATCAGTGCGTCGAAGGCGGGATCGGCGAGGAGCCGCAGCGCGAGCTCCAGCCGGTCGGCCGGGCTGCGCCGGGCACGGCGCACCGGCGCCACGACACTGACCTGGCTGGCCCGCATCCGCAGGCGCCGGGCGTGGAAGCCCGCGCCGAGGTCGACGGCGACCGGCCGGTCGCCGTACCACGACAGCTCGATGAGCTCGGCTTCCTCGCCCAGCAGCTCCAGAGCGCGGTTCAGGCCGGCCGCTGTGGCCGAGCAGTGCACGACCAGGTCGCAGTCGCCCGCGGCGTCGCACGGCGCGACGAGCCGGACGCCGAGACGCTCGGCGACGCTCCGGCGGCTCTCGTCGACGTCCACCAGCTCCAGACGGGCCAGCGGGAAGGACCGCAGGAGGGCGGCGACAGCGCAGCCGACCATTCCCGCGCCGACCACGGCGATCCGGTCAGCCAGCCGCGGTCCGGCGTCCCACACCGCGTTGACGGCGGTCTCGACCGTGCCGGCCAGGACCGCACGGTGCGGAGGTATCGAATCAGGAACCACGCTGACGGCCTCGACCGGCACGACGTACCGGTCCTGGTGCGGGTAGAGGCAGAACACCACGTGTCCGGTCAGATGGGCCGGACCGGCCTCCACGACGCCGACCGAGAGATAGCCGTACTTCACCGGACCGGGGAACTCGCCGTGCTGGAAGGGAGCGCGCATCCGGTCCCGGACCGCCGGGGGCACCTCTCCGCGATGGACCAGCAACTCGGTCCCTCGGCTGATCGCCGAGTGGAGCGTGCGCACAAGCACCTGGTCGGGGCCCGGTGGCTCGAGGTCGTGCTCGCGCAGTTCGCCGTGCCCGGGCGCCACCGTCCAGTAGGCCGTGGCGCGCAGCCCGCCAGTGGGTCCAGCAGGTCGCGGCCCGGTCGACCGAGTGGGCGGGGAGTTCTCAGCCGCCATGGCAGCACACCGTACGGCGAGGTGCGGTCGTGATCGAGACCCAGGGTTGCGTCGCCGGGGCTCCCGCTGGCACGGCGATCCGCGACGCGGCGTCTGCCGTCGGCGCCGCAGTAGTGCTCTGTGCCGGGATCGCCGGGTCGCTCGGCGCCACCCCCGCGAGCCTGACCGGCGCCGTCATCGGGGTGGGGATCGTCGCCGCGGTGGGCGCGTCCGTCGTCGCCCGCCCCGGGCGCTGGTGCGGCCCGGCCGACCGCGTGACGTTGACTCGGGGCGTGCTGATCGCGGGTTGCGCGACGCTCAGTATCCCGGTCGTGACCGATGAGCTGCCGGCTCGGCCGTGGACGCTGCTGATCCTGCTGGTGCCGGCGCTGCTGCTCGACGCGGTGGACGGAGCGGTGGCTCGGCGCTCCGGCACCTCGTCCGTGGCCGGTGGCCGTCTGGACGGTGAGCTGGACGCCGCCCTGCTGATGGTGGCATCCCTGGCCGCAGTCAGAACGGTCGGCTGGTGGGTGCTCGCGATCGGGCTGATGCGCTACGCCTTCCTCGCCGGCGGGCACGTCCGGACCTACCTTCGCGGACCCTTGGCCTTCAGCCAGTTCCGCCGGGTGGTGGCGGGCCTGCAGGGGGTCATGCTCGCTGTCGCGCTCGCTCCGATCGTGCCGGTGATACTGGCGCAGGTGTGCGTCGCCGTGGCCGTCGTCCTGCTCACCGTCTCGTTCGGTCGCGACGTGATCCACCTCAGATCATCCCGCTAGTGCTCTGGCCTCGGATGATCACCGGCTTGGTCGTGCGGGGTGCGGTGTGGATGGCCCCAGCCGCCGCCTGACCAACCCGGTGATCACGAGCGCCGGAGCACTAGGTCGACCACAGCGCACAATGATGGTCGTCACACCACGTCCGTTCCGGCAACGGACGCCACGTACCGACCTGCTGGACGGCTCCATCCCGGCTGCGGACGACGAGCGCCGGCGGTCATCACGGTGCACACCGACAGATGCCGCTCGACCTCGCGGCGCTCTCGCGGCGACACGGCTCCGAGAACGTACGAGCCGTCCAGGTGCGCGAACTCGCAGCTCATGGGATCACCACTCCCAGCTCCTGCAACGCGAATCGCAGTGAGCGCAGGGCGTAGTGCGTCCGCGACTTGACCGTGCCCTCCGGGACGCCGAGCCGCTGTGAGGCCTCGGCGACAGATGCGCCGGTGTAGTAGCACTCCCTGATCACCGCATGGTGCTGAGGTGACAGCGTCGCCAACGCCTCCGCCACGACCCACGACTGAAGGAGCTGGTCGGTCCGGTCGGCGACGTCGGCGGCTTCGGGGACGTCGGCGACGAGAAGCTCGTCGCGCGAGCGCTTGGATCGCCACTCGTCTATGACGATGTTCCGCGCCACGGTGAAGAGCCACGACCGGACCGACCCCCGCGAGTCGTCGAGACGGGCCAGGTTCCGCCACGCTCGCAGGAGGGTCTCCTGGACCACGTCCTCGGCGCGGGCCCGGTCGTGACTGGTCAAGCGCAGACAGTGCTCCCATAGCGCCGGGGCGTGCTGCTCATGCAGCTGCTCCATCAGGGCGACAGGGCTGTCGGCCATCGAACCCCCTGCTCGAGGACGGCCCGAGCTCCACCGGACTCGGCAGCGGCTCGATCATGGACGGTCAGGCGCCTACCGACCCATGATGCACCGGGCTCGGAACCGCGGCTCGGCGGCGCAGGCGGCGTCAGGTCCGGTGAGCGTGACGCCGGGCCACGGCCGCCATGCAGGTAGGCGCGCCGCGCTCGACACCGCCCGAGCGCAGTGGTCTATATGCTGCCCGACGTGCAGGGCCACGTGTGGATACCCGTCACCGGGAGGTCGCGCGAGAACGCCGCCGCGGCGCCGGTTCCGGTGTGAGCATGCCGCTGTGATCGAGCTTCTGATCGTGGCGGTTGCGGTGCTGGGGTACGCCCTGGTGTCGCAGCGGCTGGTCATGTCACCGATCACCGCCCCGATGGTGTTCACGGCGGTCGGGATGATCGTCGGAAGCGGCGGTTTCGGCTGGTTCGACCTCGGGCTGGAGAACGAGGCCACATCGGTCCTGGTCGAGGCCACCCTCGTGCTGGTTCTGTTCACCGACGCGATCCGTATCGACCTCAGGGTCCTTCGGCGCCATGCGGCCCTCCCGGGGCGCCTGCTGGGAATCGGTCTGCCTTTGACCATCGTGGCGGGCGCCGTCGCCGGGACGGTGATCGTGCCCGGACTCGACCTCGTCGAGGCCGCTTTGCTGGCGGCGGTGCTCGCCCCCACCGATGCCGCTCTGGGACAGGCCGTGGTCAGCGATCGCCGGCTACCGGCCAGAATCCGGCAGACCCTCAATGTCGAGAGCGGCTTGAACGACGGGATCGCCGTTCCAGTGGTGACTGTGTTGTTGGCGGCCGCGGCAGCCGAGGGTGCAGGCGAGGCCGGTGGATGGATCGGCCTGGCAGCCCGTCAGGTCGGCTTCGGGGTCCTTGCCGGCGTCGCCGCAGGGGCGATCGGCGGGCGCCTTCTGGACTCACGGGCTACAGCCGGTGCGGTCGAGGGGGTCTATCGGCAGTTGGCGACAATAGCCATCGCTGTCGCGGCGTTCGCCCTCGCCGGCGTCCTCGATGGCAACGGGTTCATCGCGGCGTTCGTCGCCGGTCTGACCTTTGGGCAGGTCGCCCGGCGGCAGTGCACGGGTGTTCAAGACTTCACCGAGGACGAGGGTGAGCTGCTCTCCGCCGTCACCTTCGTGATCTTCGGGGCGGTCCTGGTCGGGCCGGTGCTCGACGGTCTCACCTGGCGAGTCGCGCTGTACGTCGCCGTGTCGCTCACGGTCGTCCGGCTCCTGCCCGTCCTGGCAGCCCTGGCTGGATCGGGGACCCTTCTCGAGACCCGGCTGTTCCTCGGGTGGTTCGGTCCACGCGGACTCGCTTCGATCCTTTTCGCGCTCCTCGTCGCCGAAGAGCTCGACACGGCAGGAGGACGCACCATCTTCACGATCGCGGCCTGGACCGTGCTGGTGAGCGTGTTCGCCCACGGCCTCACGGCCAACCCCTGGGCCGGCAGGCTCGCCCGCCGCCTGGAGGCCGAGACAGAACCGATGCCGGAGATGGGACCCGTCGCCGAACTTCCCACCCGGCGCCGCATCGATCCCTGAGATCGGACTGCGAGGACGAGCACCGCACAGCCGAACGCCACCATGCCGAGGTCCTCCCAGACTCCGCGGCCGACGGCAGGACCGGTCGCCAGGACGACCCACACGATCGGGACGACGAGCAGCCGGCGGGCAGGTGCAGGTTGCCACATCATCAGGATCCCCAACGTGACGATCGTCGTGGGGCACGGGGCCATCCCGAAGAGCGGCACCTCCGGCCAGCCGTGGCCGAGCATCGTCCCGATCAGCGGATAGACCACCAGCGCGTAGACGAGGGCCGCCCACCCGAACACCCCGGCGGCGCCCGCCCGCACGGGGCCGAGACCGTGGCGCAGCCCGGCGTGGACCAGGAGCCCCCCCTGCACCGCGAACAACACCGCGTAGGCGGCCCCGAGCGGCACGCTGATGTCGGTGGCATACATCGCCTGGAAGACGGCGGCCTGCCAGAGCCAGAGCACGCCGATCAGGATCAGGGCCCAGCGGGCACGACGGTCGTCACGCCGACCGAGCAGGGCGATCACGATCGCGAATCCGAGCACGTAGGCGATGACGTGGGCGGGCCACCAGTCCTGGTTGTACCGGGTGAAGAGCTCCAGCAGGGTCTCGGCCGGTTCGGCGACGGTAAGCATGGTCGGTCCTTTCCGGGTGAAGTGGCGGTTAGCTCCGGTGGACTGTCGGGTCAGCGGCGGGCGCCAGGGCATCGGTGGCGGCACCGTCACGACGCAGAAGCCGAGCCCGGTTGAGCGCCACGATGACGACGGCGGCCAGGGCGAAGATCAGTCCGTCCCGTGGCTGGATGTCCGGCCAGATGGGGTTGTTCATCTGGAAGTGGACGAGGACGGCGAGGATCAGGCCGGCCGACAGCGGAGCGAACCGGCGCTGCACCAGCGGCGGGGCGAGCCCACGCCATCCGAGCTCCTCGATCGGTCCGATGAACAGGGCGAGGGCGAGCGCGGGAACCACAGCACGCCACGGCGCGACAAACGACTCGTCCAGGGTGTCGGCGAGGGCGGCACCGCAGTACCCCAGCCCCAGGATGCCGAGAACGAGGAACGCCCACCAGGCACGAGGCATGCGCCACCACGTCAGCCGCCTGAGGAACCGGCCGAGGAACGGGCGGAGCGTGCCTATGGTCATCGGGTCGGTGGTGGCCGGGGTGGGCAGTGCGCCGCGCCGATCCCCGCGGCGAGCGGTGTGCGGTTTCACGGTTCGTTTCGTCATGGCCAACACCTCGTTGTGACTGCGGGGGAACATGTCAGGACCGGACGTCGGCCTGCGCGGAGGTGGTGGTCAGCCCGAGGCGGCCTCTCGTGACAGCAGCAAGGATCAGGGCACCGGTCACGATGACGAGCAGGATGACGACGTCGACGAGCATGGAGTCCGGCGTCAGGACCAGAGTGCCCAGCGCGGGAGTGAAGCTCGCATGCAGACCGACACAGAGCAGCACGCTGCCGGTGCGGTTGTAGAGCCAGGTGTAGTAGAAGGCCAGGAAGGTCGGCAGGATGAAGCCGAGCGGACCGTAGATCGGGACGTGCCAGACGCCCCAGACGAGTCCGAGGATCAGGGTGGCCCGCACGGGCGAATGCGTTCTCTGGAGCCGGGGCAACGCGAAGCCACGCCAGCCCGGCTCCTCGAGGCCCCCACCGAGCACGGCAACGAAGACCAGCGTGCCGGCGTACGTGGGAAGGCGTCCGGGCAGTGACGCGAGGTCGACGCTGCGGCCCAGCGCGGCCAGAACGACGTTCACGACGGCGAACACGAGTGCCGGCAGTCCCAGCGCATACGCGTAGTAGCGCAGGGGAACTCTCCACACGAGGAGCTGTCGGGCCCACGCCCGCAGGTCCCCCCCGCTCCAGGCGGTGACGAGGGCGGCCGCGGCCATCGGTGCGAAGCCACCGAGGATGAACAACGCGTCCCCGACGCCTCCCACGCCCAGGATGTGCGGGAGCCACAGGATCCAGGAGCCCAGCCAGGCCAGGGCGGTGTAGGCGAGCAACGGATGAGTCGTGACCAGGCGGCGCACGCCGTCCGGGTGCACCTGCTCGACGGCGCGGGTCGCGAGATCGGACGGGTACTGATTGGCAGGGGATTGAGTGGCAGGGGAGTGCGTCATGGCGTTCTCCGAGTGGGGGAGGGCCGCGTCGCGAACGGCGCCGCGGCGAGGATGATGGCGAGCAGCACACTGGCGCCGGCGACGATCGCCGGACCCGCCAGGGCGTGGAGGGTGTGTCCGGCGAGATCGTCGCCCACGGCGACGGTGACGCCGGGGACAGCGGCGGCCGTCACCTGATGTGGGCCGCTCAGCCGGGCCGTGAAGGAGCCCACGGCCTGACCGATACCGCCGCCGCCGGTGTCGTACAGCAGGGTTGCCCGGTGGGCGGTGAGCGGTATCGCTGCACCGTCCGGACCGTTGACGGTGACGGACGGGTCCACCAGCGGTGCTCCGCGCGGCCCTTCGAGGTAGACGACCCGGTGGGCACCCTGTGCCAGCTGGATCGTCGTTGTCCCGGGCGTCTGCAGCCGGACGAACGACGTCGGGCTGTTCGTGACGTCCAGCATGCCTGCGGTGGCCCACACCGCGGCGGCCACGATACCGATGACCGCCACGAGGGCAGATGTGACGAACCAGCGCAGCCTCGACGGCCGCCGGCCGGTCGATGACGTGACGTGGAGGGTCAGCACACCGATCACCTCCGATCGCTTGTTCGGCTGGTGCTGTTCATGACTCCAGCCAACTCCCACGCCGGGCGCGGGTCATCGGGCCGCGGTCTCGACCCGGCGTACACCTGCAGAGGTACTCCGGGGCCTGCCACAACCGGAGACCGACCTGGGAGCGGTTGCCTCGGACCGAGGCCTGACACCCGGCGGCGACGAACGGCCCGCTCACCGGCTCGACATGCCTGGCTAGCGTCGGTGCAGTGACTGCCCTGCTGTCCCGGTTGCGGGCTACCGTCGAGCGCTACCCGAGTGTGGTCGATGGCGTTCTCGCGTCGGCGCTGCTCGTGGGTGCGGCGATCGGGCTGACCCATGACGTCGGATCCGAGCTTCGCCAGCCCGACGGCGTCGCCTACGCGCTCACCATCGCCGGCCTGCTGCCCTTCTACCTGCGTCGTCGCGCACCCCTGGCGGTGCTGCTGGTCGCCTCGATCCCTGTGACGGTGCTGCTCGCCACGGATCGCTCCACGAGCACGCTGGGCGCGGGGATGTTCCTTCTGGCCTACACCGTGGCGGCGTGGTGCGATCGGACCCGCACCGGCGTCGCCGTCGTCCTCGTCGCCGTCATCCTGACGGTGTTCCGGTTCAGGGCACCCGACCGGTTCGACGTCGCCGAGGTCATCACGAACGGGGTCCTGTTCGCGGGCGCCTTCGTCTTCGGCCGGTGGGCCCAGGCCCGTCGGCAGTACATCGGGTGGGTCGAGGAGCGCGCGCGGCTCCTGGAGCGGGAGCGGGAGCAGCAGACCCGCTTCGCCGTGACGGAGGAGCGACTGCGGATCGCTCGCG
The DNA here is from genome assembly GCA_963825645.1 of uncultured Actinomycetota bacterium. GTDB lineage: Bacteria > Actinomycetota > Actinomycetes > Actinomycetales > Kineosporiaceae > JADJPO01. The sequence goes on from CAWGTT010000003.1 coordinate 66,257, forward strand.
AGCTGCACGACATCGTCGGGCACTCACTCGGTGTGATCGCCATGCAGGCCGGTCTCGGCGCCCACGTGCTGGACCGGCAGCCGGAGCAGGCCCGGCGGTCGTTGCAGGTGATCGCCGATACCAGCAGAGGCTCCCTGCAGGAGATCCGCGCACTGGTCGCCACACTGCGTGAACCGGACGACGCACCGCAGCTTCCGCCGGCTCCCGGTCTCGAGCAGCTGGACCTGCTGGCCGAGCGGACGCGCACCGCTGGCGTGCCGGTGCGCCTCCACGTGGACGGCTCGGTGGGCGCCCTTCCGCGCGGCGTCGAGCTCGCTGCCTACCGGATCGTGCAGGAGGCCCTGACCAACGTGCTCAAGCACGCGCCGGGCGCCGACACCACGGTGAGCCTGCGGCGCGGCGTCGACGAGCTGGTCGTGACCGTGGACAACGCCCCGACGAGCACACCCCCGCAAGCGCGACCCGCGCACGGGTCCGGACGCGGCCTGATCGGGATGAGGGAGCGGGCGCACTCGTGGGGCGGGCGGCTCGAGGCCGGTGACCGGGAGGGCGGCGGCTACCGGGTCGTGGCTCGGCTGCCGGTCCCGACATCGGGTGGCCACGCCTACGGTGCGGATCTGGCCGGAGTTCCGACGTGATCCGAGTCGTGATCGCGGACGACGAGGCCCTCGTGCGCAGCGGGCTGTCGGTCCTCCTGACGTCGGAGGACGGAATCGAGGTCGTCGGCGAGGCGAGCGACGGCGCCGAGGCGGTCGACCTCGTTCGCAGCCAGCGTCCGGACGTCGTCTGCATGGATATCCGGATGCCGGTGCTCGACGGTCTGGCCGCGACCCGCCGGATCAGTGAGGACCCCTCCCTGTCCGGCTGCCGAGTCTTGATCATCACCACGTTCGACGAGGACGCCTACGTGTTCGAGGCGTTGCGGCACGGGGCCTGCGGCTTCCTGCTCAAGGACACACCGCCGGCTGAGCTCATCTCCGCGATCAGGGTGATCGCCGCGGGCGACGCGCTGCTCGCGCCGAGCGTGACCCGGCGACTCATTGCCGAGTTCGCCCGCCGACCCGAGCCCGCAGCTCCTGCGCCGGCTGCGCTCGACAACCTGACCAGCCGCGAGCGCGAAGTGCTGATCGCCATCGGCCACGGCTGGTCCAACGCCGAGATCGCCGCCCGGCTGTTCATGAGCTACGCCACGGCGAAGACCCACGTCAGTCACCTGCTCACCAAGCTCGCCGCCCGTGACCGCGCGCAGCTCGTCATCCTCGCCTTCGAGACCGGCCTCGTGCAGGTCAACAACTGACCTATCGCCTGCGAACGCGGTAACGCGACGGCGGGCGCCGGTTCGCTGCTCGTCGGCGCAGACGCACATGCTCCCGGCGAGTGAAGAGGTCAGACGCACATGATCCCGGCGAGTGAAGGGATCTGGCGGCTACCGAGCGCGCTTGGCTACCATCTCTCTTCACTCGTCGGGATCATGGAGCGGACGGGCCCACGGAGCCCGGGGACCTGGGGCCTTCACAGCTCGAACCGGCTGCCGACCGCGTTGGGAGTGAACGCATCCGGCAACCCAGCAGCCAGAGCGTGCTGGGCCTTCCAGCCCGTGCAGTGGGCGGGGACGACGATCGCGGGTCGTTCCGCTGCGAGCGCCGCGACCGTCTGCGGGATGATCCGCTCGAAGAACCCCCCGGTGAGATGGAACCCACCGAGAACTGCGTAGAGGCGGTCGATGCCGGTCAGCGCCGTGGCATGGCGCACGATGTTCACGATTCCGGAGTGTCCGCACCCGGTGAGCACGACCAGGCCCTTGTTCCGCACGTGGACGACGATGGCCTGGTCGTCGTGGATCCACGGGTCAGGCTGCCAGTCCCCGTTTCGCCAGGCCTGGTGCGTGGGCATCCCGGTCTCGAAGTCCGTGGTCCGGTCGACCTCGCCGGTCACCAGGACGACGCCGTCCAGCAGGAACGACGGCTGACGGTCCTCGACGACCGCGAAACCGGCCCCCTCGATCCCTGCCCGGCTCGGCATCGGCAGCTCCCAGGCACCCCCACCTGGCAGGACGATGCGCCGCCGCGTCCAGAAGTCGGGGTGGAGAAGCAGGGGGACGTTGCGCCGGCCGAGCCGGCGCGCCACGCCGTCCAGGCCCATCACGTGGTCGAAGTGGCCATGGCTGAGCACGATCGCCTCGAAGGTGTCCGGCGAGATCGCCAGCCGGTCGAGGTTGGCGATCAAGCCATCCGGGGTGATTCCGGCGTCGAAGAGGATGCGTCGTCGCCGCTCGCGTACCCGGACCTCGAGCATCGCGGAGAAGCCGTGCTCGGCACGAAGGAAGTCGATGCTCTTGCCGCCCTCGGCCAGGGCGGTCGGAACCACCGGTATGGCGCCCGCGGTGCCGAGTGGGCCCCAGCGGCGGACCAGCCCCTCGTCCGGCATGAGCACGTCGGAGGAGTTGTCGACCACTGTGGTGACGTCGACCCCGTCGACCGGCTCCAGCGTGATCCGCTGCACCCCTCGACGGTACTCGCGGTTCCCACCGCGGCGACAGGTGCGGGATAGTGTCGAACCATGCCCAACAGCCTGCTGATCGTCCAGGTGGACGTTGCGGTCGTGCCGGAGCAGGTGGACACGTTCCTGGAAGCGACCGTGGCCAACGCGACCGCCAGCCGCCAGGAACCCGGGGTGGTCCGGTTCGACGTCCTGAGTGATCGCGACGACGCCGGCCACGTCCTCCTGGTCGAGGTCTACACCGGCGAGCAGGCCGCCGCTGCGCACAAGGACACCGCGCACTACCGGGTCTGGCGAGACACCGTGGCGCCGATGATGGCCCGGCCGCGGCACGCCACCCGGTACGTCAACGTCTCGCCGGACGACGCGGGCTGGTAGAGCGGTGGCCGTTCGGTGACCGCCCGGTTCGACCTCGTCACCGCCGCGGACATCCGCTTCGGGGCCGGCCGGGTAAGCGAGTTACCCGAGGCGCTAGCCGTTCTGGGCGTGCGCCGGGCGATGGTGGTGACCGGCGCGACGACGTCCCGGGCGGACCGGGTGCGGGCGCAGCTCACCGAGGCCGGCATCCCGAGCATCGTGTTCCCGGTTGCGGGCGAGCCGTCGGTCGACCTGGTCCGGTCCGCCGTCGGGGTGACCGTGGAGTCAGGGTGCGACGGTGTCCTCGGGTACGGGGGAGGCAGCGCCCTGGACCTCGCGAAGGCCGTTGCCGTGCTCGCGGTTTCGGGATCGGACCCGCTGGACCACCTGGAGGTGGTCGGAGCCGGACGGCCCCTGACCCGACCGGGGCTGGCCTGCGTGGCGGTGCCGACGACGGCCGGCACCGGGTCGGAGGTGACCCGGAACGCCGTGCTCTCGGCCGGCGGCGTCAAGTCCAGCCTCCGAAGCCCGCACCTGCTACCTGACGTGGCCGTGGTGGACCCGGACCTGCTGGTCGACCTGCCCGCGCCGGTCATCGCCTCAAGCGGCATGGACGCGCTCTCCCAGCTGATCGAGCCGTTCCTGTCCGTACGGGCCAACCCGTTCACCGATGCGCTGGCCCGGGACGGGATACTGCGCTCGGCGCGGTCGCTTCGCCGGGCGTACCAGGGCGGCATGGGTGATCCGGGCGTCGCCGACGATCTGGCCCTGGCCAGCCTGTTCGGCGGGCTGTGCCTTGCCAACTCGGGGCTGGGCGCCGTCCACGGGTTCGCCGCCGCAGCCGGGGCGCGGCTGTCCGCACCGCACGGCGCGGTCTGTGCCGCCCTGCTCGCCGCCACGATGGACGTCAACCTGAGGGCGCTGCGGTCACGGGCCCCGGAGCACCCCGCACTGCCGCGGTTCGCCGAGGTGGCTGCCCTGCTCACCGGTCAGCCGTCGGCGACGCCCACGCACGCGATCGGCTGGCTCGAGACGCTGGCCGCGGCGCTGTCGATCGGCGGGCTGGGCGGCCTCGGCCTCGGCGAGGCAGGGATCGCGGACCTGGTCGCGGCCGCCAAGCAGGCCAGCAGCATGCGAGCCAACCCGATCGAGCTGACCGACGCCGAGCTCACCGACATCGTCGTGCGCTCACTCTGATCGGACCAACGTGCACGCTGAGCGAGACACGACTCACCAGGAGGGACCGACTCGATGACCGACGCCGGGCTGGGGATGGTTCACCTTCGACGAGGCGGGACCAGCGTGGTGCTGCTCACCACGGCGACGGAGCTGCCGTGCCTACTGCACTGGGGGCCCGAGCTCGGCGACGTCGGGGACAGCGAGCTGGCGGCGCTCGGGCGCTCCATGGAGCCGCCCTTCGTGAACAGCGTGATCAGCTCGCAGGCCACGGTGGCTCTGCTCCCGCAGCACTCAACGGGCTGGCTCGGCCGCCCGGGGTTGCTGGGCAGCCGCTCCGGGCGGGCATGGTCGGTGGCCTTCGACGAGGTCACCCACAGCGTCGAGGAGTCCCGGACGGCCCAGTGGCCGCACGGAGCGCCGGGAGCGGTCCGGCTGCGCAGCGTCGGCGCCGACCGCGCCGGAGCGCTGAGTGTGACGACCGAGCTCGAACTACACCCGAGCGGGTTGCTCCGGCTGCGGGCGGGAGTGCGCAACGACGGCGACGACGACTACGAGGTCGAGCGGGTCGAGCCGGCGCTCCCGGTGCCCCCCGAGGCCGGCGAGGTGCTCGACATGACCGGCCGACACACCCATGAGCGGACGCCGCAACGCAAGCCGTTCGACATGGGGGCCTGGGTCCGTGAGGCACGGGGCGGACGGCCCGGGCTGGACTCGGCGACCGTGATGTGCGCCGGCCGGCCCGGCTTCGGCTTCCGGTCGGGCCGGGTCTGGGCCGTGCACGTGGCGTTCAGCGGCAACCAGGTGATCAGCGCCGAGCACTCGCCCACGCGCTGGCGACTACTGCGCGGCGGGGAGCTGCTGCTGCCCGGAGAGATGCAGCTCGCCCCTGGCGAGGAGTACCTCTCGCCCTGGCTGGTCGGATCCTGGGGTGAGGGGCTGGACGCCATGGCCTCCCGGATCCATCAGTACCTGCGGGCGCGCCCGACGCACCCACGCCGTCCCCGGCCCGTGCTGCTGAACACGTGGGAGGCGGTGTACTTCGACCACGACACCGATCGGCTGCTCCGGCTCGCGGAGGCGGCCGCCTCGCTCGGTGTCGAGCGCTTCGTGCTGGACGACGGCTGGTTCCGCCACCGGCGCAGCGACCACGCCGGGCTCGGCGACTGGTACGTCGACGAGGGCGTCTACCCCCACGGCCTGCACCCGATCGCGAACAGGGTACGAGAGCTGGAGATGGAGTTCGGGCTCTGGTTCGAACCCGAGATGATCAACCTCGACTCCGACCTGGCCCGCGAGCACCCGGAATGGGTGTTCGCCACCGACCACGGACCCGGCATCCCGTCGCGCTACCAGCACGTCCTCGACCTGGCCCACCCCGGAGCCTACGAGTACATCCTGGAGCGCATCTCCTGCCTGGTGAACGAGTACCAGATCGCCTACCTGAAGTGGGACCATAACCGCCCGCTTGTGGACGCCGGGCACCAGCCGAAAGGCACCCCCGGCGTCCACCGTCAGGTCAACGCCCTGTACCGGATGCTCTCCACACTGAAAGAGCGCCACCCGGGCCTGGAGATCGAGTCCTGCGCCAGCGGCGGCGGGCGGATCGACCTGGGGATCATCGAGCACACCGACCGGATCTGGCCGTCGGACTGCATCGACGCCCTGGAGCGTCAACGGCTGCAGCGCTGGACCGCCCTGCTGCTGCCGCCCGAGCTGGTCGGCACGCACGTCGGGTCCGCCCACGACCACACCACCAAGCGGACGCACACGCTGCGCCTGCGTGCCGGGACCGCGATATGGGGCCACCTGGGTATCGAGTGGGACCTCGCCACAGCGCCCCCCGACTCCCTGGCGGCGCTCGGCCGATGGGTCGACCTGCACAAGGAGCTGCGCACCCTGCTGCACACCGGGGACGTCGTGCACGCCGACTCGACGAACCCGGCGCTGCTTCTCGAAGGGGTCGTCGCTGCCGACAAGCGGGACGCGCTGTACCGGCTCGCCTCGATCGACCACGGCCTCACCTGGCCCCCGGGCAGGGTCACCCTGCCCGGGCTCGACCCGGACACCCGCTACCAGGTGAGCCAGCAGCCCCCCGGGGAGACGGACACCTCCGGCCCGCACGCACCCGCGTGGATCACCGACGGGGTCATCCTGCCGGGCAGCGTGCTGGACGAGATCGGCGTCCAGGCACCACTACTCGATGCCGAGGACCTCGTGTTGATCAGGGCACAGGCCGTGTGAGGATCTCGGCGAGGGCCGATTCGGACTCCGGGACCTCGGCCCCGATCTGGGCCGCCACCGGTGCGGCGCTGGGTGACGGTACCGCGCGGGGCGTGACCTTCCAGGTGCGCTCGCGCATCGCCTCCTTGACGTGGGCCGTCCGGGCGATGACGTTCTTCACCTCTGTGTAGGCGACGGTCGAGGCGAAGAGGTACAGCCAGAACCACGCGCGGTGCTGCTTGATCGACGGATGAGCGAACTTCCAGGCGAACCACGTCTGGGCGGGGCCGACGCTCAGGGTAAACACGGTTGTGAGCACGAAGACCGGAACGAACCAGTCGATCGCCGGCTCGCCGCGCACGAACCAGAAGGCGAACAGGGGCCCGATCTGCAGCGAGATCCACGGATAGATCTCCCGCCACCCGAGCAGGTGCAGTGCGCCGAACCGCCGGCGCCGACCGAAGTGGCGCACCATGGCGGTCAGGTGGCGACTGGAGACCTGGGACCATCCTTGCGCCCAGCGCAGCCGCTGGTTCCAGAGTGCGGCCGGGGTCTCCGGTCCGAGCTCGGTCGAGACCAGGCCCGGGTCCGACACGATGCGGCCACCGTGCTGGACCACGCGCAGCGAGGAGTCGATGTCCTCGGTGAGCATGAAGCCGCGCATCCGGGTCTCCTCCAGCAACGCCGAACGCCAGTAGCCGTTGGACCCGCCGAAGATCCCGAACCCGTGCAGGCGGGCCCGCCCTGGGTGGGAGACCGCGTAGATCACCTCGAACTCGGCGGCCACCATGCGAGTGAGCCAGTTCTGCGCACCGTTGCGCACCACGCAATGACCCTGGACGACGTCGGCCCCGTCGGCCAGCCAGCGCCAGGCTCGATGGAACGAGCCCGGCATGGGGTGATGGTCGGCGTCGAACAGCGCGACGAACTCCCCGCGCACGCGCGGCACGGCCGCGTTGACGTTCTGGGCCTTCGACACCGACCCGTCGACCCGCAGGGGTTCGAAGCGCGGATCGTTGTCGGCGATCTCCCGCAACCGCCGCTCCACCTCCATCGGCCGCGGTGTGTTGTAGGCCAGGATGACCTGGAGGTCGGGGTAGTCCTGGCCGAGGAACGCCTCGACCGTCTGGACGATCGTCTCGGCCTCGTTGGGTAGGTAGGCAGCGATCACCGCGGTGGCCGGCGGCGGCGGGACGTCCTCGGGGGCGGGGGGCGGCTCCGCGATCCTCAGGGCGGCCAGGCACTCGGCCCAGATGAGCGCCGAGGTCAACGCCATCGCGGCCACGAGAGCGAGGTAGACGGCTCCAGTGATGTCGATGCCGAAGCCGTCCATGGCCACGTAGGCACCGAACGGTATGCCGAGACACACCAGCTGCTGGAAAACCACCTGTAGCGGTGTCCGGAAGCGTTCGAACAGCCGGCGACAGCGACCGTGGTCGCCCGCCCGCGGGGACATCGAGGCCACCCAGCGCGTCGGGTGCAGATCGAGCTGGTCGGCCTCGTAGGTCATGGCGGTCCAGGCCCTGTCCTCCAGGTGCTCGCGATCGAGCCCGGGCTCGATCTGGGCGTACCCGATGAAGGGCGTGAGTCTGACCGGCTGGTCGCTGAGACTGAACGAGTAACCGCGGAGCAACCGGGAGAGCCGCTCGAGGCGGATCTGGGCGCCCTTGGCCGCCGTGCCCGGGAGTAGGGCGACCAGCAGGCCCCGGGAGAAGCCGACGACGTCCAGCTGGCGACCGTCCGACATGATCAGAGCGACCACCTGGGCGAGGAGCTCGTCGCGCGCGCGGAACCCCAGACGCGCGCTCAGACCGGGCAGCTCGTCCAGCGCGACGAAGGCGAGCGTTCCGGGCCTGTTTCCCCGCGCGACGCGTTCGAGCTCCAGATCGATCTCCTGGGCCAGGGCGGCGGGCGTCAGCGCGCCGGTCACCGGGTCGGTGACCAGTTCCGATCGGGGGAGTGGACGTCGCTCGAGGCGTACTCGCAGCCGGGCGACCAGCTCGTGCATCGACACGCCGCCGGCGACGACGTCGTCCGCGTGTCGACCGAACGCCTCGAGGATCGCGGCCTCGTCCCGCCGGGGCATCACGACCACGGCCGGCACGTAGAGACCGTGCGGGTCGGCCCGCAACGCATCGAGCAGCCCGAGATCCGGCGGGTCGAAGAAGTCGGCCGTGACGACCACCAGGCTCGGTCGCGCCGTCTCCAGCCACCTCTGCGACGCCTGATCGCTGTTGACCAGAATCGGCTCCCACCCGCCCTCGACGACGGCGTCCCGGACCCGCGCCCGGTGCAGGTCGTCCGGACCCGCGATCAGGATCGACTCGGGCGGAGGACCGAGACCGGACATCTCCGGCGACGCCCGGGGTCTCGGAATCGGGCCTGCGTTCACGATGGGGCCTTCGGCCGCTCCCACCGCGGTCTTGAGCGTGGACGTGGCTGTCGGGTAGCCACGGCCACAACGACCGGGACATTAGCTCCCTATCGGACATGCCGGGCTCGTTCCTAGAATCTAATCGGCGGCGTCTGCGCCGGTCCGAAGGGGATGAGCAGCATGCGTCCCGACACCATTGCGGCCTTGCCTCACCACGTCCACGCACATCCACACAGGCGTTCTCGGCGGCCCGCTCGGCGCGTCCTCGCCCTGCTGACGATCGCGATGGCCACGCTCACCGTCGCGTTCATGCCGGCGGCGAGCGCGCCGGCAGCCGGTGGTCCGAGCCAGGTCGGCGTCCACGCGCCGGCGGTCGTCATGGCATCCCAACCGACCCTTCGCTACGGCTCCCGCGGTGCAGCCGTCGCCACCGTGCAACGGCGGCTCACCGCCCTGCGCTACGACGTCGGTGGGATCGACGGGATCTTCGGCTACAACACCCTGCACGGCGTCATCGCGTTCCAGAAGGTGCAGCGGATCGGCGTCGACGGCGTCGTCGGCCCGGTGACGTGGAGCCGGCTCGCCAAGCCGGTGGTCCGCACGCCGAGGTACAGCCGCAGCGCGGCCGCGATCGAGGTGGACCTGACTCGGAGGGTGGTTCTGGTGACCAAAGCCGGCGTCGTCACCCGGATTCTGGACGCCTCGCCAGGAAAGGCCAGCACACCGACGGTGACCGGAGCGTTCACGACCTTCCGGCGCGTCGACGGCTGGCACCGCAGCCCGCTCGGGCTGCTATGGCGGCCGTACTACTTCTACCGGGGCTACGCTCTGCACGGCTCCACGTCGGTGCCCACGTACGCCGCCAGCCACGGGTGCGTGCGGGTGACCGTCCCGGCGATGAACCGGCTGTGGTCTCAGCTGTTCATCGGGGAGCGCGTGTACGTGTACCGCTGAGCCGCCTGTCGAGCCGCGCTCGGTCATTCGGGCGAGAGGCGACGACCCAGCCGGATCTAGGGTGGCCGCCATGGAGCAGGGCACGGTCGAGGACGCCGCGTCCGGTGATCGCCTGGCCGGTGATCACCTGGTGCGCTCGTTCCGATCCTCCGGTTCGACGGAGCGCGGGGCAATCCTGGACGCTCTGGCCGCGCACGCGGCCCAGGGCTCGCCGTCGGCTCTGGAGCTCCTACTGCGCCTGGTCAACGAGCATCGTCTGGACCGAGTGGCCATCCGGCGCATCCTGATCGACGACGACCAGGCAGATGACGCCCACCAGGATGTGCTGATCGCCGTGGCCCGCTCGGTGCACCGGTTCCAGTCGACCTCGGCATTCACCACCTGGCTCTACGCGATCGCCCGGAACACGGCGGTCGACCACCTGCGTCGCCGCCGGGAGACCGTGCCGATGACCAGCGACCTGCAACCGGTGACCGAGGCGCGGCGGATCAGCTCGATGATCGCCGTCCGGATGGACCTGCGTCAGGCCGTTGCCGCGCTCCCCGAGCACTACCGAACGGTCGTGCTGCTGCGGGACGTGGAGCAGCGTAGCTACGGCGACATCGCTGAGCTGTTGGGTCTCAAGGTCAACACCGTGAAGTCGCGCTTGAGCCGTGCCAGGGCCCTGCTCGCCGCGACGATCGACGCCGGAGACCCGACGACCGGCGGGGACCCACCCGAGAGCGGGTCAGACGGTGGCTGAGGATCCCGGGACCAAGCTGGGTCACTACCGGTTGGTCGCCCCCATCGGCACCGGGGGTTTCGCCACTGTGTACCGGGCCGTCGACGAGCGCCTGGACGCCGACGTCGCGATCAAGATCCTCGCGGAGAACCACGCCCTCGACGTGGACATCAGGGAGCGGTTCATCACCGAGGCCCAGCTGCTGCGACGACTGACCGACCCGGCCGTGGTCACTGTCTACGACATCGGCGAGACCGCCCGGGCCCAACCCTTCATCGTGCTGTCCTACGCCGACCGCGGGGACCTACGCACCCGGGTCCGGGAGTACCGGCGGGCGGGCCACCGACCCGACACCGACGACCTCCTCCGGGTGGCATCGACCCTGGCGAGGGCGCTGAGCCGGGCGCACGAGGCGGGCCTGGTCCATCGGGACGTCACCCCAGACAACCTCCTGATCACCTCCGCCGGAGGGCCGACGGCGGCGACGCCGGGGCTCCTGGCCGCAGGCGAGCGCCTTCAACTCGGCGACCTGGGACTGGCCAAGGACCTGGTGGCGGGCTCCGGTTTCACGGTGGGCGGAGGAACCGAGGGGTTCAGCGCTCCTGAGCAACGATCCGGGATGAGCCGGGTGGATGCCCGAGCGGACATCTACGGGGCCTCGGCCGTGCTGTTCTGGCTCGCCACCTCGGCGGCACCCCCGGACGACGCCGCATCCCGAGCCCTTGCCCTCATGAATGCCGGTACGCCGGCGCCGATCGCCCGGTGTCTTGAGCGCGGCCTGGCTGCCGAGCGGAACGACCGGTTCGCGACCATCAGGCAGTGGTACGACGCGCTGACCGAGGGCTCCACGGACGGCCGGACCGGCCAGGACCCGGGCATGCTCGACGGTGCCTTGCCCCGACCTGTCCGCCGGGTGACGACCAGACGCTGGGTGGCACCTGCGACCTCCTTGGCCATCGGTGCCGCCGCTGCTACGGGCGTGTGGTGGACGATCGGGCAACCGGAGAAGCAGACGGTGACCACGCTGAGCAACGGCCAGGTCAAGGTCGAACGACAGGTCGGTGACCTACGGGGCGCTGTGTTCGGCCCGGCCACGGCATCGGTGGGCGAGCAGGTCACGTTCAAGGCGGCGGCCACCGGCGCGGCCTCCGTCCGCTGGATCGCACCTGACGGGCAGATCCAGGAGGGCAATGACCTGGTCGTCACCGCGAGCCGAGCCGGACAGGGCCGGGTGACCCTCGTGCTCAGCGACACCGACGGTCGTTCGACGACGATCGAGTTCGACTTCGAGGTAACCCGCTGAGCCACGCGACCAGCCGTCGTCCAGGAGAGTTGATTCGTCGCCCCAGAGCGGGAACATTCGCCGGCCCGGACACGACTCACCTGGTACGAAAGCACCACCGATGACGCATACAGGAGATGAGTCGTGACACGGTATCGACCCGACCAGGCACGTCGCTCTACCGCACGCCGGTCCCTGCTGGGCGGACTACTGATCACTGGGCTCTCGCTGACGGCCTGCAGCGGCGAGTCCCCGGAGCTGAGTCCAGGGTCCGTCGAGCTCCGGAGCAACCAGAGTCCGGTCGCGGTGGGGACGGCGACCGCTTCCGACGCTACCGCATCCGAGAGCGCGGTCACGGCGGGGAGCGCGACCGCGCTGCAGACCGTCAAGGGCCCCTTCGGATCCGGTACCTACGGGCACCTGAAGATCAGCGTCAAGGACGTCACGCTCTCGAACATCGACTTCGATCAGTGGGGCAGCAGTGGCGCGAGGGTCTCCGATCCACAGGCCCGCCGGCTGTACGTCACCCTGGAAGTGGTGAACCAGGACCCGAACGATGAGGTCAACTTCCCCGACTCGGGACTGACCCTGCTCATCGGCGACCGCCCACCCGTCGCGGCAGAGCGGGTCAACCGACAAGGCGACTTCTCCCAGTCGGTCGCGACACAGGACACCAGCGTTCGTGAGTTCGGCTTCGCGGTGGACGGCGACCTGTCGGCAGACCAGCTCAGGCTGCGGTACTCGGTCAATACCGTTCCGGTGACCATTGCCGTGCTGGCCTCGGCTGCCACGCCCGTGCCTTACCCGCTCACCGTGACCCCACCGGCGGCCTTCACCTACAACGGGGCTTTGCAGGCCGGGTGCACGGTGAACTGGACGGTGACGATCGACAAGGCATCCGTCGAGCTCGACCTTCCGGCGGACCTGCGACGAACGAGCGGCGGCGCCGTGACGAACCGCGCGCCAACCGGCTCGAGATGGCTGGTGCTGAACGGTGTGGTCACCGCCGGCCCCGCCAAGAGCGCCGGCAGCTGCGTCGGCGGGGGCCAGGGCCCCTTGTCCGTGGAGTCGTTCCGGTTGGTGGTGAATGGACGCCCCTTCGCTCCAGTGGTTGCCCCGCTCCAGAGCCTGACGTCGCGACAGAGCGTGAAGACCCGACTGGTCTGGAAGGTCCCGACCGGGACGACGGCGGTGGCGCTGCGCGGCCTCGGGCCACGCGGATCGCAGGCCGAGCGGCCGTTCACTCTGCCCGCCATGCAGGTGGTGCCCGGTGAGTAGGAGTCCCGGGGTCGTTGCCACGCACCGTCGTCGGGAGGGTCTTCCGATGCGCATCGGGTTCAGAACCACGGCGGTCCTCGCGCTTGCGCAGTGCGCCTTTGGCCTCGCCGGCTGTGGGTCGCCCGCCAGCAGCCCGACCGACCCGGCGAAGGCCGGCGCGCCGAGCCAGGCGTCCAGCACCGCCGGCGCCTCCCTGCCCGATCCTGCCGCCACCGCGACGATGCCGGCTGCATCGGGTTCACGCGCGGCGGAGGGCGACATCTACGCGACGATTCAGCGGCTCGCCGCCTCCCGGGAGTTCGCCGGCGGCAACAGCCGGCACGACATCGACGCCGCGGCCGCGGCATTCGCGGCCGAAGGGTTGACCTTCTCCGGTCCGCGCATCGCAGCACGCCTGTCCGCCGACTGTTCACCGATCGACGTCGACGCGGTGGGAGCCATCCTCGAAACCGAGCTGGTCCTCGCTCCCCGCCCGTATCCGTTCTCCACCAACGGCTACCCGGCCTGCTCGCTGTTGTCCAGGCGTGACCCGGGCGTGCTCATGTTCACCGTCTTCCTGTCGCCCGACCTCAACGGCAGGGACAACTGGTCGGACCTCGGAACCCTTGACGGCAGCCTGCCGATCCCTGGCGTCGGCGACTCGGCGGAATGGTCCGACGGAAGCCGGAGCACCAACCGTTCGAACCCGATGTTCCTTCAGCTGTTCGTGACGGAGGCAGGCACCCAGTCGCTCATCCAGGCGAGTAACTCCGAGTCACAGCTTCGCCACATACGGTCCTGGACCGTGCCGCGGCTGATCCTGGCACTGGCCCAGATCACCGCGGACATGTCCAGGTGACGACACATCGACCGTGCCGACGCAGCTGGTCGGTGGAGTCCGCTTCCGGGACTTACGCCGCTCGCGGTCTGCCTGTCGCCGAGTGTCGAACGGTCTTTTGGGCACGTACTCGCCCGAGCGGGGTTACCCCCACTTGACGGCCTGGCTAGCGTGTCGAGCGATCGGTCCACAGATCGGCTCAGGGTGAGCGCGACAGAAAGGTTCGCGAATGATCAAGTTCGTGTACGGCATCGACTACCCGTCCGGTCAGAAACGTTCCTACCGGGACTGGGTGCGATCCATCGCCGACACCCTCCAGGCGCCGCCAGAACTCAGGCGGATCGCCTCCTACGACAACGTCTTCTCGGCCACGCCGCAACGCGTGGTCGAGTTCACGTTCGAGTCCATGCAGGACGGTGCGCACTACTTCGAGCGCAGGGAGATCAGCCGCATCTTCCAGGGCGAGCTCTCCTCTCATGGCGTGAACATCACCCTGAGCGTCCTCAAGACGCTGACCGACTACGAGAAGGGCGCGGTGGACGAATAGTCGGCGGTGTCACACTCACAGGCCGGCACGTGGTCAGGTCCGTCCACAGTTCCGCCAGGTGAGAGTGCATCGACGGCGTCTACTTGGGCAGCATGCTCACATGGTCACCGCACAGGATCTGCGAGCGCTCGGTGAAGAGGGGTTGGCCGACGCGCTCAGCCGCCGTCCTGACGTGCTGGTCCCCAGCCCGCCTCGGTCCCTGAGCGAGCTCGCCGGTCGGCTCTGCCATCCGTTCTCGCTCGCCTTGGCCCTCCGGCCGTTGAACACCGCCGTCCTTCAGGTTGCCGAGGCGTTGGCGGCTTTGGGACCGGACACCGACCGAAACCGGCTAGAGGAGCTGCTGGGGGCGGGGGAGGACTCAGCGCGGGCGGCGGTCGAGTTCGCCCTCATGGTCCTGTCAGGCCAGCTACTGCTGGAGGCACCGGAGTCCCGGGACGGCGATGCGAACCTCGAGATGCCGGACAACGGTACCGGGCTGAACGGCGCACTGCGGCTCTTGCCCGAGGCCGCGGCCCTATGGCGCCGCCCGCTCGGACTCGGCGGTTCGCTGCGCGACCTGGTGCGGGACCGGACCAGCAGCGACCTTCAGTCGGCGTTGCGGTCGCTGGGGGAGCGTGCTCCTACGCGCAAGGCTGACGCTGCCGAGCGCTTGGTGGCCGTGCTGAGCGACCGCGACCGCGTGCGGCGGCTCGTCGACGCCGCCCCGGCCGACGTCGCGCAGCGCCTACGGCGGGCGGCGTCCGGACGCCCTACCCTGCTCGACGCGTTCCAGGGGTTCTGGCCGCACAGCTCCCGCAACCATCCGCTGGCCTGGGCCGTCGACAGAATGCTCCTGGTTCCGACCGGCTGGTACGGCGAGCTGATCATGCCGGCCGAGGTGGCTCTGGCCCTGCGAGGTCCTCAGTGGCACGCTCCCTTCGACCCGCTGCCGCCGCAGCTGGCCTGGAGCCCGAACGCCGTGGAGCTCGTGCAGCGGGAGTCGTCCGTGGCTGCCGCCCACGCGCTGCGTACGGTCGCCGCCGTTCTGCAGCAGGTCGGCGCCACACCCATGCCCCTGCTCAAGAGCGGGGCTGTCGGGGTCCGTGAGCTGCGGCGCGTCGCGAAGCTGGTCGGCTGCGAACCGGGGGAGGTGCGGTTCACCCTGGCGCTGGCGCTGTGGGCCGAGATGATCGGGCTCGACGAGGACCGGATCACCCCCACCGTCGGCTTCGACGCCTGGCTGGCCGCCGATCCGGCCCGTCGACTGGCCGATCTGGTGAATGCGTGGGTCGCCCTGCCGGAGAGCCCGATGGCCGAGCCGACCGCGGCATGGCAACCCGACACCGACCCGGCGACAACGGCTCTGCGGGTCCACGTCCTGGCGGAGATGGCTCGCCATCCCGGCGGAGCCCCGCTCTCAGTGGCCGCGCTCGCAGAGTGGGGTCTGTGGCAGGTGCCCGTGTGTCACGCGGCGGTGTTCGACGGCGCACTGGACCTGTGCGGCGACGAGACTGAGGTGGACGGCGACCTGAACGATCTGTTCGGTGATCGACCGGACGGCGCCGACCCCGCAGTGCCCTCTGCTCGCCAGGAGGCCCTCGCCCGGGTGCGTGTCACCCTCAGCGGGATCCTGGCCGAGGCCGCATGGCTGGGACTGACCGGTGCCGGAGCCCTGTCCGCCAGCGGCGAAGCAGTGATCGCCGGGGACGACGTCGCCGGGGTCGCTGAGTCCGGGCTGGGCACTGTGCACCAGACCGCCCGCCTACAAGGCGACCTCACCGCTGTCGTGCTGGGGCATCCCAGTCCGCGGCTCGCCGAGGTGCTGGACCAGCTCGCCGATCGCGAGTCGCGGTCCACGGCCGGCAGCTGGAGGTTCTCACCGGCCTCGATCCGGCGAGCGATGGATGCCGGGCTGGACGAGACCACCATTCAGCAGATGCTGGTCACGGTCGCCGAGGGCGAGGTGCCACAACCCCTGTCGTATCTGGTCGGCGACGTGGCCAGGCGGCACGGCCGGCTGCGCGTCGGCGAGCTGGCCAGCTACCTGCGCTGTGAGGACGACGCGCTTCTCACCGAGCTGCTCGCCGACCGGTCGCTGCGCCGGCTAGGGCTGCGCCGGATCGCTCCCGGTGTGGTCGGTGCGGGAACGGCCGCGGCGACGGTGCTCGGCACCCTGCGCGCCGCGGGCTATCTACCGGTTGCCGAGGACGCCGCCGGAACGGTGATGCTGGAACGGCCGCAGACCAAGCGCGTCCGGACGGTCCCCGACCCCGGCTGGTCGATCGACCCCGAGGTGACCGAGTTCCTATCGGTACCGGCTGATCCCGCCGAGCAGGACGACACCTTCGATGTGCACCGGGTGGCCGCCACCCTGATGGACGGACCCGATCATCTCGAGCATGAGGCCCCTGACCGGGGTGCCGACGTGATCGACATGGCCGACTTCGAGGAGCTCATGCGCCGCCGCGGCGACGAGGACGTTTGAGTCGCCGACGGAGGCACCGGGTCAGTCGCCCTCGGACGCGTTGTGGCACACCGCCTCGACGTTGTTGCCGTCCGGGTCCCGGACGAACGCGCCGAAGTAGTGCTCGTGGTACTCCGGCCACATCCTCGGCGCGTGCAGCGATATCGCACCGAGGCCGGTCGCCGCCGCGTAGAAGGCCCGGACCCGTTCGGCATCGGGAGCTGTGAACGCGATATGGGTCTCCCTGTTGGGTCCCATGCCCTCGAACGTCGAGATCCAGAAGACCGGTCGGTCACTGCCGTAGCCGACGGCGGCGCCGTGGTCCATCAGCCGTTTGTGCCCGAGGGTGGCCAGGACCGTGTCGTAGAAGGTCTTCGCCGCATCAAGGTCGGCGCAGTTGACTCCGAAATGGTCGATCATCCGCCCATCCTGGCCCACGGGCGCTCCGACGAGGAGCCCGCGCCAGCCGGCGCTCGCTCAGCGCGACTGCTCCGTTGCGCTGACATAGGTTGATCCGGTGCAGCGGCTGCGAGTGGTGCCCGCATACCTGCGTCGGCTCGAGTCGGACGCGGTCGTGCCGGTCGGCGACCTGGACACGCTGGCCGACGTGGTGGCCGGCGGCGATGTCGTGGTGCTGAGCGGGGCCGGTCTGTCCACCGAGTCCGGAATCCCGGACTACCGCGGTCCTCGGGGCGCATTGCGCCGGCACGCGCCCATGACCTACCAGGAGTTCACCGCCGACGCCGCGAGTCGACGCCGGTACTGGGCGCGGAGCTTCATCGGGTGGCCACGCATCGCCGCCGCAGTCCCGAACGCCGGGCACCGCGCGGTGGCTGAGCTGGAGCAGGCCCGCCTGGTGAACGGCATCGTGACCCAGAACGTCGACGGGTTGCACCAGGCCGGTGGAGCCCGCACCGTGGTCGACCTGCACGGCCGGCTCGACCGGGTCGTCTGTCTGGTCTGCCGCGCGCCCAGCTCGCGCTTGCAGCTCGAGCACCGGCTTCGGGAGGCGAACCCCGACTTCGCGGCGGCCGTTGCCGAGGCCATGTCGTCGTCCGCCGAGATGAACCCGGACGGTGACGTCACCCTGCCCGACCACCTCATCGAACGGTTCGTCCCGGTGCGGTGCGCGGTCTGCGCCAGCGACGCACTGAAGCCGGACGTCGTGTTCTTCGGGGAGAGCGTGCCGCCGGACCGGGTCGCCGTGTGCACTGCACTCGTCGAGCGAGCACAGTCCTTGGTGGTGCTCGGCTCGTCGCTCACCGTCATGTCCGGCTATCGGTTCGTTCTGATGGCTCTGGAGCGCGACATCCCGGTGGCGATCGTCAACTCCGGCCCCACCCGCGGCGACGGCCGGGCCGTGGTACGGATCGACGCGCCCCTCGGGCCGGTGCTGACCGGTCTGGTCGAACGGCTCGCCGAACGCCGTCCGCCGGTGGACGGCTCAGGTGGTGCTGGTACGGGACGGACGCAGCTGGCTGAACATCGCGAGCAGGCCGAGAACTGGCCCGGGCAGCAACAGCCAGGCGACGACGGGCCCGAGCCGCTCGACGAGTGAGGCGGCGAGCTGGATCGAGACGATCGAGATCGCGAACCCGATCGAGTTCTGGATCGCCAGCGCCGAGCCGACGAGGTCCCGCGGGCAGGCGGCGGCCGAGAGCGCCGAGAACTGCGGGGAGTCGGTCACCACGGCCACACCCCAGAGCAGTAGCAGCCCAAGCGTGATCGAACCGGGGACGCCCGCTGCCATGGGGTAGACCAGGCAGAGCGCGCCGGAGACCGCCAGGGCCGTCGCGGCCACTGTCGTGCTGCCAACTCGACGGCTCCATTGCCCACCGACCACGCAGCCAGCAGCGCCCAGCCCGATCACCGCGAACGCCAGCAGGGACACCGTCCGCGCCGCTCCCCAGCCCTCCCGTTCCAGCACGGGCGCGATCAGCAGCGGCACAACGGTCCAGAACGCGTAGAGCTCCCACATGTGACCGAAGTAGCCCAAGGCCGCCCCGCGGTAGGACCTGACCCGGAAGGCCTGCCAGACCGCGCCTAGTTGCAGCCGGGTGCCGCTGGACAGGTGCGGGCCGTCACCCAGCGCTCGGATCACGGCCGCCGCGAGCAGCGCGAGCCCCGACGAGGTCAGCACCACGACCTGCCAGTCCCACCCGGTACCGACGCCGCGCACCAGGTGCGGGAGGGCGGTGCCCAGGGTGAGCATGCCCACCAGCCAGCCCAGGGCAGGTCCCGCGCGGTCCGGGGACCAGCCCACCACCATCTTCATGCCGAGTGGGTAGATGCCGGCCAGCGCCAGGCCGGTCGCGAAGCGCCAGAGCCAGGCCGAGGCGACTCCGTCTGAGAACACGGCGAAACCGGCGTTCGTGAGCGAGCCCACCACGGCGCAGGCCGCGAAGATCCGGCTCGCGGGGAACCGGTCGGCCAAGCCGGTGACCGCGACGACCAGGGTCCCGGCGATGAAGCCGGCCTGAACCGACACGGTGAGCAGCCCAAGCTGGGCGTCGCTGAGGCGCCACAACGGGCGAAGGTCGGGCGCTGCGCTGTTGGCGCTGAACCACAGGGAGGTCCCGAACAACTGCGCGAGGACGATCCAGGTCACCGGCGGACCGGGAAGTCGCCCTTCGCTCACGGACCCTCCGGATGATCGGGCACGGTGGCCGGCAGACAGCCTCGCAGTCTATGGGGTTGACTGCCGGTGTGAGCCCCCCCAAGCCGCCCCGGCGGTGGTTGTTCGGCGACCAGCTCGGCCCGCACTTCTGCGATCGGGCAGACCAGCACGTTCTGATGATCGAGTCCCGCAAGGTGTTCGTCCGCAAGAGATTTCATCGGGCCAAGGCGCACCTGGTGCTCTCCGCCATGCGGCACAGAGCGGCCGAGCTCGGTGAGGCGTGCCGCTACCTGCAGACCGGCACCTACCGCGAGGCGCTGGCCGACGTCGAGGAGCCGCTCAGCGTCGTCCACCCCACCTCCCGCGCGGCGCTGACCCTCGTACACGCTCTGCCCGGCGTCGAGGTGCTGCCGGCCCGCGGCTTCGCCATCTCGATGTCGGACTTCGCCGTCTGGGCGCAGCGGCGTGGCCGCAGACGCCTGCTGCTGGAGGACTTCTACCGCGACTCGCGGGTGCGGCTGGCGGTGCTGATGGACGGCACCGAGCCGGCGGGCGGGCGGTGGAACTTCGACCAGGACAACCGCGAGCCGCCACCGAGGACCGCCCGTGGCAAGAGCCTCGGCGTCCGGCAACCGCTGTGGCCCACCGAGGACGACATCGACGAACAGGTGCGAGCCGACCTCGACCGCTGGGAGCGCGAGGGTGAGGTTCGGCTGCTCGGGCAGGACGGGCCGCGCCGCTTCGCCGCCACCCGCGCCGAGGCGCTGGCCGCCCTGGACGACTTCGTCACCCACCGGCTGCCGGTGTTCGGACGCTACGAGGACGCGGTCCTGTCCGGGGACTCCTGGATGGCCCACTCCCTGCTGTCGGCGCCGCTGAACCTGGGGCTGCTCGACCCGAGGGAGGTGGTGGCCGCCGCCGAGCAGGCCTACCGGGACGGCGCGGCGCCGATCGCTTCGGTGGAGGGGTTCATCCGACAGGTGATCGGCTGGCGCGAGTACGTCTGGCACCTCTACTGGCACCTGGGGGAGGACTACCGCGAACGCAACGCCCTCGACGCCCGGGAACCGGTGCCGAGCTGGTTCCGCGAGCTCGACCCCGCCGGCACCGACGCGGCATGCCTGTCCGGGACACTGGCCGACCTGCGCCGGCACGGGTGGGTACACCACATCCCGCGACTGATGATCCTCGGCAACTACGCCCTGCAGCGAGGTTGGAATCCGCAGGAGGTGACTGACTGGTTCCATCGAGCCTTCGTCGACGGCTACGACTGGGTGATGGTGCCCAACGTGGTCGGGATGTCACAGCACGCCGACGGCGGGGTGCTCGCCACCAAACCGTATGCCGCGGGCGGGTCCTACCTGCACCGGATGACCGACTACTGCTCCTCGTGCCGGTTCACCCCGACGGTTCGGGTCGGAGAGCGGGCCTGTCCGTTCACCGCCGGGTACTGGACGTTCGTGCACCGCAACCGGGATGCGCTGGCGGGCAACCACCGGATGGCGCAGGCCCTGCGCGGCCTGGACAGGTTGGGCGACCTGGACGAGCTGTTGCGTGAGCAGCGGAGTCGTCCCGGGCCCGCGTGAGTCACCCGAGCGGTGATGGGTCCCAGCGAGGGCCGAAGGGTCCCTGCCAGAGCGCGAGCGGCGGGGACGTCGCCGGGTTCGCCGAGGGGGCCGGCGCCCGGATCGGGTGCTGCGAGCGCTGGTCTCGTACGCTGAGCCCGTGGCGGGCCAGAAGCAGCAGGTCAGCGATCGGATACTGACCGTTCCCAATGCGCTGAGCGTGTTGCGTCTGGCGCTGGTGCCGGTCTTCTTCTGGCTGATCCTGACCCGGCGCGACGGCGCCGCGATCGTGGTGCTCGCGGTCAGCGGGGCCACCGACTACCTGGACGGCGCCCTTGCACGGCGTTGGGGGCAGGTCACCAGGCTGGGCCAGCTGCTCGACCCGTTCGCCGACCGGCTCTACATCCTGTCCACTCTGCTGGGCCTCGCCTGGCGCGACGTCATCCCGTGGTGGCTGGTCATCGCCCTGGTGGCGCGTGACCTCGTTCTCGCCGCGACGGTGCCGGTGCTCGCATCCCGGGGCTACGGGCCCCTGCCGGTGCATCTGCTCGGCAAGGCCGCGACCTTCAACCTGCTCTACGCCTTCCCTCTGCTGCTGCTCGCCGAGGTCGGCGGCACCGCCGGTGCGATCGCCCGGCCGGTGGGCTGGGCCTTCGCCTGGTGGGGTCTGCTCCTGTACTGGTGGACCGCCTGGCTCTACTTGCGTCAGGTGCGCGAGCTGGTCGTGGGCGAGCGTGGAGACGATCGAGGTGCTGATGGCGGCTGAGCCCCCGCGACGACTCGACGCCTCGATGACCCTGCTCTTCGAGGTGATGCAGCGACCGCTGGACCCCGGCTACGCCCTGGCCGCCGAGCGCCGGGCCCGTGGCTGGCGGCCGAGGCGCCGGACCCGGGCCGCCGCCGCCGTCCTGGCCGCCACGTGCGGGCTGGCGACCACCTGGTCGGTGGTCGAGCTGCGCCGTCCGGCGCCGGACGCCGTGGCGACCCGCCGCGCACTCGAGGCGGAGATCCAGCGCCGGATCGAGGCGGCCGACCGCACGCAGGATGCCAACGCACGACTGCGCGAGGAGATCGCCGCGACACGCGCCCAAGCCCTCGACGTCGCCGGTGCCTCGGACCTCGCGGCGCAGGTGAACACGTTGGCCCGGATCACCGGCGAGTTTGCCGCCACCGGACCCGGCTTGCAGATCGAGCTGGCCGCCGCCCCGGCCGACGCCGATGCCGAGCGTGGCGAGGTACTCGACCGGGACATTCAGATCATCGTCAACGCGCTCTGGGCGGCCGGCGCCGAGGCGATCGCCGTCAACGGCAACCGGCTCACCTCACTCAGCGCGATCCGACGGGCAGGTCAGGCGGTTCTGGTCGACCTGCAGCCCTTGATCCCGCCCTACCGGATCCAGGCGATCGGCGATGCGCAGGCGTTGAACCGTCGGATCGGCGACGGAGTCGGGGGCAAGTACCTCGCCGTGCTGCGCCGAGACGGGATCCGGACCGAGGTAACCGTTCAGGCGGTTCTCGACCTTCCCGGCGCCGGCGATACGGTCGAGCTCGTGCACGCCCGACCTGTCGGGCCGGCCGTGGAGGTGGACCAATGATCGCTGTGTTCGGCCTGGTGCTCGGCATCGTGGCCGGCCTCGTCATCGAGCCCACCGTTCCGTCGTGGATGCAGCCCTACCTGCCGATCGCCGTGGTGGCGGCCCTCGACGCCGTCTTCGGCGGTCTTCGGGCCGTGCTGGACGGGATCTTCGACGACCGGGTGTTCACCGTCTCCTTCCTGTTCAACATCGTGGTGGCGGCGCTGATGGTCTACCTCGGCGACCAGCTCGGCGTGGGCTCGCAGCTCGCCACCGGAGTCGTGGTGGTGCTGGGGATCAGGATCTTCTCCAACGCGGCGGCGATCCGCCGCCACGTGTTCAAGGCCTGAGTGGTGAACGAGCATGCCCGCCACCTGGGCCGCCGCCGGCTGCTGAGCGCTCTGCGGCCTCGGCTGACCCGGGCCCAGCTGCTGGCCGGGGGGCTGTGCGCCGTCCTCGGTTTCGCCCTGGTCACCCAGGTGCGCCAGGAAGACCCACCCATGGCGTCCTTGCGCAACAGCGAGGTCATCGCCCTGCTGCAGCAGATCACCGAACGCTCCTCGCAGCTGGAGGAGCAGTCCCGGGACCTGGAGCGCCAGCTCACTGAGCTGCAGACCGGCTCGGACAAGGAGGCGGTGGCGCGTGAGGTCGCCGATCAGCGGCTCGACCTCTACTCGGTGCTGGCCGGTACGCGCGCGGTGCAGGGGCCGGGCGTTCAGCTCGACATCGCCGATCCCTCGTCGGCAGTGACGGCGGCGATGCTGCTCGACACCGTGCAGGAGCTGCGCGGCGCCGGTGCCGAGGCGATCCAGGTCGGTCAGGTGCGGGTGGTGGCCCGAACGGCCTTCGTCGACGACCCCGGGGGAGCAGGAGTCCTGGCCGGGTCCACTCCGCTCGCGGCGCCCTACCGGATCCTGGCCGTCGGAGACGCCCAGTCCCTGGCCCGGGCCCTGGCGATCCCCGGCGGCATCATCGAGCAGCTGAAGGCGCGCGGGGCGTTCTTGACCGTGAGCGAGCACACCAGACTCGACATCACTGCACGGCACACCCCGGCGTCACCGACATATGCTCGACCGGCGCCATCGGCGACCCCGTGACCGTCACGCGTGCGTGGCCTCCGGACGAAGCCCTTGACCACACCCCGACAACCAGATCAGACAAGAGCAGGAGACCATTCATGGCCGAATACCCCGAGGACCTGCGCTACACCAGCGACCACGAGTGGGTGCGCTTCGAGGGCGAGCGTGCGCGCATCGGGATCACCGACTACGCCCAGGAGGCGCTGGGCGACATCGTCTACGTCTCGTTGCCCGCAACGGGCAGCCGGGTCGAGGCGGGCGCCGAATGCGGCGAGATCGAGTCGACGAAGAGCGTCAGCGCCGTGATTTCACCCGTCAGCGGGACCGTCGCGGCCGTGAACTCCGAACTGGACGGCGCCCCGGAAGTGGTCAACAGTGACCCGTACGGCGCCGGCTGGATGTTCGACGTCGTCACGGACGGCGGCGGCGATGCTGCCGGCGCGGGGCTGATGACCGCGCAGGAGTATCGCAGCGAGATCGGCTGAGCGTCCCGCGCGAACGTGATGGCTGGACGCGGGCATTATCTCAACCTGCTCTGGAGGGTTAGGCTTGCGTTTCGTCCACCCTGGACGATCGACACCACAGGAGCGATGTCATGACGGTTCCCCCTGAGGGATCGGGCCACGAGGCGGATCCCCACACGGGTGCGGGGGATGGTCGCGAGTCGGCGATCGGGCCGGACTCCACGCTGACCTTCCATGCGGTGCCGCCGGTCGAACAGACCGAGGTGCCCGTCGACAGCCGCCTCAGCCCGGCCGACCAGGCGGCGATCGAGGCACTTCCGGCCGGGTCCGCCCTGCTGGTGGTGCAACGCGGCCCGAACACCGGGGCGCGGTTCCTGCTCGACGCCGACCGGACCACCGCGGGGCGCCGCCCGGAGAGCGACATCTTCCTGGACGACGTGACCGTCTCGCGCAAGCACGCCGAGTTCGTCCGGCGGGCGGGGCAGTTCGTGGTCCGCGACGTCGGCAGCCTGAACGGCACCTACGTGCAGCGGGACCGGATCGACGAGGCAGTGCTCCGTGCCGGCGACGAGGTGCAGATCGGCAAGTACCGGCTGGTCTTCCACCCGAGCCCCCGGGACAGCGGTCCCCGCGAGAGTTGAGTCGCAGGACCGTGAGCCCGCCCGGGGTGGTGATCTGGTGGTGCCCGAGCCGGCACTAGGACGGCGTGGCGTCCCACGTGCGTCGATGAGCATCGGTGAGGTGCTCGAGCGTCTGCGCCCGGAGTTCCCCGAGGTCAGCATCTCCAAGATCCGTTTCCTGGAGGAGCAGGGACTGGTGGAGCCGGACCGTGCCCCTTCGGGCTACCGCCGGTTCTCGCCGGCGGATCTCGAGCGGCTGCGCTACGTGCTCTCCGTTCAGCGCGACCACTACCTTCCGTTGCGCGTGATCCGCGAGCACCTCGAGGCGATGGATCGCGGCCGCGAACCGGCCGAGCTGCCCGGAGCACAGGCGCTGACCGGAGCGTCACGTCCCCGCCTGGTCGAGCCCGCGACCGAGGCCCTGCCGACCCGCGCGGACCTGGTCGCCGCAGCCGGTGGCGATGAGCGCCTGGTCGCCGCGCTGGAGTCGTTCGCCCTGATCGAGCCGTCACCCGGCGCCAGCTCGGGAGGGCGGGGCGACACCTTCGACGCAGAGGCGCTGGGCGTGGTGCGGGCCGCGGGCGAGCTGGCCGCGTTCGGGATCGAGCCGCGCCATCTGCGCACCTTCCGGACCGCTGCGGACCGGCAGGCGGACCTTGTCGAGCAGGCGGTGGCCTCGCTGCGCCAGCATCGCGGGACGAGCCCGGCCGGCCGAGCCGAGGAAGCATCACGAGAGATCGCGTCGGTGGCGTTGCGGCTGCACGCTGCGCTTCTGAAGAGCGCGATTCGGCGCAACGGCAACTGATCAGGAGATCCCGTGTGATCTTCGGGGCAGTCGGCAACCGCTGACCTGGTGGCATCGCGCCCCCGCCGAGGCGCGGGGTACGGTGGCGATGTGCGCGAGCTGGATGTGGTCGGGGTACGGGTGGAGATGCCGTCCAACAACCCGATCGTGCTTTTGCGGGAGCGGGGCGGTGACCGCTACCTGCCGATCTGGGTCGCCGGACCCGAGGCGAGCGCCATCGCCTTCGCTCAGCAGGGGGTCGTCCCGCCACGTCCCTTGACGCACGACCTCCTCAAGGAAGTCATCTCCGCCTTCGGCCGATCTCTGGAAGAGGTACGGATCGTGGCGCTGCGCGACAACGTCTTCCATGCCCAGCTCGTCTTCGACGGAGGCCTGACGGTGGACTCGCGCTCCTCCGACGCGATCGCCCTGGCCCTGCGGACCGGGTCGCGGATCATGGGTGCCGACGAGGTGCTCGAGGCCGGGGGCGTCGCCGTGCCCGACGAGGACGAGGACGAGGTGGAGAAGTTCCGCGAGTTCCTCGAGCAGATCTCGCCGGAGGACTTCGGCGAGGACGCGCCGGGCGAGGCTCCGAGGGACTGACGCGGTCCCGACCGACACGCCACGCAACCGGACACGTCGTCGTTGACCGGAGGCGAGGCGGGGCATACCGTTCGAGGAGGAAAACGCCCTCCGTGTAGTTCCACCGATGTGCTGCCGATGATATCTATCGGCACTCACCGAGTCTCAACCTCTACTTAAGGTTGATGTCAGTGAGTGGCGGCAGTCGGACCGTCCCTGGAGAGGGCACCTGGACAGGAGGTCGGCGTTGAGCGGCACTCAGGATGTGAGCACGCGCCGTTCCAGTACGCCACCGGTCTCAGCGCAGACCCAGGAGATGTTGTTCACCGACGACCTGCCGGTCCTCGACGAACAGGTCGGCTACCGCGGACCCACCGCCTGCCGAGCGGCGGGCATCACCTACCGTCAGCTCGACTACTGGGCCCGGACCGGCCTCGTCGAACCGAGCGTGCGGACCGCGACCGGCTCGGGCACTCAGCGGCTCTACGGGTTCCGCGACATCCTGGTGCTCAAGGTCGTCAAGCGGCTGCTCGACACCGGAGTGTCCCTCCAACAGATCAGGGTCGCGGTCGATCACCTGCACGACCGTGGGGTCGAGGACCTGGCCCAGCTCACCTTGATGAGTGACGGCGCCAGCGTCTACGAGTGCACCTCGGCCGACGAGGTGTTCGATCTGGTGCAGGGTGGCCAAGGGGTGTTCGGGATCGCCGTGGGCCGGGTATGGCGCGAGGTCGAGGGAAGCCTCAGCGAGCTGCCCAGCGAGCGCCCGGAAGGCCCCGGCACGCTCGACCCGGCGGACGAGCTCGCCTCCCGCCGGCATCACCGCGCCGGCTGACCCGGCTCTCAGATCAGCGTGGGGACCCCTCAGCGGGCGGCGCCGGCCAGCATCTGACGGGGGGACCGGGTGGACACCCGGAGCACCCGCGACAGCTGGTGGTCGAAGGCGTCGGCCAGTTCCTTGGCCGCCGGGCCGGGCCAGCGATGGATCGGCTGGCTGGCCCCCTGCGCCTGCTGCAACGCCGAGCGCTCGGGAACCGCTGGGCTCAGCACCAGGGGCCCGAACATCTCCGACAGCTCGCTGAGCCGGTAGCGGTGCTCCGGTGAACGGTCCCGGAACCGGTTGACCAACACTCCCAGCGGTTGCAGGCCGGGCGCTGTCGTGCGGCGCAGCGTGTCGATGGCGCGCAACGCCCGATCGGCGGCCGTGACCGAGAACAGGGCCGGCTCGGTGACCACGACCGCGCGCTGGCTGGCCACCAGCCCGTTGCGGGTCAGCGCGCCGAACGAGGGCGGGCAGTCGATGAGCACCAGCCGGTAGTCCGTGACATCGCGCAGCGCGGCCCGCACCCTGCTCAGCGAGCGCTCGCTGCCGCGCGGACCGTCCAGGCCGGCGCCGTCCATGGACCCGGTGACCACGTCGAGCTGCCCGGTGACCCCGTCGGACCAACCGCTCGGCACGGCGACCTTGGCCACCGGCAGACGCCGAGGATGGCGCAGGAGGTCGAGAACGTCGGTCGAGGACTCCTCCAGAACGTCCAGACCGACGGTGGCGTCGGACTGCGGGTCGAGGTCGATCACGAGGGTCGGCACGCCACGGGCCAGTGCCGCCGACGCCAGGCCGAGCACTACCGAGGTCTTGCCGACGCCGCCCTTGAGGCTGCACACGCTGAGGACGATCACAGCCACGACCGTAGCGCGCCGCCGGCATGGTCAGCACAGGAACCCAACCGGCCGGGCGACCCCCCTGCCTGGCCCGGGCCGCTCGCGCTGGTAGCCTCGGCCTCGATGTCCCGACCCTTCGCAGAACGCCACATCGGTCCTTCGGAGCGCGATGTCGAGGCGATGCTGCGTGTGATCGGGCAGCCGTCGCTGTCGGCTCTCGTCGACGCGGCAACCCCGCCGTCGATCCGCTGTGCCGAGCCGCTCGACCTGCCTGCAGGGGCCTCTGAATCCGAGGTGCTGGACAAGCTGAGGGTCCTGGCGGCCAAGAACACCGTCGCGGTACCGATGCTCGGGCTGGGCTACCACGGCTGCCACACCCCGGGTGTGATCCAGCGGAACGTGCTGGAGAACCCGGCTTGGTACACGGCCTACACGCCCTACCAGCCGGAGATCTCGCAGGGCCGGCTGGAGGCGTTGCTGAACTTCCAGACCATGGTGTGCGACCTGACCGGGCTGGATGTGGCCAATGCCTCACTGCTCGATGAGGCCACCGCCGTGGCCGAGGCGATGTCGCTGATGCGCAGGGCGAACAAGAGGATCACCGGCGCTCGCCTGCTCGTCGACAACGAGGTGCTGCCGCCCTCGCGCGCCGTGCTGGGCACCCGGGCCCGCCCTCAGGGGATCGAGCTCGTCGACGTCGATGCGGCGCTCGCCCTCGCCGGAGGACCCGGCGAGCCGGCGTCCCCCGACCCGCTGGACGGCGTGTTCGGCGTGGTCCTGCAGTATCCGGGCACCTCGGGCGTGGTGCGTGACCTCGCCCCGGTGATCGAGGCGGCCCACGCCCGCGGACTGCTGGTCTGCGTGGCCGCCGACCTGCTCGCACTGACCGTGTTGGTGCCGCCCGGGGAGCAGGGCGCCGACGTCGTGGTCGGTACCACCCAGCGATTCGGAGTGCCTCTGGGGTACGGCGGTCCGCACGCCGGCTATCTGGCGGTGCACGCCGGCCTGGAACGGTCGTTGCCGGGACGGCTGGTCGGGGTCTCCCGCGACGCCGACGGGGCGCCGGCCTACCGGCTCGCGCTGCAGACCCGCGAGCAGCACATTCGGCGGGAGAAGGCGACCAGCAACATCTGCACCGCGCAGGTGCTGCTCGCCGTCATGGCGTCGATGTACGCGGTCTTCCACGGCCCTCAGGGACTGCGGGCCATCGCCACACAGGTGGCAGGGCGGGCGGCCGCGCTCGCGCATGCGCTGCGCGGCGCCGGCGTCGACGTCGTCCACGACGCCTTCTTCGACACCGTGCTGGCCCGCGTTCCCGGCGGCGCGCACCAGGTCGTCACCGCGGCAGCGGACGTCGGTGTGTTGCTGCGCCGGGTGGACGCCGACCACGTCGCGGTCTCCTGCGACGAGACCACCACGGGCGCGCATCTGGCCGTGGTGGCCAAGGCGTTCGGGGCGGCCGCGCCGTCGACCGAGCGTTTCGACGAGCTGCCCGAGAGCGTCCCGACCGCGCTACGCCGTACCTCGGACTACCTGACTCATCCGGTGTTCTCCGTCCACCACAGCGAGACGTCGATGATGCGCTACCTGCGTCGCCTCGCGGACGCCGACTTCGCCCTGGACCGGGGCATGATCCCGCTCGGCTCCTGCACGATGAAGCTCAACGCGGCCACGGAGATGGTGCCGGTCAGCTGGCCCGAGTTCGCCGACCTGCATCCGTTCGCCCCCGCCGAGCATGCAGCGGGCACCCGAGAGCTGGTCGGCCAGCTGGAGAGCTGGCTCGCCGAGATCACCGGCTACCACGCGGTCAGTGTGCAGCCGAACGCCGGCTCCCAGGGCGAGCTGGCCGGTCTGCTGGCGATCCGCTCCTACCACGAGGCCAACGGCGAGTCCGGTCGCGACGTATGCCTGATCCCGTCCAGCGCTCACGGCACCAACGCCGCGAGTGCCGTTCTGGCCGGAATGCGGGTCGTCGTTGTCGCCTGCGACGCCTCGGGGAACGTCGACCTAGCCGATCTGCGCGCGAAGATCGATGAACACGGAGATCGGCTGGCCGCGGTGATGGTCACCTATCCCTCCACGCACGGAGTGTTCGAGGAGACCGTGACGGACCTGTGCGCCGCCGTCCACGCCGCCGGTGGCCAGGTCTACGTCGACGGAGCGAACCTGAACGCGCTGGTGGGCCTGTCCCGCCCCGGCCGGTTCGGCGCCGACGTGAGCCATCTCAACCTCCACAAGACCTTCTGCATCCCGCACGGAGGCGGCGGCCCCGGGGTGGGACCGGTCGCGGTGCGTGAGCACCTGGCCCCGTTCCTGCCTGGGCATCCGATGGCGCCCGAACTGACCCGCGGCGGCGGGGCGGGCCCGGTGAGCTCCGCCCCGTACGGCTCCGCGGGGATCCTGCCGATCTCGTGGGCCTACATCCGGCTGATGGGTCCGGCCGGGCTGACGGCCGCCACGATGACAGCGATCCTGGCCGCCAACTACGTGGCGACCCGGCTCCACGAGCACTACCCGGTGCTCTACACCGGCCGCGGAGGTCTGGTGGCCCACGAGTGCATCCTGGACCTGCGCCCGCTCACCAAGTCGACCGGCGTGAGCGTGGACGACGTGGCAAAGCGGCTGATCGACTACGGGTTCCACGCTCCGACGATGTCGTTCCCGGTGGCGGGGACACTGATGGTCGAGCCCACCGAGAGCGAGAGCCTGGCCGAGCTCGACCGGTTCTGCGAGGCGATGATCGCGATCCGGGCCGAAGCCGACCGGGTCGCCGCCGGTGGCTGGCCGCGGGAGGACAACCCCCTGGTGAACGCCCCGCACACCGCGCAGTGCCTCGTGGGGGAGTGGGCTCACCCCTACAGCCGCACCGAGGCCGTCTATCCCGGTGACGTCGACCCGCGGGCGAAGTACTGGCCGCCGGTGCGCCGGATCGACGGTGCGTACGGCGACCGCCACCTGGTCTGTTCCTGCCCGCCGCCTGAGGCGTTCGAGAACTAGGCCACTGCGCCGCGGTGGCGGCGTGCTCGATCAGGACGCCGCGACGTGCAGGGTGGAGCCCTGAGGGGACTTACGCACCTCGAGCCGCACGGGGATCCGGGCGCGCAGGTCCGGTAGATGGCTGACGACGGCCACCGTGCGCCCTCCTGAGCGCAGACCGTCCAAGACGTCCATGACTTCCTCGAGAGTGTCCTCGTCGAGCGCGCCGAACCCCTCGTCGACGAACAGGGTGTCCAGGCTGATCCCGCCGGCCTCGGCGGCCACGACGTCGGCCAGGCCCAGCGCCAGGGCGAGCGAGGTGTAGAAGGACTCGCCGCCGGACAGCGAGGCGGTCTCCCGGCGGACGCCGGTCCAGGCGTCCAGCACGTCCAGACCCAGTCCGGTCCGAACCCGGCCGCGCTCTCCGTCGTCGGTGTGCAGCAGGCTGTACCGGCCACCCGACATCGTGTCCAGCCGCTCGGACGCCGCTGAGGCCACCTGCTCCAGCCTGGCGGCGAGCACGTACGCCGACAGCGACATCCGCCGCGTGTTGTCGCCGCCGGTGCCGTCAGCGCACTTGGCCAGGTCATCGGCGAGCCCGAACCGTGCCTGCAGCGGTGACACCGACTCCAGGTGCGCGGCCAGTTCGCGGGCGAGCCGATCGATCTCCTCGGACGCGTTCTCGCACAGGGCAAGCCGCCGGGCCGACTGCTGCTCGCCAAGACGTGCCTGGGCGACGTCGTGCTGCAGCGCTGCGCGGTCGGCCGGCCCGACCGCCAAGGCCGGTGCGGCGTGCAGAGCCGTGAACCGCTCGTCCGCGAGCTGCTCGTGCACGCTCTCGTACTCCACCTGATAGGCCAGGGTGGTCCGCTCCAGGGCGGCGTACTCCGACTCCTCCAGCGCCGCGGTGAGGGCCTCGTCGAGGTCGGCGAAGCCGCCCTCGGCGGCTGACTGGGCGGCAGCCGCCTCGACGTCCTCCCACGTGGACCCGGCAGCGCGGTACCGCTCAGCGGCCCGCGCCGCGGCGAGCACGGCGTCCAACCGAACGGTCAGCCGTCGGCGGCGAGCGATCGTGTCGGTCTCACCGTCGCACGCGACGGTGATCCGTTCGCGCAGTGCGGCGGCCCGAGCGTCGAGACGGGCCAGCTCCTGGTCGCCGTCACGCTCCTGCTCCTGACCGACCACGGCGGTCAGCTCGGTCTCGACCCGGGCCCGCCGCGCGGCGAGGGCCGAGACCGCCTCGACCAACGACTCGTAGCCGCCGCGGGCCTGCTCTTCCTGCGCCGCGTCGACGTCACCGGGTGAGGCCGCCGCCGGGGCCGGGTGGTCGGTGCTCCCGCAGACCCGGCAGGGTTCGCCGTCCACGAGTGCCCCCGCGAGCTCGGCCGCGATCCCGGCCAGGCGTCGCTCGCGTAGGTCCAGGTAGTGCTGCCGCGCGGTCTGTGCCTCGTCCCGGCCGGATCGCAGGGCACGGTCCACCTCGGCCAGCTCGTCGGTCAGCTCCACCCGGCGTCGATCGAGGCGCGCGCTCTGCGCCGCGCGCGCCCGGGTCAGCTCCTGCCGGCTGCGGTCGAGATCGTCCAGCTCGGCGACATCGCCGGCACGTTCTTCCAGCCGGGCGAGCGCGGTGCGCAGCTCCTCGCCAGCGGCGCCGAGATCGGTCGGCGGGTCCTGCCCGAGCACCGTCCGCAGGCGCTGCCGGGCCCGCTCGTCCTCGGCCAGGCAGGCCTCGAAGCGCGCCCGCGCCGACCGCACAGAGCCGAGCATCGGGCCGAGGGACTGGGCGCGCAGCGCGCGGCGCAGCCGGTCCCGAGTACGGCCGACGGCCTCGCGCCCGGCGTCCAGCGCCTGCTGCCGCTCGGTCAACTCCTCCAGCTCGGCGACCAGCTGAGCCATCGCCTCGGCCTGGTCGAGCAGGGTCTCGGCCCGCTCGGTGCGCGTCTGTGCCTGCATCTGCTGGGCGATCGCCTCGGTGCGGGCATGCTCCACCCCGTCGCGCAGCCGAGCCAGCCACTGTCGCGGCTCGGCGAGCGCGGACCCCGGCTCGCCGTCGGGTATCGTGTCGGCCCGCTCGCTGCCGCTCTGGCCCTCCGGCCGGGCGGCGGCCGAGGCCCCAGGCCTGACGGCGGCCGAGGCCCCAGGCCTGACGGCGGCCGAGGCCCCAGGCCTGACGGCGGCCGAGGCCGCCTGGGTGGCCTGGGCAAGGATCCGGGCGGTCACCCGATTCGCCTCGTCGACCTCGGCCCGCAATGCGGACCGGTGCTCACGCAGCCAGGCCTGGACACCGCCGAACCGGTCGGTGCCGAACAGGCGCTCCAGCAGCTGGCGGCGGGTCTCGGCATCGGCCCGCAGGAACGCGGCGAACTCGCCCTGGGGCAGCAGCACCAGCTTAGTGAACTGCGCCGGGCCCATTCCGATGACGTCCTCGACCAGGTGAGCGCTCTCGTCGATGCGGGTGGAGCGCACCACCCACTCCCGCTCAACCAGCTCCCGGACCAGGACTCGGGACGGTTCGGTGGTCGTGCCGCTGCCGCGCCGCTTGGGGCGCTGCCAGGAGGGGGACCGCGTCACCTCGAACCGGCGCGGCCCCACCGAGAACTCGCAGACGACCCGAGGAGCGTCCTCGGGGTGGGCGTGGTCGCTGCGCAGCCGGGAGACGGCCGATCGGGCGCCCGGCACCTGGCCGTACAGGGCGAAGCACACCGCGTCGAGCACGCTGGTCTTGCCGGCCCCAGTGGCCCCGTGCAGCAGGAACAACCCGCCCGCAGCCAGTGCGTCGAGGTCGACGTGCTGCGGGTCGCGGAACGGGCCGAAAGCCTGCATCTCGAGGCGGTGGATCCTCACCCGGCCTCCCCGAGCCGCTCCGGCCGGGTGGGCGGCATCGGATCCGCCGCGACGTCGGGCGAGGACGTGCGCCTCGAACCGGAGCGCAGCGGGGCGATGCCGGACAGCTCCACCTGGGCGAGCCGGGTCGCCGTGACCGCGTCCTGCAGCCAGGTGCGTTCCAGCGCGGTGGCAGAACGGGCGCGCACGTGGTCGAGGAAGTCGCAGCAGAGCTCGACGTCGTCCCTGCCGGCCTGCCGCCGCGTGTAGGAGTCGGCCCGACGGTCCTGACGCGAGTCCTGCCCAGAGGGCTCGAAGCGCAGCTCGAGGGTGTGCGGGAACCGGGCGCGCAGCCGCTCCATCGCCCCTGCCGGACGCTCGGCGTCGGTGAGGGTCACCTGGCACCAGGAGCGTTCGTGCGCGGCCAGGTCGGAGCGGCTGAGCAGGTCCTCGACGCCGCCGCGGAGCACGGCCAGCGGCCGTGGCACCGGTGCGTCGACGGTCTCGACGAGTTGGCCGCCGTGACGGTCCAGGGTGAGCAGCAAGCTGCCCTTGACCTGACCGTGCTCGGAGAAGGAGTAGGCCAGGGGCGAGCCGCTGTAGCGGACCGCAGCCGCCACCTGCTGGCGTCGGTGCAGGTGGCCGAGGGCGACGTAGTCCACTCCCTCGAAGACCGAGGCCGGGACGGCGCTCACCCCGCCGACGCTGATGTCCCGTTCGCTGTCGCTGGCCACGGCGCCGACGACGAAGGCGTGGGCCGCCACGACCGAGCGGATGCCCGCCGGGCGGGCGGCCAGATCGGCGCGGACGGCCTCCATGGCCATGGCGAGCACCGCTTCATGGGAGGCGGTACAGCCGAGGACCGGGGCCGCGACAACGGGTTCGAGGTAGGGCAGCGGATAGAGGGCCACGCCGTCCCGCGACCCGAGCAGCACCGGGCGGGCGACGTCGGTCAGCGCGGTGCGCACGTGGACCCCAGCGCGTTCGAGCAGGCGGGCACCGAAGGCGAGCCGGCCCGGGGAGTCGTGGTTCCCGGAGGTGAGTATCACGTCTGCGCCGGCACCCACGAGTCGGTGAAGGGCGTCGTCCAGCAGCGCCACCACGTCGACACCGGGCAGCGCCCGGTCGTAGACGTCACCGGCGACGACCACGGCCGAGACCCGCTCGCTGCGCACCACCTCGACCAGATGGTCGACGAAGGCGGCCTGCGCCTCGAGCAGGCCCACGCGGTGGAAGGAGCGGCCCAGATGCCAGTCGGAGGTGTGCAGGATCCTCACGTCCGCGACTCTAGGGATGCTCCCCGACAGAGTGCGGGACGCGACCCGGCAGGTCGCCAGGTCGTGCGGCCCCGGGGGAGGACGACGGCATCTGGGCGGCGTGTCTTCCCGGTGGCCCACCCGGTGTGCTTCTTTGGAGGCGTGGGAGACGAGGTCAAGGACGTCACGTACTCGCGAGAGCAGCGCCTGCGCTATCGGGAGAAGGTGCAGCTATGCCTCGACGTGTTCGAGCGGATGCTCACGTCCTCGACATTTGACGTCGAGAACCCCCTCACCGGCCTCGAAGTCGAGCTGAACCTGGTCGACGCCAAGTATCAGCCTCACCTGGACAACCTGGCGGTGCTCGAGGAGATCGCCGATGAGTCCTTCCAGACCGAGCTCGGCGCTTACAACATCGAGCTCAACGTACCGCCCCGCTCGCTGGCGGCGGACTCGCTGCTGGTCCTGGAGCGTGACCTGCGCGGCTCGCTCAACGAGGCCGAGGCCAAGGCCAACCGCCGCGGCGCCCACATCGTGATGGTCGGGATCCTGCCCACCCTGGCTGTGGCTCACCTGGAGAGCAGCAACTGGATGAGCCCCTCGGCGCGCTACGCCGCGCTCAACGACTCGATCCTCTCCGCCCGCGGGGAGGACATCCACCTCGACATCCACGGCGTCGAGCGGCTGGCGACCTTCTGGCCCAACCTGGCGCCGGAGTCGGCGTGTACCAGCGTCCAGCTGCATGTTCAGGTCGACCCGCAGGACTTCGCGCCCGCCTGGAACGCCTCCCAGGTACTCGCCGGCCCGCAGCTGGCCCTGGGGGCCAACTCGCCCTACTTCCTCGGTCGTGAGCTGTGGCGGGAGACCCGGATCGAGCTGTTCACCCAGTCGACCGACACCCGGCCCCTGGAGCTGAAGAACCAGGGCGTACGGCCCAGGGTGTGGTTCGGGGAGCGCTGGATCACCTCGATCTTCGACCTGTTCGAGGAGAACGTGCGGTACTTCCCGGGTTTGCTGCCCGAGGTCAGCGACGAGGATCCGGTGTCCGAGCTGGATGCCGGCCGGGCGCCGAAGCTGCGCGAGCTGCGGCTGCACAACGGCACGATCTACCGGTGGAACCGGCCGGTCTACGACGTGGTGAGCGGGAAGCCGCACGTGCGGGTGGAGAACCGAGTGCTCCCGGCAGGGCCGACCGTCGTGGACATCCTCGCCAACGCCTCCTTCTACTACGGGGTACTGAAGGTGTTGACCAGCGAGGAACGTCCGGTGTGGTCGCACCTGACCTTCCCGACCGCGGAGGACAACTTCACCGAGTGCGCGCGCGCCGGGATGGAGGCCGTCGTGTACTGGCCGGGTGCCGGTGAGGTGACCATCGCCGAGCTCGTCCTGCGTCGGCTGTTGCCGCTGGCTCACGAGGGCCTGTCCCGCCTCGGCGTCGGCGAGCCGGCGATCTCCCGCTACCTCGGCATCATCGAAGGCCGCTGCCTTACCGGCCGCAATGGTGCCCGATGGCAGGTCGATGCGGTGCACCGGCTGGAGGACCGGGGGCTGGACCGGGCCTCGGCGTTGACGCGAATGCTCGAGCGGTACTGCGAGGGCATGCACTCCAACGAGCCGGTGCACACCTGGGAGCTGCCGCGATAGCCGACCGACCATAAGCGAGGGACTGCCGCCCGGCGTCGTCCAGGTCACTGTGCAGGGGCTACCGGCTGCCTCTAGCGTGTGCGTCATGGCCCAGGTGAAGACGCACAAGGTTGTTCTCGACGAATCACAGATGCCGACCCGCTGGTACAACATCATCCCCGACCTGCCCGCCCCGCCGCCCCCACCGCTGCACCCGGGGACGATGCAGCCGATCGGTCCCGATGATCTGGCACCGCTGTTCCCGATGGACCTGATCGGTCAGGAGGTCACCACCGAGCGGTTCGTGGACATCCCGGAGGAGGTCCAGGACGTCTACCGGTTGTGGCGGCCCTCTCCGCTGTATCGGGCGCATCGGCTGGAGAAGGCACTCGGCACTCCCGCGAGGATCTACTACAAGTACGAGGGCGGCTC
Organism: uncultured Actinomycetota bacterium; assembly: GCA_963825645.1. Classification (GTDB taxonomy): domain Bacteria; phylum Actinomycetota; class Actinomycetes; order Actinomycetales; family Kineosporiaceae; genus JADJPO01. The sequence goes on from CAWGTT010000003.1 coordinate 102,985, forward strand.
GCCGGCCGGCTCGCACAAACCGAACACCGCCGTCCCGCAGGCGTTCTACAACGCCAAGGCCGGGGTCAGGAAACTGACCACCGAGACCGGTGCCGGTCAGTGGGGCACCGCTCTGGCTTTCGCCTGCGCCCAGTTCGGCCTGGAATGCGAGGTCTGGCAGGTCGGCGCTAGCTACGACCAGAAGCCCTACCGGCGGATCATGATCGAGACCTTCGGCGGAACCGTGCACCGCTCGCCCTCGGAGCTGACCGCGGCCGGGCGAGCCATTCTCGCCGAGCAGGCCGACCACCCCGGATCGCTGGGGATCGCGATCAGCGAGGCGGTCGAGGTGGCCGCCCAGGACCCCGAGATCCGCTACGCACTCGGCAGCGTGCTGAACCACGTGCTGATGCACCAGACGATCATCGGCGAGGAAGCACTGCTGCAGTTCGCCGCGATCGACGAGAAGCCCGACCTGATCGTCGGCTGTACCGGGGGCGGGTCGAACTTCGGGGGGCTGGCCTTCCCGTTCCTGCGCGAGAAGATGGCCGGAGCCATGGCTCCGGTGATCCTGGCCGTCGAGCCGGACTCCTGCCCGTCGCTGACCCGCGGTCGGTACGCCTACGACTTCGGCGACACCGCGGGCATGACCCCCTTGATGAAGATGTACACCCTTGGTCACGACTTCGTTCCGGACCCGATCCACGCCGGTGGGCTGCGCTACCACGGCATGTCGCCGCTGCTGTCACACATCTACCAGCTGGGCCTGATCGAAGCGATGGCCCTTCCGCAGACCGACTGCTTCGCCGCCGCGGTGCAGTTCGCCCGCACCGAGGGCATCGTTCCGGCTCCCGAGCCGACCCACGCCCTCGCGGCGTGCATCCGGGAGGCGTTGGCGTGCAAGGAGTCCGGGGAGGAGAAGGTAATCCTGACGGCGCTGTGCGGGCACGGTCACCTGGATCTGGCCGCCTACGACGCCTACCTGAGCGGGCGGATGACCGACGAGAACCCGGACGACAGCCGGTTCGCCCAGGCGCTCGCCCACCTTCCCGAGGTGCCCGCCTGACCGGCGTCGTGGATGCCCCCTTCGACCCGACCGACGAGAGCTTCCTCGCCGACCCGTACCCGGTGTTCGCCGCGCTGCGCTCGCGGGCCCCGGTGCAGTGGCACGCGGGTCTGGGCCAGTACGTCGCGCTCAGCCACAGGGCCTGTGACGCCGTCCTTCGTGAGCGGGCTCTGGGCCGGCTCTGGCGAGATCGTGAGCCGGTGGAGGTCTTCCCGGCGTTCAACCTCCTGCATCGCACATCGATCCTGGAGAGCGAGCCGCCCAAGCACACCCGGCTGCGCCGGCTCGTCGCCGGCGCCTTCGGGCGTGGCCACGTGGAGCGGATGCGTGCATGGGTGGAAGAGCTGGCCGACCGCCTGGTCGCCGAGCTGGCGACCCGGCTGGCGGACGGCGAGCCGGACGTGGACCTGCTCGAAGGCATCGCCCAGCCGCTACCGGTCGAGGTGATCGCCGAGCTGCTCGGGGTGCCGGCCGGGGACCGCACCCTGCTACGCCCGTGGTCGAACGCCATCGTCAAGATGTACGAGTACGGCCTGGACACCGCCGGGCAGCAGGCGGCGGAGCGTGCCTCCGCCGATTTCGTGGCCTACCTGCGCGACCTAGTCGCCCGGCGGCGCGCGGCGCCACAGGACAAGGACCTGGTCAGCGACCTGGTCGCGGCGAGCCTCGCCCTCGACGGTGACCGAGCCAGGCTCAGCGAGGACGAGGTGGTCGGCACCTGCGCGCTGCTGCTGATGGCCGGGCACGAGGCCACGGTGAACGTGCTCGGCAACGGCGTGCTGGCCCTGCTGCGTCATCCGGCGCAGTGGCAGGCCGTGACCATCGACCGCGATCTGGTCTCGACGGCGGCCGAGGAGATGATCCGCTACGACTCCCCGCTGCAGCTGTTCGAGCGGACCGCGAAAGGACCGGTCGACGTGACCGGCACAGTGCTCGAACCGGGGCAGAAGATCTCCGCGTTGCTCGGGGCCGCGAACCGTGACCCGGCCGTGTTCGCCGACCCGGACCGGTTCGACGTGGCCCGGTCCCCGAACCCGCATCTGGGATTCGGGGCCGGGATCCACTTCTGTCTGGGGGCGCCGCTGGCCCGGATCGAGCTGCACGCAGCCCTGATCGCATTGAGCCGCAGGCTGCCGGGGCTGACGCTGGCGGCCGAGCCGCCGCGCCGTCCGGACTTCGTGATCCGCGGGTTGGGCGAGCTACGGGTCGCAGTGTCCGGCTAAGTCCGGCGATCTGGCTGCCGACGGTCACAGCATGAGCGCGCTGACCGCCGGGACCGCCGTCGTGCTGCGCACCGGGCACGGCCGCCCGCTGCGGATGCGGGTCCTGGCACCGGCCGAGCTCAGCGGCGCGTGGAGCGTGCCCGTCATGGTGGCGGCGGAGGCCCCCGGCACGGTGCGCGGGGTGCTCGAGATAGGCGGGGCGTGGGGCCTGCTGCAGGTGGAAGCCGAGCTGGTCCGGGACGCCGCCGGTGCGGTGCTGCGCGCCCCCGGGACACAGCCGTCAGCCGCGACGCCGGCGGACGGCCCCGACACCGCGACGGCCCGGAATGCAGTCCTGACCCAGCGTCGTGCACACGTGCGGGCTCAGGTCGTCCTGGCCGTTCGGGGTGTACTGCTCGACGGGCCCGGCATGGACGGCGAGCAGGAGCTGAGCGGTCACAGCACCGACCTGAGCGGCGCAGGTCTGGCGCTGGCCTGGGACACGCATACCCGACCGTCGGCTCCGGAACCGGGCCGGCGGCTGTACCTCGAGCTGACCATGCCGGGTGGCGAGCTGGTGCCGGCGGTGGTCGAGGTGGTGGCCGGCCGCCGGGACGGTGTGCAGGTCCGGTTCGTGGATCTGGCACCGATCGACCGAGAACACCTGATCGCCCTGGTCTTCGCTGTCCAGCGCCGGGACATTGCGCTCAGGGGCAGCCGTCATCGCTAGGCCGGACGAGGACGGCCCGCAGGAGCCGCTCGCCGTCCGCGACCGCAGAACGACACCACGTTGAGAGCATGCTGAAGATATGTGATTCGCCTGCCGGGTCTGTCCTGCAGCCCTAGTGTGTGCTCGCCGTGCAGTCCTCTGCATGGCAGCTGTTCGGGGTGCCCGGACCCATGCGATGAAGGACGATGCGATGCCGTCTCGATCGGTAATGCGCGGATCCTCCGTGCTCCTGGCCGTCGCGCTGGCGTTCGCGACAGGTCATTCCTCGGCCCATGCCGATGTGATCGCCGCGACCCAGTGGACGGCCGTCGCGGACGCCTATGTCAACTCCGTGAAGCCGACCTGGAAGTACGGCAGCAGCCGGTTCCTGCGTGCCGATGGCAGCCCCGATGTGCGCACCTACCTGCGGTTCGTCGTGACCGGTGCGCCGAGCGGTCCACACCAGACCGTGCTGCGGATCCGGCATGACTGGGCCGACCCGTCACCTCCCTTCTGCGACGAACCGACCGACTGCCTACACGTCACCCGCGTTCATGTCCGATCAGTGCTCGGGGCGTGGGACGAGGCGACGCTCACCTACGAGAACGCCCCTGCCGTAGGCGACGTCCTTGGCGTCAGCTCGGACGTCGTGCGCCGCAAGGACTTCTGGGCGGAGATCGACCTCGGTACGCTTGTCGACGGGGACGGTGTGTACGAGCTGGCCATGACCGGTAGCACGTCGACCAACCAGACGTTCGCCAGCCGTGAGGGCCGGCTCCTCAGCGCACCCAAGCTCGTGATCCTGCCGTCCGGGTAGCCGAGGAGGGCAACCGTGCCGCGTGCTCAGGCTCCTCAGCCCCAACCTGCCCGCTGGGACAGCCGATAGCCTGCTGCGATGTTCGCGAAGATCCTGGTCGCCAACCGGGGCGAGATCGCCGTTCGCGCCTTCCGGGCCGCCTACGAGCTGGGCGCCCACACGGTCGCCGTCTTCCCCTGGGAAGACCGGACGGCGGTTCACCGCATCAAGGCCGAGGAGTCGCACCTGATCGGCGAGCGAGGTCACCCGGTCCGGGCCTACCTCGACGTGGACGAGATGATCCGTGTGGCCCGGGAGTCGGGCGCCGATGCGGTGTATCCCGGGTACGGGTTCCTGTCGGAGAACCCCGAGCTGGCGGCTGCCTGCGAACGGGCCGGAATCGCGTTCATCGGCCCCAGCGCCGCCGTGCTGGAGATGACCGGCAACAAGGTTCGGGCGGTAGCGGCCGCGAGAGCGGCGGGTGTGCCGGTGCTGCGCTCCAGCGCGCCGTCCGACGACGTCGAGGAACTGGTCGGCGCGGCCGAGGAGATCGGCTTCCCCGTCTTCGCCAAGGCCGTCGCCGGCGGCGGCGGGCGAGGGATGCGCCGGGTCGAACGGCGCGAGGCGCTGCCCGAGGCGCTGGCGGCCGCGATGCGGGAGGCACAGGGGGCCTTCGGCGACCGGACGATGTTCCTCGAGCGGGCGGTGGTCCGCCCGCGGCACATCGAGGTGCAGGTACTCGCCGACGCAGCAGGTGAGGTGGTGCACCTGTTCGAGCGGGACTGCTCGGTGCAGCGCCGGCACCAGAAGGTGGTGGAGATCGCCCCTGCACCCAACCTGGAACCCACTCTGCGGGAACGCCTCTGCGCTGACGCGGTGGCCTTTGCCCGACAGGTCGGCTACGTGAACGCCGGTACTGTCGAGTTCCTGCTCGACACCGCAGGGGAGAACGCCGGACGGCACGTGTTCATCGAGATGAACCCTCGGATCCAGGTCGAGCACACGGTCACCGAGGAGGTCACCGACGTCGACCTGGTGCAGTCCCAGATGCGGATCGCCGCGGGGGAGCGGCTCGCCGATCTCGGGTTGACCCAGCCTTCGATCAGCGTGCGTGGCGCCGCACTGCAGTGCCGGATCACCACCGAGGACCCGGCGAACGGCTTCCGCCCAGACACCGGAATGATCAACACGTATCGTTCACCGGGCGGTGCCGGGGTACGCCTGGACGGCGGCACCGTGCACGCCGGGGCGTCGATCAGCCCGCACTTCGATTCGTTGCTGACCAAGCTGACCTGCCGCGGCCGGGACTTCCCGGCCGCCGTATACCGGGCCCGGCGGGCCCTGGCCGAGTTCCGGGTGCGCGGGGTGAGCACGAACATCGCTTTCCTGCGGGCCGTGCTGGAGCAGCCGGATTTCATCGCCGGAGACGTCTCGACCGCCTTCATCGACGAACGCCCCGAGCTGCTCAGCGCCGACCCCGGCGGCGACCGGGCCACCAAGCTGCTCACCTGGCTGGCCGATGTGACGGTCAACCGCCCGCACGGAACCGCCCCGGTGAGCATCGACCCCCGGGACAAGCTGCCCGCCCTCCGGCCGCAGGGGGCGGGCGCGGGCGGTGACGGCTCGTGGCGGCAGGTGCTGCGGGAGGCCGGCCCAGAGGCCTTCGCCCGCCGGCTGCGCGAGCATCGGCCGGTGGCGGTGACCGACACGACGATGCGTGATGCGCACCAGTCGCTGCTCGCCACCCGGGTGCGCACCCGCGACCTGGTCGCGGTCGGTCCCCATCTGGACCACGACCTCGGCGGCCTGCTCAGTGTGGAGTGCTGGGGCGGGGCGACCTACGACGTGGCGCTGCGCTTCCTCGGCGAGGATCCGTGGGAGCGGCTGGCTGCGGTGCGCGAGGCGATCCCGACCCTGTGCCTTCAGATGCTGCTGCGCGGGCGCAACACCGTGGGGTACACCCCGTACCCCACCGAGGTGACCGAGGCGTTCGTGGAGGAGGCGGCGGCCACCGGGATCGACATCTTCCGGATCTTCGACGCGCTCAACGACATCGAGCAGATGAGGCCGGCGATCCACGCCGTCCGGCAGCGCACCGGTTCGGTCGCGGAGGTGGCCCTGTGCTACACCGCCGACCTGCTCGACCCCACCGAGCGGCTCTACACCCTCGACTACTACCTCCACCTGGCCGAGCAGATCGTGGCCACCGGCGCCCACGTCTTGGCGATCAAGGACATGGCCGGGCTGCTGCGGCCTGCGGCTGCGGCTCGCCTGGTCACGGCACTGCGGCAGCGGTTCGACATTCCGGTGCACCTGCATACCCATGACACGGCAGGGGGGCAGCTGGCCACGTTGCTGGCTGCGGTCGACGCGGGGGTGGACGCCGTCGACGTGGCCAGCGCCGCCATGGCCGGCACCACCAGCCAGCCGCCGATGTCCGCCCTGGTCGCAGCTCTCGCGCACACAGAGCGGGACACGGGGCTGAGCCTGCGCGCGGTGCAGGACCTGGAGCCGTACTGGGAGGTGGTGCGCCGCCTCTACGCGCCGTTCGAGTCCGGTCTGCCGGCACCGACCGGACGGGTCTACGACCACGAGATCCCCGGTGGGCAGCTGTCCAACCTCCGCCAGCAGGCGATCGCGCTCGGGCTGGGGGAGAAGTTCGAGCAGATCGAGGCGATGTACGCCGCGGCGGACCGGATCCTGGGCCGCCTGGTCAAGGTGACCCCGTCGTCCAAGGTGGTCGGGGACCTCGCCCTGCATCTGGTTGCGGTCGAGGTCGACCCGGACGAGTTCGCGGCGGACCCGGCCCGGTTCGACATTCCGGACTCGGTGATCGGCTTCCTGCGGGGGGAGCTGGGTGACCCGCCCGGAGGCTGGCCGGAGCCGTTCCGGACCCGCGCCCTGCAGGGGCGCGCCCCTGGCAGGCCTTGGGTCGAGCTGACCGACGAGGACCGGGACGGGCTCGCCGGCGACCGGCGGAACACGTTGAACCGGTTGCTGTTTCCCGGTCCGACGCGAGACCTGGCCCGGGTCCGGGAGATCTACGGGGACGTCTCGGTCCTCAACACCACCGGCTATCTCTACGGGCTGCGCCCCGGGCAGGAACACCTGATCGAGCTGGAGCACGGACGTCGCATCATCGCCGCCTTGGAGGCGATCGGCGAGGCCGACGACAAGGGCCAGCGCCAGGTGATGTGCACCCTGAACGGGCAGCTGCGCCCGGTCCGGGTACGGGACCGCTCCATCGTTGCGCAGGTGGTGAGCGCCGAGAAGGCCGATCCGGGCCAGCCGGGGCACGTGGCGGCCCCGTTCGCCGGGGTGGTGTCACTGAGCGTGGAGGCCGGTCACGTGGTCGAGGCCGGTCAGCCGGTGGCCACGATCGAAGCGATGAAGATGGAGGCCGCGATCACCGCTCCGGTCGCGGGCAGCGTCCAACGGCTCGCTCTGGCCTCCGTCCAGCAGGTGGAGGGCGGGGACCTGGTGCTCGTCATCGGACCGTGACCGGGCGACGCGTATCGCACTGTGTCGGGGCCCACGCCGTCATCGGGGCATGTCGGGCCCTTGGCCCCTGTTGACGATCGCGAGGGGAGAGATATGAGCCGTCACCACGTGGTCATCATCGGGTCGGGGTTCGGCGGGCTGTTCTCGGCCCAGGCGCTGAAGCGGGCCGCTGTCGACGTCACACTGATCGCCCGAACCACCCACCACCTGTTCCAACCTCTGCTCTACCAGGTTGCGACCGGCATCCTGTCCGAAGGCGTGATCGCACCGAGCACCCGGGAGGTGCTCTCGCACCAGCGCAACGTCACCGTGCTGCTGGGTGACGTCACCGAGGTCGACCTCCAGGCGAGGACGGTCACCTCCACGGCGCTCCAGCAGGAGACCGTCACCACCTACGACTCGCTGATCGTCGCGGCCGGCGCCGGCCAGTCCTACTTCGGCAACGACTCGTTCGCCGAGTTCGCACCGGGCATGAAGTCGATCGACGACGCCCTCGAGCTGCGCGGACGGATCTTCGGCGCCTTCGAGGTCGCCGAGCTCGCCGGAACCCAGGAGGAGGCCGACCGGGCGCTGACCTTCGTCGTCGTCGGTGCCGGGCCGACCGGGGTGGAGATGGCCGGACAGATCGCCGAGCTGTCCCGGCGCACCCTGAAGAGGGACTTCCGGCGGATCGACCCCACCAGAGCCCGGGTGATCCTGCTCGACGCCCTACCCGCCGTCCTGACCACCTTCGGTGAGGAGCTGGGGGACAAGGCCCGCCGCCGGCTGGAGGAGATCGGTGTGGAGGTGCAGCTCGAAGCCAAGGTCGTGGGCATGGACGCCACCGGCCTCGAGGTCGAGGACGCCGCGGAGTCGGGTGGTGGCCGGCGCCGGATCGAGGCGCTGACCAAGGTGTGGGCAGCCGGTGTGCAGGCCTCGGGCCTGACCGGCCAGCTCGCCGAGCAGTCCGGGGCCGACCTGGACCGGTCCGGACGGATCGCCGTCCGGCCCGATCTCACCCTCCCCGGCCATCCCGAGGTGTTCGTCGTCGGCGACATGATCTCTCTGAAGGACTATCCGGGGGTCGCCCAGCTGGCCATCCAGGGCGCGCGGCACGCGGCGCGGCAGATCATCCGCCGGGTGCAGGCCGTAGCCGACGGGGACGCGGCGAGACCGGAGGACGTCGCCGCCGAGGAGTTCACCTACACCGACAAGGGCAGCATGGCCACGGTGTCCCGGTTCAGCGCCGTGGCCTCGATCGGGCCGCTGAAGCTGAGCGGCTTCCTGGCCTGGGTGGCCTGGCTCGCCGTCCACCTGGTCTACATCATCGGCTTCAAGAACCAGGTGACGACGCTGCTTCACTGGGCTGTCAGCTTCGTCGGTCGTGGCCGCGCCGAGCGCACCGTGACCGAGCAACAGGTCTTCGCCCGCAACGCCCTGGCCCAGCTGGGGGACGACTTCGTGCCGGCGCTGTCCGCCCGCGAGAACCAGTCGCAGAAAGACTGAGAAAAACCTCGGCGACTGCATCCCTACCCCGCCGTCTCGGGGAATAGGTGGGTAGACCCACACGGGTCGCCCATCCCGACTCCTCACCGAGACTCTTAGGGGAACCGCACATGAAGACCGTTAGTCGCATCGTCGCAACCTCCGCTGTCGCCGCCCTGGCCCTGTCCACCGTTGGTGCCACCAGCGCGAGCGCTCACTCGAACCGCGACCACAAGAGCGGCCACAAGTCGTCCAGTCACCACAAGGCGCACAGTCACCACAAGGCGCACGCCAAGAAGGCACCGCCCATGAAGCTGGGCAACCGCAGCCTCGCCACCGTGCTGACGTCGGACGGCAACAAGTTCGACCGGAACTGGAAGGACTACGACATCCTCACCGAGGCGGTTCTGGCCGTTCTGGCGGCCAAGCCCAACAGCCCGGTGAAGGTCCTGACCGACGGAAAGACGCCGGTGACGGTGTTCGCGCCCGACGACCGGGCCTTCAAGCGCCTGGCCCAGGACGTCACCAAGAAGCGGTACAACAGCGAGAAGGCGGTCTTCAACGCGGTGGCCGGCCTGGGCATCGACACGGTCGAGACGGTCCTGCTCTACCACGTCGTCCCGGGTGCGACGATCACTGCCAAGCAGGCCCTGGCCTCGAACGGGGCCAAGCTCACGATGGCGAACAAGGGCACCGTGACGGTGAAGGTCCGTAAGGGCAAGATCCAGCTGATCGATGCCGACCGCAACGACCGTAACGCTGTCGTCAACGTGCCCGACATCAACAAGGGCAACAAGCAGATCGCGCACGGCGTCACCCAGGTGCTGCGCCCGATCGATCTCCCCTGATCCGACTGACATCTCGCGCGGCGGCGGTGGCTCCGGCCCCGCCGCCGCGCCGTTCGGTCGACTCCCCCGTGGGCCGAGAATCCTCGCACCCCTACCTGCGAGCCCGACCTCGCGGTCTCCACGAGCGACATCACGATCGATCTCATCAAGATCCCATCGAGTGTCGACAGATGGCTGCCAAGTCAGCCCTCTGAACAGCCATTCGTCGACACTCGCGGGGATCCTGGCCGCGGGCGCTCGTCAGGAGGCGCTCGTCAGTGCCACTGCCCCCGCTCGGTGAGCACCTTTTTGAGCACGGGCGGCCGGTCGGTCATGATCCCGTCGACGCCCAGGTCGAGCAGGCGATGCATCTCCTCCGGATCGTCGATCGTCCAGACGTGCACCTGCAGGCCGCGCCGGTGGCCACGGGCCACGGACCGTGGGTTCACGACGCTGCGCCCATTGTGCGTGACGGGGACCTGGGCAGCGAGAGCTGCTGTATGCCAGGGAACCCCGAACACCAGGGCGGCGACCCCGCGGGGGCCGAGGCTGGTGCACAGGTCCGCGCCGAGGTGGCGGCGGATCCGGCGCAACCGAGCGTCGCTGAAGGCGCCGACGCAGACCCGGTCCAGCGCCGCACAGCGGTTCAGAATGTCCACCAATGCGTTCACCGCGGCGTCCGACTTGCAGTCGATGTTGACCCGTAGATCGGGCCAGGCGCCGAGCAGGTCCTCCAGGAGCGGGATAGGCGCGCTGGCGTGCACCCTCGCCGCGCGTACCTCGATCCACGGCAGCTCCCCGATGCGCCCGGGGCGGCCGCAGGTGCGCTGCAGGTCCTCGTCGTGGAAAGCGACCAGCACGCCGTCCGCAGTGACGTGGACGTCGGTCTCGACATAGCGGTACCCGAGCCCTACCGCGTACTCGAAGGCCGGCATCGTGTTCTCCGGCGCGTCGCTCGCGCCGCCGCGGTGTGCGAAGGGGATCGGGCCGGGCCAGTCCAGGAACGGATGCCGCGCTGCAGCAGACGAGGGGGCCACGGAGGAATCCTAGGATCGGCGCGCCCGGTGAGGTAGGAGCCGGTCAGCGCCAGATCGGGACCGGTGCGCTGGCCCGGGCGCGGGCGCGGGCCAACGCGATGTCGAGGGCGGCCGCCCTCGACAGCGACGAGACCGCCGGCGAGGCGGGGGAGTAGCCGGCCCCGGCCCGGATCCGACGCAGGTGGGGCTCGAGCACCGCCCGGTCCACAGGGGAGACCGAACCGTGGCACTGGGCGGCCAGGGACTCCAGGTAGGCCAGTTGGTCAGTGGCCGCGTCGAGCTGGATGTCGATCGGCCCGAGGTGCTCGGCGACCGCGGCGCCCTGGCGCCGCCGCAGGACCATGATCCGCCACTGGCCCAGGAAGGTTCGGAAGTCCTGCATCAAGGCGACGGCGTCGCCGATCCGTCCTGCGAGCGTCTTCAGCGACTCGTTGGCCTCGTCGACGGCCTCGGCCATGGCCGCCACACCGTCGTCGACGGCATCACACAACCGGGGGACCTCGGCCAGGGAGCTGGCTGGGGCCGCGCCGTCGACGACCTCGGCGGCCAAGGCGCCGACCATCTCGGTGTGCAGGCAGGCCAGCCCGATTCGGAACCCGAGGCCGCCGACGTCGTGACGCAGGGCTGTCAGGTCGTTGGCCAGCCGTTCCAGGGCCTGCACGGCACTGGCCATCGGCTGCCTCATCACGCGGGCGACGTTGAGCAGCACCGGGCTCTGCACGGCGACCCCGGTCGACGCCGTCCGAGCCGCTTCGACGGCGCGCTGCAGGCTGAGGGCGTGGCCGAGTACGGCATCGGTTGCCGGGCCCAGCCGCGCCGCAAGCTGCTGGTAGCCGTCGAGCCGGTCGAGCGTGCCCTCAAGCTGGTCGTAGAGGTGCTCGGCGCCCTGGAGGATCTCGGCGAGGTGGCCCCTGGCCTGGGCTCGGGCGAAGACGGTGGCCAGTGGCCGACCGCGTGCCGCCACTTCGCCCGTCAGGGCCGCGCTCATGAAGTCGTCGTAGTCGGCGAAGCCGAGATCGGCGAGGTGGCGCTCGATCTCGCCCGCGCCGGCGGCGGTCACCGCAGGCCCCGACATGCTGTGGTCGGCCGCAAGCGCGCGTTCGTGTCGGACGACCTGCTCGTACACGCTGACCGCGGCTGTGGCCAGCGGTCCGGCGGGCGCCACCCGTACGGACAGGAAGTCCTCGCCCAGCGGGGTCACGGTCGCGAAGACGCGGTAGGTGGCGCCGTCCCTGGCCCGGTTCGTCACGTAGGCGGCCACGGGGCGGCCACTGAGCAACCGGTCCCACATGAGCCGGAACACTCCGGCGGGCATCTGCGGGTGGCGGACGTGGTGGTGGGGGGAGCCGACCGACTCGTCGGTGTGGTGGCCACAGATGCGCTCGAAGACCGAGTTGCCGTCCGTGATGAGGCCTCGCCGGTCCGCGGTGGAGAAGAGCAGCTCGTGGGGAGCGACTCGGTGCTCGGGGCGCGGCGCCGCGGTCCTGGACGTCCTCAGTGTCATGACATCAGAGTGTGCACCTTTGGTGGCTGTACGTATAGCAATCACGCACAATGTGTCATTGACCTTGCCATTGCACGACCGGTGGGACTGGTTCCGTTCGTCGTCTACGTGCGGGCGAGCCACATCCGCGGGCCCTCTCGACGGCGAGTCCTGCGTGCGGCCGCCGGGGGAGCGGAGATGCTGGCCGGGCGCCGGTGCCGACGTGGCACCGAGCCGCCTCGTCGCAGAGGTGCAGGTCAGCCCCTGGGCAGCACCCGCCGGCGGAAGCCGATGAAGGCCAGGCCCACCAGTGCCGCGGAGAGGCCGGCCAGGACGGCGAGTGCCACGCCTTCGACGGGGCCCTGAGGCGGGTTGCCGACGTGGGTCGTCGCGGCCAGGTCGAGCACCCAACCGGGCAGCTGCAGGCCGGCCCCCAGGAAGGCGATGAACGTCGTCGCCGCATAGGCCGCCCAGGCCAGCGGGAAAGCACGCGGGCGCAGCCCGAACAGGGCCAGGGCAAGCCCGCCCAGGACCAGCTCGGCCGGCAGATACGCCATGCCGGCGCCGATGATCGGACCAACGCCGCTGGAGCTGCCGATCGACCAGGCCGTCGCCAACGCGAGGACGACCGAGCTGACCAGAACGACGATGACCAGGCCGCCCAGGATGACGACCCCGTGGGCGGCGAGCCAGCGCAGCCGCGACAACGTCCCGGCGAGTCGGGGCTCGAGCCGCCCCTCGGTCTCCTCCGCGCGCAACGTGCCCACGGCCTGGACGACATACCCGGCGGCGATGATGGCGACGTAGAGCTGGGTCACCGCGACGAAGGCGTCCTCGGGCCGCCCCCCAGAGACGCTGATGAACTTGCCCAGCTCGGGGTTGCCGGCCACGGCGTCGATGAACGCCTGGGCGAGCGAGCCCATCATCGCGGCGAGGATCACCGCGCCGGCGAGCCAACCGAGCACGGCGGGCCGATGGATCCACGTGGCCAGGCCGACCGCGCTACGCAGCCAGCCTGACGCATGTGCCGGCCCCGCCCCGCCCCGAATCAGCGCGCTACCGAGGTCACGCCGTGCAGCGAGCCATACCGCAGCACCGGCCAGGGCCCCGCCGATGAGAAGCGGTACGAGCAGGGCCCACCAGCGGGTCGGGCCGAACGGGGCGGCCTTCTCGGCCCAGCCGAGAGGGGAGAGCCAGGTGATCCAGGTCTTCGTCACGTCGCCGACCCCGCGCAGGAGGTAGGCCGCGGCGAGGACGATGAGGGACCACGTGTAGACGCCACGGGAATGGAGCGTGACCTGGGCGAGCAGGGCAGCCATGCCCGCGAAGACGAACGCGAGGGCACCGAGCGAGGCGGAGTACAGGACCGATCCTTCGAGCGGGACACCTGCGGCGACCAGCCCGACCGAGAAGGCCATCGACGTGACAAGGATCGCCGTCACCGCCACGACGAGCGCCGACAGGGCCGGGACGTGCCGCGCGATCCGTCCCCCGAGGAGCGCCTCGAGCCGCCCTGCCTCCTCCTCCCGGCGCGTGGCGCGTGCCACGAGGCTGATCCCTACCAGCGGCATGAGGAAGGCCGCGAGGAAGCCGAACTCGTCCTGGATGACTCCGCCGAGGCTGTCGATGCCTTCCACCTTTCCGTTGATCGCGACGAGCGCGCTCCCGGCGGTCACGGCCGCGGCATACGAGTGGATCTTCTCGGGGGTGTCGTAGAGCCCGGCGATCGACGCGGCCGTACCGATCATGCTGGCCACGAGTGCGACGATCCAGACGAGGGTGCCGCGCCCGTGCGTGCGCCACTGGATGGCGAGCATCGGGCGCAGGCCGACGGCGCTCATCGGCTCGCCCCTGCCGTCGTCGTTGCGGCCCCCTCGGGTGCAGCCTCATCGTCGCTGTCGATCGGGTCCCCGTAGTTGCGCAGGAACAGCGCGTTGAGGCTGGGTGGGGTGACGGTGAGGGTGTGGATGCTGGCTGCGTGCAGCCGCCCGATGGCGGCGTCGAGATGCTCGGCATCGATGCTGAAGCGGGTGTCCATGTAGCCGTCGAACCGCTCCGCGCCGTAGTCGGCCACCCCGGGCGCAGTATCCAGGCCCCCCGGGTCGTCCACGGTCACGGCATGCACCATCGTGCGGCTGTGGCGTCGCAGGTCGGCGAGAGTGCCCGTCGTCACGGAGCGGCCGCGGCGGATGATGCTCACCCGGTCGGCGAGGGCCTCGACCTCGCCGAGGATATGACTCGACAGGAGCACGGTGCAGCCCTGCTCGCGCCGTTCGCGGACGCACTGCTGGAAGGCCTGCTCCATCAGCGGGTCAAGACCGGCCGTGGGCTCATCGAGGACGAGCAGGTCGGCGTCGGTGCTGAGCGCGGCAATCAGAACGACCTTCTGGCGGTTGCCCTTCGAGTAGTCGCGGACCCGTTTGGTGGGGTCGAAGTCGAACCGGTCGACGAGCTGGTCGCGACGAGCCGACCGCACCCCGCCGTGGGTTGCGGCGAGCACCTCGAGGCACTGGCCCCCCGTGAGCCCCGGCCACAGACCGACGTCGCCGGCGACGTAGGCCAGTCGTGCATGGAGCCGGGCGGCGTCGTGCCACGGGTCGCCGCCGAACAGCTCGACATGGCCGGCCGTGGCCCTGATCAGCCCCAGGACGACCCGGATCGTGGTCGTCTTGCCTGCCCCGTTGGGGCCGAGAAACCCGTGGACCTCGCCAGGACGCACCTCGAGGTCCAGCCCGTCGAGTGCGCGCACCGGCCCGAACGTCTTCACCAGGGCCTCGGCGCGGATCACGGCGTCTGCGGTCGTCATGTCAGCTCTCCTCCCTTTCTCCTCTTTCTGAGCCGCGGAACGCGCCCCCGGCGTACAGGGTGGTGACCTCGTCCGCCCAACGGGCGACCCCTTCGGGGGTCAGTGGGTCGACGCCGATCACCGAGGCGATCTGGTCGCGCAGCAGGATGAGCCCGAGGTCGTTGACGAGCAGGAACACGGCCCGGACGACCGGGTCGTCGCTGGGCGTGGCTGCCCCGACGGCGGCCATCGAGTCGAGGACTGCCTGCGTGGCGGCATACCAGCGACCGAACAGTGCGGCCGCCGCCGGGTCGTTCGTCAGCAGCAGCCGACGCAGATACGCCGGCAGGGGGGACCCCGGCGGGAACCCGCGGGCGAAGGCCTGGGCGATCGAGCCGCCGTGCGAGCCGGTGAGCAGGTCTGCCAGCTCCTGGCCCTCGAGGCCCTCGAAGATCGCGTCGAAGGCCTGCGCAGCGTGGTCGTCGACGGCAGCCCGCAGCCCGTCCTTGCTCCGGAAGTGATGCAGGACCAGAGCGGCAGACACCCCCGCCTCGGCGGCGATCTCCCGCACGGTCACGACATCGGGCCCCCGCTCGGCGAAGAGCCGAAGGGCGGCGTTGCGGATCGTGGCTCGAGCCGTGAGGTCACCCTCGAGGGCTACTGAACTCATATTCGGCAAACTAAACATAAGTTCAGTGGTCGTCAAGCCTCTGCGATGGAGACCACCAAGCGGGGGACCGCGAACAGGGCGGTCGGACCGGGTGACCTCCTGCCGTCCCCTCGTGAGGCAGGTCCTGATACTTGACATAATGCACATTATCGGCGTGCGAGTGGTCGAGGTGAGTCAGTTGAGAGAACTCGTCTGGCCGGTGTGGCCCAGCCCAACTCGGACGGTTTCGGGTGTGAGGCAGGGCGCCTGCGGTGCGACCCGAGTTGCTCGCGCTGCGCCAGCTCATTCTCGATACGGCCGACGCGATCGACGACGTCGGCCCCGTCGAGGAGACACTGAAGTGGGGGCAACCCAGCTATCTGACCAGCGAGACCAGAAGCGGAAGCACCATCCGAATCGCTCCGACCGGATCCAGGTCCAGGAACTCGATTCAGCAGGACCCCTCATCCGCTTGCCGATCGCGACGCCCCCCTTCGGCCGATTCAGTCCGGCCCGCGGGAGGCCGTTACCCAGAGCGTGGACGGCGGTCGGTACCGCCTCCTGGTGGCCACGGGCACCGGGGGGCCCAGGAGGGTGCTCCCCCTGGTCGTCGCACTCCTCACCTCGATCGTGCTCGCCCCCGGCGCCGCGGCCGACTCCTCCCCCGGTCCCGGACCGGGAACCACATCTCCGGGTTCGTCGTCGTTGTCAGAGCTGCGCGACTCGGTCGCCGAGCAGTCCGAGGAGGTGCAGGCCGCCCGGGATGAGCTGACCGCCTCCGCCCAGGCTGCCGCCCGGGCGCTGGAGGCCTACAGCGTGGCCGTCCAGGCATACCAGGTCGCTCACGACGAACAGCGCCGTTCCGAGCGCGCGCTGGTCATCGCAGAGCAGGAGCTGACCCGCAGCCGTGTCGAGCTGGGCCGCTGGGCCCGCCAGGCCTACTACGCGGGGTCCGGACTGGCGACCAACCCCTCTTTGGTCACCTTGCTCGGCGGCACCGGCGACGACGTCACCTACTCTCAGCGGCTGCTGGCATCGGTCGGCACCCGCCGCGAACGCGCGGTCGACGCCACCGTGCAGGCTCTGTCGGTGCAGCGGGCGGCGGCCGGCACCGCGCAGCGCGCCGAACAGGCCGCCCAGTCATCGCTCGAGCGGGCCGAGCAGCTGCGAAGCGCCCGCGACGGCGCGGTGACCGCACAGCGCGCCACGTTGGCCCGGCTGGAAGCGCAGCTGCAGAGCGCCCAGGACGTCGCGACCCAGGCCGAGGCGCAGGCGCTGCGGCTGGCCCAGGCCCGGGCCTACGCCCGCCAGTCTGCGGGTGGGGCTGGCGACAACGCGGTGACCGGGCCGGTCGGCACCTGTGCCGGCGGCCAGACGACGCTGTACGCCAACGGTGAGATCCCGCTCGACGCGCTCTGCCCACTGTGGGCCGCGCCCGGCCAGTACCTGCGGGCCGACGCCGCCTACGCTTTCGACCAGCTCAGTACCGCCTACGCCCGACAGTTCGGACGGCCGATCTGCGTCACCGACTCCTATCGCTCCTACGCCGAGCAGGTTGCGGTCAAGGCCGCCAAGCCCGGCCTGGCGGCGACGCCGGGCACCAGCAACCACGGTTGGGGAACCGCGGTCGACCTGTGCGGTGGAATCCAGTCCTACGACAGCGAGGAGCATCGGTGGCTCTCTGTCAACGCCCCCGCTTTCGGCTGGTTTCTCCCCTCTTGGGCCGACCGGAACGGCTCCAAACCCGAGCCGTGGCACTGGGAGTTCGGCGGCTGAGCCTCGCAGAACGTTCGGGCCCGTCATGATGTGCCGATGAGCGCTCCGGACCAGGCCGATCGCTCCCTCGATCGTCGCAGGGAGCAGCGGGCCTGGTACTGGTATGACTGGGCCAACTCGGCCTACGTCACCACGACGGCGACGGTGCTGTTCGGGCCGTACCTAACGACAGTGGCCAAGCGGGCCGCCTGTCCCGGCCAGGACAGCGATCTGGTCTGCCGGACCGACCTGAACATCCTCGGCATTCCGGTCAGTCCGGGCTCGCTGGCGCTCTACACCGTCACGGTCGCCACACTGCTGTCTGCGATCCTGCTGCCGATCGTCGGCGCAGTGATCGACCGCACCGGCCGGAAGCGGACGATCATGGCCGGGTTCGCCTGGGTGGGCGCCGCGGCGGCCGCGAGCATGGTGGCGATCTCCGGCAGCAACTGGCAGATCGGCGTCGTCCTGCAGCTGATCGCGGCGATCTGTCTCGGCTCCTCACTGGTCGCCTACGACGCCATCCTGATCGACATCGCCGAGCCCGACGAACGCGACCGGGTCTCCAGCCGTGGCTGGGCCCTGGGCTACCTGGGCGGCGGGCTGTTGCTGGTGGTCAACCTGGCGCTGGTCTCGGGCCTGATCGGACTCTCCACCGAGACCGCGGTGCGGGTGAGCCTGCTGTCGGCCGGCATCTGGTGGGGAGCGTTCACCCTGATCCCCTACCTGGGCCTGCGGGACCGTCCGCCGCCCCGCCCGGTCGTGACCTCGGACGGCGCCGTCCGGCGCAGCCTGGCCGCCGACTCCTTCGTCCAGCTGCGCAACACCCTCGCCCACCTGCGCGGCTACCCGCAGACCTTGCTCTTCCTGCTCGCCTACCTCTTCTACAACGACGGTATCCAGACCGTGATCTATGCCTCGAGCATCTACGGCCAGGAGCAGCTCGGCTTCTCCTCCGACCAGCTGGTGACGACGATCCTCCTGGTGCAGTTCGTCGGGATCGCCGGCGCGCTGTCCTTCGGGCGGCTCGCGGCCCGGATCGGGGCCTGGAGAGCGATCCTCGGCGCCCTGGTGCTCTGGTGTGTCGTCGTCGCGGTGGGCTACGTCCTTCCGGCGGGAGCTTTCGGCCTCTTCCTGGGCCTGGCCGTGCTGATCGGGATCGTCCTGGGCGGCAGCCAGGCACTGTCCCGCTCGCTGTTCAGCCAGCTGATCCCGCACGGCCGCGAGGCGGAGTACTTCAGCCTCTACCAGGCGGCCGAGCGTGGCACCAGCTGGTTCGGAACGCTGCTGTTCGGCCTGGTGTTCCAGCTCACCGACTCCTACCGGAACGCGATCGTCGCCTTGGCCCTGTTCTTCGTCGTCGGGGGGATCCTGCTGGCCCGCGTCGACGTGCGTCGCGGAATCGGGGAGGCCGGCAACACCGTCCCCAAGGTGGTCTGATCCCACGCCTCGACGAGACTCCACCGGCCGCGGCGCAAGTCGTCCGACAATTGCGGAACACCCCGCGAGTCCGAGGCGTTGCCTTCAGGGAACCAGCATCGAGGAACCCGGAGGGTAGCTGCCATGAGCGACCGGAGCATGCGGGGGACCCGGCTGGGTGCCCAGAGCCTGGAGAGCGAGGCCGGCGTCCGCCCGGCCGCACGTCAGCGCGTCACGTTCCAGTGCCCCAACGGACACGAGGTCGTCGTCCCGATGTCCTTGGAGGCCGATATCCCGGCCGTGTGGGAATGCCGCTGCGGGGCGAAAGCGATCCGTGAGGACGCCGAAACCCCGGACGCCAAGCCGGGCAAGCCGCCCCGCACTCACTGGGACATGCTGATGGAACGCCGCACAACGGCCGAGCTCGAAGTGCTGCTCGAGGAGCGCCTGGCGCTGCTGCGCAGCGGTGCGCTGACCCAGCGGCGCAGCGCCTGAGCGAGAGACCACGCACGGTAGGGGTACCGGGCGGCTGCTGATCATCAGCGGCCGCCCGGATCTTCGTCCCGATCTTCGTCCGGGTCGCCCGGTTCGTCGTCATCCCGTAGCGGTGCGTCGCTGCTTTCCAGCGGCTCCATGACGATCACGGTCCCCGGGCCGGTCCCTGCGACCAGCCCGTGATCGCGCGCCCAGCGCAACCAGCGGGCCCGGACGGCGGCGCGGACCGCGGGAATCAGGAGCACCGCGGCGAGCAGGCTCGACAGCAGGCCCGGCACCAGGAACATCAGTGCACAGAGCAGGTCGAACCCGCGCTGGCCCGGCCGGGACCCGAGCCGGGCCAGCAGGACCATGCCGAGCGCGGCGGAGCCGGCGATCACGGCCGCGGTCCAGCCGCCGCCGAACCGGTGGGCGAACTGGACCAGCACGACGACCTCGGCCAAGGCGAACAGAAGGACGACGGCCAGGAGCCAGCGCGGCGGGCGCGGCACCCGGGTGACGCCTCCCGGCCCGGGCGGCACAGAGCCGGTGGGTGGCGTGGTCACGCTGTCCTTCGGGTGAACCGGGCCAGCCTGTTCAGGCGGCGCCGCACCCCCCACTGGGTGACCCGCCACAGAGCCTCGGCGACAATGGCCTGGCTCATCTTGCTGGTGCCGCACTCCCGCTCGACGAAGGTGATCGGCACCTCCTCGATCCGCAGCCCGCTCTGTGCCGCCCGCCAGGTCAGGTCGACCTGGAAGCAGTACCCCTGGGACTCGACGTCGTCCAGGTGCATCCGCTCCAGGGCCGTGCGGCGGAAGGCCCGGAACCCGCCTGTGGCATCACGTACGTCGATGCCCAGGGCGAGTCGGGTGTAGAGGTTGCCGCCCTGGGACAGCAGCATCCGGTGCCTGGGCCAGTTCACCACCGCGCCGCCAGAGACCCAGCGTGAGCCGATCGCCAGGTCGGCGCCGGCGGCGACCCGCTCCAGGAGCAGGCCCAGCTGCTCGGGCTGGTGCGAGCCGTCGGCGTCCATCTCGACCAGCACGTCGAAGCCGTGCTCACCTCCCCAGGTGAAGCCCTCGAGGTAGGCCGCCCCCAACCCCTGCTTGCCCGGCCGGTGCAGGACGTGCACCTGCTCATCGAGGCGGGCCAGCTCGTCGGCGAGGGTGCCGGTGCCGTCGGGGCTGGCGTCGTCGGCCACCAGGACGTGCACCTGCGGTAGCGCCTCGCGTACCCGGCGGATGATCCGGGGCAGGTTCTCCAGCTCGTTGTAGGTCGGGATGATGACGAGTACCCGGCCGAGATCCAGCCGAGCACCGTCGGGTGCGGCGGTCACCGCGGGCTCCGGCGGAGCCGACCGGCCAGGACGACGCCGAGCCCGGCGGCCGCCAGCAGCCATTCGGGTAGCGACCCGACTCGGGTGGCCATCGTCTGCTCGGTGCGCAGCGGAAGATCGCCCTGAAGCACCTCGGCGGTGAAGTGACCTGACCGCTCCAGCATCGTGCCGTCCGGGGCGATCAGCGCGCTCACTCCGACCGTGGAGATGTGTACCACGGCGCGCCCTGTCTCCACCGCGCGCAACCGTGACATCGCCAGCTGCTGCACGCTCTCGTCCGTGCGGCCGAAGGTGGCGTTGTTGGTCTGGACGACGAGCAGCTGTCCGCCGTCGCGGACGGCGTCGCGAACCAGGTCGTCGTAGGCGACCTCGAAGCAGATCACGTCCCCGAACCGCACTCCCCCAGCGGTCAGTACCGGTGACTCGGTGCCGGCCACGAAGTCGCGACGGACCAGGTCGACCTTGTCACTGATCATGCGGAAGAACGACCGGTAGGGGACGTACTCCGCGAACGGCGCCGGACGTCGCTTGACATAACGCTGACCGGGTCCGGGCGACTCCCCGAACGTCGGCCCCCAGACGATCGAGGCGTTGGACAGGCGGTCGACCGGCTCGTTGAGCACCGATCCGACCACCACGGGCACGCCGATCCGGTCGGTCGCGGCCTGGATCACCTGCGCCGCGTCGGCGTTGCGGGTCGGGTCGATGTCGCTGGAGTTCTCCGGCCAGATCACCACGTCGGGCGGCGGGGCCAGCCCCTCCCTCACCTGCTCGGCGAGGGCGTCGGTGAGCTGGGCGTGGTTGTCGAGCACGGCGCGACGCTCGGCGTTGAAGTCCAGGCCCGCGCGCGGCACGTTGCCCTGCACCGCGGCGACCTGCACCGAGCTCGAGGCGCTCACCGGTCTCGGCACCAAGGCGGGCAGGAGCAGCAGCGCCAGGGCGGCGACCAGGGTCAGCGAAACGCCGGGCGCCCGGCCCGACCGACGCTCGAGCAGCCGGACCATCGCCACCGCCAGGCAGCCCCCCACGGCCGCGACCAGTGCGGTCACCGCCGGCGCACCGCCGATCGCAGCCGCGCCCAGAACAGGGCTGTCGGTCTGAGAGAACGCCACCCGCGCCCACGGGAAGCCGCCGAACGGCGTCCGCGCACGCAGTGCCTCCTGCGCCACCCACAGACCGGACACGCCGAGCACGGTGAGCCCGGCGGACATGGCGCGGTGCCGCGGTGGTCCTGCCGTCCAGACGCGGGGCATCAGCGCCGCCATCGCCGCGACGTAGAGCGCTTGGAGGGTGGCCAGCGAGAACCAGGGAAGCCTGCCGACGTAGATGCCCGACCAGGACAGCAGCGGGATGAAGCAGGCCCAGCCGAACAGCAGCCCGAGCCAGGCGGCCCGGCCCGCCCCGTGGCCGCGCACGGCCAGAGCGAGGGCGGCCACCGCGAGCGGGGCGAGGTACCAGACGTCCCGCCCGGGAAAGGCGGGTACGAGCAGCAACCCACCGGCGATCGACAGCGCGGCCGCGATCAGGGGGTGCGCCGGCTCCGCCCCCAGCGGGTGAAAGACGAACCGGGCCCTTCCGGTCTCGGGCACCCCGGCGGCGGCGCCGAGCTGGGCGGGACCCGCCGCGGGAGCACTCACGCAGCCAGCGTAGTCGCCGAGCATGACCGGGCCCGCAACGCTCTTCGGGCCGGGACCGACCTGGTCGGGTGCGAGGGCGACCTCGTTGTCTACTGAGCGCGCGGGCCCGAACTGAAACTAGCGTCTGGCGGCGGACTGTCAAATGCACATCTGACCTGCGGTGACGCGATCGTTGCGCAGGTCAGCCGGGTTGTCTCGGGCCCGCGGCGCGCCGTGATCACCAAAGGTGTCGGCGTGTCGGTCCGGACCGTCACGCGTCCCCCTGCGGGACCACCACCGTGCCTCGGGCGCTCGTCGCGAGCAGGGGTACGTGGAGTACCTCGGCGGCCCCGGGCCGGTCGGTGTCCCGGCGCCCGGCGCCACGGCACAGCACGGTTGCGGTCAGCTCCAGGTCCCTGCTGCGCCGGCCGACCCGGACGACGGTGGCGGTCACCTCCAGCACGTCCCCCGCCCGGACGGGGGCGTGGAAGCGCACGTCGGAGTAGCCGGCGAACAGACCCTCGTCGCCATCGGTCCGGATGCACACCTCGGTCGCCACGTCGCCGAAGCAGGCAAGGCTGTACGCACCGTCCACCAGGTCGCCGGCGTAGTGGGCGTGGCTGTACGGCACATAGCGGCGGTGGCTGACACTCAGCCCGAGCCGGGGGTCAGACGCGCTGGTCATCACGAGCTCCTTGCGGCAGCAGGGCGTGCACGAGGTACGAGGCGACCTCGGCAGGGGTGGTGCCGCGGCCGAAGACCCGGTCGACGCCGAGCTGGGACGCCGTCCCCTCGTCGAACCGCGGGCCGCCGACGACGAGCAGCGGGCAGCGGCCGGCCGGATAGGCCTCGCGGAACGCCGCGGACATGGCCCGGGTGTTGTGCAGGTGCGCCTCTCGCTGAGACACGACCTGGGAGACCAGGACCGCATCGGCGCCGACCCGCAGCGCCTGCTCGACCAGGTCGGGGACGTCGACCTGCGCGCCGAGGTTGTGCACCTCGATCTCGCTGTAGTACTCCAGGCCCTTCTCGCCGGCGAAGCCCTTGACGTTGAGGATCGCGTCGATCCCGACCGTGTGCGCGTCGGTGCCGATGCACGCCCCGACGACCACCAGAGGTCGACGCCGCCGGGACCTGATCGCCGCGTTCGTCTCCTTCGCCGACAGCAGCGGGTACTCCCGCTCGGTGACGGCGAGCGCTCGCAGGTCGACGAGGTGGTTCACCCGGCCGTAGACGACGAAGAAGGTGAACCCCTCCCCCATCGACTTGGCGTGGACCACCATCGCGGGGTCGACCCCCATCCGGTGGGCCAGCTGCTGCGCCGCCGCCTCGGCCCGCTTGCCCGCGGGCAGCGGCAAGGTGAACGAGAGCTGCACCATGCCGTCGCCGCCGGTGTCCCCGTAGGGCCGGACCACCTGGGTGGGACTCTCGCGCTCCTCAGCGCTCGTTCCTCGCGTGATCGTCGCGCTCATGCCTGGACTTTGGCGCTCCTCAGCGCTCGTTCCTCGCGTGATCGTCGCGCTCATCGGGTGGCACCTTCCTCGAGCAGGTCGATCGCCGGGTTCAGGTACCCGGGGGCGCGCCGGACCACGCCGTCCAGGCCCCTCCCGCCGTCCGCCGGTCGGCGCATCAGGGCGAAGGTGCCATCGCCGATCGCCTCGAGCAGGCCGACACCGGCGACCTGCTCCAGAAGAGTGACCGCCTCTTCGAGCACCGCGGCGGCCCGGCGGGCGATGAACCCGTCGGCCGGCGGGTGGAAGTCCTCGACCAGGCCGGAACAGGCGTCGAGCACGTACCGCACGTTCTGCAGGGCGAGGTCGCGGTCGGACAGCCAGGGGGTGACCACTGCCTCGGTCATCATGCCCACCAGCAGGATGCTCTGCCCGGTCAGCACCCCGGCCAGGTTGAAGAAGGCGTCGAGCAGGTAGCCGCGGAAGATGTCGCCGGTCATGTGCCGGGTCGGCGGCATCCACTTCAGCGGCGCCGACGGGAACAAGGATCGGGCGAGCAGCGCGTGGGCGAGCTCGAGGCGGAACGACTCCGGGATGTCGGGATCGATCTCGAAGGCGTGGCCCAGACCCAGCTGCCAGGGCTGCAGCCCGGCCTCCAGTGCGAAGTACTCGTTGAGCAGCTGGCTGACGGTGACCGTGTGCGCCGCCTCGACCGCGTCGGCCGTGGTCAGGTAGTTGTCCTCGCCGGTGTTGATGACGATGCCGGCCCGCGCGTGGATCTGCCGGCTGAACCGCTGGTCGACGAAGGTGCGGATCGGGTTGATGTCGCGGAAGAGGATCCCGTACATCGAGTCGTTGAGCATCATGTCGAGCCGTTCCAGCCCGGCCAACGTGGCGATCTCAGGCATGCACAGCCCGGAGGCGTAGTTGGTCAGCCGCACGTAGCGGCCGAGCTCCTTGCTCACCTGGTCGAGCGCGGTCCTCATGATCCGGAAGTTCTCCCCGGTCGCGTAGGTTCCCGCGTAGCCCTCACGGGTGGCTCCTTCCGGCACGTAGTCGAGCAGGCTCTGCCCGGTGGAACGGATCACGGCGATCACGTCGGCGCCGGCCCGGGCGGCCGCCTGGGCCTGGACGACGTCCTCGTAGATGTCGCCCGTGGCCACGATCAGGTAGATCCAGGGACGGCGCGGCGCATCGCCCCAGCGCGCCACCAGCCGGTCCCGTTCGGCGCGCCGGCGGTCGATCCGCCGAATCCCGTTCGCCACCGCGCTGCGGGCCCGACGACCGGCGCGGGTCGACGCCGGGCCCTCAGGGACGCCGAACACGACTGAGCCGGCAGCGGCCTTCTGGGCCAGGACGAGCAGGTCGTCGGCCTCACCGCGCAGCAGCGCGTCCCACACCGGGAGCGCGACACCGTGGTCGAGGCCTGTCTGCGTCCGCACCGCCTCGACGAGGTGGTTGACCCAGGGCACGCCCGCGGTGTCGGCCCCGCTCAGCCCGGCCAGGCGCAGAGTGGCCCGTTCCACGGAGACGGTGGTGTGGGTCCGGGCGATGCGCACCACCGGGGTGCCGGCGCGCCGGGCGAGACGGCGAGCGCGACGGACCGTGGCGGCGTCGAGCGCCAGCGAGGTAGCGGCCATACCGCTCAGTCTACGGAAATCCTGATGCTCTCCGCAGTCAAGGGCACTGATTATCTGGATTGGTCGACTCTCTACGAGACGATTTGCAGATGACTGTCATTCCCTTGGCCCATCTGGCGCTCGGATAGGGTCGGGGCGTTCTTTCGGCACCGTTGCCGAGCCGCCTGCCTGCTCGCATCGGAGGTCTGCGTGGGCTACGCGCTGACTCGCTGGGTGCTGGGCCTGATCTTCCGGACCGTCTGGCGACCGAAGATCACCGGGGTGGACCGCATCCCCGCCGAGGGACCGGTGATCATCGCCAGCAACCACCTCAGCTTCATCGACAGCGTGGTGATCCCCCTCGCCGTACCGCGCCGGGTCCGCTTCCTTGCCAAGGCCGAGTACTTCACCGGGCGCGGGTTGCGCGGACGTCTGGTCGCCGCGTTCTTCCGGGCCGTCGACGCAGTGCCGGTGGAGCGGGACAGCCATCTCGACGCGATGGCCTCGCTGCGCCTGGCGATGGGCGTGCTCGACGACGGCAACGCGTTCGGCATCTACCCCGAGGGCACCCGGTCGCGCGACGGCCGCCTCTACCGGGGACGAACCGGAGTCGGCTGGCTCGCCCTGGAGTCGGGGGCGCCCGTGGTGCCGGTGGCCCTGGTCGGCACCGACCGGGTGCAGCCGGTCGGTGCGCGCCTCCCTCACCGTGCCTCGGTCAAGGTGCGCTTCGGAGAGCCCGTCGACCCGGCCCCGTGGATCGCCGCCGTGGCGGACTCGGGAGGTGCCGGCAAGGCTCGCCGTGAGATCACCGACGCGGTCATGGAGCGGATCGGGGCGTTGTCGCCGCAGGCCCGGGTCGACGCCTACAACGAACCGTCCGCCGAGGCCTGAGCGGCCGGCACGTCGCACGGGTCAGCGGGGCGGGTGCTGCGCGCCGCCGCGACCGACCAGCCGAGCCTCGAACAGCGTGCGCGCTCCGGGCGAGCCGCGCAGGACGTCGAGGGCGAAGTCGGCATGCCCAGCGGCGTAGCCGTTGCCGATCAGCAGGGTGACGTCGGCGGCGAGCCCCTCGGCACCCAGCGCGGCCGTGGCGAAGGACGTGGCCATCGAGAAGAACACCACGGTGCCCAGGTCGGCGGTGGCCAGGATCGCCCCGTGCTCGCAGCCTGGCACGTCGACGCAGACAACCGTCACATCGGCCGGACCGCCGCCGTCCTGGACCGCTTGGGATAGACCTACCGGATCACGGGCGTCGGCGAGCACGACCTCGTCGGCGAGTCCGGCGTCGAGCAGCCCTTGCCGCTCGTGCTCGACCGGGACGACGCCGATCGCACGGGCGGCGCCGGCCCGGCGGGCCGCGGCCAGGGCCAGCGACCCGCTCTTGCCCGCCCCGCCGATCACGGCGACCACCGGCGGCCGGCCCTGAGCGACGTAACGGGCCACCACCCGGTGGGTCAGCGCGGGAGCGCCGCAGACGTCCATCACCGCCAGGGCGAGATCGGCCGGCAGGTCCTGCGGCAGATGAGCGGCGATCGAGCGGCCGAACAGGATGGCGTGTCCGGTGCAGGGCACCTGCTCGCCGAGTCCGTCCCAGCGGGTCAGCCCGTCGCTGATCGACAGCGGGGTGAGGGTCAGCGAGACCAGGGTGGCGATCCGGTCACCCACCGCCAGACCGAGCCGGCTGGCCGGACCGACCTCCTCGACCGTGCCGACCAGCATGCCGCCGGAGCCGGTCACAGGGTTGTGCATCTTGCCGCGGGTAGCGATGATCCGGGCGACCTCCTCGCGCACAGCGGCGCCGTCCCCGCCATGGCGGTCCAGCAGCTGGCGCAGGCTGGCGGCGTCCAGGTTCAGCCGTCCCACCGCGACCCGGACTTCGTCCTCGGCGATCTCTGGCGAGGCGTCGAGCCGCCAGGCCGCCTGGGGCAGCACTCCTTCCGGTTCGACCACCCGGTGCAGTCCGACCGGCGAGGATCCACCGACTTCTCGTTTCATGGCGAAGATTCTACGGTGAGAGAGTCCAACCGCGGAACATTCTTGCGTAGGATGCCGCGATGACCGATGTTGCGTCGATGCTCAGCGTCCCGGCCCCGTCGATCCCGCCGCTCTGCGGGTCGCGCCAGTGGGCGACCTCTGGCGCCGACCCGTCCACCGGGACCGGCCAGCCCTACGTCTACCGACCGATCGAGCTCGTCGAGCCGGACTGGACCCGGTTGCCGGGCTGGCGCGAGGTGGGCTCCCAGGAGTGGCGCAGTGCGCAGTGGCAGCGCGCGCACTGCGTCAAGAGCGTCGCCCAGCTCCGCGCGGTGATGGGCGACCTCCTCGAGGACGGCTTCTACGCCGACCTGGAACGCGACCACGCCGAGCGGGCGACGATGTCGATGCTCGTGCCGCCGCAGATGGTCAACACGATGGTTCCGGGGACGGCGTCGACGCTGCCCGCGGCCGGAGCGGCGTTCACCGCCGCGTTCCGCGCCGACCCGGTGCGTCGCTACATGCTGCCGGTGTACTCCGACCGGCACCCGCTGTGGCCGAGCCACCCCTACGCATCCCGGGACTCCCTACACGAGCACGACATGTGGGTGGCCGAGGGACTCACCCACCGCTACCCGACCAAGGTGCTCGCCGAAGTGCTGCCCACCTGCCCGCAGTACTGCGGGCACTGCACCCGGATGGACCTGGTCGGCAACTCCACGCCGGCCGTGGACAAGCTGAAGTTCCAGCTCAAGCCGCTGGACCGGCTGGAGCAGATGGTGGACTACCTGCGCCGCACCCCTGGGGTGCGTGACGTCGTGGTCTCCGGCGGTGACGTGGCCAACATGCCGTGGAAGAACCTCGAGACGTTCCTGAACCGGTTGCTGGAGATCGAGTCCATCCGTGACATCCGCCTGGCGACCAAGGCGTTGATGGGCCTGCCCCAGCACTGGCTGCAGCCCGATGTCGTCGCGGGTCTGACCAGGGTGGCCGTGACGGCCCGGCGCCGCGGAGTGAACCTGGCCGTGCACACCCACGTCAACACCGCCCAGTCGGTGACGCCGATCGTGGCCGAGGCGACGATGGCGATGCTGGAGGGGGGCGTGCGCGACGTGCGCAACCAAGGCGTGCTGCTGCGCGGGGTGAACGACGACGTCGAGGCGTTGCTCGACCTGTCCTTCGCCCTACAGGATGGCGCGATGATCACGCCGTACTACCTCTACATGTGCGACATGATCCCCGCCAGCGAGCACTGGCGGGTCAGCCTGGCCCGGGCCCAGGCGCTGCAGCACGGGATGATGGGATACCTACCGGGCTTCGCCACGCCCCGGATCGTCTGCGATGTGCCGTTCGTCGGCAAACGCTGGGTGCACCAGGCACTCAGCTACGACCCGCTGCTGGGCATCTCGCAGTGGACCAAGAACTACCGCACCTCGCTCGAGGCCGACGACCCTGAGGCGCTGACCCGCACCTACCCCTACTACGACCCGATCGACACCCTGCCGGAGGAGGGCAGGCGGTGGTGGCGCACCCAGTGACAGCCACGCCGCCAGTCCCTGGTCGACGGACGCTGATCTATTCGCCATGATCGATGCCATGACGGCCCAATGGAACTTCACCGGGGAGCCCCCCGTAGCCGACGGCGGCGGGGAAGTGACGCTGGTCGAGGGTTCGACCTTCTGCATCGGCGCGGCGAACGGTGACATCCGTCCCGACGCGGTGCACGGGCTGTTCTTCCGGGACACCCGGATCCTGTCGCGATGGGAGGTCCGAGTGGACGGGTACCCCGTCCAACCGCTGCTGACCGAGCAGCTGGACCCGTTCGCCGCGCTCTTCGTCGCCCGGGTGGCGCCCCGTCCGGGCCGGGCCGACAGCACAGTGCTGCTGCAGCGGCGGCGCTACGTCGGCGAGGGAATGCGCGAGGACCTGGTTCTGGAGAACCTCTCCGGTGAGGCGGTCGGGCTGACCGTGACCGTCCTGGTCGAAGCCGACTTCGCCGACCTGTTCGAGGTCAAGGAGAACCGTGCGCTCGCCCGCACCGGCCGGGTCAGCACCCACTCCGGGGACGGGTTCCATGCCGAGTACCGGTGGATGACTCACTCGCGCGGCGTCCGAGTGGTGGCCGACCAACAGGCCGAGTACCAACCGGGCTTCGTCTCCTTCCCGGTCGTGGTGCCGGCCCGGGGGCAGTGGCAGACCTGCCTGCAGGTGCAGGGCCTCATCGACGAGGTGCCCATCACCGGACGCCACCTGTGCGGGGTCCCGGCCGGTCAGAGCAGACCGGAGCGCCAACTCACGGAGTGGCGTCGTCAGGCCCCGGTGGTGTCCGGCTCCCGGCCCGGGCTGCCCCAGACGATCACCCGGAGCCAGGAGGACCTCGGCGTCCTGCGGATCTTCGACCCGGAGCACCCGGACCGGGTCGCCGTGGCCGCCGGAGCGCCGTGGTTCATGTCCCTCTTCGGCCGGGACTCCTTGCTCTCGGCATGGATGGCCCTGCCGATCGACCGGTCGCTGGCCGTCGGCACGCTGCAGACCCTGGCCGCGCTCCAGGGCCGGACCACAGACCCGCTGACCGAGGAGCAGCCCGGTCGGATCATGCACGAGCGACGCCAGGGCCTCGCGCCCGATCTGATGCTCGGCGGCAGCAACGTCTACTACGGCACGGCGGACGCCACCCCGCTGTTCGTCATGTTGCTCGAGCAGGCCTGGCGGTGGGGCGCCGGCTACGAGGAGATCGAGGCCTTGCTCCCGCACGCCGACCGCGCCCTGGACTGGATCATCACCGACGGCGACCCGGACGGTGACGACTTCGTCGAGTATCGCCGGGCCACCGACCGAGGACTGGTCAACCAGGGCTGGAAGGACTCCTTCGACGGGGTCAACTTCGCCAACGGGCGGTTGGCCGAGGCGCCGATCGCGCTCTGCGAGGTCCAGGGCTATGTCTACGCCGCCTTCGGGGCACGAGCCCGGCTGGCCGCGGCCGCCGGAGACCACGATCTCGCGCGGAGCTGGTCCGAGCGAGCCGTGAAGCTGAAGTCGAAGTTCAACGACGCGTTCTGGCTCGACGGTCGGGGCTACTATGCGATCGCCCTGGACGGCGACAAGCGCCCGGTCGACGCCCTGTCCTCGAACATGGCGCACTGCCTGTGGACCGGGATCATCGACGAGGAGCGAGCGCCGTCCGTGGTCGCTCACCTGATGTCAGCGCGGATGTTCACCGGATGGGGTATCCGGACCCTGGCCAGCGATATGGGCGCCTACAACCCAATGTCGTACCACAACGGGTCCGTCTGGCCGCATGACAACGCCCTGGCCGTCGAAGGCCTGCTGCGGTACGGCTACGTCGGGGAAGCGCAACGAGTCGCGCTCGGGTTGCTGGACGCCGCCGAGTGCTTCGGCGGCCGGCTTCCCGAGCTGTTCTGCGGCTTCGACCGCGGCCAGTTCGCCACTCCGGTGACCTACCCGACATCGTGCTCTCCGCAGGCCTGGGCAGCGGCCACGCCGGTCCACCTGCTGCGCAGCCTGCTCCGCCTGGAGCCGGACCTTCCGCGGGGCCACCTGGCTCTCTCGCCGGTGCTGCCGGCGGAGCTACTGCCGCTGGCGGTGGAGCGGCTGCAGGTCGGCGACGGTCAGCTGTCGCTGACCGTCGACCCGACCGGCAGCTGTGCGGTCTCTCAGGCTCCGGACGGGCTCATAGTGCAACTGGCTGCCGGGTCCGGCCCGCGCCGATCCGCCCGATAGCCGCCTGCTGGAGCCGATGCCGCGGCAGCGCGGCCTCCTCGATCAACCGCCGGTACAGCCGGATGTGGTCCTCCACCATCCGCGCCATGCTGAACCGCCGCAGCGCGGCGTCGCGGCAGTCCGCCCGGTCGATCTCACCGATCCGGCCGCACGCCTCGATCAGGTCATCGACCTTGTCGTGCAGGAAGCCGGTGTGCCCGTGCTCGACGATCTCCTGCGCCGCGCCGTGCGGGCTGGCCAGCACGGGCGTGCCGCAGGCCAGCGACTCGGCCATGACCAGGCCGAACGGCTCCGGCCACCGGATCGGGTTGATCAGCGCCTCGGCGCGTCCGAGCAGGTCGATCCGGGTCTGCTCGTCAGGCTCGAACATCAGCTCGACGTCACTGCCCATCATCGGCTTGATGATCTCTTCGAAGTAGGTCTTCTCGATGTCCTCACGCATCTTGACCATCAACACCAGGGGCCTGCCCACCGCGCGAGCCACCTGGATGGCGCGGTGCACGCCCTTGTCCGGGTTCATCCGCCCGACGAACGCCAGATGACCGCCACCACCGGGACCCGGCAGGTACCGGGTGGTGTCGATGCCGTGCGGGATCACACCGGCCACCGGGATCTCCGGCGCTGTCGCCCGCTGCGGGTGGGAGATGCAGATCAAGTGGGCGCGGCCGGGAAGGCGCGAGTAGAGCTGGCGGGCGGCGGCGTGGAACTGCCCGTGCACGGTGGTCACCACGGGCACGCCCGGGGGGCGGCCCGGCTGCCGAGCAGCGGGCCGACGTAGGTGTGGTCGTGGATGACATCGCAGTGGGCCAGGGCGCGGTAGGCGGCCTCGACGTGCAGGCTCTCGTAGACGGAGTCACCGATCGGCTCGACCACCTCGGTGAACAGCCACGACCGGTTCACCTCGCAGCGTGACTCGCCAACGGTGAACAGCTCGACATCGTGTCCGGCCAAGGAGAGCCCTCGCGCCAGGTTGTCGACGACGGCCTCGGTGCCGCCGTAGCGGGGTGGCGGGACCGGGATCCACGGGGCGGCTATCAGTCCGATGCGCACGATTCCTCTTCTCTCGAGGGAACCTGCGGGTCGGGCCTTCACCCGCAGGAGCGACGGATCGTCAACGCCATGAAAGGGATGACTGAGTGCCGTATCCCCGAAATCACCCCAAAGAAACTCCTAAGCCACACGAGTGCCCACCCAAGTGGCCCGTTTTCGTAGCGCTGAGTCTATGATCACTTACGCTGCGTGGGAGTGTAGCGGCCCTGGAGGTCATTGGCCGTTCTTAGCAGCGCCGCTGGCGTGGCGGCGGCCAGCGCTGCCAGCGGATAGATGACGACGGTCCATCGCTGAGCCGGGGCCAGGTCCCGCGGTGCGCTCAGCAGAGTGGGCAGGACGGCCAGCGCGATCGCGGGGAGCGAGCTACCCAGAGCGAGCGACCACCGGACCGCCGCCGGCATCCGCGACCCGGCGACGAGTGCGGCGCAGACGGCCATCGCCACCAGAACGGCCCGCAGCGGGCCCAGCTCCCAGCCGCGCAGCGCCTGGAGAGCACCCGGCCAGGGCATCCACCAGGCCTCGGTGCGCGCGTCGATCACCCACCAGGTCGCCGTGGCCAGCGCGGCCACGACGGCGGCCACGGCGACCGCGTTCCAGCCCCGCCAGATGGAGCGGATCCCGTCGGCCGCCAGAAGGGTGAGCATCGCCGGCCAGAGCGGGTAGGAGGCCAGGGTCCACGTCACGGTTCTCGCGTCCGCGGCGCCGCTCGCCATGCTCGCCAGCTCGGCGGCGGTGGCGGTCATCTCGACCGTCGTCGGCGCAAGTACGGCCAGCCAGGGCACCAGCCCGGCCAACGCCGGGTACCCGGCTGCCCTCAGCACCGCACCCTGGCTGAGCACGGCCACGGCCAGACAGGCCGTCGCGAGGACATGGCGCACGACCTCCTGACCGTCTGGTTCGACGCCGGAGCCGGTCAGCTGGGCCATCCGGTAGCACCACGCGGTGGCGGGTACCGCCAGACACAGGGCGAGAATCACCGCGACATAGCTGCGCCGACGCGCCCAGCCGCGATGACGTCGACGGGTGGGGACGGTCCGGCGTTGTGCCCGGGTCCGTTCCGCCCGTCGCCGCGGACCGACCTGCGGTACCGCCGCCTCGTGCTGGGTCAGTAGGCCGTGCATGTCGTGGTCTTCGTCGCGCGACGGCGACGCCTTGAGCCGGACGGGTGATCAGATCGGGCTCAGTCGTGCGCGGCGCTGGTCCGGATGGGCCGCGCCTCGTACGGCGTGGAGAGCACGATCGTGGTTCGGGTCGCGACCGCCGCGGCGGCACGGATCCGGGCGAGCAGCCCTTCGAGGCTGCCGGGGGTGGCGACGCGCACCTTGAGGATGTAGTTCTCCTCACCGGCCACGGAGTGGCAGGCCTCGATCTCGTCGAGCCGCGAGAGCCGCTGGGGCACATCGTCCTCGGCGGCGGGGTCGAGCGGGGTGACCGAGATGAATGCGGTGAGCGGCAGCCCCAGTGCCTCCGGGTCGACCACGGCGACGTATCCGCGGATCACCCCGCGCCGCTCGAGCCGGCGGACCCGCTGATGGACGGCGGAGGTGGACAGCCCCGTCGCCTTGCCGAGGTCGGTGAAGCTCATCCGGCCATCGCGGCTGAGTAGCGCGACGATCTGCCGGTCGATCTCCTCCACTCGATGAAGGCTACGGCAGCGCTCAGCCTCCTGGCAGGATCCTCCGGGTGAGGAATCCGCGTGGGAACCGTTTGATGCTGCTGGACTCGGCCTCCCTCTACTTCCGTGCCTTCTTCGGTGTCAAGGAGCAGGTCACGGCACCGGACGGCACGCCGGTGAACGCCGTGCGCGGGTTCCTTGACATGGTCTCCACTCTGGTCACCCGGCGCCGCCCCGACCGGCTGGTGGCCTGCTGGGACGAGGACTGGCGCCCACAGTTCCGGGTCCAGGCGATCCCGTCCTACAAGGCGCACCGCGTCGCCGACCCGGTCGCCGGTACCGAGCAGACCCCGGACGAGCTCGACGTCCAGGTTCCGATCATCATCGAGGTGCTCGAGGCGCTCGGCATCGCCCGGCTCGGCGGGCAGGGCCTCGAGGCGGACGACGTGATCGGCACCCTGGCCGGCCGGGAGGTCGCCGGCGCAGCGGACGTCGAGGTGGTCACCGGCGACAGGGACCTGTTCCAGCTCGTCGACGACGCGGGCGGGGTACGAGTGCTCTACATCGGCAAGGGCGTCCGCAACCTGGAGGTGGTCGACCAGGCCTGGCTGGCGCAGCGGTACGGGATCCCGACCGGCCGGGCCTACGCCGTGCTGGCCGCCCTGCGCGGTGACCCCAGCGACGGCCTGCCCGGAGTCCCCGGTATCGGGGAGAAGACCGCCGCGTCGTTGATCTCCCGGTACACAGACCTGGCCGCGCTGCGGGCCGCCGCCGACGATGCGGGCAGCGACCTGTCCCCCGCGGTGCGGCGGCGGCTGGTGCAGGCGAGTGAGTATCTGGACGTCGCGATGGGCGTGGTCGAGGTGGTCCGCAACGCCGACCTGCCGGCACTGGACGACACGCTGCCGACCACCCCGCCGGATCACGACCGGCTGGTGGCGGTGACGCAGCGATGGGGGCTGGAGTCGGCGGTGAGCCGGGCCGTTGTGGCGATGAGCGGGCGTGGCTGACGAACTGGCTGCTAGGCCACGACGCCCCGGCGCATCCCGGCGACCGCCTCGCCCGCGACACGGCGCAGCGGAGCATCGTGAGCCTCGCGCGCGGCCGCCTGGATCTGACCCAGCAGGTCGACGATCTGCCGGCACCAGCGCACGAAATCGCCTGCGGCCAGACCGGTCTCACCCTGGGCGTCCTCATCGCCCAGCACGTCGTCGAGGTCATGACCTTGGGCCCAGCGGTGGACGGCGCGCACCAGGCCGAGCTCCACCTCCCGGGTGGGCTCCAGCCGGTGCGCCGCTTCCCGGTCGGTCAGCTGGGACCACACCCGCACCGTCTCCGCGAGGGCGGCCCGGACGCCGGCCGGCGGTCGCGGTCCCTGGCCGGCGTCGTCCCGCCGGGCCTCGTAGACCACCGCGCTCGCGCAGGCGGCCAGGCCGGGTGCGTCCAGGTGCCGCCAGATCCCCTCCCGCAGGCACTCGGCGACGAGCAGGTCGCTCTCGGTGTAGATCCGGCGCAGACGCTGGCCGTGCTCGCCGACCGTGAGCTCACCCGAGGGCGCCGGCACCAGGTAGCCCAGCTCGGTGAGTAGGTCGCAGACTCGGTCGAAGACCCGGGCGATCGTGTTGGTCCGGCCCTCGATCCGCCGGGTCAGCTGGTCGGTCTCGCGGCGCAGCCGGTACCAGCGCTCCGACCAGCGGGCATGGTCCTCCCGCTCGGCGCACCCGTGGCAGGGGTGCGCCCGTAGGGCTGTGCGGAGCCGGCCGACCTCCTCCAGGTCGGTGCCGCCGGCCAGCCCGCGACGTGGCGGTCCGGCGGTGCGGACCGTGCCCGGTGTCAGATCCACCGTGGGCACGACGTTCCGCAGAGTTGAGGCGAGATCCCTTCGGGCAGAGGGGCTTCGGGCGTCGAATCCCTTCGGCAACCGGATCCGGGTCACGGCCTGGACGCTGGCGGGCACATCGGCCAGACCCACCTGGCGGACGCGATGGTTCTCGGTGAGTACCCGTGGGCGCGGCCCATCGGCGTCCGAGTGCTGCCCCGGCTCGATCACCACCGCCCAGCCGGCCCGCCGCCCGTTGCCGATCCGGATCACGTCACCGGGGCGCAGCTGCTCCAAGGTGGCGATCGCGTCCAGCCGGCGGCTGCGCGCGGCGGTGCGCGAGACGTCGGCCTCGGCCGCGGCGATCCGGCGCCGGATCGCCATGTACTCGGAGAAGTCGCCCAGATGACAGGTCATCGCCTCGGCGTAGCCCTCGAGGGCCTCGTTCTGCCGACGGGCCTGTCTGGCCAGGCCCACGACGGCCCGGTCGGCCTGGAACTGGGCGAACGAGGTCTCCAGGATCTCCCGCGCCCGGATCCGACCCACCTGAGCGACCAGGTTGACCGCCATGTTGTAGGTGGGACGGAAGCTCGAGCGCAGCGGGTAGGTCCGGGTACTGGCCAGACCGGCCAGCGCGTCGGCGTCCAGACCCGAGTGCCACAGCACGACGGCGTGCCCCTCGACGTCGATACCGCGCCGTCCGGCGCGGCCGGTCAGCTGCGTGTACTCGGCCGCGGTGATGTCCGCGTGGGTCTGGCCGTTCCACTTGACCAGCTTCTCCAGCACCACCGTCCGGGCCGGCATGTTGATCCCCAGCGCCAGGGTCTCGGTGGCGAAGACGCACTTGACCAGCCCGGCCGCGAAGAGCTCCTCGACGACCTCCTTGAACGTGGGCAGCAGTCCGGCGTGGTGCGCAGCGACCCCGCGCAGCAGGGCATCGCGCCAGCTGCCGTAGCCGAGCACTCGGCGGTCGCCGTCCGCGATCGAGGCGGTCCGTTCCTCGATGATCAGGGCGATCCGTGCCCGCTCGGTCTCGGTGGTCAGGCGCAGACCCGAGATCAGGCACTGGGTGACGGCGGCGTCGCAGCCGGCCCGGCTGAACACGAACACGATCGCCGGCAGCAGCCCGGCCCGGTCCAGAGCGGTGATCACCTCGGGGCGACCGCCCGGGCGCCGGGCGCCGTCCTCGCGCCGTCGGCGAACACCTTGCCCGTTGCGGCCCGCGCGCCGCCCGCGCTCGGCGGACCCGCCCCGCGCCGTGCCCCCGAATCGGTCCCCCCGCGGAGCGGGCGAGTACCGCATGCGCAGTCTCGGGTTGACCCGCGGCGAGGGGGCTGCGGGCCCGGTGAGGTTCTGCGCGGGCCGCTCATGCTGCTCGTCGGCGAACAGGTCGACGATCTCGCGGCCGACCATGACGTGCTGCCACAGCGGCACCGGGCGGTGCTCCCAGACCACGACATCCGTCTCGCCGCGCACCGCGGCGAGCCAGTCGCCGAACTCCTCGGCGTTGCTGACCGTGGCCGACAGCGAGACCAGTGCCACCTCCTCCGGGAGGTGGATGATCACCTCCTCCCAGACCGGACCCCGTTCTGCGTCGGCCAGGTAGTGCACCTCGTCCATGACGACGAAGCCGAGCCCGGCGAGCGTGGGCGAGTCGGCATAGAGCATGTTGCGCAGCACCTCAGTGGTCATCACCACGATCGGTGCCTCGCCGTTGACGGAGGTGTCCCCGGTGAGCAGGCCGACCCGCTCGGGCCCGTGGCGGGCCACCAGATCGGTGTACTTCTGGTTGGAGAGCGCCTTGATCGGGGTGGTGTAGAACGCCTTGCGGCCCTGGGCGAGGGCGAGATGAACGGCGTACTCACCGACCACGGTCTTCCCCGAGCCGGTCGGCGCGGCCACCAGGACGCCGCTGCCCCGGGCGAGCGACTGGCAGGCCTGGACCTGGAACTCGTCGAGGGCGAACGGGTAGGTCGCCACGAAGCCTGCCAGGTCAGGGCCCGCCGAATCGTGGTGCCTACCCGTCGTCACGATCACACGCTACCCATCCGGTGCGACCGCCCGGCTCCACGGGCGGACATCCGCGCCGGCCTCGCGGGCGAGTTCGTCGCCGCGCGACGCCTAGCATGCGCACCATGGCGCGCTACGGAGCGATGTTCGGTCCGGACTACACCTTCCTCGGGGTGCCGCGATGCGACCTCGACGATCCGGCGTCCTGGCAGGACGGCGACGCGGTGGTGATCGGCGCACCGTTCGACGGCGGCACCTCGAACCGGGCCGGCGCACGCTTCGGGCCGCGCGCGATCCGGGCCGCCTGCTACCTGGGGCACGACGGGTCGAGGCCGTCGCTGGCCCTGCGCACCGACGCGCTCCTGGACCTCGGCGTGCTCGATGCCGGTGACGTGGAGATGTACTCCGGCGACATCGCCGGTGCGCTGGCAGCCCTGGAGGAGGCCGTGGGGCGGGTGGCCGGTGCGGGGAAGATCCCGGTGGTGCTCGGCGGCGACCACTCGATCGCGCTGCCGGACGTCACCGGGTGCGCCCGAGCAGTCGGCTGGGGCCGGGTCGCCGTGGTGCACTTCGACGCCCACGCCGACACCGGGGACATCGAGTTCGGTTCGCTCCTGGGCCATGGTCAGCCGATGCGCCGGTTGATCGAGTCCGGCGCCGCACGTGGGGACCGGTTCCTGCAGATCGGCTTGCGTGGCTACTGGCCCGAGCCGGCGACTCTGGATTGGATGGCGGCCCGCGGCATGCGCTGCTACGAGATGGCCGAGGTGGTGCACCGAGGGCTGGACGCAGTGCTGAGCGAGGCCTTCGCGATCGCCGTCGACGAGTGCGACGGCGTGTTCCTGTCGGTCGACGTCGACGTGGTGGACCCGGGGATGGCACCGGGGACCGGCACACCCGAGCCGGGCGGCCTGACCAGCCGCCAGCTGCTGGACGCCGTCCGGCGGGTGTGTCTGGAGCTGCCGGTCGTGGGGCTGGACGTGGTCGAGGTCTCCCCCGACCACGACCACGCCGACGTCACTGCCCTGCTGGGTAGCCGAGTGGTGCTGGAGGCGTTGAGCTCGATCGCGCGCCGCCGGGCCGTGGCGCGCGGCGAGCAGCCCCCCTACGACGCGGCACGACCGTTGCTCGACGGTCGCTGACCTGCCGAGATCCACAGCGAGGGCGTGCCCCTGCCCAGGGCCTTCTTCGGGGACGGCCCGACTCGGACGCTCAGTGCCTATCCGTGACTCTAGGAAGCATCGATCCATCAAGAA
This sequence comes from uncultured Actinomycetota bacterium, assembly GCA_963825645.1. Lineage (GTDB taxonomy): Bacteria > Actinomycetota > Actinomycetes > Actinomycetales > Kineosporiaceae > JADJPO01. Next base: position 141,621 of record CAWGTT010000003.1, read on the forward strand.
CTACCTAGAGTCATCAAAAGGGAACTCCAGCCAGCCTGATCGTCACACTGCGTCGATTGGGTGATCCATCCCGTCAACCCTTCACTACTCACCGTGTCGGCTGGCTTGATGGACCGGAGGGCGCTCGCACATGACGCCGCTCACCCGTCGAAATCGACTCACCTGGAGGGCTTCTCATGCTCGCTCGCATCCTCATGCTCCGCCACAGCGACGAGGGCGCCACCGCCGTCGAGTACGGCCTGATGGTCGCGCTGATCGCTGTCGCCATCGTCGGAACGGTCGGGGCCCTCGGAACCGGCCTGAACGGTCTGTTCACCACCATCACCGGCTCGCTGTGACCTTCGCCCTGTGACACTCGCCGGTGCCGCCGGGTCCACCGGCGGCATCGGCGCCGTCATCCACTCCGCCCCCTCACAGGAACGAGGTGATCCCGATGCGCCGCACCCGCACCCTCGCAGGACGCATCGCACTGCGGATCCGCCGTGACCGAGGAGGAACGGCCACCGAGTACGCGATCATGGCCGGCTTCATCGCCGCGGTCATCGTCGCGAGTGTGACGGCGTTCGGTCTCGCGGTCGACAGCCTGTTCACCCTCCCCGCCGGGCTCTGACCATGATCAGCTCCCCCGGCTCCAGGTCAGGCACCGGCCTGCTCACACGCCGGCCTGCTCGGCGACGCCCCGACGAGCGCGGGTCTGCCGCCGTCGAGACGGCCCTCGTCCTGCCGCTGCTCCTGCTGCTCGTCTGCGGCATCGTCGACTTCGGCCGAGCACTCAATGCGCAGATCACCCTGACCGCCGCGGCCCGCGAGGGCGCCCGCTGGGCCGCACTGAGCCAACCGGGGGTGCCGGCCCGGGTCACCGCGGCGGCCCCGGGCCTGACCCCCGCGCCGGCCACGGCCGTCACCGCCTGCGCGCCCGGGGCACCCGTCGGCGCCAACGCCACCGTGGTGACCACCAGCACGTACACCCTGATCACCCCGCTCGGCCCGGTCGCCGGGTTGTTCGGCGGCAGCGCCCCCGGTTCGATCACCCTGACCGGACGGGGGGTCATGCGATGCGGCGGCTGATCGGCCGCGGGCCGCGCCGCCACCGTGACGACACCGGAGCGGCGGCCACCCTGGTTGTGGTGCTGCTCAGCAGCGGCGTGCTGCTCGGCATGGGCGCGCTGTCCGTCGACGTCGGCCAGCTCTACGCCGAGCGGCGCCAGGTGCAGAACGGTGCCGATGCCGCAGCGCTCGCCGTGGCGGTCTCGTGCGCCGCGTCGCCCACCTGCGACACGAGTACCGGCGGTGACGCCACGACGATCGCGAGCGCGAATGCCAACGACGGCGCCGCAGCCGTCCAGACGGTGTGCGGCGCTGGGCATCCCAGTCTTTCGGGCTGTTCCGGTGGCGCCGGCCCGACTCTCACCCAGTGCCCGGCGCCGCCGACCGGAGTCGAGGGCTGGGTCCGGGTGCGGACCGCGACCTCCGGGGCCGGCGGCACCCTGCTTCCGCCGGCGTTCGCCCAGGCGCTGGCCGGCAACGCCGGGTACGCAGGCGCCCAGGTGCGCGCCTGCGCCCAGGCGGCCTGGGGATCGCCGAGCTCGATCCGGACGTCGCCGTTGATCTTCTCGGTCTGCGAGTGGGACGCCGCGACCGCGGGCGGCACCAGCTTCGCGCCACCTCCGCCGTACCCGCCCTACCCGGCCGGGCAGGTGGCGCTCACGCTGCACACCACCACCGACGACGGCACATGTCCCGGCGGCGGCGGGGGTGCCTACGCCGACCTGCCAGGAGGGTTCGGCTGGCTGGACGGCGGCGCCGGGTGCGAGGTCCAGGTCTCGACCGGCGGCACCGCGGCCGCCAAGCCGGGCGTCTCCTCCGGGGCCTGCGTCGACGCCGTCGCGTCCCGGGTGGGCACCGTGCTCTACCTGCCGGTGTTCTCCGACGCCTGGGGCAACGGCGCGAACGGGACCTACCGGGTGGCCGGGTTCGCGGCGTTCTACCTGAGCGGCTACAACCTGCCCGGCGCTCACCCGAACAAGGTGGCCTCTCCCGTCGGCGGTCATCTGTGCACGGGCGTCGACAAGTGCATCTACGGCTGGTTCACCCAGGGCCTGGTGCCCGCCCCGGCCACCATCGGCCCGGGCCCCGGCATGGGAGCCAGGGTGGTGGCCCTGACCGGGTAGCGAAAGCCCCACCGATCGGCCTGCGCCCCTGCCCACCCGATCCCCGACCGATCTGCGCGACGAGTCGCGCTTCACGCCCCGGAAGGCAGTCATGACACGTCGGATCATCGCGGCCCTCGCCGCGCTCCTGATCGCTCTCGCCGGGTCCATGGCGGTGATGGGCTACGCCAAGGCCGCCGACCGTCGAGCCCTGGCCGGGCAGGAGGCGGTGCGTGCGTTCGTGGCCGAGCAGGAGGTGCCGGCCGGGACGACGGCGGGCAAGGCGGTGGAGGACGGCCTGATCGTGCAGACGCTGATCGCGCGCAAGGCGGTGCCGCAGGGCGTGCTGACCGCCGTCGACGGCGGGTACGACCAGCTGGTCGCCACGTCGGCGATCCAGCCCGGTGAGCTGGTGCTGCGCACCCGGTTCGCCGCCCGGGGAACGACGCAGGGGGCGCTGCTGATCCCGCCGGGTCTGCTGGCGGTGTCGGTCGCCCTGGACGACCCCTCGCACGTGGGCCCTTTCGTGAGGGTCGGGGCGAAGATCGCGGTGTTCGACACGTTCAACGTGCAGGAGGCCGACAAGGCCCACCGCACGCCTGCCGGCGACCACCTCCAGGACCGGCACGAGTACTCGCGGGCGACCCGGCTGCTGCTGCCGCAGGTCGAGGTGCTCGCCGTCGGCGCTACCACGACCGCTCAGGACGGCAACCAGGACGCCGACCCGTCGGCCGGCGGGCTCAGCGCGCCCGGCGCGACCCAGAGCGCCCGCACCCTGTTCACGCTCGCCGTCACCCAGCAGCAGGCGGAGCGCCTGGTGCACGCCGCCCGGACCGGCACCATGACCTTCGCCCTGCTCGGCCCGGAGACCGTCGCCTCGGCCGGTGAGGGCGTCGACGACCGTTCCCTGTTCGAGGTGGCCAAGTGACCCTCATCGTCGAGGCGGACCCCGAGTTCGCGGCCACGCTGTCGTTCGCTCTCGGTGAGGACGTGCGCCGGGTCGACGCCCCGGCCGCCGTCCACCGTGACCTGGACACCCACCCCGAGGAGATGCTGGTCGTGGTGGGCCCGGACGCCGACCTGGACCAGGCTCTGGCGTTGGCCTCGAGCTGGCAGGTGGAGCGGGCGCAGGTCGGGATGGTGCTGCTGCGCCGGCGGGTCGACGTCCAGGTGCTCGGCCAGGCGCTGCGAGCCGGGGTACGCGAGGTGGTCGGTCCCGAGGACCTGGGCGCGGTGGTGGCCGCTGCCCGCCGGTCGGTCGACATCTCCCGGCGCCGGCGCGCCGTCCACCGCGGCCCGGACGGCGAGACCTCTCGCGAGGCGCGGGTGGTCACCGTGTTCTCGGCGAAGGGGGGGTGCGGGAAGACGACGGTGGCGACCAACCTGGCGGCGGTCCTGGCCACCGAGGGGTTGCGGGTGGCGCTGGTGGACCTGGACCTGGAGTTCGGGGATGTGGCGATCGCGATGCAGCTGGTGCCGGAGCACACGCTGGTGGACCTGCTGCCCATGGTCGGATCGATGGACACTCACGGAGTGTCCTCGGTGATGACCGCCGCCGGCGACGGGTTGCGGGTCCTGCTGGCGCCGACAGGGCCGGGGCAGGCCGGATCGGTGGAGCCGGGCATGGTGCCCGAGCTGGTGCGGGTGCTACGGCACATGGTCGACGTGGTGGTGATCGACACGCCGCCGGCGATCACCGAGCACGTCCTGGCGGCGTTCGACACCTCGGACACCCTCGTGCTCCTGGCCACGCTGGACGTGCCCGCGTTGAAGAACCTGAAGGTGTCGCTGGACACCCTGGACCTGCTCGGGTACCCGAAGGACTCCCGGCTGCTGGTCCTCAATCGCGCCGACTCCCAGGTCGGCCTCGAGGTCAGTGACGTCGAGCAGACGATCGGCGCCCCGGTGGGCGTGCAGATCCCCTCCAGCGGTGATGTCCCGGCCTCGATCAACCGGGGCCGGCTCCTGGTCCGGGAGCAGCCGGACCACGCCGTCAGCCGCTCCGTGCGGGCCCTGGCCACGCAGATCAGCGGCATCGCCCGAGAAGAACCCGTTGCCTCCGGCCGCGGCGGCCTACGGTCCCTGCTGCGCCGCGGAGGTGGGCGATGAACCTCGGAGAACGTCTCGACGCCGCCCGCCGCCCGGTCGGGGCAGGCATCCCCCGCCCGGACAACCCGCGGGCGGGGGTGAGCCTGGGGGCGATCAAGGTACGGGTGCACCAGGCGCTCGTGGACTCCCTCGGCCCCAAGCTGTACGACGCGGAGATGCCCGCCCGTGAGCTGGAGCAGCGGGTCAGGGTGGCGGTGCAGTACGTACTGCAGGACGACGAGGCGCCGCTGTCGGTGACCGATCGGGCCCGGTTGGCGCAGGAGGTCGTCGACGAAGTCCTTGGGCACGGTCCGATCGAGCCGTTCCTGCGCGACCCCTCGGTGACCGAGATCATGGTGAACGGCCCGGACCAGATCTTCGTGGAGCGGTCGGGGATCCTGCACACGGCGGACGTCCGGTTCCTGACCACGACGCATCTGCGGCGGACCATCGACAAGATCGTGGCGCGGGTCGGGCGTCGGATCGACGAGAGCTCCCCGATGGTCGATGCCCGGCTTCCGGACGGCTCCCGGGTCAACGCGGTGATCGCGCCGATCGCGTTGGACGGGCCGGTACTGACCATCCGCAAGTTCGCCGCAGACCCGTTCGCCGTCTCGGATCTGGTCTCCTTCGGCACGTTCACCCCGGCGGTGGCCGAGTTCCTGCGACTGTGTGTGCTGGGGCGACTGAACGTCCTGGTCACCGGTGGCACGGGCAGCGGCAAGACCACCACGTTGAACGTGATGTCCGATTTCATCCCGCCCAGGGAACGGATCGTGACCATCGAGGACGCAGCCGAGCTGCAGCTACGCCAGCCGCACGTGGTGCGGATGGAGTCCCGTCCCTCGAACATCGAGGGCCGCGGCGAGGTCCGGATCCGGGACCTGGTCCGCAACGCCCTGCGGATGCGACCGGACCGGATCGTGGTCGGTGAGGTCCGCGACGGCGCCGCCCTGGACATGCTGCAGGCGATGAACACCGGCCACGAGGGGTCGATCACCACCGTGCACGCCAACTCCCCGCGAGACGGGTTGTCCCGGCTGGAGACCATGGTGCTGATGGCGGGGGTCGAGCTACCGGTCCGGGCGATCCGCGAGCAGGTCTCCAGCGCGCTGGACCTGATCGTCCACCAGGCTCGGCTGCGCGACGGGTCCCGGCGGATCGTCGCGATCTCCGAGGTGTTGGGCCTCGAAGGCGACGTCATCACCATCCAGGACCTGTTCGTCTTCGACTGGACGGCGGGCCGCGACTACGACGGCCGGGTTCTCGGCGGCCTGCGCCCCACCGGGCTACGCCCCCGCTTCTCCGACAAGCTCACCGACCACGGCATCGAGCTGCCCACGGCGTTGTTCGCCCCCGGCGGCGCACGGTGAGCTGGACGCGGGGGCTGCTCGCCGGCCTGGTGTCGGGTCTCGCGCTGATGTCCCCGACGTGGTCGGGCACGGCGCTCGCCGCGACGCCTGCGGACGCCGCAGAGGATCTGGCACGCCTGCTCGGGCGCCCGGTCACCGGCCTGGCCCAGGATCTCGTGCTCACCAGTGCGCCGGAACGCTCGGGGACCGATGTCGTCATGACCACCCAGGTGGTCGGAGTGCCCGACCCGGACGCGGCGCCCCAGGTGTTCGTGGCCGGTCCGCACGGCGAGCTGGGTGCCTTCGCCGGGGCGGCCGCAGTGACCCGCGCAGCGGACGCCCCGGTGCGCACCGCCGTCCTCCTGGTCGACACCAGCGGGTCGATGGGGCCGAAGGGCACCCAGGCGGCCGGACGAGCCGCTCAGGTGTACGCCGACACGGTGGGCTCAGGTGTCAGGGTCGGTCTGGTCGCCTTCGCCGACACCCCCCAGGTGCTCACCGCGCCGACCACCGACCGGACGGCGTTGGCCGCCGGGATCGCGAGGCTGACCTCGCGCGGGGAGACCGCCCTGTACGACGGCCTGGCCGTGGCCGCCCGGCAGGCCGGCCGGGACGGCAACGTCGTGCTGCTCAGCGACGGTGGTGACACGGTCAGCACCGCGTCCCTGGACCAGGCCCGGGCCGCCGTGACCGGCGCTGGGGTGCGGGTCGACGTCGTGGCGTTCAACACCGCGGAGAGCGCTCAGGAACCGCTGCGGAAGATCGCCGCCGCCGGGCGTGGCCGGGTGGTCCGGGCGGTCGACGCCGCCGAGCTCGGTGCGGCGTTCGCGGCGGCGGCCGCCGCCGTCCCCCTCGACATCACGATCACGGTCCGAACCCCCGTCACCCGGACCGGGAGGGAGCGGGTGACGGTGGCGCTGCTGGTGGGTGGAAAGGTCTACCTGGGTCGGGTCGACATGCCGGCCGCGCCGATCGTGGTGGAGCCCGCCGCGCCGCTCCCGGTGGAACGGGTCATGGCGGTCCCCTCCTGGTGGCTCTCCCCCGGGCTGGTCGCCCCTGCGCTCTTCGTGGCGCTGATGCTGGCGGCGACGGTGCTGTTCTGGCCCCGCGACCCGGCGCAGGTGGAGCGCCGTCGGCGTCAGCTCGCGCTGGCGGCGTACGGGTTGCCGAACCCCTACCTGACCGACGGCTACCCGGAGACCTCGATCAACCCCGCCGCCGCCGGGGTGCTGCAGGTCTCGGAGCGGATGCTCGCCGCAGGCGGCCAGGTCGGCGCCATTGCGCTGCGCCTGGACCGGGCCGGCGTCACCCTCCTGCCCCACGAGTGGGTGGTGCTGCGGTTCTGCGTGCTGCTGGCCGGCGCCGCAGCGGGCTTCGTGGTCCTCTCGCCGCGCTGGCTGGGGCTGCTGGCCGGCGCCGGAGCGGCCTGGCTGGTCACCGAGGCGTGGTTGCGGTGGCGCCAGGCGCGCCGCTGCCAGACGTTCGCCGACCAGCTGCCGGACACCTTGCAGGTGGTGGCGAGCAGCCTGCGCAGCGGGTTCTCGCTGCCACAGGCACTCGCCGCGGCTCAGCAGGGTGGCACCCCGCCCATGGCCACGGAGCTGGGTCGCTCGCTGGCAGTGGCCCGGATCGGGGTGGAGCTCGAGGACGAGCTGGACCGGGTGGCGCTACGGATGCGAAGCGAGGACTGGCGGCTCGCGGTGATGGCGATCCGGATCCAACGGTCGGTGGGGGGAAGCCTGGCCGACGTGCTGGCCACGACCGCAACGACCCTGCGGGAGCGGGCCGCGGTGACCCGCCAGGTCAGGGCGCTGTCCGCGGAGGGTCGGTTGTCCGCGTACGTGCTGCTCGGGCTCCCGGTCGGTGTGGGCGCGTTTCTGCTGCTGTTCCGCCGCGCCTACGTCGAACCCCTGTGGACGACGACGCCCGGTCTGGTGATGCTGGCCGGTTCCTGCCTGGGCATGGTCGTCGGCACCTGGTGGATGTTCAAGGTCGCACAGGTGGAGGTCTGAGATGAGCACAGGATTCGGGCCGGTCGTCGCCGCCGTCCTGGTGGCCGTCGGACTGGCCGTCGTCGTGGCCGTGCTGCTCGCGCCGAAGCCCAGCCCGAGCGGGGTGGCCAGGTCGCTGGAGCTGATCCGGACCGGGCGGGGCACGTTCGACGTGGGCGAGCCGGTCGTGGCATGGCAGCAGCCGTCCAGCCGGCGGGTGTGGGGCCCGCTGCTGGTCGCCCTGGGGCGGCTCGGTGCCCGGATCACCCCGATCGGTACTCCCCGGCGCCTGCGGCGGCGGATGGACCTGGCCGGGAACGTGCCGCCGTGGGACATGGAGGCACTACTGATCGGCAAGGCGCTCGGCACCTTCGGCCTCGGCGGTGTCGGACTCCTCGTCTGGCTGTTCTCCCGGTCCCCGCTGGGGCTGCTGTTCGTCGTCGCGCTCACCGCCATCGGCTACTGGTTGATGGACCTGCTGCTGTACAACGCCGGCGTCAAGCGGCAGAAACGCATCCGACGGGCGGCGCCGGATGCACTGGACATGCTGGTGGTGTGCGTCGAGGCGGGGCTGGGTTTCGATGCCGCAGTTGCGCAGGTCGCGCGGAACACCACCGGTCCGCTGGCCCTGGAGCTCGCGCGCGTGCTCAAGGAGATTCAGATCGGCCGCTCCCGGACCGAGGCGTTCACGGACCTGGTGGCGCGCACGGACGTGGCCGAGATCGCGGCATTCGTGGCGGCCCTGGTGCAGGCCGACGGGTTGGGGGTGCCGGTGGCCGGAGTACTCCGGGAGCAAGCGGCCGAGATGCGGGTGCGGCGGCGACAGCGCGCCGAGGAGGCGGCGCAGAAGGTGCCGGTCAAGATCGTGTTCCCGGTGCTGTTCTGCATCTTCCCGGTCTTCTTCGTCATCGTGATCGGCCCCGGCGCGATCCGGATCGCGCAGGTGTTCATCCATGGCTGAGCAGATCGCCACGGCTCGGTGGGTGGACTGGGGCCGGGTGGTCGTGGTCGCGATGTTCGTCCTGTCGATGATCTCGGCGACCGGGCGGGCGGGGCTGGTCCTCGCCGAGGCGGCGGCGTCCGGTGCGGGGCCGAGGGTGGTCCTGGAGCTGGCCTCGACGGTACTGACCGTGGCGTTCTGCGCGCTGGTCGTCAGCGCCTACCTGCGTCGCGGGCCCGCGTCGGCCACTGATCGCCACCTCGGCGCCTGGGTGGCAGCACCGGCGGCGACCTGCCTGCCCTTCGTGCTCCCGGCGCTGCCCCAGTCCCCCGGTGGGACGACCCGCTCGGCGGCGGCGTTCGCCCTGATCCTGGTCGGAACGGGCTGGTCGGTGTGGTCGGTGCGGCACCTGTCGACGTGCCTGTCCGTGGTGCCGCAGGCGCGGGCCCTGGTCCAGAGCGGGCCGTACCGTTGGGTGCGCCACCCCCTCTACCTCGGCGAGGTCGTCGCGATGACCGGGTTCGCCGTCCGCGGTGGCCACGTCTGGCAGGCCCTGGTGGTGGCGGCGTTGCTGGCGCTACAGCTGTATCGGGCGGGTCGGGAGGAGGCGCTGCTCGCGGCCCAGGTCCCCGGCTACGGCGACTACCGCACCCGGACCTGGCGCATCCTGCCCGGACTGGCCTGACCCAGCGGTGATCGTCGCGAAGGTGCCGTACGGACCCCGTCACAGGGTCCGAAGCTCACATCGGCGGTGTGCAGGGTCAGGGCGCCAGCAGCCTCAACGCTCCCGGCACCACCTCGCAGGTCAACGGCAGCGGACCGAGACGCTCACCGTCGGCGTAACCGATGATTCCGGGGCAGCTCAGCCGCACCCGGGTGGCGGTCAGCCTGCGCACCCGGGGGTCGGCCAGATGCCGGCCGCTCCACACCTTCGGGTAGAGCCGGAGCAGTCCGATCCGGCTCACCGGTCCCGCGATGACGACATCCAGCAGGCCGTCGTCCATGCGGGCGCCGTGACAGATCCGCATCCCACCGCCGTAGGAGGGGCCGTTGCCGACGGCGACCAGGACGGCGCGCAGCCGGTGCGTGGCGCCGTCCAGCTCGACGGTGTACGCGCGCGGGCGGAACACCGGCAGCTCGCGCAGGATGGCCAGGTCGTAGCGGATCCGCCCGCGCAGGTGGTGCCAGCCGTTCGCCCGCTCGTTGACGATGGCGTCGAACCCGGCGCCGAGCACGCCGCTGAACCAGCCGGTGGCGCCGTCGCCCGTGCTCCACCGGACTGCGTCCACCGGGCGGACCAGGTGGCCGGCCAGCGACTCCCTCACCGCGTTCGCCGCGCGGCGCACGTCGCCCACCCGAAGCCCGAGCTCGCGGGCGTTGTCGTTGCCGGTGCCGGCCGCGACGATGCCGAGCGGGACCGACGTCCCCGCGGTCAGGGTCACCCCGAGGTTGACCGTGCCGTCGCCGCCGACCACGACCAGGGCCGCGGCACCGCGGGCGAGCTCGGCGACTGCCAGCTCGCGCAGCTCGGCGGCGGAGCGGGCCCGCACGGTGGTCACCTCGAGCCCCGAGGCCGCGTCCGGTCCCGGGCCGGCCCGGCCGCAGAGCACCTCAGCGGTCAGCTCCGCGGCGGCAGCGCCGCGTCCGCTCCCCGCAGACGGGTTGACGACCAGTAGGACCCGGTCGCGGCGAACCGAGCTCTCTGCCCCGGCTGTCGTGAGCCCCCCGTCCCGGGGGTCAGGTGGCATCGTCGAAACGGGCGGGCGGCTCGACCGGCGCAGGCGCCTCGATCTGGCTGGTCTCGTCGTCGCCGATGTTCCCGAAGGCGCCGCCGCGCTTGGCCCGGCGCCGGTCCAGCACATGTGAGATCCCGACCGCCAGCGCATACAGCCCGCACATCGGGACCGCCAGGGCGAGCATCGAGCCGGCGTCCGGGGTGGGCGAGGCGACCGCGGCGAACAGGAACGTCATGAAGACGGCGACCCGCCAACCCTTGGCCATGCTCGCGGCACTCATCAGACCGGCCATATTGAGCGCCACCAGGAACAGCGGGATGAGGAAGGCGATGCCGAAGACCATGACCAGGCGGGTGACGAACCCGAGGTACTCCCCGGCGCTGGGCAGGACAGAGGTGCCCGGTTCGGCGAACTCGGCGAAGAACCCGACGGCGTTCGGCACCACGAGCCAGCCCAGGTAGATGCCGGCGGCGAACAAGGGGGCTCCAGCGGCGGCGAAGCCCATGGCGTGCCGCTTCTCCCGCTTGGTCAGTCCGGGGACGACGAACGCCCACAGCTGGTAGAGCCAGACCGGGCAGGCCAGGATGAAGCCCAGGTAAACGGCGACCTTGAGATGCAGGTTGAAGGCCTGCATCACGTCGCTGTAGTTGATGTTGGCGGTGATGCCGCGCTCGGTGGCGATCTGCTGCAGAGGTTCCTGGACGGCGCGGAACACCCAGCCGTAGGCGTACCAGCCGGCAACCGAGCCGAGGGCGATCGCCAACCCCGCGCGCACCAGCCGGCTGCGCAGCTCGGCCAGGTGCGCCCGCAGCGGCATCCGCCCCTCGGGGTCCTTACGAGCACGCCGTGGTGCGGTCAGGGCCACCTGAACGGGTCAGGCGTCGCGGCGCGGGTCGAGCGGCGTCGACTCGGGGGTCGGCCGGTTCGACTCGCCCGGCAGCACCCTGCCCTCGACCGCCTCGTTCCGGTTCGGCGTCGTAGGGGTCGTTGGCGGGGTGTCGGCGTCCTTCATGTCGCGCACCTCGGACTTGAGAATGCGCATCGAACGCCCCAGCCCCCGCGCGGCGTCCGGCAGCCGCTTCGCACCGAAGAGCACCACGATGACCAGAAGCAGGATGAGCAGGTGTATCGGTGAGTCGAACAGTCGGCCCATGACGGCGTGGTCCTCTCAGCTGTCGTTGCCGCCCATGCTACGTCGCGGACGTCTATCGGGAGCGACGGACCGTCCGGCGCAGCACCGCGGGGTCCTCGAAGACCGCCAGATCCGGCCCGGGACCGGAGGGCTGCACCTGCTCGAGGCGGGCCGTGACCTCGGTGAGCTGCTCGGAGACGGTGCCGATCTCCGCGAACAGGGCGGAGGCCTGACGCCACAGTGAGCGGAGCTGAACCAAGAGCACCGCGGCGCCGCCCACGGCGACCGCGACGAACACCAGCACCCAGGCCCACCACGTCACCCGGGCAGGCTATCTCAGCAGCTGCTCACAGAGCGGTCTCCGGTTCGGTGCTGCGGGGCAGCTCGGTCGGGCGGGACGGGCCCGCGGCGGCCGCCACCAGGTCGGCACGGTCGAGCCAGAGGGCGAAGTCGAGGACGTCGTCGTAGCTGAGGATCGGACCCGTGTGCTCCTCCAGGGCCTCGGCCGGCACGGTCCATGGTTCGGCGACCACGCCCCCGGAGATGAGAAGCGCGACGATGTCGCGTCCGGCGGGCTTGCGCACCTCCTCGAGACAAGAGGTGCAGGTGAAGGCGTAGTAGGACCATGTCTTGACCGAACAGACGACCAGACGGACCTGAACCGGGGTGAGCTCGACATCACCGCAACTCGGGCAGGACGCCTTGATCGTCGTCATTCTCGACTCTCCTCCTCGGGTGCCGCGGCCAGGTCCGTGGTCACCCATCGGTCGCTTTCTGCAATCACTTGAGCACTTTGCGTAAGCAGTGGTGCCATCGTGACACCTGTGACGACAGTGGTGACACCGCGACACGGACGCGGTCCGGGGGGTGGTCAGAATCGGGGGAACGGTGGAGCAGCGGATCAGCAAGACGTGCCGTTGACCGTCGAGCCGGCCCGATGATTGTCGACAGAGTGCGGATTGGACCCGTTTCGTGGGTCAGTACCTCACCGGTGCGGTGATCTCGGCGGGTAGGTATCAGGCGGTGGTGCGGTACGCGGCAGCGCCCTTCCCTGCGAGCTCCTGCACCCGCAACACCACCTCGGCCGGGGCCAGTACCCGCATCTGCCCGCCCAGGCGAAGCGCCAGACGCGCGGGCCAGTCGGCGGAGGCGCTGCGCAGCCGCACGAGCAGGGTGCCGTCCGGCTGCTCGAGGACCTCCTCGACCGGGTAGTACTCGGCGACCCATCGCGCCTGCGGCGACAGCTCCACGCTCACCACGAGGTCCTCGGCGGACGGTTGGAAGAGCTCCTCACCGGATGCCGGTCGCGACCCGCCGCCGGCCGGGTTCGCCGGCCCCATGACCTCCGCCGGCGCGGTGCCGTCCTCGTCGAGCACCTCGATCTCGACCACCCGGTCCAGACGGAACCGGCGGACGGCCTCGGCCCGGTGGCACCAGCCTTCCAGGTACCAGCGATCGCCGACGGTGAGCACCCGGATCGGATCCACCCACCGTGTGGTGGTCTCGTCCCGGCTGGGGACCAGGTAGCGCAGCCGGACCCGCCGGTGACGCTGGACGGCGTCCCGGACGGCGCGCAGGACCGGTTCCACCGCCCCTCGAGCGAGATCGACGCTGACTGTCCCGGCGGCGCCGGCGGCGTCCCCCGCAGCCGCGGCGAGCTTGGTCAGCACCGAGGAGACGACGTCCCGGTCGTGCAGGCCGGGCACCTCGGCCAGGGTGCGCAGACCGACCAGCAGCGCCACCGCCTCGTCGAGGGACAGCCGCAGCGGCCGGGCGATCGCGTCGGCGTTGCGCAGGTAGACGCGTCCGGACTCCCAGTCGGCCTCGATCAGGTCGTCCGGCAGGTGCCCGGGGGTGCCGCAGACGAACAGCAGCTCCAGGTCCTTGACCAGCTGGGCCTCGGAGACCTCGAAGTGGGCGGCCGCCTCGGACAGCGGCACGCCCTGGCGTTCCAGCAGCCAGGGCACCATCGCCAGCAGCCGGGACAGCCGTGCGGTGGCGCCGGCACTCATCGCGGGCTCGCCGCCGGCTCACCGTGCGGCTGGTCAGTGTCCACCGGTGCCGGGTGGGCGTCCAGGACCGCGCAGAGCCGGTCCCGGACGGCGGTGCGCAGGTCCTCGGGTGCCTCGACGACGACGTCCGGGCCGTAGCCGGCCAGCTGCTCGGCGAGCTGGACCACGTCTCCCACCGGTACGTCGAGGTGGTCGGGGCCGATCGGCACGGCGTCCGGCCGCAGCCGCAGCGCGGTCCCCCGGCCGACTTCCAGGCGCAGCCGGGCGCGGCGCGGGTCGGACTCCCCCCGGCCCGCCCGGACCAGGGCGCTCGGGTCGACGTCGTCCGGCACCGTCACCGTCCCCGACCCCCCGATCCGGCGGACGGGGCCGACGATTCGGGAGAGCCGGAACGCCCGCGACGCCTCGCGATCCCGGTCCAGCCCGACCAGGTACCACCACCCGCCGCGGTTGGTCAGCGCCCAGGGCTCCACCCGGCGCTGCGTCGGGTCGGCCGCGCCGTCGCGCGGCTTGCGGTAGGCGAAGGTGACCGGTGCGCCGTCCCGGGTGGCCGCGTACAGCGGCTCGAAGGCCGGGCCGGTCGCCCGGACCCGAGGTTCCAGGCCGGCCAGCCAGTCCTCGTCGATGCGCACGCCGAGGGCCTTGAGCTTGAGCATCGCCCGAGCCGCCGGTCCGGCCAGGCCGGCCTGCTGCCAGACGCGGCTGGCCAGGCCGAGCACGGCCAGCTCCGGGGCGCTCAGCTCGATCGGGGGCAGGGCGTAGGCATCCCGGTCGATCCGGTAGCCGGGCTCGTCCTCGAACCAGGCCTGGCTCGACCCGGTGACCAGCGGGACCCCGAGCTCGCGCAGGTCCTCCTTGTCGCGCTCGAACATCCGGTCGAACGCCTCGGTGCTCTCGCAGCTCTCGTACTGCGGCACCGCGCGCCGGATCTGCTCCTTCGTCAGCCAGCGGGTGGTCGCCGACAGGGCGATGACGAGGTTGAGCAGGCGTTCGGTACGGTTCGACGACATCGTCCACGACGCTACCCGAGGCCGCCCGGGTATCGGCGATCCCCCCGCAGGAAGGTGGGCCCGTGATCCTGTGGCGTGAGGGTCGGGTGGTCAGCCTCGATCGGGAGTGGGACGGCGCCCTCGAGTGCACCGTCGACGTCCTGAACCCGGCGAGCGGTGCCTGGACCCCGATTGCGGCGCTGGCCTACCCGCACCTGGTGGGAAGGCTGCGGCCCGGCGACGCCGTGCTGCTCAACACCACCGCCCTCGAGGCCGGTCTGGGCACCGGCGGCTACGCCTTCGTCGTGGCGCCCCGGGACCGCCTTCCCGACCAGTCCGGGCTGGAGCCGTCGCTCGGGCCGGGGCACCTGGTCAAAGCGCGGTACACCCCGCTACAGACCATGGTGCTCGGCGTCGACGAGCCCGACTCGGTGCACCACGAGGTGCTCAGAGAGGCCGACGACCTGGACTCCATGCCGGTGGTGGTCGCCGACCTGCACTCGGCCCTCCCGGCGGTGATCGCCGGGATCCGCGCCCGGCGGCCGAGTCTTCGGGTCGCCTACGTGATGACGGACGGCGCGGCGCTGCCGGCGTGGTTCTCGCGCACGGTGGCCGGGCTGCGGGAGGCCGGCTGGCTGCAGTCGTGCATCAGCTCCGGTCAGGCGTTCGGCGGCGACCTCGAGGCCGCCACAGTGCACACTGCTCTGCTCGCCGCGCGGTTGGTGGTCAAAGCCGACGTGACCGTGGTCGCCCAGGGACCGGGGGTGCTCGGCACTGGGACCCGGTGGGGGTTCAGCGGGGTCGGGGTCGGCGACGCGGTGAACGCCGCCGCCACCTTGGGCGGGCGCCCGGTCGCCGCACTGCGGATCTCGGCGGCCGACTCGCGTGCGCGGCACCGCGGCGTGTCTCATCACAGCCTGACCGCCCTCGGCCGGGTTGCTCTGGCCCCCTGCGACGTCGTAGTGCCGAACCTGGCCGAGCTCACCCCCGACGGCGAGCGCGCCCACCTCGCGCAGCGGGTCCGCGCTCAGGCTGCCGACCTGTGCCGGCCACGTGGGCGGCATCACCTCGTCGAGATCGGTATGGACGGGCTTCGTGACGCGCTGGCGGGCTGCCCGGTGCCGCTGTCGACGATGGGCCGCGGACTCGACGACGATGAGCCGGCGTTCCTGGCCTCGGCCGCCGCCGGGGCCCACGCCGGGCACCTGGCAGACGGTTAGGACACCGACACCAGGTCGACCACGAAGATCAGGGTCTCGTCCGGACCGATCGCCCGACCCGCCCCCTGGCTTCCGTAGGCCAGGTGCGGTGGGATAACCAGCCGCCGGCGCCCGCCGACCTTCATGCCGACGATGCCCTCGTCCCAGCCCGCGATCACCTGGCCGACACCGATCTGGAAGTCCAGCGGGCGGCCACGGTTCCACGACGCGTCGAACTCCTCGCCACTGGAGAACGAGACCCCGACGTAGTGGGCACTCACCGTGTGGCCGGCCTCGGCCTGCTGGCCGTTGCCCTCGATCTCGTCGACGATCTCCAGCTCCTGCGGCGGCTCGCCCCCCGGGAAGTCGATCTCGGGCCGCTGCCGGTCACTCAGGTTCGCGTTCATGGCCGTCCTCCTGCGCTGGTAGTGGTCAGGGTCGGTGCACTCAGGCCGCGTCGAGGATGTCGACGACGAAGACCAGGGTGTCGGTTCCGGTGATGCCCGCGTCGGGTTTGCCCTCGGCGCCGTAGCCGTCGTCCGGGGGGATGACCAGCAGCATCTGGCTGCCGACCGGTTGGCCGACCAGGCCGAGGTCCCAGCCGGCGATCACCCGGCCGGCCCCGATCGTGAACGTGGCCGGCGTGGTACGCCCCCATGAGGAGTCGAACTGCTTCCCGCCGGGCCAGATCACACCGAGGTACTGCACGGTGATCCGTTGCCCGCGGACCACTTTCGGGCCCTTGCCGGCGATCAGCGGCTGGATGACGAGGCTGGTCGGCGGGGCGCTCTTGGGCAGGGTGATGGCCGGCTTGCCCTTGCCATCGAGCTTCACCGTGGGCAGGCCCGGCTTCGGCGTGACCTTCGTGCCGGTGGCCCGGGTCAGCACGGCCCGCGCGTCCTTGAGGTCGACGACGAGCACGATCGTGTCGGTCGGCCCGATCCCCGCCGCGGGCAGGCCCTCCAGACCGAAGCCGTCCTGCGGCGGCACGGCGATCAGCACGCGAGACCCGACCGGGGTGTCGAGCAGGCCGTCGACAAGGCCCCTGAGGTTGTACTCGGAGTTGAGGACGAAGCTCGTCGGGCGCTCACCGAAGGTGGTCTCGAACTCCTTGCCGTCGGTGCCGTTGATGCCCACATAGTCGATGGTCACCCGCTGGCCGGCCGTGGCCTTGCCCCCGGTACCGGTGGTGAGCACCCGCCGCTCGGTCGAGGTCACGGCCAACGGTGTGGGAACGGTGACGGTCGGCTTGTCCTTTGCGCCGCCGGTGACCGTGACCTGGTCGATGCCGATACTCGGGACAACGGTGCCGGGGACCGGGGTGGAGGCCTCCGGAGTGCACCCGGTCAGGCAGAGCAAACCCGCCAGTAGAAGGATCAGGACGCGCATGATGCCGCCAGACTAGCCCGACCCGGAGCGCGCCCGCGGCCCTCACATGCTCTGGATCAGCCGTTCCACCCGTTCGTCGACGGACCGGAACGGGTCCTTGCACAGCACCGTTCGTTGGGCCTGGTCGTTGAGCTTGAGGTGCACCCAGTCCACCGTGAAGTCACGACGGCGCTCCTGGGCCCGGCGCACGAAGTCACCGCGCAGCTTGGCCCGGGTGGTCTGCGGCGGCACCGCCGTCGCCTCGAACACCTCGATGTCCGCCGTGACACGTTCGGCCAGGCCGCGCCGGGTCATCATGTGGTGCAGGCCACGGTCCCGGTGGATGTCGTGGTAGGCGAGGTCGAGCCGGGCCACCCTCGGGGAGGACAGCGCAAGGTCGTGCCGGGCCCGGTACCGCTCGACCAGCCGATGCTTGATCACCCAGTCGATCTCGCGGTCGACCAGGGCCAGGTCGCCCGTCTCGACCGCGCGCAGGCCGCGTTCCCACAGATCGAGCACCTGCTTGACCACGTCGGTGTGCAACCCATGCGTGTCGACGAAGTCCTTGGCCCGGTCCAGGTAGTCCTGCTGGATTTCCAGGGCGCTCGCCTCGCGCCCGTTCGCCAACCGGACCCGACGCCGTCCGGTCAGGTCGTGGCTGACCTCGCGGATCGCCCGGATCGGGTTCTCCAGGGTGTGGTCACGCAGCACCACCCCGGCCTCGATCATGCGCAGTACCAGGTCGGTCGCGCCCACCTTGAGCAAGGTGGTGGTCTCGGACATGTTCGAGTCTCCGACGATCACGTGCAGCCGGCGGTACTTCTCGGCGTCCGCGTGCGGTTCGTCACGGGTGTTGATGATCGGCCGGGAGCGGGTGGTGGCGCTGGAGACACCCTCCCAGATGTGGTCGGCCCGCTGGGACAGGCAGAACACCGCGCCGCGCGGGGTCTGGAGCACCTTGCCGGCGCCGACCACCAGCTGGCGGGTGACCAGGAACGGGATCAGGACGTCGGACAGGCGGCCGAACTCACCGTGCCGGCTGACCAGGTAGTTCTCGTGGCACCCGTAGGAGTTGCCGGCCGAGTCGGTGTTGTTCTTGAACAGGAACACCTCGCCGGCGATCCCCTCCTCGTGCAGGCGCCGCTCGGCGTCCACGAGCAGACCTTCGAGGATCCGTTCACCGGCCTTGTCGTGCACGATGAGCTGACGGACGTCGTCGCACTCCGGAGTCGCGTACTCGGGATGCGATCCGACATCGAGGTACAGCCTGGCGCCGTTGCGCAGGAAGACATTGCTGGACCGTCCCCAGGACACCACCTTGCGGAACAGGTAGCGGGCGACCTCGTCGGGTGACAGCTTGCGTTGGCCCTCGAAGGCGCACGTCACCCCGAACTCGGTCTCGATCCCGAAGATTCGGCGGTCCATGCCTCCACTCTAGGTGGCCCTCCTCGGCTCCGATACGGCAGTGCCCGGCACGATCCGTCGCCGAAGCCAGCGGCGCCGGCATCTGTCAGTCTGAGGGTGGCTCGCCGTTGCCCGGCGCCGTCCCGCCCTCGTCGTGCGACGTGGGCTCTGGTGGCGGGACCTCGCCGGTGAGCGTGTCGTGCAGCCCGGGGCGGGCGTCGTCGGTGTGCGGTGCGTCGGTGATCGGGTCGCCCGGGGTGAGCAGTCGCTCCAGAAGCGGGCCGGCCAACCGCCGGAAGGCGCGTCGCGCGCGCAGGCGATCCAGGATCGCGACCTCCAGCTGGCCCGGCTCCAGGGTGCGCTCGGGGCCTCCCGACCCGTCCCGCCCCAGCAGCCGGACGGCGAGACCGAGCACCTCGGCCAGGGTCATGCCCGCCCGCCAGTCCTCCTGCAGACCGGCCGTGATCTGCTCAGACTGACCGCCCATCGCGACGAACGACCCCTCGTCTCCGACCGATCCGTCGTAGGTCAGCCGGAAGACCTGGTCTTCCTCCACGGTGGCGCCCACCTCGGCCACGGCGATCTCCACCTCGAGCGGCTTCGGCTCGGTGGTGAACACCGCCCCGAGGGTCTGCGCGTAGGCGTTGGCCAGACCCCTCGCCGTCACGTCGGCACGGTCGTAGGAGTACCCGCGCAGGTCGGCGTAGCGCACGCCGGCCACGCGCATGTTCTCGAACTCGTTGTACTTGCCGACCGCGGCGAAGGCGATCCGGTCGTAGATCTCGCTGATCTTGTGCAGAGACCGGGATGGGTTCTCGGCGACGAAGGCGATCCCACCCTCGTAGCCGAGCACCACCACGGGGCGGCCGCGGGCGATGTTGCGCCGGGCATAGTCCGCCCGGTCCTTCATGATCTGCTCGGGCGAGGCGTAGTACGGGGGCATCGTCATCGCTCAGCCCCCCCGCTGGATCCGCCGATATGGCGTTGGTCCTGCATCCGGTCCAGCAACGAGGTGACGACCGGGGCCAGCTCCGCGTCCTCCACGCGCTGGTAGCCGGTGCCGGTCACGGTCGCGACGACCGGGTAGATCTGACGGCGCTCGTCCGGCCCGCCCGTGGCGGAGTCGTCGTCGGCGGCGTCGACCAGCGCTTCGATCGCGATCGAGATCGCCTGGGCGGCGTCCAGACCCGGCTGCCAGCGCTTCTTCAAGGTGGTGCGGGAGAACAGCGAGCCGGACCCGACGCTGTGGTGCTCGCGCTCCTCGTACCGCCCGCCGGTGACGTCGTAGGAGAAGATCCTTCCCACTAACCGGTCGATGTCGTAGCCGGCGAACAGCGGGACGACGGCCAGCCCCTGCATGGCCATGCCGAGGTTCCCTCGGATCATCGTGGCCAGCCGGTTCGCCTTGCCGTCCAGGGAGAGCAGCGCGCCCTCGATCTTCTCGTAGTGCTCCAGCTCGACCTGGAACAGCCGGACCATCTCCACCGCGACCCCCGCTGTGCCGGCGATGCCGACACAGGAGTACTCGTCGGCCGGGTAGACCTTCTCGATCTCCCGGTGGGCGATCAGGTTGCCCATGGTGGCTCGGCGGTCGCCGGCCATGACCACGCCGTCGGTGAAGGTGAGCGCGACGATCGTCGTCGCGTGCGGCACCTCCGGCAGTCGGACACCTCCTCCAGCGGGACCGACCGGATCGACGGCCACGGCCGGCGTGAGGCGGCGTCCGGGCAGCAGCTCAGGCGCCACGCCGCCCAGGAACTCGGTGAACGATGAAGACCCGGATGCGGTGAACGCCGCGGGCAGCCGGCCCGCGGCGTCCATACCCGATCCGCTGCCGTGACGTCCGGTCACTGCCCGCCCTTCTGCACGAACCCCTTGACGAACTCCTCGGCATTGGTCTCCAGGACGTCGTCGATCTCGTCGAGGATCGCATCGACGTCGTCGTCCTTCACCTGTGCCTGGTTCGCCGGTGGTGGCGGCGCCTCGTCGGGCTCGCCGTCCCTGCCTCGTGGTGACTTCTGTTCCTGCCCGGCCATGTGTGCCTCCTTCGCCCTGCTCTGATCCTAGGCGCCAACACCCCACCGTGCCGACGCCTGACGACGCGGGTCGGCTTGGATCACCCCGAGCCGGCCGCGGCTAGGTGGCCAGCGCGTCGACCAGGTCGGCCGCCGTCGGGCAGCGCTCCAGCAGCTCTCCGACGTGGTCACGGGTACCCCGGTGCGGGTCGAGCGTCGGCACCCGTTGCAGGGCGCCGCGACCCGGAACGTCGAAGATCACCGAGTCCCACGAGGCGGCGGCCACATGCTCGCCGTAGCGGGACAGGCACCGGCCGCGGAAGTAGGCGCGCGTGTCGTGCGGCGGTTCGGAGACCGCGCGGTCGATCTCGTCGTCGGTGACCAGGCGCTCGACCTGGCCGCGTTCGAGGAGCCGGTGGTAGAGCCCCTTCTCCGGGCGCACATCGGCCCACTGCAGGTCGATGAGCTGCAGTCGGGCGGACTCCCAGCCCAGGTGCTCGCGATCTGCGAAACCCTGGAGCAGCCGCAGCTTGGCCACCCAGTCCAGCTCCCGGGAGCAGCTCATCGGGTCGTGCTCCAGCCGGGTGAGCACACTCTCCCACCGGCTCATCACCTCGGCGGTGTAGGGGTCGACGTCCTCGCCGTACCGCTCGGCGATATAGGAGGTGATCTGCTCGTAGTACATCCACTGCAGCTGGACGGCGGTGGCCGTGCTGCCGTCGCGCAGCCGCAACAGGTGGGTCAGGCCCGGGTCGTGGGAAACCGCGTGCAGCCCGGCCACCGGCCGGTCCACGGACAGGTCACGGGTGAACGCCTTCTCCTCGATCAGCTCCAGCACCAAGGTGGTGGTACCCAGCTTGAGGAAGGTGGCCACTTCGCAGAGGTTGGCATCGCCGATGATCACATGCAGACGGCGGTACCGGTCGGCGCTGGCGTGCGGCTCGTCACGGGTGTTGATGATCGGCCGCTTGAGCGTGGTCTCCAGACCGACCTCGACCTCGAAGAAGTCGGCCCGCTGGCTGAGCTGGAACCCCGCACCGGTGCCGTCCTGTCCCAGGCCCACCCGACCGGCACCGGCGAACACCTGGCGGGAGACGAAGAACGGGGTGAGGTGTCGCACCACGTCGGCGAAGGGTGTCTCCCGGCGCATCAGGTAGTTCTCATGGGTGCCGTAGGAGGAGCCCTTGTTGTCGGTGTTGTTCTTGTAGATGTTGACCGGGCGCAGCCCCGGTGTCTGCGCGATGCGCCGTACCGCCTGCCGCATCACCCGCTCGCCGGCCTTGTCCCAGAGCACGGCGTCGCGCGCGTTGGTCACCTCGGGCGAGGAGTACTCGGGATGGGCATGGTCGACGTAGAGTCGGGCACCGTTGCTGAGGATGACGTTGGCCAGACCAGGGTCCTCGGGCGTGTCGGTGAGCTGGCTGGCGTCAGCCGCCTCACGGGGGAACTCCCAGCCGCGGGCATCGCGCAACGGCGCCTCGTCCTCGTAGTCCCAGCGGGCGCGCCCGGCTCGGCTGCCGAGCGGGGCGGCGTACGCGTTGACCACCTGGCTGGACAGCAGCATCGCGTTGGCCGTCGGGTCGCCGGGGGCCGAGACGCCGTATTCGGTCTCGATGCCCATGATCCGGGCCAGGATTCGCTGCGCGCTCACACTCTTCAGACTACGAGCAGCATCGGACAACCGCCCGGTCCGCCCGAGTGGGCCTGCTGACACACTTGCTCGATGACCGAGCCCGTCATCCCCTCACCGCAGGCCCGTCCCGACGTCGCACGAACACGGCTGGGTCTGGGCGCCGACCTGCTAGCCGTCCTGGTCTTCGTCGTGCTCGGCCGCCGGACCCACGACGGGGACACCGGCGTGCAGGTGCTCACCGGTTCCGCCGCGACCGCGTGGCCGTTCCTGGCCGGAACGGCGGTGGGCTGGGCGGTACTTCAGCTGGCGGGTCGCGCCGGGCACGGCCCGGAGCCGACCTCGCTACGCGGCGGCCTGACCGTGCTGGTGGCCACCGTCTCGGTCGGAATGACGCTGCGCCGCCTCGCCGGTGGCGGCGTCCAGGCGTCATTCGTGGCGGTCGCCACGACGATGCTGGCGTTGTTCCTCCTCGGCTGGCGGGCGCTGGCCGCCCGGCGGAGCCGTGCCTGAGGAGCTGGTCGCGCTCTACGACCCGGACGACGTGCTCGGCCGGGTGACGGGGGCAGCGCCACGGTCCCGGGTCCGAGCGGCCAATCTTCCGCACGCGGCGACCGGCGTCCTGGTCCGGCGCGGCGACGGGCGGATCCTGGTGCACCGGCGCAGCGGCGCCAAGGACCTGTGGCCCGGAGCCCACGACGCGGCCTGCGGTGGGGTGGTGCAGGCCGGCGAGTCGCCGCGACAGGCGGCCGTCCGCGAGCTGGCCGAGGAGGTAGGGGTCCGGGCGGCTCCGGAGGACCTCAACGAGCTGGTCACCGCCTGGTACCGGGACCGGCAGACCCACTACCTCGCGCACGTCTACGAGACGGTCTGGGACGGCGAGATCCGGTTCGCCGACGATGAGGTGGCGCAGGCCTGGTGGTGGACCGAGGAGCAGCTGCGCGACCGGCTGGCCGATCCCCACTGGTCGTTCGTGCCGGACACCCGGTACCTGATGCGGATGCTCGAACCCGCGGTCGCCGATGCCGGTCCGTGGCCCGCCGGGGCCACTGCGCTCTACCGGCTGGGCCGTCAGGGGCGTGCAGGGTTCGTCCGGCCGGGCACCGTCGTCCATGACGGCCCCGACGAGCTGGTCGTCTGGATCGCCGCCGGCACCCCCACCGTGCGCCAGGTCTACGTCGACGGAAGGGAGCTGCGGGAGCCGCCGCTCGAGGAGCGGGCGGGGCTCACCCGGATCCGCCGGATGGGTTCCTGGCACAGCCACGGCATCTACCTGCGGTTCCCGGCCGGCCGGTCAGGCTGGTCGCTGTGGCACTTCTTCGCCGACGACGGCGGTTTCCACGGCTGGTACGCGAACCTCGAGGCGCCGCAGGTGCGCCGCCGGACGGCGCTGGGCAGCCTGCTCGTCGACACCGCCGACCGGGCCCTGGACGTCTGGGTGCCGCGGGTGGAGGGGCGACCCGACCCGCGCTGGAAGGACGAGGACGAGTTCGCAGCCTTCACCGACGAACCCGGTCGGTGGACGGCCGCGCAGGTCCCCGGGATCGTCGCAGACGGCGATCGCCTCTTCGAGCTGGCCCGGGCGGGTCTGCCGCCGTTCGACGGCGCCTGGACGACGCCCCCCGACCCGATGCCGCCGCCCCCGGTCTTCCCGCCCGACTGGGACCTGCCGCACGTCGCCGGCCCGTGAGCCCTCCTACTGGTCGAAAGGCCGTCCGGGCCTGTCAGAGGTACTGGCCGGTGTTCGCCACGGTGTCGATGGTGCGGCCGGGCTCGCTGCCCTGCTTGCCCTGGATGATCGTGCGGATGTAGACGATCCGCTCGCCCTTCTTGCCCGAGATCCGCGCCCAGTCGTCCGGGTTGGTGGTGTTCGGTAGGTCCTCGTTCTCCTTGAACTCGTCCACGCAGGCGGTGAGCAGGTGGTCGAGGCGGATCCCGCGCTGGCCGGTGTCGAGCAGGTCCTTGATCGCCGTCTTCTTCGCCCGGTCGACGATGTTCTGGATCATCGCGCCGGAGTTGAAGTCCTTGAAGTAGAGGATCTCCTTGTCGCCGTTGGCGTAGGTGACCTCGAGGAACTGGTTCTCCTCGGTCTCGGAGTACATCCGCTCGACGGTCCGCATGATCATCGCCTCGACGGTCGCCGCCGGCGAGGAGCCGTTGGCGGCCACATCGTCGGCGTGTAGCGGCAGGTTGTCGACCAGGTACTTGGAGAAGATGTCCTTGGCGGCCTCGGCGTCCGGGCGCTGGATCTTGATCTTGACGTCCAGCCGGCCGGGACGCAGGATCGCCGGGTCGATCATGTCCTCGCGGTTGGAGGCGCCGATCACGATCACGTTCTCCAGCCGCTCGACGCCGTCGATCTCGCTGAGCAACTGGGGGACGATCGTGGTCTCCACGTCGCTGCTCACCCCCGAGCCGCGGGTCCGGAACAGCGAGTCCATCTCGTCGAAGAACACCACGACCGGGGTCCCCTCGCCGGCCTTCTCCCGGGCCCGGGCGAAGATCAGCCGGATGTGCCGCTCGGTCTCCCCGACGTACTTGTTCAGCAGTTCGGGACCCTTGACGTTGAGGAAGTAGCTCTTGGCCTCTTTCAGGCCCTTGGCCTCGGCGGCCTTCTTGGCCAGGGAGTTCGCCACCGCCTTGGCGATCAGCGTCTTCCCGCAGCCGGGCGGACCGTACAGCAGGATCCCCTTCGGCGGCTTCAAGCCGTGCTCACGGAACAGGTCCGGGTGCAGGAATGGCAGCTCGACGGCGTCGCGGATCTGCTCGATCTGCGTCGCCAACCCGCCGATGTCCTCGTACTCGATGTCGGGGACCTCTTCGAGGACCAGCTCTTCGACCTCGGCCCGCGGCACCTTCTCAAAGATGAACCCGGACCGCGGCTCCATCGTGAACGCATCGCCGACCCTCAGCTTCACCCCGATCAGCGGGCCGGCCAGGTGTACCACCCGCTCCTCGTCGGCGTGTGCGACCACCAGGGCGCGGTCGTGGTCCATCAGCTCCTTGAGCACCACGATCTCGCCCGTCCGCTCGAAGCGGTGCGCGGCCACGACGTTGAACGCCTCGTTGAGCATCACCTCTTGCCCGGGGCGCAGAGTGGACCGTTCGACCGATGGACTGACTGCGACGCGCATCTTGCGCCCCGAGGTGAAGATCTCGATCGTGGCGTCGTCGCCCTCCTCGCCGTCGGCCGGGGTGGTGGCGCTCACCACTCCGAACGTGTTCGGTGGCTGGGCCAGTCGGTCGACCTCGTCCTTCAGCGCGACGATCTGGTCGCGTGCGTCGCGCAACGTCGCCGCCAGGCGTTCGTTCTGCGCGGACAGCTGCGCCACCTGCGTGCGCAACTGGATGACCTGCTCTCCCGGCACGGCGGAGCCACGGTCGGGGCCCCGGTCCGGTCCGTGGTGCTCGGACCTGCTCCGGTCCGGTCGGTACTGTCCGGTGCTGTCGTCGCTCCCGCTCACAGCGGCACCTCCCGTCACTGCTCGTCGGATATCGACACTAACTCGGCACCGCCGTTGTGCGCCTGGTGGGATCCAGGGTGAATGACGATAACTTCACCACTACGCCTGGGCCAGGGTCTCAGGACGTGGCGCGTCGGACGCTGCGTCGCACCTTTCGTTCCGACACAGGGCGTTCCTCCAGCTCCTCGCTGCTCCACTCCTGCCAGGCGTCGTCCACCTGCTCGCCCCCGTCACGGGTCGAGCCGGCCGGACGGCGCCGGCGCATCGGCGGTGCCACGCCGTCGGCGAGTCGTCGGGAGCTGAGTAGGAACCCGGTGTGGCCCACCATGCGGTGCTGCGGTCGGACGGCCAGCCCCTCGAGGTGCCAGCCGCGCACCATCGACTCCCAGGCACTCGGCTCGGAGAACTTCCCGGACTCGCGCAGCGCCTCGGCGAGGCGGGACAGCTGCGTGGCAGTGGCCACGTAGCAGATCAGGACCCCGCCGGGGACCAGTGCCTGGGCGACCGTCTGACGACACTCCCACGGAGCGAGCATGTCCAGCACCACCCGGTCGACCGGGCCGACGGCGAGCTTGGGGGTCACCGGCGTCTGGTCTGACGACGTCTGGTCAGCGAGGTCGCCGACGGTGAGACGCCACGCCGGGTGCGGCCCTGCGAAGAAGTTCTCGACGTTGGCCGTGGCGATCTCGGCGAAATCGGCGCGGCGCTCGACCGAGTGCACCAGGCCGCGGTCCCCCACCGCTCGCAGCAGGGACATGGTCAGTGCGCCTGACCCGACCCCGGCCTCGAGCACCCTTGCCCCGGGGTAGATGTCGCCCATGGCCACGATCTGCCCGGCGTCCTTGGGGTAGACGACTGCGGCGCCGCGCGGCATCGACAACACGTAGTCGCTGAGCAGCGGGCGCAGCGCGAGGTACTCGATGCCCGCGCTGTTGCGTACCACCCACCCTTCGGGACGCCCGATCAGCTCGTCGTGCCCGAACAGCCCCCGATGGGTGTGGAACTGCTTGCCGGCGGTCAAGGTGATGGTGTGCATCCGTCCCTTGGGGTCGGTGAGCTGAACCCGGTCACCCGCCCGCAGCGGCCCTCGGCGGGCTGCGGCTCCGGTCGGCTCCGGCAGCTGAGCGCCCGCGTCGTCCATGACGCCCGAGTCTAGGTGCGTCGTCTCCCCCTCCCCCCGATTCACCCGCCGTTGCCCACGACGCGGGCCACGACGTCGTCCCAGATCAGGACACCCTGTACCGCCCCAGCGGAGTCGACGACCACGTACTCGTGGTGCGGGTTGGCCTGCAGGTGGCGAACCAGAGCGTCGGCGGCCAACGACTCATCGACCAGGGCGTGCGGCGGCAGCGCCCTGGCGACGGCCTGGGCCGGGGTGAGCTCGACGCGCGCATCCGGCACCGCGGTGATCGCCTGGCTGTCGAGCACGGCCACCGGCCGCCCGTCGGGACCCAGCAGGACGACCTCGTGGACGTCGTGGGTCTGTGCGGCGCGCAGGGCGTCGGCGAGCCCCGCCCCCTGCGGGACGCCGACCGCCCGCCGCAGCAGGGACCGCGCGCTGACATCGGCGGAGCGCTCCCGCCATTGGGCCAGACCGATCGCCTGGGAGGCCCCCTGCCAGAGCATCAGCGCGATCAGGCCGACCCAGACCACTGAGGTCAGGCTGACACCGGTTCCGCGCACGAGCGGGAGGCCCACGGCCCACAGCGCCAGACCGAGCGCGACGGCCCGCCCGGTCCAGCCGGCGGCGAGGGTCCCGGTGCTGCGTCGTCCGGTGATCTTCCAGATCAGCGCCTCCAGCGCCCTACCTCCGTCCAGCGGGAGACCCGGCAGCGCGTTGAACACGGCGACGAACCCGTTGGCCAGCACCGCACCGCTCAGCAGCAGCTGGACGATGCCTCCCTGCGGCAGGCCGGGGCTGACCAGCACCCCCAGGACGGCGAGGGCCGCGTTGGTGGCCGGCCCGACCAGGCTCACCAGGGCACTGCGACCCGGTGTGCTCATCTCCTGGTCGAAGGCGGTGTGCCCGCCCCACAGGTCGAGGACCACCCGGGTCGGCGGGGTGCCGACCGACCGAGCTGCCACCGCGTGGGCGAGCTCGTGGAGGAACACCGACGCCAGCAGCAGCAGCGCAGCGCCGAAGGCCACGATGTAGACCCCGGCGTCGACCAGCTGCGGCGCCTGCCGCTGTACCGCCGGGGCGTAGAAGTAGGTCACCAGGGCGGCGATCAGGAACCATGAGGGCATCAGGAGCACCGGTGCCCCGAGCACGGTGCCGATCCTGATCCCGCCGCTCAGACCACCGCGCTCAGAAGCGTTCGCCACTCCGTGACTCTACGCGGAGCATCCGCCCGCGTATCGTCGTGGGCGCGCGAACCCTGAGGCAGCCGCCCTCGTCACTCAGGGACGGGCCCTGATGCCCCGGCTGCCGGGGCCTGACACGATCGTTGTCGTACCTCGGCGAGGGCGGCGCTGTCGGCAGGTCGGGTGCGCCGCCGATCACCTGTCCAGCGGTTTCGACCAGGCATCCGACCAGGAGGTTCACCGTGGGGTCCCACGTAGCGCCGGCGTCGTCCGTCGGCGAGAGTGACGAGCGATCCGACGAGCCGGTCGCCGTCGCGTTCGCCGATGACCTGACCAAGGTGTACGGAACGGGCGAGGCGCAGGTCACCGCCCTCGACAACGTCACCGTCGCCTTCCAACGAGCCCGGCTGACCGCGATCATGGGTCCCTCGGGTTCGGGCAAGTCGACGTTGATGCACTGCATGGCCGCCCTGGACTCCCCGACGTCAGGGCGGGTGGTGATCGACGGGGTCGAGCTCGGCGGTCTGCGAGACCGCGAGCTGACCCGGCTGCGCCGCGACCGTCTCGGGTTCGTCTTCCAGTCCTTCAACCTGGTACCCACGCTGAGCGCGCGGGAGAACATCACCCTGCCGCTGGACATCGCCGGCCGTGCGCTGGACACCGAGTGGTTCGACACGGTGATCGACACGGTCGGGCTGCGGGACCGGCTCAGCCACCGCCCGAGCGAGCTGTCCGGCGGCCAGCAGCAGCGCGTCGCCTGCGCACGGGCGTTCGTCAGCCGGCCGGCGCTCGTCTTCGCCGACGAGCCGACCGGCAACCTCGACTCGCACGCCAGCGCGGACATCCTCTCCTTCCTGCGCACCAGCGTCGACAGCTTCGGCCAGAGCGTCGTGATGGTCACCCACGAGCCGATCGCCGCGGCCTACGCCGACCGGGTGCTCTTCCTCGAGGACGGCCGGATCGTCGACGAGCTCGAGTCGCCGACCGCCGACAGCGTCCTGGAACGGATGCGCGCCTTCGACCACGGGATCCGGCGGAGCTGACCGTGCTGCGGCTGACCATCTCCAGCGTGCGGGGCCACATCCTGCGGTTCCTGCTCACCGCGTCCGCGGTGATGCTCGGGGTGTCGTTCGTCGCCGGCACCTTCGTGCTGCGCGACAGCATCGACGGCACCCTGAACTCCTTGTTCACCCAGGCGCTCAAGGGCGTCGACGTGCAGGTCAGAGGGGTCGAGTCCGGTCCAGGCGGGCAGGGGACCTCGGGCCGCGCGTCGCTCCCGCTCGACCTGGCGACGACCCTGTCCGAGGTGGACGGCGTGCGCCGCGCCTCCCCGGACATCCAGGGCGCGGCGCTGGTCGCCGGCGCCGACGGGCTGCCCGTCCGCAACGGCGGTGCGCCCGGGCTCGGGTTCCCCTACCGCGCCGACGACCCCGCCTTCACCCTGGTCGCCGGCCGCGCGCCGTCCGGACCGGACGAGGTGGCCCTGGAGGAGTCCACGCTCGCCGCCTCCGGTCTCTCGCTCGGTGACCGGACCCGAGCGGTGATCGGATCCGACGTCCGCGAGGTGACGATCAGCGGCGAAGTGGTCTTCGGGGCGCTCTTCGGGGCCACTGCGGTCCTCGTCGACGAGCAGAGCGCCCGAGCGGCGTTCGCCTCGGACGGCGTCGTGGCGGCGTTCAGCCTGACCGCCGATCCGGGCGTGAGCCAGGAGGAGCTCGCTCGCCGGGTCGAGGCGGTGCTGCCGGCCCAGGCCGAGACCGTGACCGGCGCTGCGCTGGACGCGGAGGCCCAAGAGGGCCTGAAGACGGGGTTGGGGTTCTTCACCACCTTCCTGCTCGTGTTCGCCGCGGTGGCCCTGTTCGTCGGTTCGTTCATCATCGTCAACACCTTCTCGATGCTGATCGCGCAGCGAACCCGGGAGCTGGCACTGTTGCGCGCCGTCGGTGCCTCCCGCGGCCAGGTGATGCGCATGGTGCTCGGTGAGGCAGCGGTGATCGGCGTTCTCGGCTCGATCCTCGGAGTAGGCCTGGGCCTGCTGATCGTGGTCGGGGCGAAGGCGGCGATCCGTTCCGGCTTCGGCGCAGACATCGGCTCGGACCTGCCCCTGGCCCCCACGACCGTGCTCTGGAGCCTGGTGGTCGGCACGGCGGTCACCCTGGTGGCCGCTGCGATCCCGGCCCGGCGAGCCGCTCGGATAGCCCCGGTCGCCGCAATGCGCGATGACCTGCCGATCCCGCCCAAGGGCCTGCGCCTGCGGGGGCTGATCGGCGGCGCGATGGCGGTTGCCGGCGTGACTCTGCTCGCGGTCACCGTTTCCCGGGACCAGGTCAACTGGCCGCTGGTCGGTGTCGGCGCCGGCCTGGCCGTGATCGGTGTCGTGGTGGCTGCGCCCCTGGCTACCCGCCCGGTCATCAGGCTGGTGGCGTGGCCGTTCGCGACCTTCGGCGGCGTGGTCGGCCGGCTGGCCCGGGAGAACGCGCTGCGTGTTCCGCGGCGCACGGCCAGCACCGCGAGTGCGCTGATGATCGGGCTGGCGCTGATCAGTGGGCTGTCGGTGATCGCCGAGAGCGTCAAGGCGAGTATCGCCGACATCGTGGCGGCCG
The DNA here is from genome assembly GCA_963825645.1 of uncultured Actinomycetota bacterium. Taxonomy (GTDB): domain Bacteria; phylum Actinomycetota; class Actinomycetes; order Actinomycetales; family Kineosporiaceae; genus JADJPO01. The sequence continues at coordinate 171,998 of CAWGTT010000003.1, forward strand.
AGGTGACCGCGGACTACGTGCTGAACGCCGGCGGCGGCGGCGTGCTGGTGCCCGACACCGTGGCCGGCGACGTCGCCCGGCTACCCGGGGTGGCGACGGTGTCCCCGGTCGGCGGCGTCGGGATTCGCCTGGGCGAGGACGACACCTTCGCCTCGGTCGTCGACCCCGCGACGGTCGGTGAGGTGGTGGCCGTGCGCATGGTCGCCGGTGACCTGGCCGCGCTGGCCCCGGACACGCTGCTGGTCTCGCAGAGCTTCGCCGAGGATCGCGGCCTGGGCATCGGTGGCGCGGTGGACGCGACCGTGGGCGGGTTGGCCGAACGGGCGCTGACGGTCGGCGGGATCTACCAGGACAGCCAGCTCATCGGTGATGCCGTCGTCGCCCGCGCCCTCTACGAGCAGGCGGTCCCGGTGGCCGCCCGCGGGGACTTCGCGGTCTTCGTCAACGCCGAGCCGGGGGCCGACCCGGTCGCGTTGCGTGCGGGCCTGACCGACGCGGTCGCCCCGTACCTGGTGGTCTCGGTGGACGACGGCGAGGAGTACGTCGACTCCGCGACCGGCCAGATCGACCTGCTGCTGAACCTGCTCTACGTGATGCTGCTGTTCAGCGTGGTGGTGGCGGTGCTCGGCATCGTCAACACCCTGGCCCTGTCGGTCATCGAGCGAACCCGCGAGATCGGCCTGCTGCGCGCTGTGGGTCTGGGCCGTCGCCAGCTCGCCGGGATGATCACGATCGAGTCGGTGGCGACCGCGGTGTTCGGCGCCGTGCTGGGCACCGGACTCGGCCTCGGGCTCGGCCTGGCCATGCAACGCGGACTGCGCAACCAGGGGCTGGACGTGCTCTCGGTCCCGTGGGCGACCATCAGCGTCGTGCTGGTGGCCGCCGCCCTGGTCGGGGTCGTCGCGGCCGTGCTCCCCGCCATCCGCGCGGTGCGGTTGAACGTGCTGGAGGCGATCGCCACCGAATGACGGCGATCACACGAGGCTGCGGATCTGCTGGACCACCGAGTCGGGCCGCTCCCCGAGGCACCCGCCGATGCCTGCCGCCCTGGCCAGGTCGTGGACCACCCGCTCCCCGACGCTCACCGCGCGTGCCGCGTGAAGCGCATCAACCGGAGTAGCTGAGGAGACCACTGCGTCGGACCAGGTCGGCTGGGCTGCCCAGGCGCGGCGGTGGGCGGGTCAGGACCAGGCTCCTCGCTGAGCCCTACGCCGGCCACACGGCGCCATCGACCGGCGCTGATCCGCCGACGGACCTGTCGCTCGGTCCAGCCCTCGGATCGGGTCTGCTGCCTGGTGAAGACCCCGCCCTGATGCCGGGCGACGTCGGGGATCGTCCGTTGGGGACGCGACAACCTGGATCGGCAGGCGCGTGAGGTTGTGACCCACCTGGTCTGGTGGGTCACAACCTCACGCTGGCGCCGATCATGAGGCCAGGGTCAGGAGCTGGGACGGCGCCAGCCCGGCCAGGCTGGTCAGCACCGGCCCGTCGGTGTGCTCGGCCAGCGGCACAAGATGCTGGACGGCGACCAGGGGCACCGCGGCCGCCCGCGCGGAGGCGATGCCGTTCGGGCTGTCCTCGATCGCGACGCACCGGCCCGGTGTTACGCCGAGGCGACGCGCGGCCTCCAGGTAGGGGTCGGGGTACGGCTTGCCCCGGCTCACCTCGTCCCCGGTGACCAGGACGGCGAACCTCCCGGCCGGTAGAGCGCCGACCACGACCTCGGCCAGCCGTCGGTAGGACATGGTGACCAGGGCATTCGGGACGCCGGCAGCGACCAGTGACTCCAGCAGCTCCAGCGCGCCGGGCCGCCAGGGAACGTGCCCGCCGACCCGGGCCACCACGCCGTCCAACAGCACCTCGACGATCTCCTCGGCGGGCAGCGGCACCCCGCCCTTTCGGGCGATCACCCGGGCTGAAGTGAGCAGGTCCTGGCCGACCAGGGAGTACGCCTGCTCCAGGGACCAGGTTCCGCCGCAGCGTTCCACAAGGTCGACCTCACAGGCGATCCAGTACGGCTCGGTGTCGACGAGCGTGCCGTCCATGTCCCACAGCACGGCGGCCGGCAGCCGGTCACCCACCGGTCGGCAGGGTCGAGGTCATCATGTCTCTCGCGGCTCAGGTGGCGTTGAAGTACTTGGCCTCGGGGTGGTGCACCACGAGCGCGTCGGTCGACTGCTCGGGGTGCAGCTGCAGCTCCTCGGAGAGCTTGACCCCGATCCGCTCCGGACGCAGCAACGCGACCAGCGTGGCCCGGTCCTCCAGCTCGGGGCAGGCCGGGTAGCCGAAGGAGTAGCGCGAACCGCGGTAGCCCTGGCGCAGGATGCCGGCCAGGTCCTCGTCGTCATCCCCCTCGAACCCCAGCTCGGAGCGCACTCGCGCATGCCAGTACTCGGCAAGGGCCTCGGTGAGCTGCACCGACAGCCCGTGCAGCTCGAGGTAGTCGCGATAGGCGTTGGCAGCGAACAGCTCTCCCGTCGCCTCGGCCACTCTCGAGCCCATCGTCACCAGCTGGAAGGCGATGACGTCAGGCCCGCCGAGCTGATCGGCCTCCTGCCCGGAGCGGAAGAAGTCCGCCAGGCACAACCGACGGTCCCGTCGCTGCCGCGGGAAGGAGAAGCGGGCCCGCTCACTGCCGACCCCGACCCCGGCGGCGGCCGCAGACTCCTCGTGATGCAGCACCACCAGGTCGTTGCCCTCGGACACGCAGGGGTAGTAGGCGGACACCACGGCCGCCTCCAGGATCCCTTCGGTCTGAACGCGTTCCAGCCACATCCGAAGCCGGGGCCGGCCTTCGGTCTCGACCAGCTCCTCGTAGCTGGGGCCTGAACCGCCCCGTGACCCCTTCAGCCCCCACTGACCGACGAAGGTGGCCCGTTCGTCCAGGTAGGCCGCATAGTCGGCAAGGGCGATGCCCTTGACGATCCGTTCGCCCCAGTACGGCGGGGTCGGCACCGCCAGCCCCCGCTCGACGTCGGACCGCTGCGTGGCCACCGAATTGGCGGCGCCCTCGTCCGGGCCGTGCAGGGCCGGCGTCGTGGACCGGACCCGCCGAGGCCTCAGAGCGGGCAGCTCGGCTCCCGGAACGCCGCGCTTGACCGCGACCAAGGCGTCCATCAGCCGCAGGCCCTCGAAAGCGTCTCGGGCGTACCGCACGTCGCCGGCGTACAGCTCGGCGAGGTCATTCTCCACGTAGGCCCGGGTCAGTGCCGCCCCGCCGAGGATCACCGGCCACCGGGCGGCATCGCCGCGGGTGTTGATCTCCTCGAGGTTCTCCTTCATCACCACCGTCGACTTGACCAGCAGCCCGGACATGCCGATCACGTCGGCGTCGGACTCGGCCGCCGCGCGCAGGATCTCCGAGATGGGCTGCTTGATGCCGAGGTTCACGACCGTGTAGCCGTTGTTCGACAGGATGATGTCGACCAGGTTCTTGCCGATGTCGTGGACGTCGCCCCTGACCGTGGCGAGCACGATCGTGCCCTTGCCGACCGGACCAGCGCCGTCCGCGCTCTCGACCCGCTCGATGTGCGGCTCCAGATGTGCGACGGCGGTCTTCATCACCTCGGCGGAGGCCAGCACGAAGGGCAGCTGCATCTCACCGCGTCCGAACAGCTCGCCCACGGTGCGCATGCCGTCGAGGAGGTGGTCGTTGATGATGTCCAGCGCCGTGCGACCGGCGCGCAGCGCTTCGTCCAGGTCCTCGCTCAGGCCCTTGGCCTCACCGTCAACGATCCGTCGAGCGAGGCGCTCCCCCAGCGGCAGCCCCCTCAGCTCGGCGGCCCGGTCGGCCCGGACCGACGCCGCGTCGACGCCCTCGAACAGCTCCAGGAAGGTGGCCAGCGGGTCGTAGGTCAGCGCGCCCGAGTCGTCGTAGCCTCGCCGGTCGTAGACCAGGTCGAGGGCCACCTGCATCTGCTCCTCGGGGATGCGCGAGATCGGGAGGATCTTCGCCGCGTGCACGATCGCCGAGTCCAGTCCCGCCTTGACGGCTTCGTGCAGGAACACCGAGTTGAGCACCACCCGGGCCGCCGGGTTGAGCCCGAAGGAGATGTTCGAGACCCCCAGCGTGGTCTGGACCGCGGGGTAGCGGGCCTTGATCTGGCGGATCGCCTCGATCGTGGCGATCCCGTCGCCGCGGGTCTCCTCCTGCCCGGTGGCAATCGGGAAGGTGAGGCAGTCGAGCAGGATGTCCTCGACCCGCATCCCCCACTGTCCGGTGAGCGTCTCGACCAGGCGGAGCGCCACGGCGACCTTGTGCTCAACGGTGCGCGCCTGTCCGGTCTCGTCGATGGTCAACGCCACCACGGCGGCGCCGTGCTCACGGACCAGAGGCATGATCCGGGCGAACCGGCTGCCGTCGGCCTCGCCGTCCTCGAAGTTGACCGAGTTGATCACGGCGCGGCCGCCCAACAGCTCCAGCCCCGCTTGCAGCACAGCGGGTTCTGTGGAGTCGAGCACCAGCGGCAGGGTCGAGGCGGTGGCCAGCCGACCGATCACCGCCAGCGCGTCGGCCACCCCGTCCCGCCCCACGTAGTCGACGCAGACGTCGAGCAGGTGTGCCCCGTCACGGGTCTGCGAGCGGGCGATCGCCACGCACTCGTCCCAGTGCTCGGCGAGCATCGCCTCGCGAAACGCCTTGGACCCGTTGGCGTTCGTCCGCTCACCGATCGACAGGAACGCGGTGTCCTGTCGGAAGGGCACATGCTGGTAGATGCTGGCAACCCCAGGCTCGGGACGCGGACGACGGGGCGGGACCGGGCGGGCGCCCACCCGGCGGACCACCTGGCGCAGATGCTCGGGCGTCGTCCCACAGCAGCCACCGACCAGGGACAGGCCGAAGTCCCGGGTGAACACCTCGTGCGCGTCGGCCAGCTCGGCGGGGGTCAACGGGTAGTGAGCGCCGTCACGTGTCAGCTGGGGCAGCCCGGCGTTCGGCATGCAGGTCACCGGGATCCGTGCGTGTCGGGCTAGGTGGCGCAGATGCTCACTCATCTCGGCGGGACCAGTCGCGCAGTTCAGCCCGATCGCGTCGATCCCGAGCGCCTCCAGAGCGGTGAGCGCGGCCCCGATCTCGCTGCCGACGAGCATGGTGCCGGTGGTCTCCACCGTCACCTGCACCAGAACCGGCAGATCGGTGCCGGTGGCGGTCATGGCCCGCTGCGCGCCGATCACCGAGGCTTTGGCCTGCAGCAGGTCCTGGGAGGTCTCCACGAGCAGGGCATCGACGCCTCCGTCGATGAGCCCGACGCACTGCTGAGCGTAGGCGTCGCGCAGCACGGCGAACGGAGCATGCCCGAGCGAGGGAAGCTTGGTGCCCGGCCCGATCGATCCCAGCACGTAGCGGGCCTGCTCCGGCGTGGAATAGGCGTCGGCGGCCGATCGGGCGATCCGGGCGCCGGCCAGGGCCAGCTCGCCGATTCGCTCCTCAATTCCATACTCGCCCAGGTTGCCCAGATTGGCGCCGAAGGTGTTGGTCTCGACGGCGTCGACACCGACGTCGAGGTACGCCTCGTGCACTGAGCGGACGACGTCCGGCCGGGTCACGTTGAGGATCTCGTTGCAGCCCTCGTGGCCCTCGAAGTCGTCCAGCAAAGGGTCTGCTGCCTGCAACATCGTGCCCATGGCCCCGTCTGCCACCAGGACTCGCTCGGACAGGGCACGGCGCAGGGATCTCACACGCTCACTCATCGTGGTCGAGTCTAGGGGTGAGGGGACTCCCCCGGTCGGTGCGTGACCTAGGCTGAGCCGGGCGATGGACCGGGCAGGGCGACGGGCGCCCCCTCCGGCCGGCGACCCGCCGGCAGTCCGGTGGCAGAGAGGCAGGGGCGCCGTGGTCAGGTGGGTCCGGAAGGAGCCGGTGTGAGCGAGCAGTCGATGCCGGTGCTGCGTGACCCGGTGATGCTCGCCGCCTTCGAGGGGTGGAACGACGCCGGCGAGGCAGCCAGCGGCGCGGTGGCCCACCTGCAGCGCGTCTGGCAGGCCGACCTCGTGACCGAGCTGGACCCCGAGTCCTACCACGACTTCCAGGTGAACCGCCCGGTCGTCAGCATCGAGGAGGACGGACGGCGCCGGCTCACCTGGCCGACCACACGCGTATTCCTGGCCCGGCCGGCCGGCGGACAGCGCGACGTGGTGCTGGTGGCCGGGGTCGAACCGAGCATGCGCTGGCGCGCCTACGTCGCCGAGCTACTGGGGATCGCGGACGAGCTCGGGGTCACCACGCTGATCACGCTCGCCGCGCTCCTGGCCGACGTGCCGCACACCCGGCCGATCCCGGTCACCGGGACCAGTGAGGACCCCGGGATCCAGCAGCGCCTGGGCGTGGAGGGGTCGACCTACGAGGGCTCCACCGGCATCGTCGGGGTGCTCCAGGACGGCGCCGCCGCGGCAGGCCTGTCGGGGCTGTCCCTGTGGGCGGCCGTACCGCACTACGTCGGGCAGCCGCCGTCACCGAAGGCCACCCTGGCCCTGCTGCGCCGGGTCGAGGAGGCCCTCGACCTGACCGTCCCGCTCGAGGACCTGCCCGAGGACGCCCGCGCGTGGGAGCACGGCGTCGATGAGCTGGCCGAGGAGGACGGGGAGATCAGTGCCTACGTGCGCCAGCTCGAGGACGCCAAGGACACCGCCGACCTTCCCGAGGCCAGCGGCGAGGCGATCGCGCGGGAGTTCGAGCGCTACCTACGCCGACGCGGCGAGCCCGGGCCCGGCCGGTCGTAGCGGCCTCAGCGGGGGCCGCTCGGCACGGCCAGCTTCACCCCGAGCAGAGCGTCGGCCACCTTGGTCGCCAGTGCCGGGGAGCGTGGCACGTCGCCGCCGTCGGTCAGGGCGTGCTCCACCCACGCGTCCATGGCCTGCAGCGCCGCGGGGGCGTCGAGGTCGTCGGCCATCCGCTCGCGGATCCGGGCCAGCAGCGGCTGGGCGTCCGGGCCGCGTACCAGCCGCGACGCCTCCCGCCAGCGGACCAGGCGTGCCGTCGCCCTCTCCAGGTCGGCGCCGGTCCACTCCCAGTCGTGTCGGTAGTGGTGGTCGAGCAGCGCGAGCCGGATCGCCATCGGGTCCGCCCCGTCGGCGCGCAGCTGCGAGATGAACACCAGGTTCCCCCGGGACTTGCTCATCTTGTGTCCCTCGTAGCCGACCATGCCGGCGTGCGCGTAGACCTGCGCGTACGGCCACTTCCCGGTCAGCGCGTGCGCATGGGCGGCGGTCATCTCGTGGTGCGGGAAGACCAGGTCGCAGCCGCCGCCCTGAACGTCGAAGGACATGCCCAGCTCGGACAGCGCGATCGCGGAGCACTCGATGTGCCAGCCCGGCCGCCCCGGCCCGAGCGTGCCGCCATCCCAGGACGGTTCGCCCTCGCGCTGCGCACGCCAGAGCAGAGGATCGAGTGGGTCCTTCTTGCCCGAGCGGTCCGGGTCACCGCCGCGCTCGGCGAACAGGTCCCGCATGGTCTTCTCGTTGAGCTTGGACACCGACCCGAAGCGCGGGTCGCCGTGCACGGCGAAGTAGACGTCGCCGTCCAGCATGTAGGCGAGCGAGGAGGCCAGGAGCTGCCGAACGGCATCGACGACCAGCGGGACTGTCTCCACCGCACCGAGGTAGACCTCCGGAGGAACCACCCGCAACTCGGCCATGTCGTCGGCGAAGAGCTGGATCTGCTGAGCGGCCAGATCACGCCAGTCGACACCTGTGGCGGCCGCCCGCTCGAGCAGCGGGTCGTCGATATCGGTGACGTTCTGCACGTAGCGCACGTGGTGGCCGCCATCGCGCCACGCCCGGTTCAGCAGGTCGAAGGCGACGTAGGTCGCCGCATGGCCCAGATGCGTGGCGTCGTACGGGGTGATCCCACAGACGTACATGCGAGCGACCGGCTCGGTGGTCGAGGGCGCCGTGCGGTCGGCGGAGGAGTCCCACAACCGCACCGGCAGTCCGCGCCCGGGCAAGGTGGGCAGGGTCGGGGCGGGCCAGCGTGTCACCCTGCGAGCCTATCCGCGTCGCGGCCAAGCGCCGCGTCGAAGCCGCTCGGCCGGCGCCTCAGAACGGTGGCCAGGGAATGGCCGGGTAGCGGCTCGCACCGGGTCGGGGGTATCGGCCCGCACCGAGCAGCCGCTGGACCCGGCTCATGGTGGCCTGCACCTCGGCAGCGTCGAGCAGGGAGGTAAGGCGGGCGGCGATCGGGTCGGGGCCGCCGTCCGGTCGGGTCTGCTGGAGCAGGGCGCCCAGGCGCTCGAGCTCGCCGAGCCGGACGGCGGGGATTCGCCGCCCGGCCCAGCCCCACAGCACCGTGCGGAGCTTGGGATCGAGGTTGAAGGTGAGCCCGTGGTCGACCCCGCGCAGCAGGCCGCTCACCGGCTCTCGGAGCACGTGGCCGACCTTGCGGTCGGCATTGTTGGTCACCACGTCGAACAGGGCCATCGCGGCCAGGTCGGGGTCGTCGGCATGGGCGAGGACAACGTGTTCGCCGTCATAGGTCTCCGCATCAAGCACCCGCAGCCAGCCGGCCGGGACGGCGTCTGCCGCCACCAGATCGACCACGCCGCCCCCGGACTGCCCTCCCTCGATCCACCATTGCACGCTCCCCTGGCCGTGCGGCCCGTCCCGCAGCACCGTCGGCGGCACCATCTCCCAGCCGGCGCAGACGGACAGCTCGTAGGCGGCCACCTCGCGGTTGGCCAGGGTGCCCCGCGGGAAGTCCCACAGCGGACGCTCCCCCGCCACCGGCTTGTACACACAGCGCCCGCTCACGCCGTCCAGCTCGACCTGGGCCAGCAGCGTGGCGTTGCTGGCGTCGACCAGACGACCGATCACCTCGAGCTCGCCCCGGACGAGCAGATCGAGAATGCCGTCGTCCTGCGACGAACCAGGGAGCGGGTTCAGCGACGGTAACCGTTCGCGCGCGGGCAGATGTGGCCGTCCGGGTCGAGGGGGCCGGCGCAGAACGGACAGGGTGGACGGCCCGCCGCCACGACGGCCAGGGCCCGTTTCGCGAACGCCCGCGCGGCCGAGCCGCTCAAGCTGACCCTCAGCACCGAGCCGTCAACCTCCGGCTCCGGTGCCGGCTCCACCTTGCTCTCGGCGGCCCCCGCTTCCTCGACCTCCTCGTCCTCGTCGGGGACGAGCCCCTCGGAGTAGCACTCGATGACCACCCGCTGGGACTCCACCTCCCAGGCCAGGCTCATCGCGCCGACCCGGAACTCCTCCTCGATCGGGGTGTCCAGCGGCTCGTTGTCCTCGGCGTCGGCCGGGACCAGGGCCGGCACCGGGGCGTTCCCCCCGCTGCGGCGCAACACCTCGTCCAGCAGCTCGTCGACGCGCTCGGCGAGGATCGAGACCTGGGCCTTCTCCACGGCAACGGAGACCAGCCGGCTACCGGAGCGGGCCTGGAGAAAGAACGTGCGCGAGCCCGGCTGACCGACGGTGCCCGCGACGAAGCGCTCGGGCGGGTCGTAGTCGAAGACCTGGCGGGGCATGTCATCGACCTTATGCCACCTCATCTGCCGGTGGCGGCCCCGGTTTCACCACCGAGCACGGCGTCGGAGGAGGCCCGACGGGATGGACGACGGCGCCGCCGCGGCGGGGTCAGGGCGCTCAGGTCCGAACCGGAATCGTTCATCCGGACGACGAACGGACGCAGCGCCGTGTATCGGACCACCGACACTCCGGCGGGGTCGACGACGATGCGCTGGAAGGAGTCCAGATGCGCGCCGAGGGCGTCAGCGAGGATCGCCTTGATCACATCACCGTGAGAGACCGCGACCCACACCGCGTGGTCGCCGTGCTCGGCGTGCACAGCCGCGTCGTGGTCGCGGATCGCGGCGACCGCGCGCTGCTGCATGGCCGGCATCGACTCGCCGGCCGGTCCCGGGAAGGTCACCGCCGAGGGATGCGCCTGGACGACCCGCCAGAGAGGCTCTTTGGTGAGCTCCTTCAGACTGCGGCCGGTCCAGTCGCCGTAGCGGCACTCCCCCAGCCGCTCGTCGGTCTGCAAAGCGGGGCGCCGGTTCGCGGCACGGGCGTCCAGCACGGCCTCCGCGGTCTCCTGGCATCGTTCCAGCGGGCTGGCCACGACAGCGGCCAGGGGAAGGGGCGCCAGCCGCTGCCCGAGAGCCAGGACCTGGTCCCGGCCGGTGGCGTCCAGCCCGATCCCCGGCGTCCAGCCGGCCAGGGTGCCACTCGCGTTGGCCGTCGTCCTGCCGTGGCGTACGAGCAGGACGGTGGTCACCCCAGGAGGGTAGTCCTCAGGTGGCGCTGAGCCAGCCGGCGGACAGTGCCCCGAGCAGCAGGACGCCGGCGACGACCCGGTAACCGACGAACACCGTGATCGGGTGCCGGGCGACGAACTTCAGCAGCCAGGCGATCGAGGCGTAGGCCACGACGAAGCTGACCAGTGTGCCGACGGCGAGCTCGCCCCAGCCTACGACGGCGGTGTCGACGTCCTTGAGCGTGTACAGGCCGGCGCCGGTGAGCGCCGGGATGGCCAGGAAGAAGGACAGTCGGGTCGCGGCCACCCGGTCCACTCCCTGGAGCAGCCCGGCGGAGATCGTCGCCCCGGACCGCGAGACCCCGGGGATCAGGGCGACACATTGGACCAGACCGATGACCAGCACCTGGCGCAGGGTGAGGTCGGCCTCGCCGATGCGCTGGGTCGCACGGCGTTCGGCGACGTACATCACGGCGCTCCAGCCGATCAGAGCCGCGGCCACCACCCAGAGGCTGCGCAGCGGTCCCTCGATGAGGTTCTGCAGGGCGAGGGCGACGATCACGATCGGGGTGGACCCGGCGATGACGTACCAGGCGAAGCGGTAGTCGCGGTGCTCGCGGGCCGGTGCCGAGGCGATGCCCCGCAGCCATGCCACGGCGAGGCGGCTGATGTCCTTCCAGAAGTACAGGAAGGTGGCCACGATCGCCCCGAACTGGATGATCGCGGTGAACGCCGTGACCGCCTTGTCGTCGACCGGCAGGCCGAGCAGCTTCTCGGCGATGGTCAGGTGTCCGGTGCTGGAGACGGGGAGGAACTCGGTGAGCCCCTCGACGATCCCGAGGACGACGGCGTCGCCGTAGCCCAATGAGCTCACGAGGCCACCCCGGAGGCCTCCGCGGCCTCGGCGACGGTGCGCAGGGCGGCCAACCGGGACGACAGATCCGGCGCGGCCGGGCTGATGGACAGCGTGGTGACGCCGGCCGCCGCAAAGGCCTGGATCCGGTCGGCAATCCGGGCGCGGTCACCCAGCAGGCTGGTGGCGTCGATCAGGTCGACCGGCACGGCGGCGGCGGCCTCGCGGGGCTGGGCGTCGAGAAACAGGTCCTGCACCTTCTCCGCGGCATCCTCGTACCCCATGCGGCGCACGAGGGCGTTGTAGAAGTTCTGCTCGCGGCTGCCCATCCCCCCGACGTAGAGGGCGGTGTAGGGGCGTAGCGCGTCGGCCGCCGAGGCGAGGTCCGGATCGACGCTGACCCCGACGGTGGGAACGACGTCGAAGCCGGTGAGCGGGTCCGCGCCGTCCGCGACGCCCCAGCCGGCCTGACGGCGGGCCTCGCGGATCGGGTTCAGGGAGATGGCGGCATGCTCGGGGCTGAAGAAGATGCCCAGCCAGCCGTCGGCGATCTCCCCGGCCAGAGCCAGGTTCTTCGGGCCCACTGCAGCGAGGTAGATCGGGATGCGCTCGCGCACCGGACGCACCGTCAGATGCAAGGCCTTTCCGGGCCCGTCCGGCAGCGGCAGCGTGTAGTGCTCGCCGGTGTACGTCACTCGTCGCCGGCTCAAGGCCGCCCGGACGATGTCGACGTACTCACGGGTACGCCCCAGAGGCTTGGCGAACCGCACGCCATGCCAGCCTTCGGAGACCTGTGGCCCGCTGACGCCCAGTCCGAGCCGGAACCTGCCGCCGGACAGCGCGTCCAGGGTGGCTGCCGTCATGGCGGTCATCGCCGGGCTGCGGGCCGGGATCTGCATCACCGCTGCGCCGACGTCGATGCGTTCGGTGTGTGCTGCGACCCAGGTAAGGACCGTCGGCGCATCAGAGCCGTAGGCCTCGGCCGCCCAGCAGACCGCGTAGCCCAACCGATCTGCCTCCTGGGCCAGGGCCAGGTTGTCGCGATCGTTCGGTCCGCCCCAGTATCCAAGGTTCAGTCCCAGCCGCACGAGCGCCGAGCCTATCGGGCGCGCCGGGACGTCTGGAACGTCGACCCATCGGCGACGGTAGGTTGCCGCCGTGGAAGAACGCACCGTCGGCCGCAGCGGCTTACGCGTTTCGCGGCTCGGGCTGGGCTCGCTGACCTGGGGCCGGGACACCGACGAGCATGAGGCAGCCGAGCAGCTCACCGGGTTCGTGGACGCCGGCGGCACCCTCGTCGACACCGCGGCGTCCTACGGGGAGGGGGCGGCCGAGGACCTACTCGGCTCCCTGCTGGGACACCTCGTCCCGCGGGACGAGGTGGTGCTCTGCACCAAGGCGGGCGCTGCCTGGCGCGACGGCCGACCACACACCTTCCCCTCGCGGGCCCGGCTGCTCGCCGACCTGGACGCCTCATTACGCCGGCTGCGGACCGACCACGTCGACCTGTGGCTCGTGCGGGGTTGGAGCGATGAGGTGCCGCTCACCGAGACCCTGTCGGCGCTGGACGTCGCGGTCCGTTCCGGCCGGGCTCGCTACGTCGGTGTGTCGAACTACTCGGGCTGGCAGGTGGCGCATGCCGCGACGCTGGCCGGCGGGCCCGGCAACGGCCAGGCCAACCTGGCTGGCACCGAGGTGGTCGCCGCGCAGGTGGAGTACTCGCTGGTTCAGCGCGAGGCCGAACGTGAGGTACTACCGGCGAGCCGTTCACTCGGCGTCGGCGTGCTGGCCTGGTCGCCGCTGGGGCGTGGAGTGCTCAGCGGCAAGTACCGAAGCGGGACCCCGGCTGACTCGCGGGGCGCCTCGGCACATCTGGCCGGCTTCGTCGGCGCCTACCTCACCCCGCGTTCACGCCGGGTGGTGGACGCCGTGGTGACGGCCGCGGACGGGCTCGGCTGTTCGCCGGTGGACGTGGCCCTGGCCTGGGTGCGCGACCGCGCCGGTGTCGCGTCGATCCTGCTGGGTGCGCGGACCGCCGCGCAGCTACGCGTGGCGTTGGCCAGCGACGAGGTCGACCTGCCGGCCGAGATCGTCAGTGTGCTTGAAGAGGTGTCGGCCCCCTGAGCCGAACCGGGGGCCGGCCTGAGTCAGCGCTCGGCGTCCACCAGGTCGTCCTCGTCGTCGGTGCCCTGGGCCTCGTCGCTCGCCTCACCCGGGTCGTCGTCGGGGGACTCGTCGTCGTCCTCGTCGTCGTCCTCGTCGTCGTCGTCGCTTTCGTCGACGAGGTCCTCGTCCTCTTCGTCGTCCTCTTCGTCGTCCTCTTCGTCGTCGTCCTCGTCCTCCTCGAGGTCGTCGGCATCTTCGGAGTCGTCGTAGAGCACGAACGGGGTGACCTCGTCGTAGGCGGTATAGAGCGCCTCGTCGTAGGTCTCGAAGGCGTCGGCGAGGGTCTGGTAGGCCGAGACGACGGCCGGGTCGGCCTCGCCGTGTCGTCGGCTCGCGGCGAGCAGGTGTGCCTCAAGCGCCGCTGAGAGCCGGTCCAGCGCAGCGCGAGGGTCGGTCGTCATGAGACGACCGTAGCGGTTCGCCGTGACCTCGTGATGACATGGTGTCGATGATGGAGCTGCGTCGATGATCGAGCTGACCCTGCGCCCGGTCGACCCCTTGCCGCAAGACCTGCCCGGCGGCGACTACGAGTACCGCATGGTGGTTCTTCCCCGGCTGGTCGGCCGCACCCAGGCTCAGCGTCTGCTCGCCGAGCTCGCCGAGCACGATCACTGGGAGGTGGCCCGGGTCAGGCTCTATTGGGGCGGGGCACGCCGGGTGTGGCTGCGGCGGCGGATCATCCGAGTCAGTCGCACGACCTGACCAGCCGTCGATGCGGTTCAGCAGGTGTCGATGAACCGGCGCAGGACCCGGGTGCCGAACCGGAGCGCGTCGAGAGGTACCCGCTCGTCGATGCCGTGGAACATGCCGGCGAAGTCGAGCCCGGCCGGCAGCTGGAGCGGCGCGAAGCCGTAGCCGGTGATCCCGAGCTGGGCGTAGCTCTTGTTGTCGGTTCCCCCGGACAGGCAGTAGGGCAAGACGGCGCAGCCGGGGTCCTCGGCCCGCAGCGCCTCGGACATCGCCTCGACCAGGGCCCCCTCGAAGGGCGTCTCCAGCGCGATCGCCTGCTGGACCATCTCGACGTCGACGCCGTCCCCGACCAGCTCGCGCACCGTGTCGACGAGCTCGTCCACCCGGCCGGGCAGGTATCGGCCGTCGACCAGTGCCGTGGCGCTGCCCGGGATCACGTTGTGCTTGTATCCGGCCTGCAAGGCGGTGGGATTGGTGGTGTTGCGCACGATCGCGCCGATCCAGTTGGCCGTCGTGCCCAGGGCCGCGACGAGGGCGTCGGGGTCGTCGATCGGCAACGCCGTCCCGGTGATCTCCTGGACGCCGTCGAGGAGCTGCCGAACGGTCGGGGTGATCTCGATCGGCCAGGTGTGGTCACCGATCCGGGTGATCGCGTGGGCCAGCCGAGTGACCGCGTTGTCGGTGTTGATCTGGGAGCCGTGACCGGCGCGGCCGTGCGCCACCAGGCGCAGCCAGGCGATGCCCTTCTCGGCGGTCTGCACCAGATACGTCCGGCGGCCGGCCAGGTCGACCGAGAACCCCCCCACCTCGCTGACCGCCTCGGTGACGCCGTCCAGCAGGTCGGCGTGGTGACTGACGACGTACCTGGCCCCGTACTCGCCGCCACTCTCCTCGTCGGCGGTGAAGGCGAGGACGAGGTCGCGTGCTGGCATGCGGCCTGACCGGGCCAGGTCACGGACCACGGCCAGGATCATCGCGTCCATGTTCTTCATGTCGACTGCGCCGCGGCCCCAGACGCAGTCGTCGCGGATCTCGGCCGAGAACGGGTCGACCTGCCAGTCGGCGGCCTGGGCCGGGACGACGTCCAGGTGGCCGTGCACCAGCAGTGCCGGCCGGCTCGAGTCGGCGCCGGCCATCCGGGTCAGCACGCTGGTCCGCCCCGGGGCGGACTCGACGACCGTCGGCTCCAGCCCCACCTCGGCCAGCCACTCGGCGACCTGCTCGGCGGCCTTGCGCTCCCCCGGACCGGTGTTGTCGCCGAAGTTGGAGGTGTCGATCCGGATCAGTTCGCGGCACAGCTCGACCACCTCGTCCTGGGCCGTGTCCGAGGCCTGGTCCGCGGTCGCGTCGCGAATCCCGTCACCCTGGTCGGGACGCTCGACGTCTGCGTTGCTCGGCTGCTCGCTGGGTCGGCTCACGATGGGTCCTCCTGCCGGTCGGTGCCGGTGGATCTCCGGGCCTGGTGGTGCCACGCTAGCCGGGTTCGCAGTCCAGGCCGCACCGGCCTGCGTGCTAACCTCTCCTGCGCCGATCGACCCTGTCGCGACGGTGTAGGCAGCCCTAGTCCGGGTGGCGGAATTGGCAGACGCGCTAGCTTGAGGTGCTAGTGCCCTTAGGGGCATGGGGGTTCAAGTCCCCCCTCGGACACCATCCTCAAATGGCCTCTGACCTGACTCTGACCTGACGAAACGCAGCAGAGGCCGTTCTTCGTTCGGGCCATGGAATCATTCCGGGGGTCATCGTGGATCAGCCTCTGCCACGGGACGTCGACAACGATGGCCCAACGGGTGCACCGCAGGCGAACCGATGGCAGTGTCATCGTGCATCGCAGCGCTCACTGCCGCGTCAGCCCTACCGGACTTCTCTATGCCGCAGGTGGGGCATGCCGCGAGCGTCGTCTTGGGCACAGGTAACACAGGCAGGGGCAACACCAGGGCTCCACAGGACACCCGGACCGGGAAGACCTCCCGGGAGGCCTCTACGTCCCCGACGGCCGACGCGACCACACCAGGTTCATCGATGCCCTCTACCTCCACGGCCTGATCGCCTCATGAAACGGACGAATCGAGATCACCCGGAGCCCTGGGGCGTGTCGGATCTCGATCACCACCACGGCAGGACAACGCGGGTTAACGGGCCCGCTGAGACAGCGGTCGGCGTCGCCACCGTCAGGACTCGATCGCCTTCTTGATGTTGGCCAGCACGAGGTCGAGGTCGCGGTCGCCGCTCCAACCGATGCGGTCAGCCACCTCCCCCACAAACGGAACGTTGCTGGACCAACCGAAGGCCATGGACAGCGTCGTGCCAGCCTCATCGGGCTCGAAGGTGTAGGTCCACACCCCGCCGACGTTCGCGTGGTCCACAATGCGCTCGTTGGGGATGTACTCCTCCCTGGTCAGCACCCACTCCATATGGAAGAGCAGGAACATCCTGCCCATCAGCCTGAAGGTTGACCCGACCCCCTCCGGGGTGGTCTTGACTTCGACCAGCGCCATGTGGCGCCGCCATTCCTCGTCGAAGGCTTCGAAGAAGTGATGCGGGTCCTTGACGTAGTCGAAGACCGTCTCCACCGGAGCGTCGACGTGCACGCTGCGCTTGTGCAACTCCTTCATCATCACGCTGAACCCCGCTTCCGCCGGTAACCCGCCCGGTCGCTCCCTGCGGCCCCACGTTCCTGCGGCATCTCTGACTCAGGCTCCCTCGTTTCAAGTCTCCTCTCCGGCGCCTGACTCGGCCAGAGCCTCAAGGCCCTCCCGCCTGCGTTGTCGTCCAACGTGCGAGGCGCCAATGCTCCTGACGGACGAGCTGCAACGTCCACGTCGGCACGCAATGCACGAATCCGGCGGCCCGTGCCAACGTCTCCGGCGCTCCGGACTCAAGCGCCCAGAACGCCGCCGGGGAACCGCCTGGAGCGTTACGGGCGACGTCCGCTCAGCCGCGATCAGCGCGGCAGTTGCGCTCTTGCCGCAGAGCGGCCATCGGGGTGTCCCTCCGGTTCCGACGTCGTGGTGGCTGCGGTGCGGCTCTCGGCAATCAGCGGTGTCGGACGTTGCGGGGATGCAGCTTGGCGGTCCGCTCGTTGCCTCGGCGGTAGTTCCCGGTCCAGCGGGCCATAGTGAGCTGATCGTCGCTCGTCTCGACTTCGGCTTGGAAGAGCGTTGCGCGTGCGCCACGCAAGGTGGCCGCGGTACGGCCGTGGTGTCGAATCGTCACCGAGCCATCAGCGTTTGAAGTGTGAGTGAAGCCCTCGGGTGACGGCATTGGCCCATCGTGTCACCGCCCGGACTGCGGGTGTCCAGTGGTTGGCGCGCTGGGCGTGCGACCGCGGGCGTCGTGCTGCTGACGACATAGGCTGCGATCAGCGCGGTAGTCATGCTCTTGCCGCTGGTCGCGCGGGACGTGCGCTCTGTCCGTTGACAGTGGCCAGCACCAAGGCTTGGCACCTCTCGGGACGATTCCCGGATCGACGCTCAGGACGATCGCCCCCCGCGTCGTCCACCGCCCGCGTCTAGCCTCCGAGAAGACGAGGGAGGTGCACCATGCCCAGTGCCGCCGACGTTCCCTACGCGGATCCCGAGCCACTGTCGGAGCAAGTCGAAGAGTGCCGTTGCGTCGAATCCGAGTGCGCAGCGCATGGGGTGAACCTGCACCCCGACCACCACGAACCCCGTCGCGTCCCGACTGCACCCGTCAACATCGACGACGCGACTCAGCACATGGTGGACGATCTGTCCGACTACGGCGCCTGAACAACAGGACGCCCGTTCTCGGGGTCGTTAGCTTCTGCGCCGCGGATCACCGAGCCGTTGGCCGGCAGCCAGGGGTTCAGTGCATGCAGGCGGTCCGCGTCACGCCGGACGTTGCAGCGGACGTACACGCATGCGCTGTATGCGCGGTGGTGGCCCCCAATAGCGGTCGCGGCTGACGTCGGGCTGTGATCAGCCCAGGCGTCGGGCGCCTCGGTCGTTGGCCCTGCGCCCAGGCCATCGCCTGGGTGTTGATCGGTGGCTGGTGCCAGTGCGGTGAGGATCTCATCGAGCTCGTCGGGTCGGCATTGGGAGGCAGGACCAGGCAGGGCATGTCGGCGCCGGCGGTGAACCAAGAGTTGATTCCGGCGCGGGCCTGCGCCGGGGTGCCGCTGAGGGTGAGTTGTTCGACCAGGACGTCGACCTCCTGGGAAGCCGTTGCCCGCTCTCGGCGGCTACCACCGCGTCGACCGAACTGGCGAAACCCAGCCGGCGCAACAGCTGCGGATACATCGGTCCCATTCTGGTGAGATAGAAGCCGATCCACCAGGCCGCGGTGGACCTGGCCCGGAGGGGGCCGTCCGCGACGGCGACCGAGATGCCGGGCCAGATGGCGGGCCCCTGGCCCGAGGCCCCCGGGCGATCCCGGATCGCGGCGCCACGGACTGTGGTGATGGCCGCGGGCAGGCTTCCTGCGGGGCAGGAAGAACGGTGTCCAGGCGTCGGCGAGGCGCCCAGCCACAGTGAGTGCCCGGGGGCCGAGCGCGGCCACGGCGATCGGAACTCGGCTGGCCGGTGTGATCGCCAGCCGCAGCGGCGCAACCGTGCTGCCCCGGGCCGGCTCGGCACATTGCCCGTCGAGCAGGCGGCGGACCTGCGTGGTGACAGTCTCCAGCCGACGCACTGGTTCATGGAACGGCGTGGAGTCAAGCCCTTCGGCCAGGGCCGGGCTACCGGCGCCGAGCCCGAGAATGTACCGGCCGCCGGAGATCTCGGCCAGGCTGGCCGCGGACATGGCAATGGTCGCCGGGCTGCGGCCCCAAACGTTCAGGACGTTGCTGCCGATGGCGATCGTGCTGGTGCGAACGGCGATTTCGGCGAGCAGCGCCGTCGCGTCGTGCCCCCACCCTTCGGCGACGAAGAAGCCCGTGTAGCCGAGCTCCTCCGCGCGCTGTGCGAGCCGCACAATGACGGGGCGCCGGGTCTCCATCGGGACGACACCCACAGCCAGCGGACCGGTCTTCTGGTCACGCATGTGACGTCAGCTCCATCCTGCATAGACGCAACCGGGAAGCACGGTCCGCAGCACTGGCAGGCTCGCGTCGTCGCCGGCGAAGCCCAGCACCAGCGACACCTCGACCCCGGGCATCCCTGCCAGCATGCCGAACGCCATACCAGGGGACGACGCCCGAAGGTGCCCCGCCGCTCGAGCGGCGCAGCCGTGAACCCGACCGCGAGGGGGACCTCGACACGGCAGCGGCCTGGGACGAGCATCGTCTCCCGGCATCACGCCCATCCAGGCCTTCCTCGACACCCGACGGGTCCGGCCGGCACGGATGCGGACGTACCCGGTCGGACGCCGCCGCGTGCCCCTTCACCACGCTCCCCAAGCGTGCTCCCCACCCGAGACAACGCCCTGGCGGACCCCGATGGACGGCCGCGGACGCCCGAAAACGGTCTGGCAGCGACCGGGCGCACTGCCGAACGGGCCGCCCGCCCGGAGCACATCCACGCACCCGCCGAAGCCGTCTCGACCCACGACGAGGGCGCGGTCCTCGCCTCGACGGCTACCGGTAGTCCGCCCCGGTGGATTCTCCGATCAGGCTTGTACACGAGTACCCCTGACAGAACGAGGCCGAAGGCGATCGAGCAACAAACGATCGTGCCGCGGGCATCCTGGTCAGCCGCTGCGTCGATGTGCGTATGAGGTTCGCGCGGTCAGTCTCGGAGATATGACGAGGGCGCGATCTGGGCCGATTCGAAGGCGCCGACGGTCCGGGGAACGAACCGGCTGCCACGGCTTGTACGCGAAGCGGTTGATGGAGGGCGAAGCGGCTCGTAGTCCGTCAGGGTCGTCGTTGAGGTAGCGGCTGGCGGCAGCGACCGGGGGAGTTCCCTGTCGAGGCAGTAGGTGCCCTCTCCAAAGCGTTGACCGGCAGCCGTCTGACGGACGAATCTTCAAGGCATGACCGAGCCCACGACCCTTCGCCGGCTCAGTGGCCTGCCGGAGCATCCGGCGCCCCTCGCCGAGTCGTCACTGATCATGATCGACCTCCAGAACACGTACACCCGCGGGGTCATGCAACTGGAAGAAGTCCAGCCAGCGATCGCGCGAGCAGCTGAGCTGCTCGAGCGCGCCCGGTTGGCCGGGATCCCGATCATTCACGTCATGCACGACGCTGGGGAAGACTCTCCCTACGACGTTCGGGCGGAGATCGGCAAGATCGTCGCCGTGGTGGCCCCACGCACCGGTGAGCCGGTCATCGTCAAGAACTTCCCGAACTCCTTCACCGCCACCGACCTGAATGACCGGTTGGCGCCGGGCAGCAACGTGGTACTCGCCGGCTTCATGACGCACATGTGCGTGAACTCGACCGCGCGGGGTGCATTCAGCCTCGGCCACCGCCCCACCGTCGTCGCCGAGGCAACGGCGACTCGCGCGCTGCCCGGCATCGATGGCATGACGGTGCCCGCGGCGGCACTTCAGGCCAGCAGCTTGGCCGCCATCGCTGACCTGTTCGGAATCGTCGTTCCCACCGCGGCCAGCATCCCGGACTGAAGGCAGGCCTCGACCCACGCAGCATCCGCCGCGGGCATCCGACGCGCCGCTTCCAGCGCAACGTCGAAGATCAGTTTCGTCCCCCCTGGCCTGCGGCCGCTCCACTGCCCAAATGTGCAGCGGAGGTTGGCGTTCTGCCGCGCGTGGTCAGAGGTTTCCATCGGGCCGCCACACGGATGCTCACGGTCCTCTGGCGACGGGGGTTGTAGACGGCTCACCCAACGATATGGCTATCGTGACGATGCCGGTGGATGCCGGCGCTCAGCAACTTGATGATCTGCAGGGCGCAGTGATGCGGACATGGGGCCGATTCACGGGTATGTCCCACCAGCATGCGGCATCCGATCTGGGCGTGTACCTGTCCTGGTGCGTCACCCGCGGGCTCGACCCGTTGATGAACCGCTGCCCGCACTTGGAGCTGTACGTGCGCTGGCTCCAGGAGACGCGCCGCTACAAGCCCTCGACCGTCTCGCGACGGGGCAGCGCGTTGACCGGGTTCTACCGGACGGCGGTCATAGACGAGGTTCTCGAGTCGTCTCCGGCGGAGCACCGGCGTCGTCCGCGTGTGCCGCCGGAATCGCCGACGCTGGGCCTGACCCACCTGCAGTTCGAGGCCCTGCTCACCGCCGCCCGGACCTCGGGGAACCCGTTCCACTTCGCCCGGGTGGTCATGCTCGGCCTTCTCGGGCTACGGATCTTCGAAGCCTGCAGTCTGAACATGGCAGACCTGCGAGAGGAGCACGGTCAGCGCGTCCTGCGGGTGGTCGGCAAGGGCACCAAGGTGGTGCTCGTCCCGCTACCGCCGGCGATCGGGCGAGTGGTCGACCGAGCCTTCGCTGAGCGCGACAGGCGGGCCGATCCTGCTCAACACTCGCGGGCCGCCGCTTGGACCGGCATGCCGCGACCCGGCTCCTACAGCACCTGCTGCGGACGCCGGCGTGCGCTTACCACGGATGCACCCGCACATGCTCCGACACACCCTCGTTACCAGTTACGCCGGAGTCGACCTGCTCGACGTGCAGATCGCTGCCCGCCACGCCCCCGTTACCTTCTTGCTTGGCCCCGATGAGGGGTTGCAGGCCGCCGGCCGCGGTATGACTCGTTGCCCCTGTCGATCATGATCTGGGGGGTGTTGTCGCCGCGGACGGGTGGATGCCGTGACCGCTGATAGAGACCTGGCTGGGTTCATGCCTGCTCGTAACGTGGCTGCCGGCGCGACGTCCCAGGCCGGCCTGCATCGGTTGGCAGTGTCTGCTCAGGGAGGAGCGAAAAGTGTCCAGGTCCCACAAATCGGCCGAGGAGACGACGCGGGAGCCGTATGCGGTGTTCTGCGGGGTCGATGTCGGCAAGGCCGAGCACCACGCCTGCGCCCTGGACGTCTCGGGGCGGCGGCTGCATGACAAGGCCCTGCCCAACGACGAGGCCTCGATCACGGGCGTGCTGTCCCGGCTGGCCGAGCGCGGCAAGGTGCTGGTGGTGGTCGACCAGCCCGCCTCGATCGGGGCGTTGACCATCGCCGTGGCCAGGTCGCTGAGCATCGACGTGGGCTACCTGCCCGGGCTGGCGATGCGGCGCCTGGCCGACGTCTTCCCGGGCGAAGGCAAGACCGACGCCCGCGACGCCTACGTCATCGCCGAGACCGCGCGGACCATGCCGCATGTCTTGCGGCGGGTCGGCGCCGACGAACAGACCCTGGCCGAGCTGTCGGTGCTGGCCGGATACGACGATGATCTGGCCGGCCAGTCCACCCGGCTGACCAACCGTCTGCACGACGCGCTGCTGCACATCCACCCGGCCCTGGAACGCGTTGTCGGCCAACACCTCGACCGTCCCGGCGTCCTCGCGCTGCTGACCGCCGCACCGACCCCGGCCGCCCTGGCCAGCCTCGGCGTCGACGGCATCGCGGCAGCACTGCGCGAGGGCGGCTCGCCGCGGCTGGCGCGCTCGCTGCCCGCGAAGATCCGCACCGCCTTGGACGCCCACGGTCATCTCCGAGCGCACGCCACCTGCTCCGGGGCGCGGGGTCGCTCGCCCGCTGATCCGGGGAGCAACACCGCCTTCCCGTTCACTGTCTCGCCCGGGCACCTACCGTGGACTGATGGTCGACTACGGGCGGGTCCACCCCGAGACGCGGGCTCAGTGGCGGAGCTGGCTACAGGAGCACCACGACCGCAGCCCAGGCGTCTGGTTGGTGCACTGGCGAACAGCGACCGGGAAGCGGCGTCTGAGCTACGCGGAGGTGGTCGAGGAGGCCTTGTGCTTCGGCTGGATCGACAGCCGGGCGCGCAGGCTGGACGACGAACGCTCGACGATCGCGATGACGCCCCGACGAGCCACCGGAGTGTGGAGCCGGGCGAACAAGGAGCGTGTGGAGCACCTGATCGCTGATGGCCGAATGACTGCCGCCGGCCTACGGGCGGTGGAGACCGCGAAAGCCAACGGATCCTGGCAGACGTTGGACGACATCGACAGCCTGATCGTCCCTGATGATCTCGTCGCCGCACTGGCCCGGAACCGTGGCGCGCAGCGTCACTTCGACGCCTTCACGCCGTCCGCCAAGAAGATGATCCTGTATTGGATCGCCAGTGCCAAGCGGGCCGAGACGCGCCGACGCCGTATCGCCGAAACCGTGCGCATGGCCCAAGACAACCGACACCCCGGATCGCAGGAGCGGTGATCGCGTCTACCCCTCACGGCGCTTCGGACCAGGCAAGCGATCCCGGCCCGGCGTCAGGTGGCCGAAGATCGCCCGCAGGGCCTCCCAGGATCAAGCGATGTCGGCGGCCTTCGCGGACGACTCCACCCCCACACAGAGCGCCGCGCCAGCGCCGGCACGGGAGGACGACGCGGGGACCGCGGGCGACGCGCGCAGCATGCGCACCAGCTCGTGCAGGAGTCGCTCTTCCTCTATTTGATCTTGCTGTTACAGGTAGGCGTTGATCCGGTCGGGGGTAGCCAAGGCAAGCTCGCCGAGGGCGGCGTTCCAGCTCTTGGTGACGGCGCCCTCGACCAGGCGGGCCTGGGCGGTCCGCTTGTTCTTCGGGGTGCACGCGTCGGATCTCCACGTCGTAGGCCAGGAACGGGGTGAAGATCTCCCCGTTGGACCGCCACAGCTTGGGTATCGCGGGGTAGGCCGTGCCCCACTTCTCTGCAGGGACTCGAACGCCGCCCAGGCCGCCTCCACGGTGGGGGCGGTGTAGATCGGGCGCAGAGCCCTGGACAACGCCTCCCAGTGCCGCTTGGAGGCGTGCCGGAACCAGCCGCGGATCAGATGGATCACGTAGGTCTGCACCGTCGCCAGCGGGAAGAACGCATTCGCGCTGTCGGGCAGTCCTTTCAGACCGTCGCAGACCAGGAACAACACATCGGCGACGCCGCGGTTCTTCAGCTCAGTCACCACCTTCATCCAGACTTCGCCGACTCCCCACCGCCGGCACCGGCCCACAACCCGAGCACGTCCCGCCGGCCGGCCAGGTCGACCCCGATTCGTGCGCGTTGAACGGCCAGTTACCGAGCTGCCCGTCCCTCACCTTGGCGTAGATCGCGTCGATGAACACCGCCGCGTAGACCGCCAGCAACGGCCGCCAGCACCACGCCGCCATGTCCTCGACCACGGCGTCGGTGATCCGCGAGACCGTGTCCTTGGACACCGAGGCGCCGCCGGCCCCGTCGTGGTCTTCTTGATCGTCTTGGTCAGCGAACCCAGCGCAGGTACGAGCGCGACGCCGACGGCGAGTGGCACGACGGCCTGCTGATGGATCTGCTCGCCAACGAACTTGTCCGCGCCCGAGTGAACAACGATCCTTGAGGTAAGGCGCAGCGACAGGCCAGCCGGGGCCGGGAGCAACATCCGAAGATGCCGCGAGGCGGCCTTACCACTCACTGGTCCACTCTGGTCGTGTCGGGGCTTTGCATCGGGTGTTCGGGTGAGCCGGTTCGGACAGCACCCCTGGTCTACCCGGACTGCGATCAGCTCGATGCCTCCTCGAGGAGGAAGACACGGATGGTGCGTCCGTGGGTCCGGGTGGGATAGGTGCGGAAGCCGCGGTAGAAGGCTCGGGCATGTTGCCAGAGGCGCTCGGCGTCGGTGCCAGTGAGTTCTCGGGCTGTGACGGGCAGGCTGTGGCGTCCCCAGGCGACGGTGGCGTGTGGGTCGGCCAGCAGGTTATGCACCCAAGCAGGGTGCTGGGGGCGTCCCAAGTTCGATCCGATGATCGCCAGCTGGTCGCCGTCGACGACGGCCACCAGGGGCACGGTGCGGGATAGTCCGGTCTTGGCGCCGCGGGTGGTCAGATAGATGGTCGGGAGCCCGGCGCCGGCTTCGGCGAACGTGGTGCGTCCCCCGGTGGCCTTCATGACGAGGGTGTCCATGGCGGGCAGTACGCGGGACATGACCTGGGCTCCGACCGTCGTGGAGGCGAACCACTGCCCCGACCGGTCCAGGATCGTGCGGCGTGGTGGTCGGATGCCCAGCTCGGATGCCACCCCCATTCCGGTACATTTGCACACCAACCTTCGCCGATGGAGGTGACCAACGGCGCCGGCTGGTGCCCGGGGCCGTCCCGATCCGCAAGCCACCGAACGAAAGGACCGCCCACACCACGGGTGAGGCCAGAGCAGTGGTGGCGCCTTTCCGCGTGGTCTGTGCAGGCTCGTATCGCCTCGATGGAAACGCATGCAACTGCCGCCCTGGGGTCGTCCGACCTCGATGTGCGCGGGGGCGCGGGGGTGTCGCTGAGTGATGCAGACTGCCGGCGGGGGTGCGAGTCGGCTTGGTCGTACCAGACGATAGGTCAGAAGCACGTTCCGTGAGGTTCACGCACCCCCTCGGATGCCATCCTTGGCCTCAGCTCTGTGCCCAGGTCGGTCTGCGGGGCCGCCGGCCGCCTCAGCTCAGCCGGCGCTGCCCCGCAGCTGAGCGGAAAGCGTGGGTCGAACCTGAGCCGGCCACGCGATCTGGGAGGCCCGCATGACCGCATCCGACAACCCGCTGCGGATCACGTCCGTGACCCCTGCTCTGGTGGTGACCCCGTGCGCGGAGGCGATCGACTTCTACGTCCGGGCCTTCGGCGCCACCGAGGTCGGACCCAGGATGACCGGACCGGACGGCCTGGTCGGGCACGCCGAGATCCTGATCGGCGATGCGCGCGTGATGCTCGGCGACGAGTGGCCCGACGGACCCACGCAGTCGCCGTCGACCCTCGGCGGCTCGACGGCGGCGCTGCTCATCTACTCCGACGACGTCGAGACGCTGTGGCAGCGCGTGCTCGACGCCGGCGCCGAGGTCGTCTACCCCCTCGAACTGCAGTTCTACGGCGACAAGGTCGGGCGGGTCCGCGACCCGTTCGGACATTCCTGGGGGTTGGGGCAGAGGATCGAGGACGTCGACGAGGCGGAGATGGCCCGGCGCATGGCCTCGTTCTACGAGTCCGAGGGCGACGGATAGCCCGGCCCCGCTCCACCCACCGCACAAGGGCTGCCCAGTCTGGCCAGGGACCGCGGTCGTCCGGTGATCGCGCTGTGAGACTCCCCCGCGACCTGGAGGCCGCTGAGTGGCCGCATGGTCTCGCCCGGCCGGTCAGCGCCGTCCTAGCGCCCGGGGGCTGGGTGGCGACGACCTGGCTCGCCCGACTCGGCGACGGCACCGACTCCGCGGTCAAGCGCACGCCCTACACGACTGACGGCGAGGTGGACGGCCTGGCGGCGCTCGCCGCGGCCGGGATGCCGGTGCCGCACGTGCTCGGCCACCGCGGCCGCACGCTCGTCCTGCAGCGCGTATCAGGTCGTGCGGACTGGCCAGGCCTCGGCAGAGCCGTCGCCGCGATGCACCGGGTGACGACCACGCGCTACGGCTGGCACCGAGACAACCGGGCCGGCCGGTTCGTCCAGCCGAACGCGTGGTCGCAGGACTGGCCGACGTTCTTCGTCGAGCAGCGAGTGCGCACCCACTTGGCCGACCCGGCCGTTCCGGCTGAGCTCCGCCGCGTCTGGAGCGCGCCTGTGACGGACCGATCCAGGCCCTGCTGCCCGCCCGGCCTGCGGCCTCGCTGACCCACGGCGACCTGTGGCGGGGGAACGTGGTCGACGGACGGTGGGTGATCGACCCCGAGGTGAGCTACGCCGACCGGGAGCTCGACCTCGCCTACATGCAGATGTCGCAGTCCGAGCCGCTTCCGGCGCCGTTCTGGTCGGCCTACCTCGAGCAGCTCCCGCTGCCGGACGGGTACCCGCGGCGACGCCGCGTGCTGGAGCTGCACCACCGCCTGCTGATCGTGCGGCACTTCGGCGCTCGGGGCCTGTCGGGCCTGGACGCCGTGCTCACCGAGCACGGCTGGTGACACCCGCGTAACCGACACATCGTTGGGCGACCCCGTCACGGACGGCGCGACTCGGCTCCCGCGAAGAGCCGGGCCACCTCGTCGTAGGCCGACAGCAGGCCCGGCACCGAGGCTCACAGACCTGCGTAGAGCGTCACCTCCTGCGCGTCGGCCACCTCCGACACCGCGAACGGCGCGGAGCCGGTCAAGGCCGCCGGGGCGACTGCCTCGACGGCGGCGTGGAGGTCCGGTACCCGTCCGAGTGCGAACAGGCCGAGCGCCGCCACGCCCAGCGCGACGCCCTCGGCGTCGCCGGTCACGGTGAGGGGACGCCCGATGACGCCGGCGAGCACACGGCGCCACAACGGCGACCGGAGCGCTCCCCCTGCGGCCCGCACACTCATCACCGGCTCCATCCGGTCGAGGGAGGCGACGATTGTGGAGAGCTGCAGCGCGACGCCCTCGACGGCCGCGCGGACGAAGTGTCCGCGGGTGTGGCCGCGCCGGATGCCCAGGTAGGCCCCGGTGAGATCGGGGTCCCACAGCGGCGCCCGCTCGGCGAGCAGGTAGGGCAGCATGACCAGCCCGTCACAACCCGGCGGGACGGCGTCGGCCAGCGCCAGCAGCTCGGCGTCGGTGCCCGCGGTCCCCGGCCCGCCCAGGCGATCACCGAAGACCCCGCCGGCCACCGGACGACGATCCCGCCGTTGCTCACAGCGCCACCGAGAACCCATTGGGCGTGTGTGAGGCCGTAGCAGAACAGCCCGGCCCTGAGGGTCCAGGACCGGCTCGGGCACCACCATCCGCGCTGCGCCGCTGGTGCCCAGGGAGAGTCCGACGGTGCCCGGGGTCATCGCGCCGGTGGCGAGGTTGCCCAGCGGCCCGTCGCCCGCCCCGACCACCACCGGGACCCCGGACGGCAGACCCACCGCGGCGGCGGCGGCCGCGGACAGCCCTAGCGTGTGCGTGGTGGCAAGCACCGGCGGCAGCTGCTCGACGCGGATCCCGGCGAGATGGACCGCCATCGGGTTCCAGTCCCTGTCAGGTCGAGCATCGCCGTGCCGGACGCCGAGGACAGCTCGGTGGCGATCGTGCAGGTCAGGACGCACAGGACGAAGTCCTTCAGACCCGCCCACCACCGCACCCGCGCGAGCTCCGGTTCGTGCCGGGTGAACCACATGATCTTCGTCAACGGCGTCCTCGGGTGGATCGGGGTGCCGCAGGCGCGGTACAGCAGGTCTGCGAGGCCGTCATCGCGCAGGTGCCGGGCCTCGCCCCGGGAGCGGGCGTCGCCCCAGGTGACCAGCGGGGTGAGCGGCCGGTGCCCCTCGTCCAGCCCGACCAGGCCGTGCATGGCGGTACTGACCGATAGGGCGATCACCCGCGCGGCGCCCGCCGCGGCCACGCACTCGGTCAGGGCGGCGGTCACCGCCTCGCGGACCGCCGCGGGGTCCTGGACCCGCCAGCCCTGCTCGGGCGCCAGCACCGGGTACTCACGCAGCGCGGTGTGCCGCCAGGCCGTACCGGCGCCGCGAAGGCGACGACCTTGGTCGCCGTGGTCCCGACATCGAGTCCGATCACCACCTCACCGAGTGGTCCCCCGGCCTGCGTCACCACGCCCACGTCAGCTCGACGTATGGTCCGGTTGGGTGTGCCGTGAGGTCGCGCGCCTGCTCCAGGGTTGCGGCCCGCACGCGCGTGTCGTCCGCGACGTCCCAGCCGAGGTACGCCAGCACCGTGTCCACCAACTCCTCGAATGTGCCCTCGCCGAGGGGAGCGACCTGGTGCCATGCCTCGGCGTCCATGGCCGGCGCGCCGAGATCGCGCAGGTAGCACACCCAACCGCGACGGCCCGCGCAGCGCCTTCCGGATCGCTCACCTGACGGAGCCGCCCGGCGTCACCTCGGCGTCACCCTGCATGGCCGCTCTGAAGCTCGGCGTCGCCTGAAGGGCGATGATCTCAGCGGGCATCTCGATCCCGGACTCGTCCAGGGCGGCCTTGACCGAGGAGATCGCCCGGTCCTGGACCAACCGTGACTCATGCTGGCTCGGTGCCGTCCAGAACCGGGCCTGGATGTCCACGGTCGACACTCCCAGCTGCTCGACCAGCGCCTCCGGGACGGGTTCGGAGGACACACCCTCGGTATGCGACAGCGCCGCCACGATCACGTTGGCGGCCTCGCCAGGGTCGTTCTCGTACGCGATGCCCACCATGAAGGCCACCCGACGCTGGTCGTAATGGGTCTGGACCCTGATCACGCTCTTGTAGACGTCACGGTTGGGGATCAGGACCAGCTGACCGTCGAACGTCCTGATCCGCGTCTCGCGGATGGTGATCGCCTCGACCGTCCCGAACTGACTCTGGACCTCGATCTGGTCCCCCGTGGCAAAGGGTTGACGGAACAGCAGCAGCACACCGGAGAGGGTGTTCTCCAGGATGTCCTGGAACGCGAACCCCACAGCCACGGAGAAGAACCCGAGCCCGGCCAACAGGTCTACCGGCTTGACCGAGGGGAAGGCGACCGCAGCGGCTATCAGCAGGGCCAGCGCCAGCAGCAGCGCCCCGCCGAGCTTGCTCATCACCTGGGCAAAGCTGGCGGTGTTTCGCTTCCTCAGCCAGGCGAGCAGGACCGCTCGAAGCAGGCGCGCCAGGCCCCACCCGACCACCACGACGACCAGCGCGGCACCGAGCCTCGGCAGCGCCTGCAGGAACGCCTCCGCCATGGATCGTGCCGAGTCCAGAACCTGCCCGAGCTGAGAGTCCGCCGCGATCACCACCAGCACCTCCCGGCTGCGCCACCTACCTGAGGATCGGGCGAGCTCGTGCTGGAGCCCGCCCGGGCTACCGGCGCGGGGCAGACGAGCGGACGGAAGGATTCGCCGCCGGGGCCGGAAGGCCCGCCCCCCCTCAACGTGGATGTGGCCACCGCCCATGCGGCACCATGTCGCGGGAGGTCCATTGTGAGTTCCTTCCTCTCGGCATCCCTGCCCCTGGCGAGCGGCGCGAACCAGACCGACGTGGAGGGCGACGCCCTGCCGTCAGACAGATCTGGAAGTGCCGCGACACCACGGAGCCGATAGTTTCGCAGGCGTCGGCGGCTGGGACCATGGCGGCCGTCGCCATCGGGCGGAAGCGACGAGGGGTCTTGAGATGCCCTGGTGGGCTTGGCTTTGGTGGTCTTGTTGGCCTTGGCGGTGACCGCCGTCGGGTTCCTGCGTCAGGACCTGGCCGGGTTCGGCGCCGCCGTCGATGGCTTCCGCGGCCAGCTGGGAGGACAGCGCTGATGCGGTGCTCAGAGGCGCTTGGACGCAAGGTCGTCAGTACGTCCACCGCGGACACGGTAGGGGTGGTCCAAGGCTTCGTCGTGGACCCCGAAGCCGCCGCTGTGCTCGCCGTGGGGCTGAAGAAGACGGAGTCCGGAGACACTCTGTACTGGTCGGACATCACCGCCTTCGGTTCCGACGCGATCACGGTGGCCGGTCCTGAGAAGATCACTGACGCCGATCATCACGTCGCGTCGCTGAAGGGCAAGGACCACAGCGTGGTAGGCAAGCCAGTGCTCTCCACGAAGGGCGATGAGCTCGGTGAGGTGTCCGATGTGGAGTTCGACGTCGAGTCCGGCGCCCTCGCCTTCCTCGTCCTCGATGACGGTGGAATCGCCGGGGACCGGCTGGTAGGGGTCGGTTCCTATGCGGTGGTGGTCAGGGCCGACTGACCTCGAATGCTCAATGGTCCGTGCCTGGGACGCGCGATGGCGCAGGCACCCTGCGCCCGGGCTCTCACGGCGTAGACGAAGGTGCTCGTCGCTCTCGCTCGGCTAGAACGGATTATCGTGGTGGTGACCTCCCGGTCGCAGCGGTACCAGGCTGAAGACGTGGCCGGGATCAACCGGCTCCTGGCAGGGGCTGATCGCCCTCTTCTCGCTGCTGTCCGCCAACGTGATGGTGTTCTACCCGCTACCCAAGCCCGGTCGCCGAGGTCCACCGCACCGAACGAGCACCGTGTGTCTACAACCTCCAACCAGTACCGGAGCGTGACTCGCAGATGTCCCCCACCGCCCCCGCGCCGTCCCCGACCGCCCAGGTCGGCGTCGTCGGCCTCGCCGTCATGGGCAGCAACCTCGCCCGCAACTTCGCCAGCCGTGGCTACACCGTGGCCGTGTACAACCGGACGACGAGCCGCACCGAGGAGATGATGGCGGCGCACGGCAGCGAGGGCGCCTTCATCGCGGCGGATGACGTCGCCGACTTCGTGGCACATCTCGAGCGTCCCCGGCGGATCATCATGATGGTCAAGGCCGGCGGACCGACCGACGCCACGATCGAGACCCTACTGCCGCACCTGGAGTCCGGCGACATCCTCGTCGACGGAGGCAACGCCCACTTCCCGGACACGCGCCGGCGGGAAGCGGCGCTGCGGGAGGTCGGCATCCATTTCGTCGGTGCCGGGATCTCCGGCGGCGAGGAGGGTGCGCTGAAAGGACCATCCATCATGCCCGGTGGGCCCGCCGAGTCCTACGTGGCCCTCGGCCCGATGCTCGAGAGCATCGCCGCCACCGTGGACGGCGTGCCCTGCTGCACGCACATCGGACCCGACGGCGCCGGTCACTTCGTCAAGATGGTCCACAACGGCATCGAGTACGCCGACATGCAGCTCATCGCCGAGGCCTACGAGCTGCTGCGCCAGGGCCTGGGCGCCACGGCAGCTGAGATCGGCGACATCTTCGCCGAGTGGAACACCGGTGACCTCGAGTCATTCCTGATCGAGATCACGGCGCAGGTGCTGCGCCAGGTCGACGCCGAGACCGGCAGGCCGCTCGTCGACGTCATCGAAGACCAGGCTGGCCAGAAGGGCACCGGTCGCTGGACCGTCCAGAACGCGCTTGACCTCGGCGTGCCGATCACGGGCATCGCCGAGGCGACGTTCGCGCGGGCGCTGTCGAGCTCCCTCCCGCAGCGCGCGGCGGCCGTGGGGGTGCTGCCTGCCAGCACCGGTACGTGGGAGGTCCCCGACCGCGGGCGCTTCATCGAGGACGTCCGTCAAGCGCTGTACGCCTCCAAGGTGGTCGCGTATTCGCAGGGATTCGACCAGATCGCCGCGGCCAGCGCCGAGTACGGCTGGGGCATCAACCGGGGTGCGATGGCCCGGATCTGGCGAGGCGGCTGCATCATCCGGGCGAAGTTCCTCAACCGGATCACAGAAGCCTACGAACGACAGCCCGATCTGCCCCTGCTGATCGCCGACCCGTACTTCACCGCCGCGGTCGGAACGGGCGTCGCGCCGTGGCGCCGGGTCGTCTCCCTGGCCGCCCTGAACGGTGTGCCGACGCCCGCGTTCGCGTCCTCGCTGAGCTACTACGACGGGCTGCGGGCCGAACGTACCTCGGCGGCGCTCATCCAGGGACAGCGCGACTTCTTCGGCGCCCACACCTACCGGCGCGTGGACAAGCGCGGCACCTTCCACACGCTCTGGTCGGGCGATCGCACCGAGGTCGAGGCCTGAGGCGGCCGCTGGTCACCGCCCACGGTTGAGAAGCAGGCGGTGAGTTCTTGGTGCACCGCCCTGCGCGCGAGCGTCGCCGTCCCGGTCTTCGGGGCGCCGCCCACGGGCATACCGTCTGAGAACAGCTCGAACCCGGGAGGACGCATGCCGCTCCACCAGACAGCGCACGGCGACGCGGGCCGCGACCGGGATCTGGAGCTGAATCCGATCTTCGCCCGGCCCGGAGAGACGGCGTCGGTGCCCAGGCTGCGGATCCCCACCGGGTCGATGGACGCCGACACCGCCTACCAGTTGGTCCACGACGAGCTCATGCTCGACGGGCAGAGTCGGCTGAACCTGGCGACGTTCGTCACGACGTGGATGGAGCCGCAGGCAGCTCAGCTGATGGCTGAGACCGTCGACCGGAACCTGGTGGACAAGGACGAGTATCCGCAGACCGCCGAGCTCGAGCGGCGGTGCGTCCACATGCTCGCCGACCTGTGGCACGCCCCCGGCGTGCCCAGCACGGCGGACGGGTCTGTGCCCGAGGACGGTGGGAGTGCCGCTGAGGACGACCGTTCGGGGGCGGTGGGCTGTTCGACGACCGGATCGAGCGAGGCTGCCATGCTCGCCGGAATGGCCTTGCTGCGCCGGTGGCGGCAGCGACGCGGATCGGCAGCCGCCGCGGGCGACCGGCCGAATCTGGTCATGGGCATCAACGTGCAGGTGTGCTGGGAGAAGTTCTGCCGTTACTGGGACGTCGAGCCCCGCTTCGCGCCGATGCAGCCCGACCGGCGTCACCTCACCCCCGACGCTGCCGTGGACCTGTGTGACGCGAACACCATCGGGGTGGTCGCGATCCTCGGGTCGACCCAGGACGGCAGCTACGAACCGGTCGAGGACATCGCCGCTGCCCTGGATGCCCTGGCCGCCCGCGGCGGCCCCGACGTGCCGATCCATGTGGACGCCGCCAGTGGTGGGTTCATCGCGCCGTTCCTCGATCCCGACTTGCGGTGGGACTTCCGCCTGCCACGGGTCGCCTCGATCAACGCGTCGGGCCACAAGTACGGACTGGTCTACCCCGGCCTGGGGTGGGCGCTGTGGCGCGAAACCTCCGCGCTCCCTGCGGATCTCGTCTTCGACGTGGACTACCTCGGAGGGTCGATGTCGACGTTCTCGCTGACCTTCTCCCGCCCAGGTTCACAGGTCGTCGCCCAGTACTACGCCCTACTGCGCCTGGGCCGCGAGGGCTACGCCCGCGTCCAGCAGACCGCCCGTGACGTGGCCATGTACCTGTCCTGCGAGATCGCTCGGCTGGGGCCGTTCCGACTGCTCACCGACGGGTCGCAGCTGCCCGTGTTCGCTTTCGCGCTGAACGACGACGTCGAGGCCTACACGGTGTTCGACATCTCCGACGCGTTGCGCAAGCGGGGCTGGCAGGTGCCCGCTTACACCCTTCCCGCGAACCTGCAGGATCAGACCGTGCTGCGCATCGTGGTACGAAACGGTTTCGGCCGAGATCTGGCCGACCTGCTCCTGGGCGACCTGCGCCGCGAGATCCAGCACCTCGAGAAGCTCACCCAGCCGCTGCCCGTTCGACCGGACCGGGACCCGTTCCACCACTGAGACGCAGAGGGTGGTCAGGCCCGGCTGGAGCCGCCCGCCAGTGCCGCCTCAGTTGCCGCAGGTGTAGGGGTCCAGCGCGGTCCCCAGGGCCATCGGCACCGAGCCCTTGGCACGAATCGCGTCCCAGGTGGCGCTCCCGGTCCGGTAACCGGTGTTTCGGTAGGAGCGAACGGCACCGGACGACGTCACAGCGTAGAGCAGCCCCCCGCCCGCAGGGATCAGGTCGGCGAACCTCCACCCCCTGCCCACCACCCGGCTGCGCTGCCAGGACACCGGGCCCGCGGCCGGATCGGTGTGTCGGTACCAGTAGAGGGCCCCGCCGTACTGGCGGTAGAGGGTGCCGTCCCCGTTCGGTGCGAGCACCTGCGGTCCCCGCCAGCCGGACCCGATGGTCCAGACTCTCCAGCCGGCGGACCCGGTGAGCCGCCCCAGATGCCGGTAGATCTTCAGCACGCCGGACGGGGTGACGGCGTAGAACGTGCCGTCGCGGGAGACCTCGATGTCTTGGAAGGTGGTGCCCAGCCTCCACCCTGTTCCGATCCGGGTTCCGGACCGTGGCATCCACCGGCTGCGGGCGGCGTCATAGCGGTACCACTTGAGGTCACCGGTCTTGGTGATCAGGTAGACGACGCCGCCGCCCCCGTTGCCGTACCAGGTGAAGCTGCGCCTGGACCAACCCGTTCCGGCGAGACCTGCGGTCGACAGGGTGTTCGTGCCGGTCAGCACCGCGCCGTCCCGCAGGTGGTAAAGCGCCCCGGTCGAGGCCGCCGTGAACCCGGTGGCGGTCGCGCAGGTCACCGATGCCGGGGTCGGTGTCTGAACCAGGTGGACGCTCGAGAGCGAGTCACCCGGCCGCCGGGTCACGGTGTGCCGGTACAGACCCCCCATGCGCTCCGCGACCGAAGTGTGGTTCGCGTCCGGGTAGGCAGTGTCGCCGGGATACTTCGACCGCAGCACCGCCAGGACACCTGCCACGTGTGGGGCCGCCATCGAGGTGCCCGATGCGCTCGCGTGGCTCGAATCGCTGGTGTACCAGGCCGAGCTGATGTTGAGGCCGGGCGCCCACACCTCCAGGCCGCTGCCTCGGTTGCTCCACGACGTGGCGGCGTCGTTGGTGTCGACCGCCCCGACGGTGAAGGAGGTGGGTTCGGAGGCCGGGCTGTAGGCGCCCAGGCCGGCGCCGTCGTTCCCGGCCGCCACGGCGACGGCGACGTCGGCCGCGGTCATCGCCGAGACGGCGTCGTTCAAGGTCTGGCTATAGCTTCCACCGAGACTGAGGTTGGCCACGGCGTCGAAGGCCGCGTTGCCCGGGCTCTGCTTGTGGGCGATCACCCAGTCGATCCCGGCGAGCACCGAGGAGAGGTCACCGGTCCCGTCGCAGTCGAGCACCCGGACCGGCACGATGCGCGCCTTCTTGGCCACCCCGCTCGTCGTCCCGGCCGCGGTCCCGGCCACGTGCGTGCCGTGCCCGTCGCAGTCAGAGGTGTCGGCGTTGGGCAGCGACTCGTTGGGGTTGGTGTGCGGCGCGAAGTTGCGACCGGCCACCACACGCCCGGTGAACTCGGTGTGTGTGGCCCGGATCCCGCTGTCGAGCACGTAGAGGTTCACCGAGGCACCCTGGGCATTCGCGGAGTAGGAGTAGCTGTGGTCGAACCGGGCCGCGGCCGTGCCCTGGTCGAGCCGGTCCAGCCCCCAGGGCGGGTCCACCTGCGTGTCGAGGGAGCGGAGCGTGATGTTCGGTTCGATCCGCTTTACCCGCGCGCTGGTGGCCAGCTCCGCCCGCTGCTCCTCGGTGAGGGTGGCGGTGAAGCCATGGACGGCGCGGCTGAACCGGGCGGTGGCCTGGATGTCGAGGGAGGACAGGTCGGTGGCGGCCGCGGCCCAGGTCGTCCCCTCGGCGTAGGTGACGACGTAGGAGCGAACGACCGTGTCCGCCGCCGGCGACGTGAGGGAACCGGGCTCGGCCCGCGCCGCCGTGGCCGGGGTCACGGCGGTCAGCACAGAGGCGCCGAGAAACAGGACGGTACCCACGGCTACGCGTCTCATCCAGTTGTCCGCTCACCTCGGCGCGCGGGATCGCCCACAGACAGTGGGCGGTCACGGCCGGCCCGTCACCGGCACCCCTCCAGTCGGCGAACGGCGCCACGATTGAGCACGATCACCGGCAACCACCCGTTCGGGTCAGCCGGCCGAGCTGATCCGGTGCTGCAACTCGGCCCGAGACGCACCGCGTGCAGTTCTCGTCCTGGCGGCTAGCGGCTTGTCCACGTTTGACGTGATCATGGAGCGCTGCGTAGCCTCCCGGTGACGCTGGCACCACGTTGTCGGTGGTGCGCCTGGCGGGCGGCACACGGAACACCGCGAGATGCATCGAGACAGGAGCGGCCTTGGGCTGTCCACACGCCTCCGCGTGTCCCCTCTTCCCGTACCTCAACGCGAGCCTGGGAGCCTGGCGGGTCTCGTACTGCGACAGCGCCAATGGCTGGCGGGGTTGCGCCCGTTTCATCCTCGCCGGCCAGGGCAAGCCCGTTCCGCTGGCCCTGCTGCCCAACGGCCGCCTCCCGGTCTCCATGCTGCCCCGGGTGGGTCGGGCCGACTCCCTCGATGTGGCCCACGACCTGCGCAACGACCAGCCGGCCGAGGGGAGTCGGACGGTGGTTGCCGCACCGAGCGCCGGGCACGCCGATGCGCCCCCGACGTGGGCTGGGCAGGGGCTGTTCGCCCACCCCGGCCCGCGTAAGGAGCACCTCTCGCATGCGCAGCACGCCCGTTCCACCCCGGCAGCCTCGAACCCCGCGAAGACGCAACGCGACGGCAGCGGCGCAGAGAGCGTCCAGCAGCAGGACTGGACACCGACACCGACCCCGTCGTGGTGGCGACGGGTGTGGAACTGGCTCGGAGGTCCCGTATGAACGACTACTGGCCCTGGTGGGCGGGCGCTCTCGCCCTCGGGTTGATCACTGTCGGCTACGCCGCCTGGACCGGACGCACGCTGGGCGTCTCCGGCGCCTGGGACCGGGTGCTGATGTGGCGTGCCTCACGTGAGGTTGAGCGGCTGGACGCCCAGTTCTCCGGCACCGTCGACCTGCGCGAAGCGCTCACCGTGGCCACGGCGGAGCAGTTCGGTGGTGACGGCCCGCCCCATGGCGGTAGCGGGTCGCTCGCGACGGCGCTGCCACCCGGGCCGGCGCAGCTCCCGGTCTCCGAGCGCCGGATGTCGAAACAGACCAATACCAGTGTCCGGCCGCTGCCGGCCGTGTTCGCGGCCGTCCTGCTGGCGTCGGTCTTCGTAGGTGGTCTGATCGGCGCCCTCACTGCGGGCCGGTTCGCGGTGCGGACCGACATGGGTGAGGGCTTCAGCCGGCTGGTGACCGACGACCCCTGGGTGATGACCCTGCTGCTCTTCGTGGGTGGCGTGATGGTCGGCTTCGGCACCCGGATGTCCGGGGGGTGCAGCTCGGGTCACGGTCTGACCGGGTGCAGCAGGTTGCACCCGGTGAGCCTGGTGGCCACCGCGGTGTTCTTCGCCGCCGCGGCGGCGGTCTCGACGCTGCTCTGGAAGGTGATCTGATGCAGACCCGCGGGGTGCTCCTGCTCGGCAGCATCATGTTCGGGCTGGCGTTCGGCTACACGCTGAGCAACATCGGCTTCGGCGACTACGCCGAGCTGAACGCCATGTTCACCTTCCAGGACCTGCGGATGCTCCTCAGCTTCGCCGGCGCGGTGGCCGTGGCGATGGTGCTGACGTTCGCCTTCCTACGCCGGCGCACGCCGGGACCGGCCTTCCACGCCGGCGTGGTGCCCGGTGCGTTGCTGTTCGGCGCGGGATGGGCGATCTCCGGCGGGTGCCCCAGCATCCCGCTGGTGCAGCTGGGCGCCGGCTACCTCCCGGCGGTGGTCTCGCTGTCCGGGATCGCCGTGGGCATGTGGCTGTTTCGCCGGGTGAACTCCCGCTTCCTGCACATCGACAGTGGCTCCTGCGGCCTGTGAGCTCCCCAGGGCCTCAGGCCAGGCCCCGGAACGCCTCGTAGACGAGGAAGGCGGGCCAGAACAGCGCCTTGAGAATCGCCAGAAGGTATCCGCCGAAGTTGTCGGCCTGCTGCCAGAAGTACACCAAGGCGCCGAGCAGCCCCAACCCGTAGACGGCGTTACCGCCTCCGGCGGTGGCATGGTCGCTGCGACGTGGACTGCTCGTGGTTTCGGGGTTGTCGGACATCTCGGGCCTCCTCACCCCCATGCTCGCCCTTCACCGGGCGGCCCGGCGAGGGCCAACGGCCCGACGGCTGGCGTGCACCGGCGCGGACACGCCGCGCCGAGTCGCTGCCAAGGTCACCCGCGGACGGTGGCCAGGAAGGACGCGATCCGACCGATCGCCTCCTCCAGGTCCTCGACCGGGGGCAGGGTGACCAGCCGGAAGTGGTCCGGGTCGGGCCAGTTGAACCCGGTGCCGTGGGTGACCAGGATCCGCGTCGCCCGGAGCAGGTCGAGCACGAACGCCTCGTCGTCCTTGATCGGGTACACCTCGGGGTCCAGGCGGGGGAAGCAGTACAGAGCGCCCTGCGGCTTGACGCAGCTGACCCCCGGGATCTCGTTGATCAGCCGATGAGCGAGGTCGCGCTGCTCGAGTAGCCGCCCGCCGGGGAGGATCAGGTCCTCGATGCTCTGGTACCCACCCAGCGCCGTCTGGATCGCATGCTGGGCCGGCACGTTCGCGCACATCCGCATGTTCGCCAGCAGGGTCAGCCCCTCGAGGAAGTCGGCGGCACGCAGCTTCGGCCCGCTGACCATCACCCACCCACTGCGGAACCCGGCCACCCGGTAGGCCTTGGACAGCCCGCTGAAGGTCAGGCAGAGCACGTCGTCCCCGGCGAAGGCCGCCGAATGATGATGAGTGGCCCCGTCGTAGAGGATCTTCTCGTAGATCTCGTCGGACATCACCACCAGGTCGTGCCGGCGCGCGATCTCGACCAGTTCGCGCACCATCGGCGCCGGGTAGACCGCCCCCGTCGGGTTGTTCGGGTTGATGATCACGAGCGCGTAGGTGTTCTCGGTGATCTTGCTTTCGATGTCCTCAAGGTCCGGTAGCCAGCCGTTGCTCTCATCGCAGATGTAGTGCACCGGCGTGCCGCCGGTCAGGGACACCGCGCCGGTCCACAGGGGGTAGTCCGGAGCCGGGACCAGGATCTCGTTGCCGTCGTCGACGAACGCCTGGAGCACCATCGAGATCATCTCGCTGACCCCGTTGCCGATGAACACGTCTTCGACGGTGGTCTCGGTCAGCCCATGGGACTGGTAGTACTGCGCCACTGCGGTCCGCGCCGAGTAGATGCCCCGCGAGTCGCTGTACCCCTGGGCGTCCCGCAGGTTGTGGATCATGTCGAGGACGATCGCCTCCGGCGCCTCGAACCCGAACGGGGCGGGGTTGCCGAGGTTCAGCTTGAGGATGCGGTGCCCTTCGGCCTCGAGCCGTTCGGCCTCGGTGAGGATCGGGCCACGGACGTCGTAGCGGACATGCTGGAGCTTGGCCGACTGCACGATGGGACGCATAGAGGAGATTGTGACAGCCGCGTCCAGCGGTTTACGAAACACCTCGGCGCGCGGTCGGCAACCTCACCGTAGGCTGTCGCCGTGAAACCGGGGGTTCGTCGCAACCTGTTCGCACCGACGGCCCTCGCGGCCCCGCTGGCCGTCGGCGTTCTGCTCACCGGGTGCGGGGGCGAGGCCGGCGACAGCACACGGTCCGCCACGGTTGCCTCCTCCGCGCCGACGCCTTCGGCCGGGGGGCGCACCGCCCCCGTGGAGAACCGGTTCGACATGCCGTACGTCGACGACGGCAACCCCGCGCACACGCTCGACCTCTACCTGCCGTCCGACACCTCCGCCGAGCCGTTCCCGGTGGCGGTGTTCGTGCACGGCGGGCGCTGGTCCGAGGGCGACAAGTCGTCGTTGCGGCCCGGTGGGGAGGGTGAACAGTCCGGCTTCACAAGCTTCCTCACCGCCAACGGGTTCGCCGTGGCCGCGATCAACTACCGGCTCAGCGGAGAGGCCCAGTTCCCTGCCAACATCAACGACGTCCGCGCCGCTGTGCGGTACCTGCGGGCGAACGCAGTCGAGCTCGGGCTGGACGGGACCCGGATCGCGGTGGCCGGCGACTCGGCGGGCGGCCATCTGGCCATGCTGGCCGCGACGACGAACGGCGATCCCGCGCTCGAGGGCGACCTCGGCGACACCTCGGTCAGCGGCGATGTGCAGGCGGCGGTCAGCTACTACGGCCTGTCCGACATCCGAGACCGCAGCGCCTACAAGGCCGAGTCGGGATGCGGCGAGGGCCGCAAGGAGGTCTCGAGCGAGGGCCGGATGCTCGGCGCCGAGCCGACAACGCCACGGGGCATGGCCCTTGCCGAGCAGGCCAGCCCTCTGCTGCGGGCGAACGCCGACGCGGTGCCGCTGCTGATGTTCGCCGGGCGTCAGGACTGCAACGCGCCGGTCAGCCAGTCCCAAGCGCTGCTCGACGCCCTGCGGAAGGCGGGCGCCACGGCCGACCTGATGGTGCTCGATGCCGGTCACGCCGATCCCGTGTACTACACCACCCAGCAGCCGCAGCAGAAGCTGCTGGAGTTCCTGACCGGCGTGCTGGGTTGACGCGGGTCAGCTGGTGATGTCCTTGCTGCCCAGGCGCGCCCAGGCGGCGAGCCAGAACACGACGACGTAGATCAGGTCGACCCACAACCCGCGGCGCAGAGCCTCCCAGGCGATCGGGTCGCGCAGCACGTCGACGAAGGACAGCCACTCGTGCACCAGCAGGTACGGATGCAGCCAGGCGACCTGGGAGATGCCGTCCAGGATCCAGGACAGAATGACGAAGATCATCACGGTGATCGCCGCCGCAATCGGCTGCTCGGTGAGGGTGGAGACGAACAGGCCCACGGCTGCCAGCGCCGAGAGGGCCGCCGTCACATAGAAGCAGACCACCGCCAGTCTCCACAGGGCTGCCGCGGTCGAGATCTGGGTGCCGGACAGCGTCGTCATCGGGCCCGCGCCGAACAGGGCGACCCCGACCAGCGCGCCCGGGACGGCGACTGCCAGCACCCCCCACAGCGCCCCGGTGCACAACGAGGCGAACTTGACCACGAGTAGGCGGGTGCGGCTCACCGGCACCGTGAGCAGATAGCGCAGCGTTCCGATGTTCGCTTCGCCGGCGATCGCATCCCCGCTGAGCATCGCCACGGCCAGCGGCAGGAACATGCCCAGCTCGACCAGAAGCGCGGCCAGGGGGACGAACAGGCCGTTCGAGGTGACCTCGTCGAGGAACGTCGGGCCGCCACCTCGACCCGGCTCGGACACCTTGACCGCGATCGCCATGATCACCGGAACGGCCGCCAGGACGGCGACTCCGGCCTGGTTGCGTCGCCGGCCGACGATCAGGCGCAGCTCCGAGCGGTACAGCCGCAGCGATCCGCGCCACAACCGCGGTGCACCCGCGGGGCCCGCGGCCGTCACGGGATGCGTGACCAGCTCAGCCGCTGACATCGAAACCCTCCCCGGTCAAGGCGACGAACAGGTCCTCCAGGCTCGGTGTGGTCAGCGCGAAACCGCTCACGCCGACACCTGCGTGCACCAGCGCGGCGACCACCTTCTCCGGCGCCAGCACACCCGGGCTGCCGGTCACCACGCCGCCGGCCACCTTCACATCCTGTACGCCGAGCTCGCCCAGCACCCGTGCGGCGGCGTCGGCCTGAGCGGTCTCCACCCGGCACATCGGCACCGCGCCGGACCGGACCTCGGCCACGGACCCCTGGGCCACCAGGCGACCCTCACGCATCACGCCGAGGTGCGAGCAGATCTGCTCCACCTCGGCGAGCAGGTGGCTCGATACCAGCACCGTGATGCCGTCCGCAGCCAGCGCACCGATCAGGGCCCGAACCTCGCGGGTGCCCTGCGGGTCCAGGCCGTTGGTCGGCTCGTCGAGCACCAGCAGGTCGCGCGGCGCCA
This sequence comes from uncultured Actinomycetota bacterium, assembly GCA_963825645.1. GTDB lineage: Bacteria > Actinomycetota > Actinomycetes > Actinomycetales > Kineosporiaceae > JADJPO01. The sequence continues at coordinate 213,850 of CAWGTT010000003.1, forward strand.
GTAGGGCGGCGGCAATGGCCAGCCGCTGGCGCATGCCGAGCGAGTAGGCGCGGTAACGCTTGCGGGCCGCTGCCAGCAGCCCCACCCGGTCCAGAGCGGCATCGATCCGCCGCGACGCCGTGGCAGCATCGGAGCGCAGGTCGGCCGCATCCAGCCTGGCCAGGTTGGCCCGCCCGGACAGGTAGGGATGGAACGCCGGTCCCTCGACCAGCGATCCGACCCGGTGCAGAACCGCGCCCCCGGCCTGCGGGATCTGGCGGCCGAGCAGGTGGCAGGTACCCGTGGACGGCGTGACCAGGCCCAGCAGCATCCGGATCGTCGTGGTCTTGCCCGATCCGTTCGGCCCGAGGAAGCCGTAGACGGCCCCGGACGGCACCACCAGGTCGAGGTCGTCGACGACGGTCTGCGACCCGAACCGCTTGGTCAGCCCGTCGCTGGCGACTGCGAACCCGGACCCGTCGACCACCTCGCTGCTCGCCGGGCCGCTCACGGGCTGGCGGCGAGAGCGTCGTAGACGAGCTGCGGTTCCACCGCACCCACGCCGAACCGGCCGTCGTTGGTGATCACCAGGGAGAACAGCGTGCCCTGCAGGAGGCGTCCGCTCCCCCACGATCCGGAGACGGCCGGCAGCCGATCCTGCACCGCACCGAGCAGCGCACTCGGGTCGGTCCCGTTGTCGGCGCCGCCGTCGGTCGCGTCACCGCTGCGGCCGGTGGACAGGTCAGGCATGGTGCCCACCAGCACGCTGGCCCAGTCGGAGCCGACGACGGACGGCCTGGCACCGGCAGCGCCATCGCGGTCCGGCTTGGCCTGCCGGTCAGGCGTCTGCCCGGCGCCCTTGCCGTCACCACCCTCGCGCACCGTGGTGCCCGGCGGCGGTGTGAAATCGAACTGACGCGCCTCGGGGACGGCGAAGTCGACGCTGGTGAACGCGACGTCCACGGCAGGTGCGTCAGCGCGGGTCGAGAACACCCGGACCCGAAGGGGCACCTTGTGCTCGCCGTCCACGGCGATCGTCACCTTGGCCACCAGGGTGCCCTTCGTCCGGGGGACGAAGGAGAGCTCATATGCGGCCCGCCCGGCCACGCTCACCTGCTGCGGCGTGCCCACCTCGGTGCTCGGGCCGATCAGCTCGAGCAGTCGCCGGGCCAGTTCCGGCGGGTTGCCCGCCAACGCGGCCGCGTCGCCGGAGGCGCTCGGGGTCGGCAGTGCGGTGGGCCGGCCCGCGACCTGCTCGGGGAGCTGGTAGCGCGTAGCGGTCTTGGTGGCGCTCGACCAGGTCCACACCTCGCGGCCGTTGCGGATCACGTCGGACTCGCCCGCGGTACCGACCAGCGCCAGGCGCACCTTCTCCGGTCCGGCGTACCAGACCCGCCAGGTGTGTGTTCCGGTCACCGCGGCCGACAGCTCCGAGGACGACGCGCCGCCCGGGCCGACGCCGCCGGTGAGTCCGGCGATGTCGGGCAGGCCGAGGTCGGCGGTCTGCACCACGGTCCCGGACATCCCGGTGGCCGTCGAGGAGCCCGTGGCGACGTCGAGCGCCGCCTGGTGCATCTCGGCGATCACCTGCTCGGCGGTGCGCGGCTCGAGGTCGGCCTGCGCCCCGGCGCTCGTGGCCAGGCCGGTCCCGGCGGCCGCGAGGGCCAGGCCGGCCAGCGGCGCCATCCAGCGCAGCCGTGGATGCTCAGTGAACAGGCTCATGGGTCAATTGTCGCTCAGGGCGGCTGAAGGCATCCTGAGAGGCCCGCCGCCGGCGGCACCAGGGCCCGTCTCCTGCGGCCGCCTCGGCGTGTCAAGGTGGTCTGGTGCGGGTGCTGGTCGTCGAGGACGAGCGGGCGATGTCGCAGGCACTGCGCCGAGGCCTGCAGGCCGAGGGGTTCGTGGTGGACGTTGCCGCCGACGGACCGGCGGGGCTGCGGGCCGCCCGGTTCGGTGACTTCGACGCCGTTCTGCTCGACGTGATGCTGCCCGGCATGTCCGGCTACACGGTGGTCCGCACCCTGCGCGCAGAGGGCAACTGGGTACCGGTGCTGATGCTCTCGGCCAAGGACGGCGAGTACGACCAGGCGGACGGGCTGGACTACGGCGCCGACGACTACCTGACCAAGCCGTTCTCCTTCGTGGTGCTGCTGGCTCGGTTGCGGGCGCTGCTGCGCCGCGACCCGGTGCCCCGGCCGGCCGTGCTGACTGTGGGGTCCCTGGAGCTCGACCCGGCGAGCAAGGTGGTCCGCGACGGTGGCGCCGAGGTCGCCCTGGCGCCGCGCGAGTACGCCGTTCTCGAGGTCCTGCTGCGCGACCACCCAGCCGTGGTGTCCAAGCAGCGGCTGCTGAACCAGGTCTGGGGTGGCGTACCGGCCGGCCCCAGCGGCGAGAACGTGGTCGAGGTCTACGTGGGCTACCTGCGTCGCAAGCTGGGCCGGCGTCGGATCGAGACCGTGCGCGGTGCCGGCTACCGGCTGCGGGACTGACCCGGCATGCGCAGGCGATGGCCCGCGACCGGCACCGTGACGCTCTGGCCGCGGCGGTGGAGCCCGCGCGCCCGGCTGGCCGGCACGGGGCTGGCCGTGCTCGCCGCGGCGCTGCTGGTCGGTGCCCTGCTCGTGTACCTGGTGACCACGCTCGCGCTGAGCCGATCGGTCGACGCCGGCGCCCGAACCGGTGCCCAGCGAGTCGCGGAGCTGGCGACGGCGGGCCGGCTGCCCGAGGTGCTTCCGGCGACGCCGCCGCAGATCATCCAGGTGCTGGACGCCGAGGGCCGGGTGCTGGCGGCCAGCGTGACAGGCGACCGGGTCACCGCGCTGGTCTCGCAGGCCGAACGGGCCCGGCTGCGCGCCGGTGAGGTGGTCGTCGTCCCGGGCAGCCGCGCCGCGCTGGGCGGCGAGCTGAGGGTGGTGGGGCTACCCGCCGACGACCCGGCCGGCGGCGAGCTACTGGTCGTCGCGGCTACGCCGACCGCGGACGTCGACATCACCCGCGGCGTCCTACGCCGGCTGCTGGTGGTACTGGTCCCCGTGGCGCTGGCCGCCCTGGCCGTCTTGGCCTGGCGGATGACCGGGTCGGCCCTTCGGCCGGTCGCTCAGGCGCGGCGCAGCCAGCGCGAGTTCGTCGCCGACGCCGCGCACGAGCTACGCAGCCCGCTCGCCAGCATGCGCACCCAGCTCGAGGTGGCCCAGCGGCTCGGCGAGGGCGGCCGGCTGCCGGGCGACCTGCTCGCCGAGGTGGACCGGCTCAGCGCCCTGGTCGAGGACCTGCTCATCCTGGCCCGCACCGACGCAGGGCCCGGGGCACCTCCGGAAGCGGTCGACCTCACCGAGCTGCTGGACGACGTGGCGCGGCGGCGTCCGGACGCCAGGGTGCCGATCACCGTGCGCTGCCCGCCCGGCCTGACGGCGCAGGCCGTAGCCGATGATCTGCAACGCGCCGTGGACAACCTCGTCGACAACGCGCTGCGCCACGCCGTCGGCCGGGTCGAGGTGGAGGCCGAGGCCATGGGTGACGCGGTGGAGATCAGGGTGCGCGACGACGGCGCCGGGATCGCCGCGCAGGACCGGGAACGCGTCTTCGAGCGCTTCGCCCGGCTCGACGAGGCCCGGGATCGCGACCGCGGCGGCACCGGACTCGGCCTTCCGATCGCCCAGGAGCTGGTCCGTCGAGGCGGCGGCCAGATCACCCTCACCGATGCCGGACCCGGGCTGTGCGCCGTGATCCGCCTCCCGCTCAGCGCCGCCCGGAACCGGTGAGCCGCCGCCAGAGCCAGCCGCTGCTCAGCTCATGCCCGAAGCGTACGTAGTCCAGGGCGTTCAGGTTCTCCGCCGTCAGCTGCTGGCGTCGAGCCGCGCGCTCGTCGCCGGCGAACAGCAATCGGTCGCCGACCCGTAGCAGCGTGTCGGGACCGGGCAAGGGATCGAGCTCCCCCTCCCGGGCGAGCATCAGGGCCAGCACCGCCAGGTCGTCGTCGCGGTCGGCGCTGTCCCGTAACAGGTGCCGCAGCTGCACCTGCTCGCCGCGGGCCAGGCTGGCGTGTACGGCGGCGGCGCCGTCGGCGTCGACGGTGAGCCCCCAGACCTCCGGTACCCGCCCCTCCCCGAGCGTCTGCAGGTGGGCCGCGAGATCGGCGCACCACCCCTCAGGTCGCCGGCGCACCTCACGGACGAACTGGCTGAGCAGGGGCGTGGTGATGATCGCCAGGCACTCCTCGGCGACGACCCTGGTGGAGACCATCTCGAAGTCGGACTCGAAGGCGGCGAAGAGCAGGTCGTTCGCCGTCTCGTTCTGGCGGCAGACGACGAACACGTCGGAGTTGAGCTGGCTGGCGGTGATGGCGATCGACAGGTTGTTCGCGTCGACGTCGCTCCCGGCCACGATCCCGACGGCGTCCAGGATCCCTGCCCCGACGAGTGAGTCGGCCTCCGTCCCCCGGCCGATCTGCGCGTGCACACCCTGGCGGGCGAGGCCGGCGACCTCGTCCTGGCTCAGCAATGGATCGATCACCGTCACCTCGATCTCCACCCGCTGCAGGCTGGAGACCACCTCCTGGCCGAACCGCCCGTGCCCGCACACCACCCAGCGGCCACGGGGTGGTCGGTGCACCTCCGGGACGGCACCGCCGGGCAGCGCAGTGAGCACCTCGATCAGCCGGTAGCGGTCCGGATGGGCGATGGACAGCGCCAGCTCCTCGGCGAACTGCTGGAAGGGGTTGATCACGTGGTCGGTGCCGAACGACTCCATGTTCAGGGCCACCTGTGGGTCGGTGGTCCGGGCCAGCACCGGATGGCGCGGGTTGAACAGCCGGGCCGCGATGGCGATCGCCAGGTTCGCCTGGTCGTCGTTGGTCACCGCCAGCACGCCACGGTACTGGGGGTGCCGCAGACCCGCTCGCAGCAGCGTCTCAGGCAGCGCGGCGTCGCCCTCGATCAACAAGGGGTTGGTGGCCAGGTCCTCGAGGTCGAGCTCCTGCACCCGCAGCTCGTCCCGCTCGACGATCACGAACCGCCGGTTCAGGTCGGCCAGGCCTCGGGCGATCAGGGTGCCGGTGGTTCCGGCGCCGCAGACGACGTAGAACGGCTCGGTGACCCGGCGCACCTGGCGGGCGAGCTTGTTGGAGCTGAGCGCCGCCCGGAACGCGCGGTCCTGGAGCACGCCCAGGATGGTCACGATCGCGTACGACCAGCCGACCACGGTCAGGTAGATGCAGGCCGTGACCCAGAGCCGCTGGCCGTCCGAGAACGGGACCGGGATCTCGCCGAAACCGATCGTGGTCGCGGTGAAGCTGACGAAGTAGAAGGCGTGGAAGACGCTCAGCGGTGGCGCGGGGTCGCCGAACTCGTCGACGCCGGGGATCAGGATCAGTCCGGCGATGCTGACCGTGTAGATCGCGATAAGCACGATCAACGGCGCCCGCATCCGGCGCAGGACGAGGAAGACGGTATTGCCCATGGCTACCCACTGCTGCTCACTGCCACCCACGGCTCAGCGCCGCATCATCACGGTCTCGACGATGAGGATCACCAACGAGACGATGTTCGCCAGCAACGCACCACCGGACAGCGACACCACACTCGAGGTCACGTGCACGGTCATGCCGCTGCCGGTGACGTGCACCGCGATCACCCAGGTGACCGCCGCGGCGATCAGCTGCAGGTCGGCGACGAGGCTGGTGGACAGGTGGACCGCACCGATCTGCGTGCGGTCGCCGAACTTGAGCACGGTGGCGATCAGGCTGACAACCAGGGCGCTGAGCAGCTCGTAGATGTTGTGCAGCTCCGGGCGGCTGGGGTCGCCGATGAAGTAGCCGAAGTTCAAGGTGGCGGCGAGCACGATGAAGAAGCCGAAGACCACCTTCTCCATGTTCATGGCGGCTCCTCCGTGCTCGCCTGGTGCCCGCGCCCCCGACCGTCGTGGCGGTTGGGTCTGCCTTGGCCGGAGCCTAGTCCCCGAGCCGCTCCGCCAGGGAGCGGCAGGCGATCTGGACCGCCTCCCAGGTGGGTGAGAACGGCGGCGCGTAGGACAGGTCGAGGTAGGCCACCTGCGCCACGGTCAGGCCGGTGAACAGCGCCGTGGCCGCGGTGTCGATCCGCTTCGCGGTGCCCGGGCCACCGGCCAGCTGGCAGCCGAGCAGGCGGCCGGTCGCGGCGTCCGCCATCACCCAGACACTCATCGGTGCGGCGGCGGGCATGTAGCCGGAGGTGGTCGTCGAGTCCAGCCTACGGATCGCCACCTCGAGCCCCAGCCGCTGCTGCGCCCAGTCCGGCAGCAGACCGGTACGGCCCAGCTCGACCTCCCCGGCCCGGGTGACCGCGGTGCCGACCATGCCGGGAAAGGCCGCCGAGCCCCCGGCGATGTTCGTCCCGGCGATGCGGCCGCACTTGTTCGCGTGGGTACCGAGCGGCACATACACGGGGCTGTCCAGCAGTCGGTCGCGGACGGCGGTGCAGTCGCCGGCGGCCCATACGCCGTCAGCCACCTGCTGCCGGTCATCGGGAACCAGGGCGCCGTGCACGTCGGCTCCCCCGATCGGCAGCCCGGCCTGCACGGCCAGCCCGACCCGCGGCGTCACACCCAGACCCACGGCCACGACGTCGGCCTGGAACTCGGCGCCGCCCACGCACACCGCCTGCACGGTGCCGTCGGCTGCCGTCTCGATGCCGGACACCTCGGTCCCGGTGACCACGTCCACGCCCAGGTCGCTCAGCCCCACCTGGGCGGCCCGGGCGGTGTCCGGTTCCAGGGTCGCCGACATCAGCTGGTCGCCGCGGGTGACCAGCGTGGTCGCGACGCCGCGGCGGGCGAACGCCTCGGCGGCCTCCACTCCGATGTACCCGCCACCGATCACCACGGCCCGCCGCGGCCGGTCGGCCAGCAGGCGCTTCCAGACCGCACCGTCGTCCAGGGTCTTCACCGGGTGCACCTTCGGCGCCTCGACCGCCCAGTCGGGGGCGACGGCGGCTGCCCCGGTGGCGAGCATCACCCGGTCGAAGCCGATGCTCACCTCGCGGCCACCGTCCTCGTCGCGGACCACGCAGCGGCGGGCGTCCAGATCCAGGCCCACCGCGCAGTGCCGCATCCGCAGGTCGATCCCGGCGGCGCGGTGCTCGGTGACGCTCCGGGCCACCAAAAGCGTCGCCGGTCCCGACGTCACCTGCCATCCAGTAGGGGATGCCGCAGGCGCTGTAGGAGGTGTGGCGGCCGGCCTCGACCGCGACGACCTCGAGGTCCTGGCCGCGAGCCCGTGCCGTCCGCAGCGCCTGGTGCGCCGCAGACATGCCCGCCGCGTCGGCTCCGATCACCAACAGCCGCTGTGCCATGCCGGGGAGCATCTCACGTCCGCCCGGCCGGTCCGGGAGTGAGGTCAGGCGCCCCGGGCCATCGACCGGCGCAGGTCGGCGTTCAGCTGGGAGATGACGTCCAGCGGGATCTCCTTCGGGCAGGCCGTGGCGCATGCACCGACGTTGGTGCAGCCCCCGAAGCCCTCCTGGTCCTGCTGGTTCAGCATCTTCACCACTCGAGCGTTGCGCTCCGGCTGGCCCTGCGGCAGCTCGCCGAGATGAGTCACCTTGGCGCCGACGAAGAGCATCGCCGCGGCGTTGGGGCAGGCCGCCACGCAGGCACCGCAGCCGATACAGGTCGCCGCGTCAAAGGCGCGGTCGGCGTTGCGCTTGGGCACCGGGGTCGCATGGGCGTCGGGCGCCGCACCGGTGTTCACCGTGATGAAGCCGCCGGCCTGGATGATCCGGTCGAAGGCGCTGCGGTCCACCACCAGGTCCTTCAGCACCGGGAAGGCCTCAGCCCGCCACGGCTCGACGGTGATCGTGTCACCGTCGGTGAACGAGCGCATGTGCAGTTGGCAGGTCGTCGTCACCTCCGGCCCGTGCGCGTGACCGTTGATCACCAGCCCACACATGCCGCAGATCCCCTCACGGCAGTCGCTGTCGAAGGCGACCGGCTCCTCGCCGCGGGCCTGCAGGTCCTCGTTGAGGACGTCGAGCATCTCCAGGAACGACATGTCCGGCGACACGTCGTCCTGGACGTAGCTGACCATCGACCCCTGAGTGGCCGGTCCGGCCTGGCGCCAGATCTTGAGGGTGATCTTCACTTGTAGCTCCGCTGCTTCATCTCGACGAACTCGTAGACGAGGTCTTCTTTGTGCAGGATCGGCGGTGAGTCCTCACCGGCCCACTCCCACGCTGCGACGTAGGCGAACTGGTCGTCGTGACGCAGCGCCTCGCCGTCCTCGGTCTGCGACTCCGCGCGGAAGTGCCCGCCGCAGGACTCGCGGCGGTGCAGCGCGTCGATGCACATGAGCTCGCCGAGCTCGATCAGGTCGGCCACCCGGCCGGCCTTCTCCAGCGACTGGTTGACTCCCTCGTTGCCGCCGAGCACACGCAGGTTGGTCCAGAACTCCTTGCGCAGCGCCCGGATCCGGTCGATCGCCTCGGTCAGCCCCTCCGCGGTGCGCTCCATACCGCAGTACTCCCACATGATGTGACCCAGCTCGCGGTGGAAAGAGTCGACGGTCCGGGTCCCGTTGCAGGTCAGGAAATGGTCGACACGCTGCCGCACCGACTCGCGGGCCTCGAGCACGTCCGGGGCGTCCTGCCCAACGACCGGGAACGGGCCGTCGGCGAGGTAGTCGCGGATGGTGTTCGGCAGCACGAAGTAGCCGTCGGCCAGCCCCTGCATGAGCGCCGAGGCCCCGAGCCTGTTGGCCCCGTGGTCGGAGAAGTTGGCCTCACCGGTGACGAACAGGCCCGGGATGGTCGACTCCAGGTCGTAGTCGACCCACAGACCACCCATGACGTAGTGCACGGCCGGGTAGATCCGCATCGGCGTGGCGTAGGGGTCCTCCCCGGTGATCCGCGCGTACATGTCGAACAGGTTGCCGTACTTCTCCTCCACGGCGGCCCGACCCATTCGCTTGATGGCGTCGGCGAAGTCGAGATAGACGCCGAGCCCTCCCGGGCCGACGCCCTTGCCCTCGTCGCACTGGTATTTCGCCGCCCGGGAGGCGATGTCCCGGGGAACCAGGTTGCCGAACGAGGGGTAGATCCGCTCCAGGTAGTAGTCGCGATCGGACTCGGCGATCTGGCGCGGGTCCTTATCCTTGTCCTTGGCGTCCTTGGGCACCCAGATCCGGCCGTCGTTGCGTAGCGACTCGCTCATCAGCGTGAGCTTGCTCTGGTGGTCGCCCGAGACCGGGATGCAGGTGGGGTGGATCTGGGTGTAGCACGGGTTGCCGAAGTAGGCGCCCTTACGGTGGGCGCGCCAGGTGGCGGTGACGTTGCAGCCCATCGCGTTGGTGGACAGGAAGAACACGTTGCCGTAGCCGCCCGAGGCGAGCACCACGGCGTCCGCAAGGTGGGTCTCGATCTCACCGGAGACCATGTCGCGCACGATGACGCCACGCGCACGGCCGTCGACCACGATCAGCTCGAGCATCTCGTGCCGCGTGAACATCTCGACGTTGCCCTCGGCGATCTGACGCTCGAGCGCCTGATAGGCACCGATCAGAAGCTGCTGGCCGGTCTGGCCGCGCGCGTAGAACGTTCGCGAGACCTGAACGCCCCCGAAGGAGCGGTTGTCGAGCAGGCCGCCGTACTCACGGGCGAACGGAACGCCCTGAGCAACGCACTGGTCGATGATCCGGGTGCTGACCTCGGCCAGGCGGTACACGTTCGACTCGCGGGCCCGGTAGTCACCGCCTTTGACGGTGTCGTAGAACAGCCGGAAGACGGAGTCGCCGTCCTCCTTGTAGTTCTTGGCCGCGTTGATCCCGCCCTGGGCGGCGATCGAATGTGCTCGGCGCGGAGAGTCCTGGTAGCAGAAGGACTTCACGTTGTAGCCGGCTTCGCCCAGGGTCGCCCCGGCCGAGGCCCCGGCCAGGCCGGTGCCAACGATGATCACCGAGAGCTTGCGCCGGTTGGCGGGATTGACCAGCTTGGCCTCGAACTCGCGTGTCGACCAGCGTTGCTCGATCGGCCCACCGGGAGCCTTGGTGTCACGGATCGGGTCGCCCTCGCGGTACAAACCGCCGATCAGGTCCTCAGTCATGCCTCGCCGCCCTACTTGACAAGTCCGAACAGGATGGCCAGCGGCGGCAGCGCGAAACCGACCACCACCAGGGACGCCACGAACACCGCCGCCGTCTTAGCGTTCTGACGGGCCCTGACCGACGTGGTCAGGCCCAGCGTCTGAGAAGCGCTCCACACTCCATGATGCAGGTGCAGGCCGAGGGCCGCCAACGCCACCACGTAGATCAGCACCACCCACCAGAGCTGGAAGCTGGCCACCACCAGCTGGTACGGGCTGTCCCCGATCTGCGCCTCGCTGACCGCGGAGTTGAAGTTCACCTTGGCGATCGTGAACTGCACGAGATGGAAGACGAGGAACGCCAGGAGCGCCACGCCGCCCCATCGCATGGCCTGGGACCGCCACGCCGCCGCACCGGCCTGACGGACGGCGTACCGGGTGCTGCGGGCCTGGCGCGCCCGGCTCCATAAGTAGAACGCCGAATAGGCGTGCCCGACCAGGCTGAGCAGCAGAGCCGCCCGGAACAACCACAGGAAGCCCGAGTACGGCAGGATCGGCTCGCCGATCGTACGCAGGTGTTCGGCATAGGTATCGAACGCCTCCTGCCCGCCGAACACCTTCAGGTTCCCGTACATGTGCGCGAGGACGTAGAAGACGAAGAACGCCCCGGTGAGAGCCATGACGATCTTCATGGCGACCGTCGTCCGACGCGCCGACGCGTTTGTCAGGTTCACAATCTGCTGGGTGGCCACGGCCTCACGGTATCGCCTGGTCCGCGACGTCACGAGGACGGGTACGTCACGTTCGGCGAGGGGTCGCAACTGCGCGGTCGTCGGCAGCTGCGAGCGGCTGCGGACCGCGTGGACCCGGCGCGCCGCACCCCGCTCGGCACTTCGGGCGAGGCCCTGACGCCCTGTTCGGTGGACCGTCGCGTCGTCGCAGCGTGATCTCACGAGAAGGCTGGGTACCCTTGGTCCGGTGCGATGGCGACGTGGCGACACGAACGAGTCCCGGTCCCTGGCACTGCACGTCGGGACGCCGAAGTCGGCGACGACCTACCTGCAGGCGGTGCTCAGTGCCAGCCGACCCGAGCTGAGACGTCGAGGCGCCCTCTACCCCGGCGCCGACTACCTGCCGGCTGGGGGGTTGAACCAGCAACCGGCCGTGTACGCCCTGGCCGGGGCCGAGGTGCGGTGGATCAGTGACGCCGTCCGGCAGCGGGGTTCCACGCTGATGACCCCGCTCGCCGAGGAGCTGCGCAAGCACCGTGGCCACGCCGTGGTCTCGGCGGAGGCGCTCGCCTCGTTCTCAGCCGACAGCGGTCGGGCGGTCGTCGAGGCCCTCGGATACCAGCCCGAGCAGGTCCGGGTGGTGATCACCGCTCGCGACCTCGGCCGGCTGATGACCAGCGTCTGGCAGGAGAACGTCAAGAACGGTGCCACGAGCGCCCTGGACGACTATCTGGACTCAGTGGCCCAGCTGCGCGGTGCCGGGGACAGCCCGTTCTGGAACGCCTACGGCTTGCCCACACTCGTCGACCGCTGGGCCGAGGTGGTCGGCCTGCAGCGAGTGCACCTGGTCACCGTCCCGCAGGCCGACCGCCGCGAGGAGCTGTGGCCCCGGTTCTGCCGGGCGATCGACCTCGCCGACCTGCCGATGCCGCAAGCCCGCCCTCAGCAGAAGCAGAACAACATCTCACTGACCCCCTCCCAGGTCGAGCTGCTCCGCCAGCTCAACGTGGTGCTCGAGAGCGAACAGCTCACCCACGACGAGCGGCAACGGCTGCGTGGACGCCTCCTCGACGCCTGGATGGCCTCGCCGTCGAGCCGCTCACGGCAGCTGGAGCTGAGCTCCTCGCTGGCCGACGCCCTGACCGAGTGGACGGGGCAGGACGTCGATGCGCTGCAGTCCCGCGCCGAGGCCGGGCTCACCGTCGAAGGTCATCTCGACGAGCTCACCCCCCAGCCCCGGATCGCCGGGGCCGACGACGCTGCCGCACCGGGGTTGCTCGACGCCGCCCGGGACCTGCTCGCCCTGCTCCGCGATCCCCAGCCGACCGACGCCTCGCCCAGCCCCTCCCGCTGACCGCAGGCACCGGCTCGCTCGCTCTCGGCGTGCCGCCGGGCCTACGACGCTCCCGGGAGACAAGATCGGTATCGGAGCGAGTGCGCTCCACCACAGCGGGTAGCCGCCGACGAGGGAGGGCCGAATGGACCGGGCAGCCGATGACCCGGGTCAGGCGGGGGCCTCGACGCCTCAATCCGACAACCACGGTAGCGACACACCGCCCGGGACCGGCGAAGGGCCGCCGGCGCCGCCGGCAGGCGATCTCGCCGCCATTCAGGAGCTCGCCGAGCGGCTGCGCAGCCAGGGCGTCGTCGTGGTGGCGAGCCGAGCCCTGGCCGGGTCTCGGCCCGAAGGGATCGATCTGCTGGGCGCGCTCCCGGTGCTGACCCGTGAGGTGGCCCAGCAGTGGCAGGACGCGGCGGACTGCCTGCCGGTGCTGCATCCGGACAGGCTTCAGCTGCGCTCCGCCGCCTCCGTGCTCCTGCGCGGCGCCGCGAGTGCCGAGGCGGACGCGGTGCGAGCGGAGGCACTCGACAGTGCGGCGGTGGCCCGGGCGGCGGCCCTTCGCGCACAGCTGCATCCGCCGACCGATCCCGGGGCGGCGGAGACGAACCCGACCGATGCGGCCGATGCGGCCGATGCGGCCGATGCGGCCGATGCGAACGAGCATGCCAACCTGCTGCTCGACCGCACCTGGGCGGTGCTGTGCGACCTGCGCCGGATGGCCGCTGACTCCTGCGAGCCGGTGCCGCAGGATCCGCGCGCCCTGGGGATCGTGCCGAGCGCCGCCCACGCCGCGATGGAACAGGCACGCCGGCTGGGGCCGGCACTGCACCGTGCCGCCTGCGCCGGCGCCCTGGTCGGCCTGCTCGCGCCCTGGCTGCCACCGCCCCGCACCGACGCGCTGACCTTGGTGGACTCCCTCCTGGAGGTGGTCGCCGACATGGCCCGGCGCACCCACGACCAGACCTGGTGGTCAACGCTGGTCACCGTGGGGCGGGTGGCTGCCTCACTGTCGGTCGCGACCTGTCATGCGACGGCTCGGCACTCGGGACGCGACGGTGAGGCCGCGGCGCTGGTTCTGTCCGAACCGGCCCTTGGTCGGCTGGCCGACCAGGCTCGGTCGATGGCCGCTGCCCTGGCGGGGGCCGGGTCTGAGGGTGGCGAGGGTGCCGAGAGCGGCCGGTCAGACCCGCACATGCCGCAGGCCTCGCCGTCGCAGCAGGCTCGCGCCGCAGCGGAACGGGCCGCCGCCGAGCGGATCGCGACGCAGCAGGCCTTCGTGGAACGGGCGAACGCGACCCGGGCCGCCCGCTCCGCGTCGGCGGCCGCCGGTGCACGGGGTCCCGACCTCGCGGTCGTGCACGGTCCGCGGACCGGTGAGGCACCCGCTGAGCCCCCCGTCGCAGCGCCGGTCATGGTGCCGGCGCTGGCCGACGTCCAAGCCGACCTCGGCGAGCTCGAGGAGGACGAGATCAGCCTCGGGGTGTGGGACACCCTGATGCGACCGCGCTGAGGTCAGCGCCGCCGCCCCGGCCCGGAGCCGCCGACCTGCCAGCGCAACGTGCGGGTCTCGGCGTCGTCCAGGTCGAGCAGCAGGCGTTCGGCCGCCGAGCGCGAGCTGACCAGCGGCTCGACGTCGCCGCCCGGGGCGGCCGCCACCCAGACGAAGCCTCTCGGGCTCTGCCGCGCGCCGACGGCGACGATGTGCAGACTGACGGCGCGGCGCTGCCCGTCCTTGGTGATCAGGTTCCACTCCTGCTGGTTGGGCAGTCCGGAGCGGGTGATCTCGAGCAGCGGATCGGACCCGGCGGGGGTGCCCAGATCCCGGGCGACCGCGTCGAGGTCATCGGGGTCCGACAGGTCCGAACACGGCCGGCCGGCCATCTCCTCGGCGCGGTAGCCGAGCAGCTTCTCGGCCGCCCGGTTGACCTGCAGGATGTGGCCGTCCGCGTCGAGGACCCAGATCGCCCGGTCACGTACCCCGCGGCAGATCGCGGTGACGCTCTCACGCAGGCCGGTCACCTCCGCGCGCAGCTCCTCGTGGGCCGCCGCGGTGGCCCGAACCACCGTCAGGTCGCGAACGGTGACGAACACGGTCATCGGCCCGGTCCGTGAGGAGGCGGGAGAGAGCCATACCGCGACCGGGAACCGTGCCCCGTCGGCCCGCACCGCGGTCGCCTCGGTGCCGGGACCGGACGGCCCCGGTCGGCGGTCGCCGCGCCGGCGCCGGGCCGTGACCTCGTCGATCACGCCAGCAAGACCGGGAAGCAGCTGGTGGGCGCCGATACCGACCAGCTCGGTGCGGGTCCGGCCGAACATCGCCTCGGCGACGGAGTTGGCGACGACGCAGAACCCGTCCGCGTCGATCCCGACCACCGCGTCGGAACAGGCGTCCAGGGCGGCCTGGGCGTCCTCGGCCAGACCCGGGCGGCCGGAGCGGCGGACCGAGCCGGCCGTCGGGAGGGCGACCCGGCCCAGGTATCGAAGCAACCCCCGTCGCTCACGCACCACCTGACCCGACCTCCGACCTGATGAGGGCGCGCGCTACCAGCGCCAGCAAAGTGCTGTGCCCGGGGAAATGAGGACTCGGAGGCCCGGCTGGACAGATCAGCACAGGTGCCCCGACCCGGCCAAGACTACACGAAGTACATGATCACCTACTTTCTGTAACCGGCGTGTTGAGCTGTCCACGCCGTCATCGTCCAGGCGCTTGAATGGTCCAGTGTCCCCGACCTCGGCCGAGCCGCCCATGAACGTCACCCTCTCCGACGAGTCCCCGATCAGTGAGCGCGGCAGTGAGGAGGAGGTCGCTCGGCTGCTGCGCCGTCCGGAGTCGCTGCGTTGTGTCTACCAGCCGGTGGTCGACCTGCGCACGGGCGAACAGGCGGGGTACGAGGCTCTCACGCGGGTGGCCGACTGGCCGGCGCGCTCGCCCCAGCCGTGGTTCGCCGCGGCCGCTCGGACCGGGCTCGCCGGGCAGCTCGAGGCCGCCTCGCTCCAGAACGCCCTGCGCGGACGCGTCGAGCTCGGCGCCGAGCAGTTCCTGGCCGTGAACGTGGCCGCCGCGTTCCTCGACGACCCAGCCGTCATCTCCGTACTGCGCGAACAGCAGGACCTCACCGGCGTGGTCGCCGAGCTGGGGTGGCCGGACGGCGCTTCTAGCGCCGAGGCGGGCCCGACGAGCGCGATGACGGAGCTGCGGGTGGGAGGCCTACGGATCGCCTGTGACATCGTCGACGCCGGACGCACGGAGCTCGAGCGCCTCGAGGTGATCCGGCCCGACCTGGTCAAGCTGGACGCCTCCCTGGTCAAGGGGGCCTACGCCGACCCCGTACGGGACCGGCTGGTCCGGCTGGTGGTCGCCATGGCCTCGGCGATGGGCGCCGTGGTCCAGGCCGAGGGTGTCGAGAGCCTGGACGACGCGCGGCATATGCAGGTGGTCGGCGTCCGGCTCGCCCAGGGCTGGCTGTTCGGCCGCGCCCGCCCCTCGTTCACGCCGGCCGCACCCGAGGTGGCCACCTGGCTGCGGGCGACGTGGGAGGAGACGGTGTCCCGGACCCGCACCGGCCGGCTGGCCCGCCCGGTGCCGGGCGCCGGCACCACATCGGTCCAGGGGGAGGGCGAGGACGAGGGCTGGACGGCGCATCTGGACCCGGAAGGACGGCTCACCGCCTTGTGTCATGGCGACGGGACGGAGGTACCCGCCTCCAGGCTCCTACGGCTGCGAGCGGCTCAGGACCTGCGGGCCTCCGCGCTGCGCGTCATCGCCTACGGAGCGGAGCGCCGTGCCGCGGGACCGTTGGTGATCGCCGACGAGTCCGGACGATTTGTCGGGATCACCGATCTCGACACGCTGATGCTCGAGGTGCTGGCCGAGGCCGGCGCAGGCTGACCGGCTGCGCGCCAAGGACGTTGGACCCGCCGACGGGTGGGGTGCCGGTGCCTAGCGTGATCGTGAGCCGGCCGCGCCGGAACGCCCGTCTCCGGACGGTGGGCAGGAGGCGAGCATGCCTGGTATCCGACATCTGGCACCTGGTGGCCCCCGACCCGTCGCGGCCGTACCGCCGACCTCCACGCCGCTCGACCTGGATCTGGTATCCGCCGTAGAGGCCGCTCGCTGGGCTCCGTCGATCCACAACAGCCAACCCTGGCGGTTCCGTCGGCTCCCGGACGGCCTGGCTGTCATGGAGGACCTCGCGCGGGCCCTGACCGTCGTCGACCCGCGCGGCCGGGAGCGGCTGATATCCTGCGGCGCAGCCGTCCTGAACGCCACCGTGGAGCTGCGCTCTCGCGGCTACCAGGTGGCCGTCGACGTCCGCCCCGACGCCGCCGACGACCCCACGCTGGTCGCGACGGTGCGGGTGCTCCCCGAGACGCCGGGAGCGGTGGATCGGGCCACCCGGCACGCCGACGCCGCCGAGGACCGCACCCTGGCCGCGGCCGTCCCGACGCGGCGCACCCATCGGCGGGTCTACCGCTCGCACGTGGTGGCCGAGGAGGACCTCCTCGCCCTGCGTCGTGCCGTCCACACCGAAGGTGCCCGGCTCACGGTCGCCGACCCGGCTGCTCGGCGTCGTCTGGCCCACCTGATGCGGCGGGCTCTGCGGATTCAGGGCCAGGACGCCGCGGTCCGGGCCGAAGTGGAGTCCTGGGTCCGCCGCGGGCCCGTGCCCAGCCACGAAGAGGTCGACGGCATCCCCAGCACGGCCCTGGCGACCGCGCCCTTCCCGGTCGACTCCCTGGTGCACGCCACCTATCAAGGTGCGCTGCCGGCCGACGAGGTCGAGGACGAGGTCGCCCGCAGCACCGTGCTTCTGATCTCGACACGTGGTGACGCCCGGCAGGACTGGGTGCTCGCCGGCATGGCTCTGGAACGGCTGCTGCTCACCGCGACGTCCCGTGCCCTGGTGGCATCCTTCGCCCAGGCGCCGTTGCAGTGCTCGGAGCTGCGTCCGGAGGTGGCGCAGGTGCTCGGCATCTGGGGATCGCCGCAGGTGCTGCTGCGCGTCGGACGGGCGCTGACCGACCCGCCGGCGACCCCGCGACGACCCCTCGAGGGGCTGTTCGCCTGACACTCACCCGCTCTGCGCGCCTGCGGGGCGAAGCGCCCACAGTGCTACCGCCGACGCCGCGGCGACGTTGAGCGAGTCCACGCCCCCGGCCATCGGGATCTTCACGCTGAGATCCGCCTCGGCGAGCGCAGCTCGGCTGATCCCGTCGCCCTCGGTGCCGAGGACCAGTGCGAGACGCTCGACGCGGCGCGCGGCCAGCTCGTCGAGCGAGACGGCGGTCGGCTCGAGCGCCAGAGCCGCGACCGTGAACCCGCTACGGCGCAGCCGGTCCAGGTCGGCGGGCCAGTGCGGCAGCCGGGCCCAGGGCACCTGGAAGACGGTGCCCATCGAGACGCGCACCGCGCGTCGGTAGAGCGGGTCGGCGCAGCGCGGGCTGACCAGGACCGCGTCGGCGCCGATGCCCGCGGCGGACCGGAACACCGCTCCCACGTTGGTGTGATCGACGACATCCTCGAGCACCAGCACCCGGACGGCTTCGGCGATGAGCTGCTCCAGCGCCACCGGGTCCGGGCGGTGCATCGACGCGATCGCGCCGCGGTGAACGTGGAACCCGGTGATCTGCTCGAGCAGGTCGTCGTGCCCGACCAGCACCTGGCCGCCGAGTCCCGCGACCGTCTCGACCAGGTCGGCCAGCGGGCCGAGCCAACGCCGTGACAGCAGCAGCGCCCGGGGCCGGTGCCCGGCGGCGAGAGCCCGGCGGATCACCTTCTCACTCTCGGCGAGGTAGAGGCCACGCTCGGGTTCGATCCGGCGGCGCAACGCGACGTCGGTCAGCCGGGTGAAGTCCTCGACCAGCGGGTCCTCGACGTCCTCGATCCAGGTCGGGCTGGACGTGCTCATCCGGACACCAGGGCGACGATGGCGACCACGGCGACCACGGCGATCACGGCGCGCAACAACCATGCCGGCAGCACGCGACCCATCCGGGCCCCGGCCAGACCGCCCAGGATCGACCCGCCGGCGATCAGCCCCACGACGGCGGGATCGACCTCCTGCGGACTGACCACCAGGAATGTCACCGCCGCCACCGCGTTCACGACGACGGAGAGCAGGTTCTTCAGCGCGTTGACCCGCTGCAGGCTGTCCGGCAGCAGCGTGCCGAGCAACCCGATCAGCAGCACCCCCTGCGCCGCGCCGAAGTACCCTCCATAGACCCCGGCCAACGCCGTCCCGATCGGCAGCATCGGGCCGAGGTAGCGCTGCCGCCGAGGTCCAGGGGGGGTCCGCCGCATCGCCGCGGCGATCCGCGGCTGCACCAGCACCAGCACCAGAGCCAGCGCGATCAGCGCGGGGACCACCGTCTCGAAGGCCGACGCGGGCAGGCGCAACAGAAGCAGAGCACCGACGACTGACCCGACCAGGGACATCGGAGCCAGCCGGCGCACCTGGGCGCCCTGGCCGTCGAGCTCGCGCCGGTAGCCCCAGGTACCGCTGATCCCGCCGAAGACCAGGCCGATGTTGTTCGACACGTTGGCGCTCACCGGCGGGTACCCGAGGGCGAGCAGGGTCGGAAAAGTGATCAAGGTACCGGAGCCGACCACGGTGTTGATCGCCCCGGCCCCGAAGCCGGCCAGGCCGATCGCCACGCCCGTCGACAGGTCCACGCCGGCGAGGCTATCGGGGTCAAGAAGACCGGCCTGCCACCCGATGGAGAGGGGATGCGACGCGCTGGCCCTGCGGTCCGGATCCAGAGTGCCTGCGTCGTGGCGATCGCGGTCCTGGCGAGCGTGGCCGTGGGACCCTCCGCCGTGGCCGCCTCACGACCCGACCCGGCGCCGTCCACCTCGACGCAGGTGCGGCAGGAGGCCCGGGCGACGGCCGCGAAGGTCGAGCAGCTGACCCGGGAGTACCGGCGACGGGAGCGGGTCGCCGCCCGGTCGGCCGACGCGCTGGCGGAGGCCTTCCGGATGGCCGCCCTGGCCGAGCAGGCCCACCAGGAGGCGCAGGACGCGCTGCGCCGGTCCCGGGTCCGCCAGGCGGCCCGGGTCCGGGCCCTGTACGTGGAGGGGGGCAGCGGGCTCACCCTGTCGGCCCTGGCCGCTTCCTCACCGAGCGACGCCGTGTGGCGGGTGACCGTCGGCCGGCGGATCGGGGCCGACGTCGTCCGGGTCGGCGCCGCCGAGGTGAGGAGGATGCGTCGCGACCAGGAGGTCGCCGCTCGGCGCCAGGCCGCGGCCGACCAGGCCGACCAGCACCTGGGCGCCGCCCTGGCCCGGTTCAGCGAGGAGTCCGAGGCCGCGGCGCGGGTGCTCGCCCAGGCGCAAGCGGATTTGGACACCCTGTCCGCCACGGCACAGCGGTTGGCCGCAGCCGAGAAGGCGGCGGCCGAGCTCGCCGCGGCACGGGCGCTGGCCGCCCGATCTCCCGGCCCCGCCGCGGCCGGCGCCGGGTCGGCGTTGGCGATCCCGCCCGACTACGAGGCGTCCTACCGGGCCGCGGCCGGCCGATGCACCGGCCTTCGCTGGACCCTGCTGGCGGCGCTCGGGCAGGTCGAGAGCGGTCATGGCCGGTCCAACGGACCGTCTTCGGCCGGCGCGGTCGGACCGATGCAGTTCATGCCGGCGACGTTCGCGTCCTACGGAGTGGACGGAGACGGCGACGGCATCGCCGATGCGTGGAACTACGCCGACGCCATCCCCAGCGCAGCCGCCTACCTGTGCGCCAGCGGCCTTGACGGTTCCGCGGCGGGGGTGCGCAGGGCACTGCTCGCCTACAACCACGCCCAGTGGTACGTGGACCTGGTGCTGGCCACCGAGCGGGCGATCACCCAGAAGGTCACTGACCGGGCGGCTGGGTGAGCGGCTGCTCCTGCGTCGGCGGCACCTTGCCCATCGGGCGCGACGTGGCCTGACGGGTGGCGCCCTCGGCGTCCGCGGCCGCGCCGGCGGCCTCGGCCCGGGCCCGGTTCAGCGCGGACTGCGGGTCCTCCAGCGTGGGGACATGCAGATCGGCGGCAAGGCCCGAGCCGGTCGTCGCACCCGGCGACCAGGTGCCCTCCTCGTCCGAGCTGCCGCCGAGGGCGTTGCCGATCCCGCGCAACGCCTGCGTCAGCTCGCTCGGCACGATCCAGACCTTGTTCGACGGACCGTTGGCGATCTGCGGAAGCACCTGCAGGTACTGGTAGGCGAGCAGCTTGGAGTCCGGGTTGCCGCGGTGGATCGCGTCGAAGACCTGCTGGATCGCCCGCGCCTCACCCTGGGCCTGCAGGATCGCGGCCTGCGCCTGGCCCTCGGCGCGCAGGATCGAGGACTGCTTGTCGCCCTCGGCCGTGAGGATCTGGGACTGCTTGACTCCCTCGGCGTTGAGGATCGCCGCCCGCCGGTCACGCTCGGCGCGCATCTGCTTCTCCATCGAGTCCTGCACACTGGCCGGCGGGTCGATCGCCTTGAGCTCGACCCGGTTGACGCGGATCCCCCAGCGGCCGGTCGCCTCGTCCAGCACCCCGCGCAGCTGGGCGTTGATGTTGTCCCGGCTGGTCAGCGTCTGCTCCAGGTCGAGCGACCCGATCACGTTGCGCAACGTGGTGACCGTCAGCTGCTCGATGCCCTGGATGTAGTTGGCGATCTCGTAGACGGCCGACTTCGGATCGGTGGGCTGGAAGTAGATCACCGTGTCGATGCTCACCACGAGGTTGTCGGAAGTGATCACCGGCTGCGGGGCGAAGCTGACCACCTGCTCGCGTAGGTCCACCACGGCCCGCGGCCGGTCGACGAAGGGAACCAGGAAGTGCAGACCCGGCGTGAGCGTGCGGGAGTACCGTCCCAGCCGCTCGATGATCACCGAGGTCGCCTGTGGCACGATCCGCACCGCTCGGGAGATCGTGGTGAACACGAAAAGAACGAGCAGCAGCAGGACGACGATGGCGACGATTCCGGAGGTGTCCATGGTGTTCGGCTCCGCTTGTGGAGGGCTGACGACGTCTGTCGCCGGCTACTGGGGGTTCGGATGACGGGCGGGGGTGCTGGGTAGGACGGTGACCACGGCCGTGGCGCCGTCGATCCTCGCGACGTGCACGGTGCTCCCGGCAGGGGCCGGCTCGTGGCCGTCCTCCATCCGAGCGCTCCACAGCTCGCCGGCCAGCTTGATCTGGCCGCTGCTGTCGATCGCGGTGAGCGCCGTGGCGGTGCGGCCGACCAGGGCGTCGGTGTGCATCGTCATGGCCGGCACCTGCCGCTTCATGTAGCGATGAAGCGGGGGTCGGGCACCGAGCATCAGCGCCACCGTCGCCACGGCGAAGGCCAGCGTCGAGAGGGTGATGCTACCGCTGAGGCCCGCCACGCCGGCCGCCACCAGCGCTCCGCCGGCGACCATCAGGAAGATGAAATCCAGGGTGAACATCTCGATCACCCCTGCGGCGATCGCCAACGCCACCCACAGGAGCCCGAGCGAGTCGCGAGCCCAGTCCACGGATACCTCCCCGATCGACGGCCTCGAAGTCAGGAGCCGTTGCCGGATCCTGATTAGGACCCTACAGACTCATACGCTTGTAGGCAGTCCAGCGGTTCCCGGTTCGCTGCACTCGCAACGGCACGTCGAACGTGTCGGTGAGCACATCGTCGGTGAGCGCCTCCTCGAGCCGGCCCGCCGCGGTCATCCGGCCATCACGCATCAGCAGGGCGTGGGTGAACCCGGGCGGGATCTCCTCGACGTGATGGGTGACCAGAACGATCACTGGAGAGCGCCGGTCGCCGGCCAGCTCGGCGAGGTCGGCCACCAGGGTCTCCCGGCCGCCCAGGTCGAGCCCGGCGGCCGGCTCGTCCAGCAGCAGGAGCTCGGGGTCGGTCATCAGCGAGCGGGCCAGCTGTACCCGCTTGCGCTCGCCCTCGCTGAGGGTGCCGAAGGTCCGCTCGGCGAGGTGGGCGACCCCGAAGGCGGCGAGCAGGTCGCCTCCGCGACGATGGTCGAGGTCCTCGTAGTCCTCCCGCCAGCGCCCGGCGACCGCGTAGGCCGCGGTGAGGACGACGTCCTCCACCCGCTCGTGTGCCGGGAGGCTGTCGGCGAACGCGGCGCTGGACAGGCCGATCCGTGGCCGTAGCTCGAAGACGTCGACCTCTCCGAGCCGCTCGCCGAGCACCCGCGCCGACCCCTCGCTGGGATGCATCCGCGCGCCGGCGATCTGCAGCAACGTGGTCTTGCCCGCCCCGTTGGGGCCCAGCACCACCCACCGCTCGCCGTCCTCTACCCGCCAGGTGATGTCCTCGAGCAGCCGGACACCGTCGCGCACCACGCCGACCCCGGTCAGGTCGAGCACGTCTGCCATTCCTCGACCCTAGGGGATCGGGTCGCCCCGGCGGCGCCGTACGCTGCAGCCGTGCTCTTCGTGCCGCGCACGGTCCGGTTGGCGACCTGGGCGAGCGCGGTGTTGACCGGTCGGGCCGAGCTCGCCGATCTGGTCCGCGCGGTCCGGGGGCCCGGCGACGTCGACCCCGGATCGGGCGGCGAGCACCATCCGCTGCCAGAGCTGGTCGGGCTCCTGGCCGATTCGGGGGTGACGGCTCTGCGCGTGGTCCTGCCCGTTCCCGGTGATGTCAGCGGACTGCCCGGACCACCGGAGTTCAACTCCCTGGCCTGCGACGTCGGCGAGTGCGCGGTCACCGTCTCAGGCAGCCTGCCGAGCGCCGCCGCCCCGCCCCCGGCGTTCGGCGTCGTCCCGCAGGCGGCCGGCTTCGGCTCGCAGCTGGAGCCCGGCACCCTGGTCACCTGGACGGTGCACCCGGTGCACTGGCGCCCGCACCTCGCGGTGACCGACCTGGGCGAGGCGGACCGACGCCTGCGTCGGGCGCTGGCCGCGGCCACCTCGGTGCTGGGCGATCTCGACGTGGCACGATGGCGCCCAGAGGTCGCCGAGCTCTGGGACGACCTGAGCGGCGCCGTCCTCGACCCGACGGCGTTGCCACCGACCTGGCCCGGCCGGGCTGTGCAGGTGCTCACCACCGGACTGCGGCTGCGTGCGATCATCGACCTGGCGCTGGACGACGATGGCGGGGCGGTCAGCGGCTGGGAGGCGCAGCAGCGACGCGCCAGTCTGCGCGAGCTGGACGGCGTCGCCCGGCACGCCGTGGCTGCCGCGGCCGGCCCGCACGAGTAGTCGTCGGCGCGTGCCGTCGCGTCGGGTCGATCCCGGCCGTCCGCCTGATCAGCGCTGGACGGACCGGTACACCTCGACGGTGCGGTCGGCGATGGCCTCCCAGGAGAAGTGCTCCTCGGCACGGACCCGCCCGGCCCGGCCCATCTGCCGCGCCCGATCGGGGTCGGCGGTGACCTCGGCGAGAACAGCGGCGAGATCGGCGACGAAGGCGTCGGGATCGCGCGGCGTACCGGTCCCGTCCTGCACCTGGTCGATCGGCACCAGCCGACCGGTCACGCCGTCGTCGACCACCTCCGGGATACCGCCGGTGGCCGTGCCGACCACGGCCGCCTCGCAGGCCATGGCCTCGAGGTTGACGATCCCGAGGGGCTCGTAGACCGACGGGCAGACGAAGGTGGTCGCCGAGGACAGGACTCGGCACAGCTCGTCGCGCGGGAGCATCCGCTCGATCCAGACCACGCCGCTGCGCTCGGTCTGCAGCTCGGCGACCAGGCCGCTCACCTCGGCCATGATCTCCTTGGTGTCCGGAGCCCCGGCGCAGAAGACCAGCTGTACCTCCGGCGGCAACAGCCGGGCCGCGCGCAACAGGTAGGGCAGTCCCTTCTGCCGGGTGATCCGGCCGACGAAGACCACGCTGGGCCGGTCCGGGTCGATGCCCATCCCCCGGACAGCCTCCGGCTTCTCATCGCGCGCCCAGCCGGACAGGTCGATGCCGTTGTGGACGACCTGCACCTTGCCCGGGTCGACGTCGGGGTAGCTGCGCAGGATGTCCTCGCGCATCCCGGCGCTCACCGCGATCACCGCCGCGGCCCCGAGGTAGGCCGTCTTCTCGGCCCAGGATGAAAGCGCGTACCCGCCGCCCAACTGCTCGGCCTTCCATGGCCGCAACGGCTCCAGGCTGTGCGCCGACAGCACGTGCGGCACGTCGTAGAGCAGGCCGGCCAGGTGCCCGGCGAGGTTGGCGTACCAGGTGTGGGAGTGGACGACGTCCGCCCCCTCGCAGTCGGCCGCCATCGCCAGGTCCACCCCGAACGTGCGCAGCGCGGCGTTCGCCTCGGCGAGCCCGGTGAGGTCGGCGTATCCGGTGACGCCCTCCTCCGCGCGCGGCGGGCCGAACGCCCGCACCCGGACCTCAACGCGGCTGCGGAGCACCGCGGCGAGGTTCTCGACGTGGACGCCGGCCCCACCGTAGACATCCGGCGGGTACTCCCTGGTCAACAGATCGATGCGCACGGCAGTCACCGTAGTGCGAGAAGGCACCGAGGTCATAGGGTCGGCGCCATGGCGAATCCGAGGGTCATGGCAATCGTTCTCGCAGGCGGCGAGGGCAAGCGACTGATGCCGCTCACCGCCGACAGGGCCAAGCCCGCCGTCCCGTTCGGCGGCGTCTACCGGTTGGTCGACTTCGCTCTCACCAACATCATCAACGCCGGGTACCTCCACGTCGTGGTGCTGACCCAGTACAAGTCGCACAGCCTGGACCGGCACATCTCCCAGGCCTGGCGACTGTCGACGTTGCTCGGGAACTACGTCGCACCGGTGCCCGCCCAGCAGCGGGTCGGCAAGCGCTGGTACCTGGGCAGCGCCGACGCGATCTTCCAGAGCCTGAACCTGGTGCGCGACGAGAAGCCGGACATCATCGTCGTGGTCGGCGCCGACCACGTGTACCGCATGGACTTCTCCCAGATGGTCGACGCTCACCGCGAGTCCGGGGCACCGTGCACGGTCGCCGCGATCCGTCAGCCGATCTCGCTGGCCGACCAGTTCGGCGTGATCCAGGCCGCCGCGGACGACCGGCGCCGGATCGCCGAGTTCCTCGAGAAGCCCACCAATCCCGCAGGGCTCGTCGACGCCCCGGACCAGGTCCTCGCCTCGATGGGCAACTACGTCTTCGACACCGACGCACTGATCGAGGCGGTCACCGCCGACGCCGACCTGGAGACCTCCAAGCACGACATGGGCGGCGACATCGTTCCGTACTTCGTCGATCGCGGCGAGGCCGGCGTCTACGACTTCATCGACAACCATGTACCCGGTTCCACCGACCGCGACCGCGACTACTGGCGCGACGTGGGAAGCCTGGACGCCTACTTCGAGGCACAGATGGACCTGGTCTCCGTGCACCCGGTGTTCAACCTCTACAACTACGAGTGGCCGATCTACACCCATCTGGGGCCATGGCCTCCGGCCAAGTTCGTGCACGGCTGGCACGGCCGGATCGGCCACTCGGTCAACTCGATCGTCTCCCCCGGGTGCGTCGTCTCGGGCGCCTTGGTCGAGAACTCGGTCCTGTCCCCCAACGTGGGGGTGCACTCCTGGGCCACGGTCAGTGACGCTGTTCTGATGGACAACGTCGAGATCGGTCGGCACGCCGTCGTCCGTCGGGCCATCCTCGACAAGAACGTCGTCGTGCCCGAGGGCGCCCGAGTCGGCATGGACCCCGACGAGGACCGCGAGCGGGGCTTCCTGGTCACCGACTCCGGGATCACCGTCGTCGACAAGGGGGGAATCATCCCGGTATGAGCACCGAGAATGTCACACCCGACAGCGCCCGCCGCCGTCCCGTCCGGATCGCAGTCCAGCTTCAGCCTCAGCACGCCGACTACGCCGAGATCCGGCGGGCGCTGGTCGCCGCCGAGGAGGCGGGTGTCGACGTGGCGTTCAACTGGGACCACTTCTTCCCCCTCTACGGGGAACCGGACGGCAAGCACTTCGAGTGCTGGACGATGCTCGGTGCCTGGGCCGAGGCGACGTCACGGGTCGAGATCGGCGCCCTGGTCACCTGCAACAGCTACCGCAACCCCGAGCTCCTCGCCGACATGGCCCGCACGGTCGACCACATCAGCGGCGGCCGGCTGATCCTGGGCATCGGTGCCGGATGGTTCGAGCGCGACTATGCCGAGTACGGCTATGACTTCGGTACACCGGGGTCGCGGCTGGCCGACCTGGAGCAGGCCATGCCCCGGATCGAGAAACGCTGGGCAGCGCTGAACCCGCCCGCGCTGCGTGACATCCCCGTGCTGATCGGCGGCGGCGGGGAGCGCAAGACACTGCGGTATACGGCCCGGCACGCCGACATCTGGCATGGCTTCGGGTCGCCGCCCACCCTCATCCGCAAGGCAGGCATCCTCGACGAGTGGTGCCGCACCGAGGGTCGCGACTCCGGCGAGATCGAACGCTCGACCGGTGTGCAGGACGGCCCGGACGACGCCGGTGCAGCCCTGCTCGGGGCCGGGTTCACCCTGTTCACGATCGGGCTCACCGGCCCGCACTACGACCTGGGCATGATCAGCGACTGGCTGGCCTGGCGTGACGAGGTGAACACGGGCCACCGCTGATCGCCCGCGCGTCAGACGCGCGGCACCTCGAACCGCTCCAGGACCGCCTTTCCCGGCTGGACGGTGCGCCAGCTGCCGGTCAGCCGCAGGACGGCGAGGGCGTTGGTCGGGAACTTCGTCGCAACCCGGGCCAGGGCGTTCGGATCCGATCCGGGACCGGCGAGCGCAAGCGTGGTGGCGGACAGGGTCGGCTCGTGCCCGACCAGGGCCACTGTGTGGACCGCGTCATCGCAGGACTGCACCAGGTCCAGGACCTCCTCGGGGTCGGCACCGTACAGCAGCGGCTCCAGCCGCATGGGCGGCGGAGGGTCGAGCGCCGTGGCGACGATCTCCCACGTGTGCCGCGCGCGCTGCGCGTCCGAACACAGCACCAGGTCGAGCGCGGGGCCCTCCGCGACGAACCAGTCGCCGGCGGCCTGGGCGTTGCGCCGGCCCTTGCCGGCCAGCGGCCGGTCGTGATCGGGCACGCCGGAGGGGTAGGCCGACTTGGCGTGGCGGAGCAGCACCAGCCGGCGGATCACGCCGCGGCCGCCGCGGGAGACGCCTCCGGCCAGGGGCCACGTGATCGAGGCGCTGGGCGGGCTAGCCGATGGCATGGAACCCGCCGTCGACGTGGACGATCTCACCGGTCGTGGCCGGGAACCAGGGTGACAGGAGTGCCACGCACGCCTTGGCCGTGGCGGTGGGGTCGGCGATGTCCCAGCCGAGCGGGGCACGCTCGGGCCAGGTGTCCTCGAAGGCGGTGAAGCCCGGAATGGACTTGGCGGCCATCGTCCGCAGCGGACCCGCCGCGACCAGGTTGACCCGGATCCCGCGCGGACCCAGGTCTCGGGCGAGGTAGCGCGACGTCGACTCGAAGGCCGCCTTGGCCACGCCCATCCAGTCATAGACCGGCCAGGCGACGCTGGCGTCGAAGGTGAGTCCGACCACGCTGCCACCGGCACCCATCAGCGGCAGGGCGGCCGCCGCGAGCGACTTCAGCGAGAAGGCCGAGATGTGCACGGCGGTGGCGACGTCCTCCCAGGGGCATTCCAGGAAGCCACCGCCCAGGGCGCTCGGCGGGGCGAACCCGATCGAATGCAGCACGCCGTCCAGACTGGGTAGGTGCTGCTGCACGGCGCCGGCCAGGGCGTCGAGATGGCCGCTGTCGGTGACGTCCAGCTCCACCACCGGGGCCGGGCGCGGCAGTCGTCGGCTCACCGCCTGGGTGATCTTCATCTGCCGCCCGAACGAGGTGAGCACGACCTCGGCACCCTCCTGCTGGGCCAGCTTGGCCACGTGGAACGCGATCGAGGCGTCGGTCAGGACGCCGGTCACGAGGAGGTTCTTGCCGTCGAGCAGAGCCATCGCGGCTCTCCTTTCGTTGGTCGGTGCCGGGGACGTCCGGCGGAGCCGATCGGTCGGCACCGGGGATGAACCGGTCAGTGGCCCATGCCGAGCCCGCCGTCGACCGGGAGCACTGCCCCGTTGACGTAGCCGGCGGCGTCCGAGGCGAGGAAGCGGACGGCGTGGGCGATCTCGTCGGTGGTTCCGAACCGGCCGGCGGGGATCAGCCCGGCGTAGGCCTCGCGCCGCTCGGGCGTCAGCGCGGCGGTCATGTCGGTCTCGACGAACCCGGGGGCGACCACGTTGGCGGTGATCCCGCGCCCGCCCAGCTCACGGGCGATCGAGCGGGCCATGCCGACCAGGCCGGCCTTGCTCGCCGCGTAGTTCGCCTGACCCTGGCCGCCGTAGAGGCCGACCACGCTGGAGACGAGGACGATCCGGCCCCGTCGCATCCGGACCATGCCCTTCGCGGCCCGCCGGGTGCAGCGGAAGACACCGGTGAGGTTGGTGTCGATCACGGTGTGCCAGTCCTCGTCGCTCATCCGCAGCATGAGCTGGTCCCGGGTGATCCCGGCGTTGGCGACCAGCACCTCGACCGGACCCTGCGCCGTCTCCACCTCGCCGAAGGCGGCATCCACCGACGCGGTGTCGGTGACGTCGCAGGAGACCCCGAGGAGATCCTCGGGCGCCCGACCGGTGCGATAGGTGACGGCGACCGCGTCGCCGTCCGACGCCATCGCCCGCGCGATGGCCAGTCCGATGCCGCGACTACCGCCGGTGACCAGGACGCTACGGGCCATGAGCGTGCTCCTTCTCGCAGGGGGCGCCCGGCTGAACGAGCCGGTGTCGGTGCTTGAGGAGGATACGGGCGTCAGGTCACGTCGCGGCGCCTGGTGAGCAGCATCGCGAGACCGGTGAGCCGTGCGCCAAGGATGGTCAGCCGGGCATGGCGCTTCCCGCTGATCGTGGCGGTCCCGCTGTTGGGGTGATCAACCCGGTCAGAGACCGACGGACAGGCCCGCAGGCGTGCCGACGACGAGGGACTCCCCACCCGCCGGGGCCGAGAACGAGGGCACGGGTCGAGTCCTCGGGTGCAGTGACTCATCCAGGGCCCTACCGTAGAGGCCATGGCCTACCGGGCGGGTGATGACGGCACCGTGCACCGCATCACCGCTGTACCCCGCGCGCACAGCGAGGACCTCGACGGACGGGTGCGCCGCTACGTGATTTCGATGAGCATCCGCACCGTCTGCCTGATCCTGGTGCTGGTGATCGACCACCCGGTGCGATGGGCGTTCGCCCTGGGAGCGATACTTCTCCCCTACGTCGCCGTCGTCATGGCCAACGCCGGTAAGGGACGCCGTTCGACGCTGGACTCGGTGTCGGTCGAGGTCAACCGGCCGGCGTTGAGCGCGGCGAGCGTTCCCGTCCCTCGCGACCGCGCCGAACCCTGAGGTCATTGCCGGCCCTGAGGTCACTGCCGGCCCTGAGGTCACTGCCGGCCCTGAGGTCAGGTCCGCCGACGCGATGGGTCCCGCGGTGAATCCTCCGTACACGAACGTGTCTCGGTGCCATACTGGCGCCCGCGTACCCCTGTCCCCCCGTTCGGGGTACGCCCAGGACGCCGGGCGGCCTCCCCCCCGTGGCCGCCCGGCGTCCACCTCTTGGGAGAATGCGCGCGTGATGTCCTGGCAGGAGGCTCGCGCCTGCCTGCGTCTGCTCCTCGAGCGCGGCTGGCTGCTCGCCCTGGTCGGGGTGATCGCGCTGTCCGCGATCTTCTCCGTCCTGGGTCGCTGGCAGTACGGGCGGCACGAGGGCAAGGTGCTGCGCAACGAGCGCATCGACGCCAACTACGACGCCGCCCCGGTGCCGCTGGACGACGTGCTGCTGGCCCCCTCGGAGCCGCTGGCGGACAGCGAGCAGTGGACCCCCGTCACCGTCACCGGCCGCTACCAGCCGCAGGAGACCGTGCTGGTGCGCAACCGTCCCCTCGATGGTGTCTATGGCTTCGAGGTCCTGGTGCCGTTGCGAATGGCCGGCGGCGAGGTCCTCATGGTCGACCGAGGCTGGGTCCCGAACGGCCGGACCGGGGCGGCGCCGGACGTCGTCCCCGACCCGCCCACGGGAACCGTCGACCTCGTGGTCCGGCTGCGGCCGGGCGAGCCAGGCCTGGACCGCACCCCACCGGCCGGTCAGCAGCTGAGGATCGACCTGCCCCGGATCTCCGAGCAGATCGGCGATCCCCTCGGCGAGCGGATGTACCAGGCCTACGGAGTGCTGGCCGAGTCCTCGGTGCGGCTCGACGATCCCTCGAGCGCCGGCCTCCTCCCGCTGCCCCGGCCCGACCAGGGTCTGGGACCGCACCTGGCCTACGCCGTCCAATGGTGGGCGTTCGCCGTCGTCGCCTACCTCGTGCTCGGGTACTACCTGCTGCGTGAGGTGCGGCTCCGGGCCGGCACGCTCCCCCCGGCGACCGCTGGCCGGCGCCGCTCGGTCGACGAGGAGTGGGAGGACCGGGTTCTGGAATGAGCCACCTCGCGTGAAGCGCAAGGGCTCAAGGCGGCGTCGGCCGGACTCGATAGACCATACGTGCCTCGGGCACGTTCCGAGCCGATGGGGTGCGCCGCATGGATCTTGGTCTGAGTGACCGCGTCTACGTCCTGGCCGGGGCCTCGCGCGGGCTGGGCCGGGCGTGTGCCCTGCAGCTGGTCGGTGAAGGGGCCAGGCTGGTACTGAGCGGCCGCGACGGCCCGGCACTGGCGACCACCGCCGCCCTGCTCGGCGGCCCCGAGCGGGCCATCGCCCTGTCCGGCGACATCAGCGAGCCGGGCATGGACACCTGTCTCACCGGCGCCGCTGTGGCCCGCTACGGTCGCCTGGACGGCGTTCTCATCGGCATCGGCGAGCCGCCGGCCCACCGGCTCGGTGATACCCAGGACGGCGACTGGCGTCTGGCCTTCGACTCGGCATTCCTGGGCCCGCTACGGCTGGCGCGTACCGTGGCGGCGCATGTGTCCACCGAGGGCGGATCGGTGCTGTTCATGATGTCGGCCTCGGTTCGCGAACCGCAGCCCGGCCAGGCACTCGCCAACGGGCTGCGACCGGGCCTGGCCATGGCCGCGCGGACGATGGCCGAGGAGCTGGGGTCGCGCAACGTGCGGGTGAACGTGCTGCTGCCCGGCTACCTCGACACCGAGCGGGCCCGGGAGCTCGACGACGCCGCTGCGGGCGAGGCGACCCGGCGAGAGAACGAGCAACGGGTCGCCCTGCGCCGCTACGGCGACCCGCTCGAGCTGGCCCGTCCGGCGGTATTCCTGCTCTCCCCTGCGGCCAGCTACGTCACCGGTTCGGTGCTCGCCGTCGACGGCGGGCTGACCCGCTCGATCTGAGGCCAGGCCGGCTCCTGCTGGTCTGCGAACTGGGTCCGGTACAGGTCCGCGTACAGCCCGCCGGCGGCCAGCAGCTGTTCATGGCGGCCCTGCTCCACCACCCGGCCGTCGTCGATCACAGCGATCAGGTCGGCTGCTCGGACCGTCGAGAGCCGGTGGGCGATCACCAGCGCGGTGCGTCCGGCCAGGGTCCGGTCCAGGGCCTGCTGCACCGCCAGCTCAGACTCCGAGTCGAGGTGCGCGGTGGCCTCGTCGAGGATCACCACCCCGGGTGCCTTGAGCAGCAGCCGGGCCAGGGCGATCCGCTGCTTCTCACCACCGGAGAGCCGGTGACCGCGGTCGCCGACCACGGTGTCCAGCCCCTCGGGCAGCGAGGAGACCAGGTTCCACACCTGCGCGTCACGCAGGGCGCGGACGATGTCGTCCTCGCCGGCCTCGGGGCGGGCGTAGAGCAGGTTGGCCCGCACCGTGTCGTGAAACAGGTGCGCATCCTGGGTCACCACGCCGACGGCGTCGTGCAGCGAGGACTGGAGCACCTCGCGGACGTCGCACCCACCGATCCGCACGCTGCCCGAGGTGACGTCGTACAGCCGGGCGACCAAGGCGGTGATCGTGGTCTTGCCGGCACCGCTCGGACCGACCAGGGCGAGCATCTGTCCCGGCGCCGCGCGCAGGCTCACCTCGTGCAGCACCTCGGAGCCGGCTGACCGGTCAGCGGCCGCGACCACCTCCAGGGAGGCCAGGGAGACCTCGTCGGCGCTCGGGTACCGGAACGAGACCCGGTCCAACTCGACCGAGAGCGGGCCCGGGGGCAGGTTCCCCGCCCCGGGCCGGTCGGCCACCAGCGGCGTCAGGTCGAGCACCTCGAAGACCCGCTCGAAGCTGACCAGCGCCGTCATCACGTCGATCCGGACGGTGGACAGCGCGGTGAGCGGCCCGTAGAGGCGGCTGAGCAACGCGGCCAGGGCCAGCAGGGTGCCCACCGTCATCTGACCGTCCACCGTGAGCAGGCCGCCGACACCGTAGACCAGGGCGGTGGCCAGCGAGGCCACCAGGGTCAGGGCGGTGAAGAAGATCCGGTTGGACATCGCGATCCGCACCCCGATGTCCCGCACCCGGCCGGCCCGGTCGGCGAACTGCTCGTCCTCGGAGCGTGGTCGCCCGAACAGCTTGACGAGCAGCGCCCCCGCCACGTTGAACCGCTCGGTCATCCGGCTGCCGAGCTCGGCGTTGAGCTGCATCGACTCCCGGGTGAGGTGGGCCAGCCGGGCCCCGACCCGCCGGGCCGGCAGCAGGAACAGCGGCAGAAGCAGCAGGGAGGCCACGGTGATCTGCCAGGACAGGTACAGCATGGCCCCGGCGACCAGCACCAGCGAGACGACGTTGGAGACCACCCCGGACAGAGTCGAGGTGAACGCCTGCTGCGCGCCGATCACGTCGTTGTTCAGCCGGGAGACCAGGGCACCGGTCTGGGCCCGGGTGAAGAACGCCACCGGTTGGCGCAGCACGTGCCCGAACACCTGGGTCCGCAGGTCGTAGATCAGCCCCTCACCGATCCGCGAGGAGAGCCAGCGCTGGACCAGCGAGGCACCGGCGTCCAGGACGGCCAGACCCGCGACCACCAGCGAGAGTCGGACGACCACCCCCCGGTCGCCGGCGGTCACGCCGTCGTCGACGATCTGCCGGAACAGCAGCGGCGTGATCACCACGAAGGCCGCGTCGAGAACCACCAGGACGAGGAACGCGACGATCCAGCGCCGGTAGGGGACGGCATAGCCGAGGACCCGGCGCCAGGTCCCGGGCGCCAGGCGGCGCTGCGCCACGCTGGGGTCCCGGCTGTAGGAACGCAGCGTGGACCACGTCGAGTGACCGGACACCGCGCACCCGTTCCTTCCTGCAGACTCCCCTACACCTGGCGGGCAGGACCGCTACCCGCTGCTGACGGGCGTCAACCACGCAGGGCCCGTCAGACTTCCCGCTGCCCGGGCCCCTCGGTCGACTCGCCGCGCCGCTGGGCGGCGAGGGCCGCGATCCGCCGGACCTGGGCCGCCCGCTCGGCGGCGAGCTGGCCGGAGTCCGCCCCGGAGCCCACCGATGTCTCGACGACCCGGCGCAGGAGGTCACGGGTGGCCAGGACGGCCGCGCAGTGCTCCCCGAGGAAGGGGGCGGCCATGGCGTCCACCGCAGCGAGCAGGTCGGCCCGGGGAACCACCTGCTGCACCACGCCGTGGCGCAGTGCCTCCTCGGCGCCGACGGCACGGCCGGTGGCGCAGATCTCCAGCGCCCGGGCGTAGCCCAGGATCGCCACCAGGGCTCCGGTCCCGCCGAGATCAGGCACCAGTCCCAGGGCCGGCTCCCGGACCGCGAACTGCACGTCCTCGGCCGCGACCCGCAGGTCGCAGGCCAGTGCGAGCTGGCACCCGGCTCCGATGGCATGGCCGTGCACGGCGGCGATGCTGACGAACGAGGAGGACGACCACCGCCAGAACGCCTCCTGGTAGGTGGCGATCGTGGCCGCGGCCGCGGCCTGCGGGAGCGTGGCGAGGTGCGCAACGCCGTCCGGGGAGGACGGGTCGAGGGCCGACCGGTCGAGTCCTGCGGAGAACGACGGTCCGACCGCGCGCAGCACGACCACGTCCACGCGGCCATCGAGCCACTGCGCCAAACGCACCAATGCCCGCCACGTGGCGGGCGTCTGCGGGTTGTGACGTCGGGGGTCGTCGAGCACGACGTCGGCTCGGCGCCCGGAGACGATCACGCGCAGCGAGACCTCGTCGAGCTCCTGACGGCTCGGGGGCCCCCCGTCGCCCGGTGATCCGTTGCGGACCGGATCACCAGGCGCCGACCCCCGCACCATCAGCGCTTCGCTTTGCCGCGCGTCGCGCCTCCCCGGCTACGCAGCTGCACGTCGTTCTCGGTCAGGAGGCGATGCACGAAGCCGTACGAGCGGCCGGTGGACTCGGCGAGCGCGCGGATGCTGGCGCCGTTGGTGTACTTCTTGGTGAGTTCACCGGCGAGCTTGGTGCGATCCGTTCCGGTGATTCGAGCGCCCTTCTTCACAGTGTCGCTCACTGCTCCTCCTTGGCGTGTAGTCGATGCGGGACCACCATCGGTAGCGACCAAAGAACCCCCGAGATCCCGGGCCGCATGGCCGATGAGCCCGAAGGTCCTCCTCCTGAGACCCCGTGTCCGCCGGTCGGTTCCCCGTCGTGCGGGTCACGGTGCCTCGGCGTCCGGCCTTCAGCTCCTCGCCGTCAGAGCCCGGGTCACGACCCCGGTCGTTGATCACGTGACAACGGATTATGCCATCATCAACAGCGCTGCGCGGTAGGAGAAGCACCAACCATCCTCAGGCGAGCGCCACCAGCTCGAGGTAGTCCCTGCCCCACATGTCCTCGTCTCCGTCGGGCAGCAGGATCACCCGCTCCGGCTCGAGAGCCTGCACCGCCCCCTCGTCGTGGGTGACCAGGACGACGGCCCCGCGATAGGTGCGCAGCGCCGACAGGACCTCGGCCCGGCTGGCCGGGTCCAGGTTGTTGGTCGGCTCGTCGAGCAGCAGCACGTTCGCCCCGGAGACGACCAGGGTGGCCAGGGCCAGCCGGGTCTTCTCCCCGCCCGAGAGCACCGCAGCAGGCTTGTCGACGTCGTCGCCGGAGAACAGGAATGACCCGAGGACGCCGCGGACCCCGGTGTCGCCCAGGTCGGGCGCCGCGGTCCGCATGCACTCCAGCACCGTGCGGTCGAGGTCCAGGGTCTCGTGCTCCTGTGCGTAGTAGCCGATCCGTAGTCCGTGACCTCGAACCACCTCGCCGGTGTCGGCCTCCTCGACGGAGGCCAGCAGACGCAGCAGGGTGGTCTTGCCGGCACCGTTCAGCCCGAGCACCACGACCCGGCTGCCGCGGTCGATGGCCAGGTCGACGTCGGTGAACACCTCGGTGCTGCCGTAGCTCTTGGACAGGCCGGTGGCCTGAAGCGGGGTTCGGCCGCACCCGGCCGGCTCCGGAAACCGCAGTCTGGCAACCCGGTCGACCCGCCGCTCCGTCTCGACGCCCTCGAGCAGGCGAGTGGCCCGACGGGCCATGTGCTGGGCCGCGGTGGCCTTGGTCGCCTTGGCGCGCATCTTGTCGGCCTGAGCGAGCAGGGCGCCCGCCTTCTTCTCGGCGTTGGCCCGCTCCCGGCGCCGGCGGCGTTCGTCCGTCTCGCGCTGGGCCAGGTACGCGGTCCAGCCGAGGTTGTACAGGTCGAGCTCGCAACGGTTGGCGTCGAGGTGGAAGACCTTGTTGACGCAGGCGTCCAGCAGGTCCACGTCGTGGCTGATCACGACCAGGCCGCCGGACCAGGCCCCCAACACCCCACGCAGCCAAGCGATCGAGTCGGCGTCCAGGTGGTTGGTCGGCTCGTCCAGCAGCAGGGTCTGCGCACCGGAGAAGAGGATCCGGGCCAGCTCCACGCGGCGCCGCTGGCCACCGGACAGGGTCCCGAGCGGCTGGGTCAGCACCCGATCGGGCAGGGCCAGACTGGCACAGATCGTCGCCGCCTCGCTCTCGGCCGTGTAGCCGCCGCGAGCCGTGAACTCGGCGTCCAGCCGCGCGTAGCGAGCCATCGCAGCGTCCCGCGTCTCGGCGACGGCGCTGGCCATCTCGCCCTCGGCGCGGCGCACGCGGCGCACGATCTCGTCGAGCCCGCGGGCGGAGAGCACCCGGTCCATGGCGAGCTGGTCCAGGTCACCGGTGCGCGGGTCCTGCGGCAGGTAGCCGACCTCTGTGGCGCGGGTCACGGTGCCCGCAGCAGGCTGAGTCTGCCCCGCGAGCACCCGGGTGAGCGTGGTCTTGCCGGCCCCGTTACGACCGACCAACCCGATCCGATCCCCCGGACCCACCCGGAACGTCGCGTGGTCCAGCAGCAGCCGAGCCCCGGCACGCAGCTCGACGTCGTGGGCGACGATCATGACGGGGTCTCCTGGCTCGGCTGGCACACGTGGCGGGCCCACTGGCCGCGGGACGCGATGCTCCATCGTAGGCGGACGTCGCGGCGGCTTCGGACCGCCACCTCACCCGTGCACCGCCCACCCGCCGATCGGGGGGTGTGTGGCCGCCCACAAGATACGGTATGTGCTGCTGTGATGATCACCATTGGGATAGCAGCGGCAGGAGGCGGCGTGCCCATCGACTTCGAGGACACCGGTGTCGACGTCGGTGGGGTCGACGACCGCCGTGGCGCTGGTCGGGGCGGCGCAGTGGCCATCGGTGGTGGCACCGGGATCGTCGGCTTGATCATCTTCCTGTTGTACAGCCTGGTCGGCGGCGGCAGCGGCCAGGCGCCGGTGCTCCCGATCGAGGCCGCCCCGCAGGCGGGCAGCTCGGCCGAGACCTACGAGCAGCTGAGTGAGCGCTGCAACCGCGCAGGCGCCCTCGACGAGTACACGGACTGCCGGTTGATCAAGGTGTACAACGTCGCGGACGACGTCTGGAGGGCGGAGTTCGCCCGGCGCGGCATCGAGTACTCCCGCCCACGGCTGGCCTTCTTCGACAGCTCCACCCAAACCGGCTGTGGGCCGGCCGGCGCTGAGGTCGGGCCGTTCTACTGCCCGGCCGACCAGGAGATCTACTTCGAGCTGGGCTTCCTCGACGTGCTGCAGCAGAAGTTCGGTGCCAGCGGCGACTTCGCCCAGGCCTACATCGCCGCCCACGAGTTCGGCCACCACCTGCAGACCCTGCTGGGCATCGAGCCCCAGGTCCGCCGGATCCAGCAGACCAACCCGAGCCTGTCCAACGAGTTCTCGGTCGCGATGGAGCTGCAGGCCGACTGCTTCGCCGGGGTCTGGGCCGAGCTGTCCACGACGGTCGAGGGCAACAGCATCAGGCTGACCGAACAGAACATCGCCGACGCGGTCGAGGCTGCCCAGGCCGTAGGCGACGACCGTATCCAGGCGAAGGTCCAGGGCAGGGTCGACCCCGAAAGCTGGACCCACGGGTCGGCCGTCCAGCGCGAGCGGTGGTTCACCACCGGCCTGGCCAGCGGCGACCTCGACTCCTGCAACACCTTCCAGTACTACAAGCTCACCAGCTGAGCCGGCCGTGAGCGCTCGGGACCTCGCCCTCGTCGCCGCCTTCGCCGCCCTGATCGCGGTGCTCGGCGCCGTCGGTCTGCTCTACCCGTTCGGCGCCGCGGTGCCGATCACGGCGCAGACGCTCGGGGTGATGCTGGCCGGCTCGGTGCTCGGCGCCCGGCGAGGTGCCCTGGCGGTGTTGGTCTTCCTGGTCCTGGTGGCCGCCGGGATGCCCTGGCTGGCCGGTGGCCGTGGGGGCTTGGGCGTCTTCGCTGGGCCGAGCGCCGGGTTCCTGCTCGGCTGGCTGCCCGGCGCCGCTGCCGTCGGGACCCTGGTCGCCCGGCGCCCGGCGACCGGTCGCCGGCGGCTGCTGGCCTGGCTACTCCTCGCCAACGCCGTGGGCGGCATCGCCGTCGTCTATGCCCTCGGGGTGCCCGTGCTGGCCTGGCGGGGTGACCTGCCGCTGGCGGCGGCCGCCGCTGGGTCGGCGGTCTACCTGCCCGGCGACCTGGTCAAGGTGGCGATCTCGGCTGTGGTCACCGCCGCGATGCTGCGCGGCTACCCGGGCATCGTGCCCGGACGACGGTCCGAGGTCGAGTCGCCGCGGGGCTAGCCTTCCTGGCGTGAGCACCCTGCACCGGCGCCTGGCCGACCTCGCCGCGCGCGAGCCGGACGCCGTGGCCATGATCGGCCTGGACGGCGTGCGGGTCACCCGGGCCGGACTGCTGGCCCTGGCGTCGGCGGCGGCAGCGGCCGGCGACCCGGGCATCGCGCCGCCCGCCACCGACCCGGTCGCGGTGGTGGCGTCGATGATCGGCGCCCAGGCCGCCGGCGGCACCGAGCTGCGGCTGATCACCTCAGGCAGCACGGGTCGGGCCCGCGTGATCCGGCGCAGCGTGACCTCCTGGACGGCCAGCCTGTCCCCCCTCAACGCGGTGGTCGGTCTCGACGGCGCTGGGCCTGGACGGGATGACTCGGTCGATCACGATGACGTGCTCTGGGCGCCCGGCGCTCCGTCCTCGACGATGACCGTGTACGCCGTCTGGCAGGGGCTCGCCGCAGGCGTCCCGGTGCTGGCCACCGGGCCATGGCGCGGGGTCGGCGACTGCGTACGCGACGCGGCCCGGCGCTCCAGGTGGCTGCACGCCGTCCCGGTGGTGCTCGAGTCGATCCTCCACGCCCTCGCGGCCGACGCCGAGCGAGGGGTGCCCTGG
Source organism: uncultured Actinomycetota bacterium (assembly GCA_963825645.1). Taxonomy (GTDB): domain Bacteria; phylum Actinomycetota; class Actinomycetes; order Actinomycetales; family Kineosporiaceae; genus JADJPO01. The sequence continues at coordinate 252,422 of CAWGTT010000003.1, forward strand.
CGACTGCGAACGGCGGTGGTCGCCGGCGCGGCGCACTCCCCCGAGCTGCGCGAGCGGGCCGGACGCCTCGGCGTGCGGCTGGTCGAGTACTACGGTGCGGCCGAGTTGTCGTTCGTGGCCGTCGACGGCGACGGCTCGGGGCTACGTCCGTTCCCCGGTGTCGAAGTGCAGATCCGCGGCGAGGTGCTGTGGGCGCGCTCGCCCTACCTGGCCGATGAGGCCGACGGCGTCCCGGTGCGGGACGACGACGGGTGGGCGAGCGCCGGCGACCGGGCTCGCTGGCGCGACGACGGCGCCCTGCAGCTACTCGGCCGGAAGGCCGCCGCGAACGTGGCGGGTCACATCGTGCACCTGGCGGAGGTCGAGGCGGTGCTCGCCGCCGTCCACGGCGTGGCCGAGGTGGTCTGCCTGGCCGCGCCCGACGACCGGTTCGGTCAGCGCGTCGTGGCCGTGGTTCGACCGACGGGTGGGACTGCCCCGCGGTCGGCCCTGCGCGCTGCGGCCTCGACGCTCCCGGCGGCGGCCCGGCCCATCCGCTACCACGTGGTCGGCGAGCTACCGCGCACCCCGGCAGGCAAGGTCGACCTGGCTCTGCTGGCAGGATCGGTGCTGGACGGGCCGCGAGTGGAGGGACCGTGGTCGCCCGCGATGCAGTGATCGTCGCCGCCCGGCGGACACCGGTGATCTCGGTGCCAGCGGATCCCCGTGCGCGGCAACGGTTCCTGGCGCCCCACGAGCTGGCCGGGCCGGTCCTGGCCGCACTCGTCGCCGACCTGTTCGGTACTCAGCCCTGCGCGGCGCGGCGGGTGGACGACGTGATCCTGGGCTGCGCCCGCGGCCCCGGTGGCGATGTGGCACGGGTGGCGGCAGTCGCCGGTCTGGGCGTCGAGGTGCCCGGAGTCGGTGTGGACCGGCAGTGCGGGTCAGGACTCGAGGCGATCCGGCTGGCCGCAGCGCTGGTCGGTAGCGGCGTGGCCGACGTGGTCCTGGCCGGCGGGGTGGAGAGTGCCAGCACCGGACCACCAGGTCGCGCACCGTTCGCTCCCCCTGGGTTTCCGGATCCCGAGATGGGCCGCGCCGCAGAGGACCTCGCACGCGAGCGCGGAATCACCCGGCAGCGCCAGGACGGCTACGCGCTCCGTTCACACCGGCTCAGCGTGGCAGCCCGGGATGCGGGCGTCTTCGACGACGAGCTGGTCCCCGTGGCCGGGGTGAGCCGGGACGACCGGCCCCGCCCACGGATGAGCGAGGCGGTGCTGGCGCGGTTCCCGGCGGCATTCGCGCCCGGTGGCTCGGTGACCGCCGGCAACTCCTGCGGGATCAGTGACGGCGCGGCCGCGGTTGCCGTGGTGAGCGAGAGCGTGCGGCAGCAGCTCGGCGTTCCCGGTCTACGGGTCGCGGCCAGCACAGTGGTCGGTCTCGACCCCGTCCTGCCCGGGCTGGGACCGGTGCCGGCGGTGCGGAACCTGCTCGCCCGCACCGGGTTGGCTCTGGACGACATCGAGATCCTGGAGATCACCGAGGCGTTCGCGGCGCAGGTCCTGGGGTGCACGGACGAGCTGGGGCTGGACCCGCTCGGCTCGGCCGGCGAGGCCACCGGGCCAGGTCGGCCGGTCGTCTGTCCCCAGGGAGGGGCGATCGGGCTCGGCCATCCGTGGGGCGCATCGGGGGCGCTGCTCGCCGTCCGGCTGTTCGTCGAGCTGGTCGGCTGCCCCGACACCCGGCGCCACCCGGCGGCGCGCGGGATCGCCACCTGCGCGGTCGGCGGCGGTCAAGGGATCGCCGTGCTCGTAGAACGCGTCGGCTCACCGAAACGGACCGGCTGAGTGGACGTCCGTCTGGAGGCGATCAGTCACCGGGTCGGGGACCGGTTGGTGCTTGACGAGGTGGACGTGACGTTGACCGAACGACGGGTCGGGGTGGTCGGCCTCAACGGGTCCGGCAAGTCGACCCTGGCCCGGCTGCTCAACGCGCTGGTCCTGCCCACCGCCGGGAGGGTGCTGGTCGGTGGGCTCGACACGCGAGGAGATGCCGCGGCGATCCGGCGCCGGGTGGGGTTCGTGTTCACCGACCCGGACGCGCAGATCGTGATGCCGACCGCGGGTGAGGACGTCGCGTTCTCGTTGCGCCGCAGCGGGTTGTCCAGGCAGCAGCTCGGCGAGCGGGTCGAGCAGATCCTGGCCGCCCACGGGCTGGGCGGGCGGGCCGACGCTCCGGCGCACCTCCTCTCCGGCGGGGAGAAACAGCTGCTGGCCCTGGCCTCGGTGTTGGCCTGCGAACCGCGGCTGCTGGTCTGCGACGAGCCGACGACGCTGCTCGACCTGCGCAACACCCGCCGCGTGAGCGAGCTGCTGGCCGGGATCGAGCAGTCGGTGCTCCTGGTCACCCACCACCTCGAGCAGCTGGCCGGCTTCGACCGAGTCCTGGTGCTGCATGAAGGCCGGCTAGTCGTCGACGACATTCCGGACGTCGCCGTCGCGGCCTACCGACGGCTCGTCGAGGCCACGTCGTGATCGGCCTGTACGTCCCCGGTGACTCGCTTCTGCATCGGGCGCCCGCCGGGGTGAAGCTCGTGCTGCTGGCCGTGGGCCTGAGCATGGTCACCCTGTTCGCCTCGCCCGCCACGGTGCTCGTCGGTCTCGGGGTGGTGATGCTGCTCGCCGGCGCGGCCGGGGTGGGCGGGCGAGCGGTCCTGGCGCAGGTGCGGCCGCTGCTCTGGGTGCTCATCGCCCTCGGCGCCGCGCAGGTGTGGCTGGCCGGATGGCAGGCCGCGGTGGTGATGTGCTCCTCGATCCTGATGGCGGTCCTGGCCGCGGGCCTGGTCACCCTGACCACCCGTACCCAGGACCTGCTGGACGCGGTGGTGGGCGGGCTGGGTCCGCTGCGGCGGGTCGGGGTGCGCCCCGAGCGGGTGGCCCTGCTGCTGGCCCTGGTGATCCGGACGGTGCCGGTACTGGCCCGGATCGCCGGCGAGGTGCGCGAGGCCCGGGTGGCCCGGGGGGCCCAGCGATCGGCCCGGGCGCTCGCCGTCCCGATGGTGATCCGGACCGTCCGGCACGCCGATCGGCTCGGCGAGGCCCTCGTCGCCCGGGGCGCGGACGACTGACTGCAACCTGCCGGAGCACCTCGCTGCAGGCCGTTCAGCTCACTCGGCCGCGCCGTCACGACGTCGAACACACGCCAGATCACCCCCGATGACGCCAGTACGAGCAACCGGTCGCCCAGCGGCTGACGTCACACGGCCCGCCGGTTCGCTGGTCGGTCATCGCGGATCCGGTGACGACTGCCGGTCGCCCGGGACGAGGGTGATCGTCACCGAGCCCAGCAGAGCCGGCAGCGCGGCCACCAGATCGCGGCCCGGATCACCCACGGCGAGATGGACGGCGCGGGGCAGGTCGGCCAACCGGCGCAACCGCGGATCGGTGAGCACCTCGGCGACCAGCGCCTTGTCTCCCCCGGTGGCCAGCCACACCTGCGCTCGCTCGGGGCCGGCGTCCTCCGGTGGGCCGTCCCGGGCCTCCCGCAGGATGCGCGCCGCCACGTCCGCCGCGGCGCCGGCGAGCTCGGCGGTCTGCTTCTCCCGCCGGCGGGCGAACCTCTGCTGCGACCAGCCGCCGGCGGCGGTCCGTCCCTGCACGTAGCGCGAGCCGACCTTCGAGGCGCTGACCCTCCCGGGGAAGGCCGGCCCGGGGCCGGACTCGACGACCGCGCAGGCGTACCCGCCGCGCCGGACGATGAGCACCAGCGTGCGTCGCGGACGTTCCACGTGGGCCACGGCGTCATCGATGGAGCCCCCCGGCCAGGGCAGGTACGGCAGCGCGAACTCGGCGCGCTCGCCGTCCGCCCCGGTCAGCACCGGCCCGGGTGCGGCGGACGCCGTCCGGTAGTCGCCGTGGCGCTCGGCGAAGTTCGCCGCCCAGCGTCGTAGCCGGCGGCCGTCGATCGTGACGGTGCGGGCGGCCGCTGTACTGCCCACTACAGACCTCGCGGGTGCCTCAGACGTTGAATCCGAGGGCCCGCAGCTGTTCGCGGCCGTCGTCGGTGATCTTGTCAGGACCCCACGGCGGCATCCACACCCAGTTGATCCTCATGCCGTCGACGAGTCCGTCCAGCGCCTGGATCGCCTGGTCCTCGATCACGTCGGTGAGCGGGCAGGCGGCCGAGGTCAAGGTCATGTCGATCACGGCCTGGTTGTGCTGGTCGATGGTGACGCCATAGACCAGACCGAGGTCGACAACGTTGATGCCGAGCTCGGGGTCGACCACGTCGCGCAGCGCCTCCTCGACGTCGGCCACGCTCGGCGGGCTCGGTTGTGCAGCAGTCTCAGTCATCGACTTCCTCCTTGGTCGTGGCGGCACGGGCGGCGAGCACCGCGGCTTCGAAGGCGGTCCAGCCGAGCATCGCGCACTTCACGCGGTTGGCGTGCCGGCCGACGCCGTGGAACGCGGTCGCGTCCCCGAGTAGCTCCTCGTCGGGCTCGACCTGCCCGCGGGAGCGGATCATGCTCCGGAACGCCTCCACCACCCGCTCGGCGTCGCTGAGCGTCGCCCCGGTGACCAGGTCGTGCAGCACCGAGGTCGAGGCCTGGCTGATCGAGCAGCCCTCACCGGTCCAGGACAGGTCACGCACCAGGACAGGCCGGTCGGGCGCGTCCACCTGATCCAGGGCGACCCGCACTGTCACCTCGTCGCCGCATAACGGGTTGAACTGGCGGCTCTCACCCAGCGCGGAACCGGGGTTGTCGCGCAGGCCGCGACCGTGTTTCTCCCGGTAGTGGTCCAGGATCACCTGCTGGTACAGCTGGTCGAGGGCGTTCACGACGCCACCCCGAAGTAGCCCCGCACGTCACTGAGCCCGGTAATGAACGCGTCGACCTCGGCCGGCGCCGTGTACAGGTACACGCTGGCCCGGGTGCTCGCGGTCGTGCCGTAGCGACGGTGCACCGGTTGGGCGCAGTGGTGACCGACCCGCACGGCGATGCCCTGGTGGTCGAGGAACTGCCCGACATCGTGCGGGTGAACTCCGTCGACCACCACGCTGACCGCGCCGGAGCGCTCCCGGGTGTCGACAGGACCCAGGACCCGGACACCCGACAACCCCGCCACCCCGTCCAGCAGCCGCTGGGTCAGGGCGTGTTCGTGAGCCGAGACCCGGTCCGGTCCGATGGCGTCGAGGTAGCGGACGGCGGCGTGCCAGGCCACGGCCTGGCTGACCGGCGGCGTGCCCGCCTCGAACCGCTGCGGCGGCTCGCGGAACGTTGCCCACGTCATGGTGACCTGTTCGACCATCGAGCCGCCGGTCAGGAACGGCGGCAGCGCGGCGAGCACCTCGCGGCGTCCGGCCAGGGCGCCGATCCCGTTCGGTCCGAGCATCTTGTGCGCCGAGAACACGGCCAGGTCGACCCCGAGCCGGCCCAGGTCGACGCGCTGATGCGGCACGGACTGGCACGCATCGAGCACGGTCAGCGCTCCGACCGAGCGCGCGGCCTCGACCAGGTCGAGGACCGGGTTGACGGTGCCGAGCACGTTCGAGACGTGCGTGAAGGCGACCACCCGGGTCCGCTCGCTCACCAGTGGATGCGGCCCGTCGGTCAGCTCGGCCAGGTCGAGCCGGCCCTCTTCGGTCAGCCCGATCCAGCGCAGGGTGGCACCGGTTCGGGCACAGGCCTGCTGCCACGGCACCAGGTTCGCGTGGTGTTCCATCTCGGTGACCAGCACCTCGTCACCCGGGCGCAGGGCCAGCTCGCCCGAGCCGGGCCCACCGCTGACCCCGTAGGCGACCAGGTTGATCGCCTCGGTGGCGTTTGCGGTCCAGACCAGCTCGTCGGCGTCCCGGCCGACGAACGTCGCCACCGCCGTTCGAGCGTCCTCGTACGCCGTCGTCGCCTCCTCGGCGACCGCGTGCGCACCCCGGTGGACCGCGGAGTTCGATCGCTCCAGGAACTCCCGCTCGGCATCCAGCACCGCTCGGGGCCGCTGGCTGGTGGCGGCGGAGTCGAGGTAGACCAGCGGCCGGTCGCCCACCGAGCGGGACAGCAGCGGGAAGTCAGCGCGGATCCGCTCCAGCTCGGCCGCTTCCAGAGGCTGGGCCGGCGTCGAGGTCTCGACGGACATCGTGATCGGTCTTTCAGCCGGTGTGGGCCGCCGCCGGGGTGAACCGGTCGTACCCCTCGGCCTCCAGCCGCTCGGCGAGCTCCGGTCCACCCTCTTCGGCGATCCGGCCGTCCACGAAGACGTGCACGAAGTCGGGGCGCACGTAGGACAGGATCCTGGTGTAGTGCGTGATCAGCAGCATGCCGACCTCACCGGTCTCTCGCACTCGGTTGATCCCCTCGGAGACCACCCGCAGGGCGTCGATGTCCAGACCCGAGTCCGTCTCGTCCAGGATCGCGATCTTCGGCTTGAGCAGCTCGAGCTGGAGGATCTCGTGCCGCTTCTTCTCCCCGCCGGAGAACCCCTCGTTGACGTTGCGCTCGGCGAAGGTCGGATCGATCCGCAGCGCCTCCATGGCGGTGCGCATGTCCTTGACCCAGTGCCTCAGGCTCGGCGCCGCGCCGTCGATCGCGGTCTTCGCGGTGCGTAGGAAGTTCGACACGGTGATCCCGGGCACCTCCACCGGGTACTGCATGGCCAGGAAGAGCCCGGCCCGGGCCCGCTGGTCGATGCTCATCGCCAGCACGTCCTCCCCGTCCAGGGTGACACTGCCGCCGGTGACCGTGTACTTGGGGTGCCCGGCGACCGAGTACGCCAGGGTCGACTTGCCCGACCCGTTCGGACCCATGATCGCGTGCGTCTCACCGGCCCGGACGGTCAGGTCGACCCCGCGCAGGATCTCTTTGGTGCCGTTCTCGGTGTCGACACTGACATGCAGGTCGCGGATCTCCAACGTGGGCATGGAGTTTCAGCTCTCCTCAGAAGTTTCGGACGCTTTGATGGTGACGGCCACGTCGACGAGCACATGGTCGCCGTCGACGGTTACCGGGAACACGGGAACGGGGCGGATCGCCGGCAGGGCCAGCGGCTCGCCGGTACGCAGGTCGAATGTGGAGCCGTGCAGCCAGCACTCGATCGCGCAGTCCTCGACCTCACCCTCGGCCAGGGAGACCTCGGCATGGGTGCAGGTGTCGCCGATGGCGTGCACGTGGCCGGCCTCGTCACGCACGACGGCCACCGGGACGCCGTCCAGGACCACCCGGACCGCGCCGACCTGGGGCAGCTCGGCCAGGGTGACCGCCTTCTGCGGGCTCACCGGCTCACCTCCGCCTCGACCGTGTCCATGGAGCCCGTGCCCATCGAGCCCATCGAGCGCGCCAGCTCGTCCTCGATCGCCGTGGCGAGCCGCTCGCTCACCCCGGGGATCCCGATCCTCTGCAACAGCTCGATGAAGAAGGCGCGCACCACCAACCGGCGTGCCTCGTCTTCGGGGATGCCGCGCGAGCGCAGGTAGAACAGCTGCTCGTCGTCGAAGCGGCCGGTGGCGCTGGCATGTCCGGCGCCGACGATCTCGCCGGTCTCGATCTCCAGGTTCGGCACCGAGTCGGCGCGGGCGCCGTCAGTCAGCACCAGGTTGCGGTTCAGCTCGTAGGTGTCGGTGCCCTCGGCCTCGGCACGGATCAGCACGTCGCCGATCCAGATCGTGTGGGCACCGTCCCCCTGCAACGCCCCCTTGTAGGTGACGTTGCTGCGGCAGTGCGGCGCCGCATGGTCGACGAAAAGCCGGTTCTCCTGGTGCTGACCCGCGTCGGCGAAGTAGAGGCCGAGCATCTCGACCTCGGAGCCCGGCGCGGCGAACCGCGCCGACGGGGCGATCCGGACCACGTCGCCGCCGAGGGTGACCACGACGTGCTTGAGCCGTGCGTCCCGGCCGAGCCGTGCGTGGTGAGCGGAGAGGTGGACGGCGCCGTCGTCCCAGTCCTGAACTGTGACCACGGTGAGCGAGGCGCCGTCCCCCACGTCGATCTCGATGTTCTCGGCGAACGTGCCGCCACCGCGGAAGTCGATGACGACTGCCCCGCAGGAGCCTCGTTCGGCGGCGACCAGGGTGTGCGCGTACCCCAGGCCGCCCTGCCCGGTGACCGTGACGTGGGCCGGCGTGGCGACCACCTGCCCGGCGGGCACGGTGATCACGAGTGCCCGGTCGAAACTCGACCAGGCCTGCGCGGCTACGCGGTCCTCGGGGGTGCCCGCCTGACCGAGCCGGGCGTCCGTGCGCTCCACGTGCTCCACCCGGAGCTCATCCGGCGCATCGACCGCGACCCGTGCCGGGGCACCGGACGCCGGGGCCCCGGCATGCAGCTCGTGCAGCCGGTCCATCGGCGTGAACCGCCAGTCCTCCTCACGACCGGTCGGCACGGGGAAGTCGGACGGGTCGAAGCTGGCCCGGCGTTCGGCGCGGGACTGAACCGGCACGACGTGGTCGGGCATGAGCCGGCGCTGGGAAGCACCGACGGGATCGGTGGTGGTGGTGGCTGTCATCAGCCGACGGCCCCTTCCATCTGCAGCTCGATGAGTCGGTTGAGCTCGAGGGCGTACTCCATCGGCAGCTCGCGGGCGATCGGCTCGACGAAGCCGCGCACGATCATCGCCATCGCCTCCTCCTCGCTCATCCCGCGGGACATCAGGTAGAAGAGCTGGTCGTCGCTCACCTTGGAGACGGTCGCCTCGTGGCCCATGGTGACGTCGTCCTCGCGGACGTCGACGTACGGGTAGGTGTCACTACGGCTCACCGTGTCGACCAGCAGAGCGTCGCAGCGCACCGTCGAGGCCGAGTGGTGCGAGCCCTCCAGCACCTGGACCAGGCCGCGGTAGGAGGTGCGGCCCCCGCCGCGGGCCACCGACTTCGAGACGATCGAGGACGACGTGTGCGGCGCCGCGTGCACCATCTTGGCCCCTGCGTCCTGGTGCTGGCCCTCGCCGGCGAAGGCGATCGACAGGGTCTCGCCCTTGGCGTGCTCGCCCATCAGGAAGACCGCGGGGTACTTCATGGTCACCTTCGACCCGATGTTCCCGTCCACCCACTCCATCGTGGCGCCCTGGCCGGCGGTCGCCCGCTTGGTGACCAGGTTGTAGACGTTGTTCGACCAGTTCTGGATCGTCGTATACCGGACCCGGGCGTCCTTCTTCACGATGATCTCGACCACCGCGGAGTGCAATGAGTCGGACGTGTAGATCGGTGCGGTACAGCCCTCGACGTAGTGCACGTAGGAGCCCTCGTCGGCGATGATCAGGGTCCGCTCGAACTGGCCCATGTTCTCGGTGTTGATCCGGAAGTAGGCCTGCAACGGGATGTCGATGTGCACGCCCTTGGGTACGTAGATGAACGAGCCGCCGGACCAGACCGCGCTGTTCAGGGCGGCGAACTTGTTGTCGCCCACCGGGATGACGCTGGCGAAGTACTCCCGGAACAGGTCCTCGTGCTCGCGCAGGCCGGTGTCGGTGTCGAGGAACAGGACGCCCTTGGCCTCCAGGTCCTCGCGGATCTGGTGGTAGACCACCTCTGACTCGTACTGAGCGGCCACCCCGCCGATCAGGCGCTGCTTCTCCGCCTCGGGAATGCCGAGCCGGTCGTAGGTCCGCTTGATGTCCTCGGGCAGCTCCTCCCAGCTGGTCGCCTGCTTCTCCGTGGAGCGCACGAAGTACTTGATGTTGTCGAAGTCGATCCCGCTCAGGTCGCTGCCCCAGGTCGGCATCGGCTTCTTGGCGAACAGCCGTAGACCCTTCAGCCGCATGTCGAGCATCCAGGCGGGCTCGTTCTTCTTCGCCGAGATGTCGCGGACGACGTCCTCGTTGAGGCCACGCCGGGCGCCGGCTCCGGCGATGTCGGAGTCCGCCCAGCCGTACTCGTAGTGACCCAGGCCCTCGAGCTCGGGGTGGGTCGTGCTCGTCGACTCAGGACTCATCGGTTCTGCCTTTCACTGGTGGACTCGTTCGAGAGCTCTGTCGGAACTGCTGCGTGGATGGGTCGGTCGGTCGGGATGTACGTGGTGCACACGTGTTCGCCGTGAGCAAGGGTGGCCAGCCGCTGGACGTGCACGCCGACCAGCTCGGAGAACATCTCGGTCTCGGCCTCGCACAGCTCGGGGAAGGAGCGCGCGACGTCCTGGACCGGGCAGTGACCCTGGCAAAGCTGGATGCCGAGCTGACCCACCGGTCGGGTGCTGGCGGCGTAGCCGTCCCGGGTCAGGCCACGAGCCAGCACGCGGGCTCGGCGCGCAGGATCCTCGCCTGCCGCCTCGACGGCCTGCCGGTGCCGCTCCCCCAGCTCACCGGCGCGCTGCTCGGCGAAACCGCGAACGGCGTCCGGGCCGGCGGTCTCGGCCAGATAGCGAAGAGCCCCGACGGCTAAGGTGTCATACCCGCTGGCCATCGCCGCGTGACCGGCGTCGGTGAGCACGAACGCCCGGGCGGGACGGCCGCGCCCCCGTCGCTCTCGCGGTGGCGACTGCCAGGTGGTGACCATCCCGGCGGCCTCGAGCAGGTCCAGATGGCGCCGGATTCCGGCCGGCGTCATGTTCAGCTCAGCGGCCAGGTCAGCCGCGGTCACCGGCCCGCGGCGCAGGATCTCCTGCGCGACGCGGTCCCGAGGACTCGCCGCAATTTTCACAACACTATTATTGCGTTAATCGGCTGGCGACTCAACTCAGGGTCGGTCGCTCAACTCGGGGTCGGTCTCGGGTGCCTAGACTGGACGGTCGTGGACGTGGTCGTCGAGGTGAGCTCACTGGTGGTGCGCTACGGACGACGTGCCGTGGTCGACGATCTGTCCTGGACCGCCGAGCGGGGCCGGGTGACCGCGCTGCTCGGCCCGAACGGCGCCGGCAAGACGACCACGATCGAGTGCTGCGAAGGTCTGCGTCGTCCGGACGGCGGCGCCGTGCGGGTCCTCGACGAGGACCCCACCACCGCCACGGCCGCGCACCGCGCCCGGATCGGAGTGATGCTGCAGGACGGCGGGCTGCCCACCGGTGCACGAGCCGGCGAGGTGCTGCGTCATGTCGCGGCCCTGCATGCGCGCCCTCAAGACCCGGCCGCCCTGCTCGACCTGCTCGGCCTGGCGCCGCACGACCGGACCGTCGTGCGCCGGCTGTCCGGTGGTCAGCGACAGCGGCTGGCCCTGGCCGTGGCGTTGGTCGGCCGACCCGAGCTGGTCTTCCTCGACGAGCCGACCTCAGGGCTGGACCCGCAGGCGCGGCACGTGGTGTGGGACCTGGTTCGGCGCGCCCGTCAGGACGGCGTCACCGTGGTGCTGACCACGCATCAGATGGACGAGGCCGAGCGGTTGGCCGACCAGGTGGTCGTGGTCGACGCCGGTCGCGTCGTCGCTCGTGGGTCCCCCGCCGAGCTGACCGACGACGGCACCCGCACCCTCGAAGAGGTCTTCCTCGACCTGACCGGACGCGAGGTGCGATGACGACGCCCATCGACCTGACGCCTGCCCCCGTGCCTGGATCTACGTGGAGGCGGGTGCGAGCCCAGGCCGGCTTCGACGCCCGGGTGATGCTCCGCAACGGCGAGCAGCTGCTGCTCACCCTGGTGCTGCCCCTGTTGCTGCTCGTGGCCCTGACCCGGATCTCCTACCCCGACCTGGGCCCGCTGCCGAACGGCCGGCGGATCGACGTCGTGGCGCCCGGGGTGCTGGCACTGGCGGTCATGTCGACGGCTTTCACCGGTCAGGCCATCGGGACCGGCTTCGACCGCCGGCACGGCGTGCTGCGCCTGCTGGCCACGACGCCGTTGGGACGCTCCGGACTGCTGCTGGGGCGCATCCTCGCCCTCCTGCTCGTGCAGGTGGTTCAGGTGGTCGTGCTCGGCGGCACGGCCGTGGCCCTGGGCTGGCGACCCGAGCGGGTAGGGCTCGTCTGGGCGGTCCCGATGATCGCCGTCGGCACGGCGGCGTTCGTCGCCCTCGGCCTGCTGCTCGCCGGGACCCTTCGGGCCGAGGCGGTGTTGGCCGGCGCGAACCTGGCCTGGGTACTGCTGCTGGCCGGGGGCGGGGTGGTCGTTCCCTCCTCGACCATGGGCTCGTGGGGCGACATCGCCCGGCTGCTTCCCTCCGGCGCTCTGGGCGACGGGCTACGGGCGGGCCTGGCCGACGGCCGGCTGGACGGCGTCGCGCTGCTCGTGCTGGGCGTCTGGGCCGGGCTGGGTGCGACGGCGGTGGCGCGCTTCTTCCGCTGGGACTGACATGCAGCGATTGGGACTGACGTCCGAGCGACCTGGTCCGCACCCGCAGGGCGTGCAGTGAGCTCCTGCTACCTGACCCGGCGCTGAGAGCCGGCGGCGTCGAACTAGGCTGAGCCCATGGCGAGTACGACCGATCACGTCGCACCGGCCAGGGCCGTCGTGAGGTGGCCCTGGGTCCGCGCTGTTCTGCTGGTGAACCTGGTCCTCGAGGTGGTGATCGTGCTCACCGGCGGCCTGGTCCGGCTGACCGGTTCCGGGCTGGGGTGCCCGACCTGGCCGCAGTGCGTCGAGGGGTCGATCACGCCCGTCGTCGAGCAGGCCGAGGGCGTTCACAAGTACATCGAGTTCGGAAACCGGACCCTGACCGGTCTCCTCGGCGTGGCCGCGATCGCGGCGTTTCTGGCGGTTCGGCACGTGGTGCGCCGTGAGGGCGGGACCATCGGGCGGCGCGGCCTGCTGGTCCTCGGCGCCATGCCGCTGGTGATGGTCGCGGTCCAGGCCGTGCTCGGCGGGATCACCGTGCTCACCGAGCTGCACCCGGTCACCGTGGCGGCGCACTTCCTGCTCTCGATGATCACCATCGCGCTGTGCACGTGGCTGGTGCTGGTCGTGGTGCCCGGCACCCCCGGCGCCGGCCGCCGGGTGCACCCGCTGACCCTGGCCCTGACCGCCTCGGCGGCCCTGGTGCTCGTCCTGGGCACGGTGGTCACCGGGACCGGGCCGCACTCGGGTGACGCCGATCAGCCTGCCCGGTTCGGGTTCGACGCGTTGTGGGTCAGCAGGGTGCACTCGGCGTCGTCCTGGTTGTTCCTGGCCCTGGTCGCGATCGCCTGGTTCACCCTGCGGCACCTTCGGGATCGGCTCCGGTGGCTGCTCGCGGTCACCCTCGCGCAGGGGCTGGTCGGCTACATCCAGTACGCGACCGGGCTGCCCGAGCCGCTGGTCGCGCTGCACATGCTGCTCGCCTCGTTGCTTGTGGTCGCGCTCACCGCGGTTGCCGAGGGATCCGCCCGGGCGGGCGGAGTGCAGATTGCTCAGAGGAAGGACAGCGGCACGAACGGGTCGACCGCGACCGCCACGAACAGCACGGTCAGGTAGCTGATCGACAGGTGGAACAGACGCATCGGCGCGAGCGGACGGGGCTTCGCCACCTGGACCCGGGGGTTCGCCCCAGCGCCGGAGTCGGGCCGGCCGGTGTCGAGCCGGCGGGCCCGCCCCAGCAGCCTGTGCGCCTCCACCACGAACGCCGCTCCGGCCAGCACGGCGACCACCGGGTAGACCACACCGGTCGCCGGGACCAGCAGCAGGGAGACCGCCACCATCGCCCAGGAGTAGGCGACGATCTGCCGTGACACGGCGACCTCGGAGGCGACGACCGGCAGCATCGGCACCCGGGCCGCGGCGTAGTCACGCCGGAACCTCATTGACAGGGGCCAGTAGTGCGGTGGGGTCCACAGGAAGATCACGCCGAACAGGACGAACGGCTCCCAGGACAGCCCTCCGGTGACCGCCGCCCAGCCGATCAGCACCGGCATGCAACCGGCCGCCCCGCCCCAGACGATGTTCTGCGGCGTCCGGCGCTTGAGCAGGAGCGTGTAGACCAGGACGTAGAAGGCGATCGCACCGAACGCGAGAGCAGCCGCGAGCACGTTGACAGCCGTAGCGAGCAGCAGGATCGCCACGACGCCCAGCACGCTGGCAAAGACCAGCGCCTCGGTGGGAGTGAGCCGGCCGGTGGCCAACGGCCGGTTGGCGGTGCGGTTCATCACCACATCGATGTCGCGGTCGACGTAGCAGTTGAACGCGTTGGCGCTACCGGCGGCCAGGCTGCCGCCGACCAGGGTGGCCAGCACGATCCACAGCCGCGGCAGTCCGCCCGCAGCAAGGATCATCGTCGGCACCGTGGTCACCAGCAGCAGCTCGATGATCCGGGGCTTGGTCAGGGCGAGCAGGGCACGCAGCACCGCCACCGGGTCTCTGCGCACCGGCACCAGCAGGACCCTTGGCGGCTGCGCGGCCACAGTCGCCTGGGGCCGTGGGTCGACAGTGGCCAACGCCGTCCTTACCGTCGAGCGGATCGGTCGGGCCCCACTGTACGCGGCCCCCCGCGCGCACCGAGGGCCAGTGCCGTGCGAGCTGGGTCATGGCGCCACCGATAGGCTGGAGCGGCGCTCCACCGTGCAGACTTCAGCCGCCATCGCCGACGGCCCGCAGACGTACCGGCCCTTTCCACCGCGACTGACAGTGCTTCCACCGCGGCTGGCAGTCCCGACCACGACGAGAGGTGATCTGTGAGCACGCTCGACTGGACCGACGACGACCGCAGGGCCGTGGACACGGCCCGGGTGCTCGCCATGGATGCGGTGCAGAGGACCGGCAACGGTCACCCGGGCACGGCGATGAGCCTGGCTCCGGTCGCCTACCTGCTCTACCAGCGCCTGATGCGGCATGACCCCAGCGACGACCGCTGGCCGGGCCGGGACCGGTTCGTGCTGTCCTGCGGGCACGCCAGCCTGACCCAGTACGTCCAGCTCTACCTGTCCGGGTACGGCCTCGAGCTCGCCGATCTCCAGGCGCTGCGCACCTGGGGCTCGGCGACGCCCGGCCACCCCGAGATGGACACCCGCGGCGTCGAGATCACCACCGGCCCGCTGGGTCAGGGCCTGGCTAGTGCGGTGGGGATGGCCTACGCGGCCCGGCGCGAGCGGGGCTTGTTCGACCCGGACACCCCGCCCGGGCGGAGCCTCTTCGACCACACGATCTGGGTGCTGGCCTCGGACGGCGACATCGAGGAGGGCGTCTCCAGCGAGGCGTCGTCCCTGGCCGGACGCCAGAAGCTCGGCAACCTGGTCGTGGTCTACGACAGGAACCAGATCTCGATCGAGGACGACACCGACATCGCGCTCAGCGAGGACGTCGCCGCCCGCTACGCGGCGTACGGCTGGCATGTGCAGACGGTCGACTGGACCGGCGGCGCCGGCGGCGCGTCCGGCAAGCAGGGCGGCTACCACGAGGACGTGCCGGCGATCCACGACGCATTGTGCGCGGCGCAGGCCGAAACCGCCCGGCCCTCACTGGTCGTCCTGCGCACCGTGATCGCCTGGCCGGCGCCAACGCTGATGAACACCGGCAAAGCGCACGGCTCGGCGCTCGGCGAGGCCGAGGTCGCCGCGACCAAGAAGGTGCTCGGCTTCGATCCGGAGCGGACGTTCCACGTGGACGAACGGGTACTGGCTCGGACGCGCCAGGTCATCGAGCGCGGGCGCCGGGCCCACCAGGCGTGGGATGCCGGGTTCGCCACCTGGCGCGAGGCGAACCCGCAGCGCTACGAGCTGTGGCGGCGGATGAGCGAGCGCCGGCTACCCGACGGCTGGCAGGACCACCTGCCGACCTTCCCGTCGGGCAAGGAGATGGCCACCCGCAAGGCCTCCGGCGAGACTCTCAACGCGATCAAGGACGTGTTGCCCGAGCTGTGGGGAGGCTCTGCCGACCTGGCCGAGAGCAACAACACCGCCCTGGAGGGCGAGCCGTCGTTCGCGCCGGCCTCGGTCGAGACCGCCCTGTGGGGTCAGGGAGATCCCTACGGCCGGGTGCTGCACTTCGGCATCCGGGAGCACGCGATGGGCTCGATCATGAATGGGATCGCCCTGCACGGCGGCACCCGGGTGTTCGGCGGCACCTTCCTGGTCTTCAGCGACTATATGCGTCCCGCCGTCCGGCTGGCCGCGCTGATGAAGCTGCCGGTCACCTACGTGTGGACCCACGACTCGATCGGGCTGGGCGAAGACGGGCCGACCCATCAACCGGTGGAACACCTGGCGGCGCTGCGCGCGATCCCGAACCTGAACGTCGTTCGGCCGGCCGACGCCAACGAGACGGCCGCAGCCTGGGGTGCCCTGCTCCAACACACCGACCGGCCGACCGGGCTGTGCTTGAGCCGGCAGAACCTGCCGGTTCTGGACCCGGATGCCGTCGTGGGCGTCCCCCGTGGCGGCTACGTGCTCGCCGAGGCGGAGCGCGACGACGCCATCACCGACCCCGACGTGATCCTGATCGGCACCGGATCGGAGGTGTCCCTGGCCATCGCCGCGCGCGAGCAGCTGCAGGCCGACGGGGTCCCCACCCGGGTGGTGTCGATGCCCTGCCGGGAGTGGTTCGACGCCCAGGATCAGGCCTACCGGGACGAGGTGCTGCCACCTACGGTGCGTGCACGCGTGTCGGTGGAGGCGGCCGTGGCACAGGGGTGGCGCGAGATCGTGGGCGACGCCGGGCGGATCGTCTCCCTCGAGCACTTCGGTGCCTCCTCCGACTACGCGACCCTGTACACGCAGTTCGGGATCACGGCCGAGGCCGTCGTGGCCGCGGCGAAGGAGAGTCTGACGGCTGCACAGACGGGAGGGAACCAATGACCCAGGACATGACCCCCACCGCGGCCCTGTCCGCCCAGGGCGTCTCGATCTGGCTGGACGACCTGAGTCGTGATCTGCTGGAGACCGGCGAGCTGAGCCGGTTGATCGAGCATCGGCACGTGGTCGGCGTCACCTCTAACCCGACGATCTTCGCCGCCGCGCTGGCCAAGGGTGAGCGCTACGCCGACCAGGTGCGCGCGCTCGCCGACCGCGGCGTCGACGTCGACACCGCGGCCTTCGAGATCACGACGGACGACGTTCGCGCGGCCTGCGATGTCTTCGCCCCCGTGTATGAGAACAGCGACGGCCTTGACGGTCGGGTCTCGATCGAGGTGGACCCTCGCCTGGCCCACCAGGAGCGGCCCACCATCGAGGCCGCGCGCCGGCTGTGGGCCACGGTCGACCGCCCCAACGCCCTGATCAAGATCCCTGCCACGCTCGAGGGGCTGCCGGCGATCACCGCCGCCCTGGCCGACGCAATCAGCGTCAACGTGACCCTGATCTTCAGCTTGGAGAGATACCGGGCGGTGATGAACGCGTGGTTGACCGGTCTCGAGGCGGCTCACGCCGCCGGACGGGACCTGAGTCGGATCGACTCGGTGGCGTCGTTCTTCGTCTCGCGGGTCGACTCCGAGGTCGACGCCCGGCTCGGCGGGATCGGCACCTCGCAGGCGAGTGCGCTGCGCGGCCAGGCCGGGGTCGCCAACGCCCGGCTCGCCTACCAGGCGTTCGAGGAGGTCACGGCGACCTCCCGCTGGCAGGTGCTCGCCGACGCAGGGGCCCGCCCGCAGCGCCCGCTGTGGGCCTCCACCGGTGTGAAGGACCCCAGATACTCGGACACCATGTACGTCACCGAGCTGATCGCTCCGGGCACCGTCAACACCATGCCGGGTAAGACCCTGGCGGCCCTCGCCGACCACGGCGAGATCACCGGAGATACGGTGCGCAGCCGGTATTCGCAGGCCGCGCAGGTTCTCGACCGGCTGGCCGCCTTGGGCATCGGCTACACCGACGTCGTCGAGCAGCTCGAGCGCGAGGGCGTGGACAAGTTCGAGAAGAGCTGGAGGGACCTGCTCGCCACCGTCTCGGACGAGCTGGCCCGGGCCGCCGCGTTCGGCAACAGCGCCGAGGAGCGGGGAGCATGAGCAACCCGAGCGCGACGATCGAGCGAGGAACGAGCGCTGAGGAGCCGGAGGAATGAGCCCCGCTGCCATTGCCAAGGGCCGCAACCCTCTGCGGGACGAGCGCGACAAGCGCCTTCAGCGGATCGCCGGACCGTGCGGCATGGTGATGTTCGGGGTGACCGGGGACCTGGCGCGCAAGAAGCTGATGCCCGCAATCTATGACCTCTCGCAGCGGGGGCTGCTTCCCCCGGGGTTCGCGCTGGTCGGGTTCGCCCGCCGGGACTGGGCCAACGAGGACTTCGAGCGGGTCGTTCACGACTCGGTGAGCCAGTACGCCCGCACCCCGTTCAAGGAGACGGTGTGGCGGCAGCTCGCCGAGGGGTTCCGGTTCGTCCCCGGTGAGTTCAGCGACGACGACGCCTTCGACCGGTTGGCCGACGTCGTCGCCGAGCTGGACCAGGTCCGGGGAACCGGCGGCAACCACGCCTTCTACATGTCGATCCCGCCGAAGTCCTTCCCGGTGGTGACCAAGCAGCTGGCTCGCTCTCGCCTGGCCGACCACTCCGGCGACCAGTGGCGCCGGGTGGTGATCGAGAAACCGTTCGGGCACGACCTGGCCTCGGCCCGCGACCTGAACACCGTGGTCGAGTCGGTGTTCCCGCCGGACTCGGTGTTCCGGATCGACCACTACCTCGGCAAGGAGACGGTCCAGAACCTGCTGGCGATGCGGTTCGCCAACCAGATGTTCGAGCCGGTCTGGAACGCCCACTACGTCGACCATGTGCAGATCACGATGGCCGAGGACATCGGGATCGGCGGGCGCGCCGGGTACTACGACGGCATCGGCGCCGCCCGTGACGTGATCCAGAATCATCTGCTCCAGCTGCTCGCGCTGACCGCGATGGAGGAGCCGGTGTCCTTCGAGGCCGAGGCGTTGCGCGCGGAGAAGGAGAAGGTGCTATCCGCCGTCCGGCTGCCGAAGGACCTGGCCCGTCACACCGCCCGCGGTCAGTACGCAGCGGGCTGGCAGGGCGGTCAGCCGGTGGCCGGGTACCTGGAGGAGGAGGGCGTCTCCCCCTCCTCGACCACGGAGACCTACGCAGCGATCCGCCTCGACATCGACACCCGCCGCTGGGCCGGAGTGCCGTTCTACCTGCGCACAGGAAAGCGCCTGGGACGGCGGGTCACCGAGATCGCGGTGGTGTTCAAGCGGGCTCCGCATCTGCCGTTCGAGCACACCGCCACCGAGGAGCTGGGGCAGAACGCTGTGGTGATCCGGGTCCAGCCCGACGAAGGCGTGACCATGCGCTTCGGCTCCAAGGTGCCCGGCACCCAGATGGAGGTGCGTGACGTGACCATGGACTTCGGGTACGGCCACGCGTTCACCGAGTCCTCCCCCGAAGCGTACGAGCGGCTGATCCTCGACGTGCTGCTCGGCGACCCACCGCTGTTCCCACGGCACGAGGAGGTCGAACTGGCCTGGCAGATCCTCGACCCGATCATGGACTTCTGGGCGAGCAAGGGCCAACCGGAGTCGTACACCTCGGGTGGCTGGGGCCCGGCGTCCGCGGAGCAGATGCTGGCCCGTAGTGGGCGCACCTGGAGGCGACCATGATCATCGACCTGCCGGACACCACGACCGGTGCCGTCGGACGTCGCTTGATCGAGCTGCGCGAGAGTGGAGGGGCGATCGCCCTCGGCCGGGTGCTCACCCTCGTGATCATCACCGACGACGGCCAGTCTGAGCGGGCCATCGAGGCGGCCAACGACGCCAGCCGGGAGCACCCGTGTCGGGTGATCACCGTGGTCCGGGGTACCCGTCGCGGCGCGAACCGGCTGGACGCGCAGATCCGGATCGGCGGTGACGCCGGCGCCAGCGAGGTGATCGTGCTGCGGCTGTACGGCCAGCTCGCCGAGCACGGCGACAGCGCAGTGGTGCCGCTGCTGCTGCCGGATGCGCCGACCGTGGCCTGGTGGCCCGGCCAGCCGCCCGAGTGCCCGGCCGACGACCCGATCGGAGCGATGGCGCAACGCCGGATCACCGACGCCGCGCTGGCCCGCAAGCCGATCGCCTCTCTCGACCATCGGGCCAGCCACCACCATCCCGGCGACACCGACCTGGCATGGAGCCGGGTCACCCTCTGGCGGGGGCTGCTCGCGGCAGCGCTGGACCAGCCACCGTTCGAACCGGTGCGCGCGGCTGCGGTGACCGCTGGGTCGGACAGCCCCAGCGGGGACCTGCTCGCCGCCTGGCTCGCCCTGTACCTGAAGTGCCCGGTGAACCGGGTACGGATCAAGGCCGGTATCGGGCTGACCAAGGTGGTGCTGAACCGCTCGTCCGGACCGGTGTCGTTGGAACGTCCGGACGGCCGGGTGGCCAGCCTGAACCAGCCCGGGCAGCCAGAACGGCGGATCGCCCTGACCCCGCGCAGGGACCGGGACTGCCTGGCCGAAGAGCTGCGCCGTCTTGATCCGGACGACGTCTACGCCGACGTGGTGACCAAAGGCCTCGCGCTGCTGCGCAAACCGGCCGCGGGCACCGCGAAGACCACACGAGGGGCGAAGAAGAAGACCGCTGAGCCCCCTGCCTCGACCTCGCGGTCGCAGACGTCATGACCGCCGCAATCAGGATCGTCCATTCCGGCCCGGCCCTGCTGGCTGAGGCGGCAGCGGCGCGGCTGGTGACCAGCCTGGTCGACGCTCAGGCTGGCAAGGGACACGCTCACCTCGTGCTCACCGGGGGCGGGACCGGGACCGCCGTCCTGGCCGCGCTGGCCGGCTGCCGAGCTCGGGACGCAGTGGACTGGACTGCGCTGGACGTGTGGTGGGGCGACGAACGGTTCCTACCCACCGGACATCCGGACCGCAACGCCACCCAGGCGCGCGAGGCGCTGCTCGACCAGGTCCCGGTGCCGTCCGATCGGGTCCACGAGATGCCGGGCGCCGGGGGTGCGTTCGGCGACGACGTCGATGCCGCCGCGGCCGCCTACGCCCGCGAGCTGATGTCACACGCTCGGCCCGAGGACCACTTCCCGGCGCCGTCCTTCGACGTTCTGATGCTCGGGGTCGGACCGGACGGCCACGTCGCCTCGCTGTTCCCCGAGCATCCGGCGCTGCACGCCGAGGGGCAGGACCCGGAGCGAGTGCTGACCGTCGTCGGCGTACGGGGTAGTCCCAAGCCACCGCCGGTGCGGATCTCCCTGACCATGGCGACGATCCGGCACGCGCTGGACGTGTGGCTCGTGGTGGCCGGGGCCGACAAGGCACCGGCGGTCTCCATGGCACTGTCCGGGGCCGGGGAGTTCGCGATCCCGGCGGCAGGCGCACGGGGTCGCCGACGGACCCTATGGCTACTGGACCGGGCCGCCGCGGCTCAGGTGCCGGCCGCGCTGATCCGCCGCGCCGGGCCATAAGGCTCGCCCCGGCCGACGGGCGAGGGGCCTCAGTGGATCAGGTTGCGCTGGCGCAGCGCCTCGAGCGCCTCGGCCAGGATCGCCTCGCCGTCGGCGTCGCTGCGGCGTTCCTTCACGTAGGCCAGATGCGTCTTGTACGGCTCGTTGCGAGGCGCCGACGGTGGGTTCTCCTGGTCCTGTCCGGCCGGGAAACCGCAGCGGGGGCAGTCCCAGACCTCGGGCGGCTGGAGGCCTACCTCTTCGGAGAAGCTGGGCTGGGTCTGGTGGCCGTTGACGCACCAGTAGGAAACCCGGAACCTCGGGGCAGACTCCCCGCGCTCGGCCTCTCCCATCGGCCCGGCACCGACTCGACTTCCCCGGATGGCGTTGCCACTGGCCACCGATACGACCCCTTCTGACCCGACGACATGACGTGGTACCGCAGAGCTGCCGGTGCTACTCGGCGAATCGCTCGATCACGCCCAGTAGCACGACGACGGCGGTCCACATCAGACCGACGCCTATGGTGAAGCGGTTGAGGTTGCGTTCCGCGACGCCGCTGGAGCCCAGTGAGGAGGAGGCTCCGCCACCGAACATGTCCGACAGACCGCCGCCACGACCCTTGTGCAACAGAATCAGCAAGGTCAGGATCAGACTGGTCGTCAGAAGCAGCACCTGCAAGGTGAGGCGGGCCGCAGTCATGGCGACAGCCTAACTCAGCCCGACCTCAGGCCGTGACGTGGCTGCGGTAGCGCGCGATGGACGCGAACTCCGCGGCGTCCAGGCTCGCACCGCCGACCAGAGCACCGTCGACGTCCTCCTCGACCATGATCCCGGCGATGTTGTTGGCCTTCACCGATCCGCCGTAGAGCACGCGGACGCCGTCCGCCAAGTCGGGCGAGTAGAGCTCGGCCAGCCGGCGCCGGATCGCTCCGCACACCTCCTGGGCGTCGGCCGGAGTCGCCACCTCGCCGGTGCCGATCGCCCAGACCGGCTCATAGGCGATGACGATACTCGCCGCCTGCTCCGCCGGCAGGCCCTCGAGGCCGCCGTCCAGCTGGGCGAGGGTGTGCTCGATGTGCCGGCCCTCCTTGCGGATCTCCAGCACCTCCCCGACACACATGATCGGGGTGAGCCCGTGCCGGTAGGCCGCCGTGACCTTGGCGTTCACCACGGCCTCGTCCTCGCCGTGGAACTCGCGTCGTTCGCTGTGCCCGATCACCACGTAGGCGCAGCCCAGCTTGGCCAGGAACGCACCGGAGATCTCGCCGGTGTAGGCACCGGCGTCGTGGGCCGACAGGTCCTGGGCGCCGTACTTCAGCGACAGCTTGTCGCCGTCGACGAGGGTCTGCACCGAACGGATGTCGGTGTACGGCGGGATCACCGCCACTTCGACCTGGGCGTAGTCGTGCTTGGCGTCGGACAGGGTCCACGCCAGCTTCTGCACCAGGTGCGTGGCCTGCTGGTGGTCGAGGTTCATCTTCCAGTTGCCCGCCATGAGCGGGACGCGGCTGCTTGCCATCGGCTCTGTCTTCCCGACCTTTCAGCTCTTGAGAACAGCGATTCCGGGGAGGGTCTTGCCCTCCAGGTACTCCAGCGACGCACCGCCGCCGGTGGAGATGTGGCCGAACGCCGACTCGTCGAATCCGAGCTGGCGGATAGCCGCGGCCGAGTCGCCGCCGCCGATCACGGTCAGTCCGTCGACTTCGGTCAACGCCTGGGCGACGGCTCGGGTCCCGGCGGCGAACGCGTCCATCTCGAACACGCCCATCGGACCGTTCCAGAACACGGTCTTGGCATCGGCGATCTTGGTGGCGAACAGGGCCGCCGACTGCGGCCCGATGTCCAGTCCCATCCGGTCGGCCGGGATCGCATCGACGCCGTAGACGTCGTGCTCGGCGTCGGCGGCGAAAGCGGTCGCCGCCACGATGTCGACCGGAAGTACCACCTCGACGCCCTTCTCCGCTGCCGAGGCCAGGTACCCGCGCACGATGTCGAGCTGGTCGGCCTCGAGCAGGCTGCTACCGACCTCGTGGCCCTGGGCCTTGAGGAAGGTGAACACCATGCCGCCACCGATCACCAGCCGGTCGGCGGCGTTGAGCAGGTTGGCGATGACGCCGAGCTTGTCGCTGACCTTGGACCCGCCGAGCACCACGACGTAGGGCCGTGCCACGTCCTCGGTGAGCCGGCGCAGGACCTCCACCTCGGTACCGACCAGGCCGCCCATCGCGTGCGGCAGCCGTTGGGCCACGTCGTAGACGCTGGCCTGCTTGCGGTGCACCACGCCGAACCCGTCGGAGACGAACAGGTCGGCCAGGGCGGCCAGCTGGTCGGCGAACGCGCCTCGCTCGGTCTCGTCCTTGCTGGTCTCGCCGGCGTTGAACCGGATGTTCTCCAGCACCGCGACCTGGCCGTCGGCCAGCGCGGCCACCGTGGCCTGCGCCGACTCCCCTACCGTGTCCGTGGCGAAGGCGACGTCGGTGCCGAGCAGCTCACCGAGCCGGGCTGCCACCGGTCGCAGGGTGAACTTGGGGTCGGGAGCCCCCTTGGGCCGGCCCAGGTGGGCGACGACGACCACGCGCGCCCCGGCGTCCGCCAGGCGCTTGATGGTCGGGATCGAGGCACGGATCCGCCCGTCATCGGTGATCGTCGTCCCGGTCGCCTTGTCGAGCGGGACGTTCAGGTCGGACCGGACCAGGACGCGCTTGCCGCGCACGTCATCGAGGTCGTCCAGCGTCATCATGGTGCAACTCCAGAAAGCTCATCGAGGGCGTCGCGGACGGTACGGCAGGGTCCCGGCCCGTGCGACGACACCCGCAGTGGGTGTGCGGACCGGCCGCACACCCACCCGGGCGCCGTCATCGGCCGGGTGGAGGCTCAGGCTCCGACGATCATCGTCATGTCGATGAGGCGGTTGGAGTAGCCCCACTCGTTGTCGTACCAGCCGATGATCTTGGCCTGGTCACCCTGAACGGTGGTCAGTGCCGCGTCGAAGGTGCACGACGCCGGCGACGTGACGATGTCCGAGGACACGATCGGGTCCTCGGTGTACTCGAGGATCCCGGCGAGCGACCCCTCGGCGGCCTTCTTGAACGCGGCGTTCAGCTCATCCTTGGTCGTCTCGCGACCGAGCTGCACGGTGAGGTCGGTGGCGGAGCCGGTCGGAATCGGCACCCGCATGGCGAACCCGTCGAGCTTGCCCTTGAGCTCGGGGATCACCAGGGCGATCGCCCGGGCGGCGCCGGTCGTGGTCGGGATCATGTTGGTGGCGGCGGCCCGGGCCCGGCGCAGGTCCTTGTGCGGGAAGTCCAGGATCACCTGGTCGTTGGTGTAGGCGTGGATCGTCGTCATCAAGCCCTTGACGATCCCGAACTCGTCCAGGAGCACCTTGGCCATCGGCGCCAGGCAGTTCGTCGTGCAGGAGGCGTTGGAGATCACGTGGTGGGCAGCGGGGTCGTAGTCGCCCTCGTTGATGCCGATGACGAAGGTGGCGTCCTCGTTCTTGGCGGGCGCGGAGATGATGACCTTCTTGGCGCCGGCGTCGATGTGGGCCTTCGCCTTGGTGGCGTCGGTGAAGTGCCCGGTCGACTCGATCACGACGTCCGCACCGAGGTCCTTCCAGGGCAGCGCGCTCGGGTCACGCTCGGCGAGGGCCTTGAAGGTGTTGTCGCCGACGGTGATCGAGTCCTCGCTGTGCGACACGTTCTGGCCCAGCCGGCCGAGGATCGAGTCGTACTTGAGCAGATGGGCGAGGGTCTTGTTGTCAGTGAGGTCGTTGACACCCACGACCTCGACGTCGGCGCCCGAGGCGAGGAGCGCGCGGTAGTAGTTGCGGCCGATGCGGCCGAAGCCGTTGATGCCTACCCGAACAGTCACGAAGAGACCCTCCCTGGGGGATGCTGACGTCCGTTGACCTCAGCTGTCGTGATGGCGTTTCGACGCACCCCTGACGGTGCGACGCGTCTGGCGTCAACCCTAGGGGTTGGGGGTACCCGTACCCAACAGGCACCCATCACCGACCCAACCGGCTACCGAAGGCGATGGCCCAGGTCGATGGTCCCGAAGCCGTTCAGGAGGTGCTCGAATACGGCGTGCGGTCAGGCATCCAACATGTCCGGGGTCAGGTTGGCGTCGGTGCCCGGCATACCGAGCTCGGCGGCGCGCTTGTCGGCCATCGCGAGCAACCGCCGGATCCGGCCGGCCACGGCGTCCTTGGTCATCGGCGGGTCGGCGAGCTGCCCGAGCTCCTCGAGGCTGGCCTGTTTGTGGGCCAGGCGCAGCGTCCCGGCCGACCGCAGGTGGTCGGGCACCTCCTGACCGAGAATCTCCAGGGCGCGCTCCACGCGAGCGCCGGCCGCGACCGCGGCCCGGGCAGAACGGCGCAGGTTGGCGTCGTCGAAGTTGGCCAGCCGGTTGGCCGTCGCCCTGACCTCCCGGCGCATCCTGCGCTCCTCCCAGGCCAGGACCGCGTCGTGGGCCCCGAGCCGGGTGAGCATGGCGCCGATCGTGTCGCCGTCCCGGATCACGACCCGGTCGATCCCACGCACCTCGCGCGCCTTGGACTGGATGCCGATCCGGCGCGCCGCCCCGACGAGGGCGAGAGCCGCCTCCGGTCCGGGACAGGTGACCTCGAGCGCGGAGGACCGGCCCGGCTCGGTGAGAGACCCATGGGCGAGGAACGCGCCGCGCCAGGCGGCCTCGGCGTCGCAGGACGCGCCGGAGACCACCTGGGGAGGAAGCCCTCGGACCGGTCGGCCGCGGCCGTCGAGAAGGCCGGTCTGCCGGGCCAGCGACTCGCCGTCGCGCACCACCCTGACCACGTACCGGCTACCTCGGCGCAGACCGCCGGGCGCCAGAACGATCACGTCGCTCGCGTGGCCGAACACCTCGGCGATGTCCTTGCGCAGGCGTCGCGCGGCGTGACCGGTGTCCAGCTCGGCCTCCACCACGATCCGGCCGCTGACGATGTGCAGGCCGCCGGCGAACCGCAGGGTCGCCGACACCTCCGCCTTGCGGCAGCAGGGCTTGGTGATCGGCAGTCGGCTCAGCTCGTCCTTCACCACTGCCGTCAACGCCATGGCGACATCCTGCCATCGTTGTCGGCGCTGCGAGGCACAGGGTTTGGCTCCAACCGACGAGGTTCCCGCTCCACCGTTCGGCCTACTCGACCGCTGACCAGGGTTGATGCCCTCACCCGTCGACGTCCCCGACGGCGCCGGCGAAGACGTCCCGGTAGGCCGCGGCCAGACGCAGCGTGTCGTGCCGGGAGGTGCCATCGCCCAGGCGGACCTGGCGCATCACCAGCCGGCCTCCCAGTCCGGCGGCGGTCTCGGACAGAGCGTAGGCGTCCTCGACGGCCGAGGGATCGGCGAGCACGGCGTCCACCCGCAGATCGTGAGCGTGATGAGCCAGAACCCGGAGGTGCTCGTGGGCGCTGAGCCCCTCGGTCTCACCCTGCTGAGTCCCGAGGTTCATCGTCACGCACCGCCGTGCAGCGCAGCCGTGAAGGGCGCCGGCGAGCTCGGGAACCAGCAGATGCGGCAGCACACTGGTGAACCACGACCCCGGGCCGAGCACCACCCAGTCCGCCGCCTCGATCGCGGCGACCGCCTCCGCGCACGCCGGTGGGTCCCCCGGCAGCAGGGCGACACTGACCACGTCACCTGGGGTGGTGGCCACGGCTACCTGCCCGAGGACGGGCTGCACGGCGGCCGGGTCGGCCGGGTCCAGCCCGCGCACCTGCGCCTCGATGTCGAGCGGAACGGCGGCCATCGGCAGCACCCGGCCGCGGGCACCCAACAACCTGCCCACCCAGTCCAGGCCGGCCACCGGGTCCCCGAGCAGCTGCCAGAGGGTGACGATGAGCAGGTTGCCGAGGGAGTGCTGGTCCAGCGACCCGGCCGTGGCGAACCGGTGCTGGAGCACATCGCGCCACAGCCGGCCCCACTCGCTGTCGTCACACAACGCCGACAGCGCCATCCGCAGATCGCCAGGGGGCAGCACGCCCAGCTCGCGCCGCAACCGTCCCGAGGAACCGCCGTCGTCGGCCACGGTGACGACCGCGGTGAGTCGGTCGGTCAGGTGCCGCAACGCCCCCAGCGAGGCGGCCAGGCCATGGCCGCCGCCGAGGGCGACCACAGCCGGGCCGGACGCCCTGCCCATCGAGGCCAGCCGCGCCGTCGTCCCCATCGGACGATCCTCGATCCCCCGTCGGTGCGGCCCGGTCCTCGGGGCCTCACTCACGGCCGAAGTCGCGGTGCACCGTCGTCGCCTGGACGCCTGAGTCCCTCAACATCGTGGCCAGCGCCTCGCTCATCGCCACCGACCGGTGCTTGCCGCCCGTGCAGCCCAGTGCCACGGTGGCGTACCGCTTGTTCTCCCGGGCGTACCCGGCCAGGACCAACGCCAGGGCGGCCCGGTAGGCCTCGAGGAACTCGGTGGCACCCTCCTGACCGAGTACGTAGTCGCTGACCGCGGCGTCCAGCCCGGTGTGCGGACGCAGCCGCGCGATCCAGTACGGGTTGGGCAGGAAGCGCACGTCGGCCACATGGTCGGCGTCCAGCGGCAGCCCGTACTTGAAGCCGAACGACATCACCGTGACCCGCAGAGCCGGCTCCGCGCCGCCCTCGAACACCTGGGTCACCTTCGCCGCGAGCTGGTGGACGTTCAGGTGAGAGGTGTCGATCACGGTGTCGGCCATCGAGCGGAGCTCGGAGAGCTGCTCGCGTTCGCGCTGGATGCCGTCCAGGAGGCGTCCCGCACCTTGCAGGGGATGCGGCCTGCGCACCGACTCGAAGCGGCGGACCAGCGAGTCGTCCGCCGCATCGAGGAACAGCAGACTACTGGTGTGCCCGCTGC
This sequence comes from uncultured Actinomycetota bacterium, assembly GCA_963825645.1. Classification (GTDB taxonomy): domain Bacteria; phylum Actinomycetota; class Actinomycetes; order Actinomycetales; family Kineosporiaceae; genus JADJPO01. The sequence goes on from CAWGTT010000003.1 coordinate 280,387, forward strand.
GGGCCAGGTCGGCGAGGGCGTCGTTCAGCTCCGCGAAGAACGAGCCGACCCGGACGTCGACGGCCACAGCCAGCCGGGTCACGGTGCTGTCCGACTCACCGATCATCTCTACCAGGGCGGGAATGAGGGCCGGCGGCAGGTTGTCGACGACGCTCCAGCCGAGATCCTCCAGGACGTTTCCCGCGGTGGAGCGTCCGGCACCGGACATGCCGGTGATCACCAGCAACTCAGTCAACGATCTCTCCCGTGGCCGTGTCGAACGCCTGAATCGGCTCACCCGTTCCCGACGCCGGTTCCTCCCGGCCGAGTACCGCCGCGACCGATGCTGCCACGGACGGGCCGATCCCCGGCACCGCGGCGATCGATTCCGGGTCGGCGTCGCGCAGCCGCTTCACCGAACCGAACGCCTTGAGCAGCGCCCGCTTGCGGGCCGGACCGAGTCCGGGCACCTCGTCCAGCACGCTCGCCGTCATCGCCCTGCTACGGCGCTGACGGTGGTGGGCGATCGCGAACCGATGGGCCTCGTCACGGACCCGCTGCAGAAGGTAGAGGCCTTGACTGCTTCTGGGCAGGACGACGGGCAGGTCCTGCCCGGGCAGCCACACCTCCTCCAGTCGCTTCGCCAGCCCGCACAGCTGCACGTCATCGATGCCCAGCTCGGCGAGGGCCCGCGCGGCCGCAGCGACCTGGGGCGCCCCGCCGTCCACCACGACCAGGTTCGGCGGATAGGAGAACTTGCGCCCCGAGCGGCCACCGGGCTCGCGGTCCGGCGACTCCTCGGTCGGTGGTCCGGCGACGGTGCCCCCATCGCCGAGGTCGATCTCGGCCGAGCCGTCCCGCTCCTCCAGGTAGCGCCGGAACCGGCGCGCGATCACCTCGTGGATCGCGGCCACGTCGTCCTGGCCATCGGTCCCCCGGATGGTGAACCGTCGATACTCGCCCTTGCGCGCCAGGCCGTCCTCGAAGACCACCATCGAGGCCACCACGTGCTGGCCGGCGATGTTGGAGACGTCGTAACACTCGATCCGCAACGGGGCGACCGGTAGGTCGAGAGCGTCCTGGATGTCTTGCAGGGCAACGCTTCTCGTGGTCAGGTCACCGGCCCGGCGGGTCTTGTGCAACGTCAGCGCCGCTGTTGCGTTGCGGTGGACGGTCTCCAGCAGCGCCCGCTTGTCACCACGCTGCGGCACGCGGACGGCGACCCGGGAGCCGCGTCGTCCGCGCAGCCACTGCTCGACCTGCTCGGCCTGCTCGGGAAGCACCGGGACCAGCACCTCGCGGGGCACCGCCCCCCGACGGGCCTCGTCACCGACGGCGGGGTCGAGGTCACCGTAGACCTGCTGGAGGAGGTGCTCGACCAGGTCGGCGGTGGTGACGTCCTCGACCTTCTCGACCACCCAGCCACGCTGGCCGCGGACCCGCCCATCGCGTACGTGGAACACCTGGACGGCCGCCTCGAGGTCGTCCTCGGCGAGGGCGAAGACATCGGCGTCGGTGCCGTCGGGCAGCACCACCGCGTTCCGCTCCAACGCCCTGTTCAACGCGGCGATGTCGTCGCGCAGCCTCGCCGCACGCTCGAAGTCCAGCTCGTCGGCGGCCTGATGCATCTGCCGCTCCAGCCGCCGGACGAACCGTCCTGTCTGGCCGGCCATGAAGTCGCAGAAGTCCTCGGCCAGCCCCCGATGGTGTTCGGCGTCCACGGCGCCGACACAGGGCGCCGAGCACTTCTCGATGTAGCCGAGCAGACAGGGCCGACCGACCTGCCCCGCCCGCTTGAACACGCCGTTGCTGCAGGTGCGCACCGGGAACACCCGCACCAGCTGGTCGACGGTCTCGCGGATCGCCCAGGCGTGGGCGTACGGACCGAAGTACCTGACACCCTTGCGCTTGGCCCCCCGCATCACCATCACCCGCGGATAGGTCTCGTCCATGGTCACCGCGAGGTACGGATAGGACTTGTCGTCCCGGTAGCGCACGTTGAACCGCGGGTCGAACTCCTTGATCCAGGAGTACTCGAGCTGCAGCGCTTCGACCTCGGTGCCCACCACGGTCCAGTCGACTCCTGCCGCTGTGGTCACCATGCTCAGGGTGCGTGCGTGCAGCGAGGCGGGGTCGGCGAAGTAGGAGTTGAGTCGCTGGCGAAGGCTCTTCGCCTTGCCGACGTAGATGACGCGCCCGTACTCGTCACGGAACCGATAGACGCCCGGGGAGTCCGGGATCTCGCCGGTGCGCGGCCGGTAGGTCGACGGGTCGGCCACGCCCGCGCCTAGACCGAGGCCGGCGTCCGGCGCCGGCGTGTGGTCTTCCTGGCGACGGCGGACGCACTTTGCCCGGGGAGGACGCGGCCCAGGAACTGCCCGGTGTGGCTGGCCTGGTCCCCGGCCACCTGCTCCGGCGTGCCTTCGGCGACGACCCGGCCACCACCGGAGCCGCCCTCCGGGCCGAGGTCGACGATCCAGTCCGCACTCTTGATCACGTCGAGGTTGTGCTCGATGACGATGACTGTGTTCCCCTTGTCGACCAGGTCCTGAAGCACCTCGAGCAGCTTGCGGATGTCCTCGAAGTGCAGTCCGGTGGTGGGCTCGTCGAGAACGTAGACGGTGCGGCCGGTCGAGCGCTTCTGCAGCTCACTGGCCAGTTTGACGCGCTGCGCCTCACCGCCGGACAGGGTCGGCGCCGGCTGCCCGAGCCGCACATAGCCGAGCCCCACCTGGTTCAGCGTGGTCATGTGCCGGGCGATGGCGGGCACGGCCGCGAAGAACTCGGCCGCCTCCTCGATCGGCATGTCGAGGACGTCGGCGATCGTCTTGCCCTTGAAGTGCACCTCCAGGGTCTCGCGGTTGTAGCGGGCGCCGTGGCACACCTCGCACGGCACGTACACGTCGGGCAGGAAGTTCATCTCGATCTTGATGGTGCCGTCTCCGGAGCAGGCCTCACAGCGCCCGCCCTTGACGTTGAACGAGAACCGACCCGGCAGGTAGCCCCGCACCTTGGCCTCGGTCGTCGCAGCGAACAGCTTGCGGATGTGGTCGAACACCCCGGTGTACGTGGCCGGGTTGGACCGCGGGGTGCGACCGATCGGGCTCTGGTCGACATGGACGACCTTGTCGAGGTGTTCCAGCCCGGTGACGGCCTTGTGTCGACCCGGCACCTGCCGCGCCCCGTTCAGCTTGTTGGCGAGCACCGTGTAGAGGATGTCGTTGACGAGCGTCGACTTGCCCGACCCGCTGACACCGGTGACAGCGACCAGAGAGCCCAGCGGGAAGGACACGTCGATGCCGGCCAGGTTGTGCTCTCGGGCGCCCAGCACCTTCACCTGGCGGGTCGGGTCGGTGGGACGGCGTACCAGCGGGACGGCGATCTCCCGGCGACCGGACAGGTAGGCGCCGGTGAGCGAGTCGGGGTGGGCCAGCAGCTCGGAGACCGGTCCGGAGTGAACGACCTGGCCACCGTGCTCCCCCGCCCCGGGGCCGATGTCCACGGCCCAGTTGCTGGCCCGGATCGTGTCCTCGTCGTGCTCGACGACGATCAGGGTGTTGCCGAGGTCGCGCAGCCGGGTCAGCGTCTCGATCAGGCGACGGTTGTCCCGCTGGTGCAAGCCGATACTCGGCTCGTCGAGCACGTAGAGCACGCCGACGAGGCCGGACCCGATCTGGGTGGCCAGCCGGATCCGCTGCGCCTCCCCGCCGGACAGCGTGCCGGCCGGCCGATCCAGGGACAGGTAGTCCAGGCCGACGTCGAGCAGGAACCCGAGCCGGGCCTGGATCTCCTTCAGCACCCGTTCGGCGATCTGCCGCTCGCGTGCAGTCAGGTCGAGATCGGTGAGGAACTCGGCCGCCGACCGGATCGGTAGCGCACACACCTGGGAGATCGACCGGCCGCCCACCAGCACGGCGAGCGACTCGGGTTTGAGCCGGGCGCCCTGACAGGCGGGGCAGGGCACCTCGCGCATGTAGCCCTCGTACCGCTCGCGGCTCCAGTCCGAGTCGGTCTCGCCGTGCCGGCGCTGGACGAAGGCGATCGCCCCCTCGAAACCGGTCGAGTACGAGCGCTCCCGCCCATACCGGTTGCGGAACTTGACGTGCACCTTGTGGTTCTGACCGTTCAGCAGCGCCTGCTGTGCGCGTTGCGGCAACGCCCGCCATGGGGTGTCGACCGAGAAGCCCAGGTCCTCGCCGAGCGCCGTGGCCAGACGCAGGAAGTAGTCCGCCGACCCCTGGCCCCACGGAGCGATCGCCCCCTCGGCCAGGGTCAGGTCCTCGTCCGGGACCACCAGGTCGGGGTCGACCTCCAGCCGGGTGCCGATCCCGGTGCACTCCGGGCACGCCCCATAGGGGTTGTTGAACGAGAAGGTGCGCGGCTCGACCTCGAAGGAGGAGAGCTGGTGCTCGTTGGGGCAGGCCATCTTCTCGCTGAACCGGCGCTCCCGGTCCGGGGAGTCCGCCGGCTCGTCGACCAGGTCTGCGGTGAGCAGTCCACCGGCCAGGCGCAGCGCTGTCTCCACCGAGTCGGTGAGCCGGCGCTTGGCGGAGCTCTTGACGACCAGCCGGTCGACGACCACGTCGATGGTGTGCTTGAGCTTCTTCTCCAGCTGCGGCGGATCGGCCAGCGTGATCGTCTCGCCGTCCACCCGGGCCCGGGCGAACCCCTTGGCCTGCAGCTCGCGGAACAGGTCGGCGTACTCGCCCTTGCGGTCGCGGACCACGGGGGCGAGCACCTGGAACCGGGTGCCCTCGGGCAGCTCCAGGAGGCGGTCGACGATCTGCTGCGGGGTCTGCCGGCCGATCGGCTCGCCGCAAGTGGGGCAGTGCGGCCGACCGGCGCGGGCCCAGAGCAGCCGCAGGTAGTCGTAGACCTCGGTGATCGTGCCGACCGTGGACCGCGGGTTGCGGTTGGTCGACTTCTGGTCGATCGAGACCGCCGGCGAGAGCCCCTCGATGAAGTCGACGTCCGGCTTGTCCATCTGGCCGAGGAACTGCCGGGCATAGGCCGACAGCGACTCGACGTAGCGCCGCTGGCCCTCGGCGAAGATCGTGTCGAAGGCGAGCGAGGACTTGCCGGACCCGGACAGACCGGTGAAGACGATCAGTGCGTCGCGCGGCAGGTCGAGCGAGACGTCCTTGAGGTTGTGCTCGCGCGCGCCTCGCACGATCAGGCGGTCGGTCATGCCCTCATGCTATGTGGGCTCACCGACAACGCCTCATCGGTCGATTCCCAACCACCACGCGCCCCCTCCCGCCGCCTCGGACCGGTCGGCGATCACTCGTTCTCGGAGAGCATCCGGCGTAGGAAGGTGCGGGTGCGGTCGTGCTGCGGATCGGTGATCACCTGGCTGGGCGGCCCCTTCTCCACCACCACCCCGCCGTCCATGAACACCACCTCGTCGGCGACCTCGCGGGCGAAGGACATCTCGTGGGTGACCACGATCATCGTCATTCCCTCGTCGGCGAGCTCCCTCATCACGGCGAGCACCTCGCCCACGAGTTCTGGGTCCAGCGCCGACGTCGGCTCGTCGAAGAGCATCAGCTTGGGAGTCATCGCGAGGGCCCGGGCGATCGCCACCCGCTGCTGCTGCCCGCCGGAGAGCTGCCCCGGGTAGGCCGCCGGTTTGTCCTGCAGGCCCACCCGTTCGAGGAGGTCGAGGGCACGGGTCCGCGCTGCGTCGCGCTTCTCGCCCTTGACCTGGATCGGCGCCTCCATGATGTTCTCCAGCGCGGTCTTGTGCGGGAACAGGTTGAACCGCTGGAACACCATGCCGATCTCGCGCCGCTGGGCGGCGATCTGCTTGTCGCTCAGCTTGTGCAGCCGCCCGCCCCGCTCGCGGTAGCCCATCAGGTCGCCGTCGACCCAGATCCGGCCGCCGTCGATCGTCTCGAGCTGGTTGATGCAGCGCAGGAAGGTGGTCTTGCCGGAACCGGACGGGCCGAGCAGGCACACCACCCGGCGCTCGTCGACGTCCAGGTCGATGCCCTTCAGCACGGTGTTCCCATGGAAGGCCTTGGTCACGTTGACCGCATGCACCAGCGGCATCTCGGGCACGGTTAGATCCCTCCCATGCCGCCGCCGCGGGCGAACCGCCGGTTCTTGGGGCGGGGCTGGCCGAAGCCGCGACCGAAGTACCGCTCGAGATACGTCTGGCCGACCATCAGGATGGTGCAGATGATCAGGTACCAGAGCGTGGCCGCCACCAGCCCAGGCATGATCTTGAACGTCCGTTGTCCGAACTGGTAGGCCTGGTAGTACAGCTCGACGATCACCGGGATGGCGACGAGCAGCGAGGTGTCCTTGACCATGGCGATCGTCTCGTTACCGGTCGGCGGCACGATCACCCGCATCGCCTGCGGCAACACGATCCGGCGCATGGTGCGACTGCTGCCCATACCCAGCGCCTGAGCTGCCTCGCGCTGGCCCTTGTCCACCGAGAGGATCCCGGCGCGGGCGATCTCGGCCATGTACGCCGCCTCGGAGAGCCCGAGGCCGAGAATGCCCACCCAGATGGTGTTGGAGATCGCGTTCCAGTCAAGACCGATGAAGGTGAAGTCGGTATCGAGGCCGAGCAGCGAGGCGAGCTGCTGCCCGAAGGGCATTCCGAGCCGGATCTCCTGGTAGAGGAAGCCCACGCCGGTGCCGAGGATGACCAGCAGGACGTAGCGCGGCATGGCCCGGAAGAACCAGGTGTAGACGAAGGACACCCCGCGCAGCACCGGGTTGTCCGACAAGCGCATGATCGCGATGATCACGCCCAGCCCGACACCGAGGATCATCGACCCGACGGTTCCGAAGATCGTGCCCTTCCACAGTCCTTCGAGGACCGAGTTCTGGCGCATGATCTCGAAGGCGAACGAGAAGTCCCATCGGGGATTGGTCACGATCGAACTGATGATCATGGCGACGAGGACGCCGATCACCGCGATGGCGACCCACCGCCACGGGTGAGGGACCGGCCGGGCGTCGATCGGACCCGGCCGGTCCTCGGAGACGGCGTTGGTCACGGGTTGACCTGGAAGTCGGTGATCGCGCCGGACTCGTTGCCCCAGTTGGCCAGCGCCTGCTTGTACGCGCCATCGGCCTCGATGGCCTTCAGCGCGTCGGCGATCGCCTGCGCGAACTCGACCTGGTCCTTGGCGACGACGAACCCATACGGAGCGGCGTCGTAGATCTCGCCGAGCGCCTCGAGCTGGCCGCCGGTCTCCTTGATCGCGTAGAGGCCCACCGGTGAGTCAGCGAGCATGGCGTCGGCCTTCCCGGAGATCACCGACGTGGTCACCTTGCCCTGGTCGGCGTCGACGATCGGGTTGATGGGCGGCTTGCCGGCATCCGTGCACTTCTTGCTGCGGGCGGGGAGGTCCAGGTCAGCCTGGACCGTGCCGGTCTGGACCCCGATGTTGAGGCCGCAGGCGTTGTCCGGGTCGACCTTCTTGGGGTTGCCCTTCAGGGTCAACCACTGGGTGCCCGCGCTGAAGTAGCTCACCATGTTCGCTTCCTGCTTGCGCTGGTCATTGATGGTGAAGCTGGAGACCCCGACGTCGTACTTGCCGCTGCCGACGCCGAGGATGATCGAGTCGAACTTCGAGGGCACCCATTCGACGGTGACACCGAACTTCTGCGCGACGGCGTTGAAGATGTCCACATCCATGCCCTTGACCGTCTTGCCGTCGGCGTCCAGGAACTCGTTCGGGGCGTAGGTCGCGTCGGTGCCGACGACGAACTTCCCGGCGGTCTTGATCTTCTCGGGGAGCAAGGCGGCCAGCGCGTCGTCCTTCGCCTGGGCGGACGGCGAGGCGGCACTCTCGCCCGAGGACGACGAGCTCGTCGAGAGCGAGTCCGATCCGCAGGCGCTCAGGGCGAGCACGCACCCGGCCAGACCGGCGAGCAAAGCGTTGAGATAACCACGGCGTGACATGAGTACTCCTGCCGGAACATGGGGTGGAGGCAAACATGCGGTCGCTGCGCATGTTGCCGCGATCTGCATCCAATGGCTAGGGAAGAGCCGCGAAACGCAACCCAGCCGTGACCCCGACAACTCAGCGTGACGAGCTGTCACCCCCGCACCAGCTGCTGTGCCCAGTACCCTCCCTCGGCCACGCCCGGTGGCAGCGCGTACACGGCCGACCCGATGTGGGTGATCCACCGGTTGAGCAGGTCCGCCTCGGCGAGGCGACGTTGCACGGGGACGAAGGTGACGTCCGCGTCCGCCTGGTAGGTCGCGAACAGCAGCCCCGCATCTGGACGTCCCTGGGAGTCCGCGCTGTCGTAGAAGGAGTAGGGGCGGCGCAGCATGGTCTCCCCCGGCTCCTGATGGGCGAGCCGGATGTGTGCGTTCGGCTCGATCACGGGGAACCCGTCGGCGTCCACGGCGTCCAGGTCGGGGACGTCCTGCTCGGAGGCCCCGGTCAGCGGAGCCCCGTCGTCCAGCCGGCGGCCGACGACCTGCTCCTTGCCCGGCCGCTCGAAAGCGTCCCACGCTTCGAGGTCCATCAGGATCCGTCGCAGCACCAGGACCGTCCCGCCGGCGAACCAGTCCGGACGGCGTGTCCAGACGGCCTCCTCGAACTCCGCGGTCTCCGGCACCGGGTTCACCGTGCCGTCCACCTGGCCCATGAGGTTGCGTGGGGTCCCCGGGCCGGGCGTGGTGAACCCGCGCTGCACCCAGCGCACTGTGGCGAAGGCGCGTGCGTCCTTGACCAGCATCCGCTCGGTGTGCGCCAGGGTGAGTGGGCTGTCGGTGCACACCTGCAGCAGCAGATCGCTCTGACCCCACCGCGCCTGGAGCGCGTCCGTGCGGAACGCCGGCATCGGCCGCACCGACTCCGGGCGGAGAGGGGCGACGCCGGCGACGTCGAAGGCCCGCGGACCCAGGCCAAGGGTGACGGTCAGCCGGGCCGGGGCGGCGGCCAGCTCGGGTTCGGTGTCGGCCAGCGCCGGCCGGCCCTGCGTGAGCCGGGCAGCGTCGTCGGTCAGCAGCCGCAGCAGCCGCACCAGCGCGGCCCCATCGACTCCGGGGCGAAGGTCCAGCGCGAGGAACGAGGCGTGGCGCTGCGCCGGCGTAGCGATCCCGCTCTGGTGGGCGCCGTAGAACGGCTCGACCGCACCGGACCGCGCCCCTGCGTCGTCGGTCCCGGAAGCGACGTCGCCGGATGATGCGGCCGCGGCGAGCCCGAGACCCGCTGCGACCACACCTCCGGCCACGCCCGCCGAACCGGTGAGCAGCTCTCGACGGGACAGCCGGGTCACGACGACGCGCCTCCACTGTCCATCGGCTGGTCCGTCGAGTCGTCCTTGGAGTCGTCTGAGGTCATCCCGCCGGAGGGCTGGTAGCTCTCGTTGCCGGCCGCGAAGTCCTTGGCGATGCCACTGACGGTCGTGGTTGCGCCGCCCGCCAGCTTCAGGGTGACGCTGACCTGGTCCCCGGGGGCGATCGGAGCGGTGAGATCCATCAGCATCACGTGGTCGGCCCCCGGGGCGAGCGGGTGGCTGCCGCCGGCCGGCACGACCAGCCCGCCGGGCTTGGGCCGCATCTGGGCCGCGCCGTCCACCATCGCCACCTCGTGCAGCTCGACCCTGCCCGCCGACGGGCTCGACCCGCCGACCACGGTGATGTCGGCGTCCGTGGTGTTGTGCAAGACGCCGAACATCGCCGTCATCCCGGACGGCGCGGCCTTCACCCAGGCATCGGAGATGCCCAGGCCGGCGGCCGACGACGAGGAGGGGTCGATGGCGGACACCGTGGACGACGGGGCGGCACCGGACTGGTCGGAGGTCTGAGCCGTCGACGCGCAGCCGGGCGTGGCAACCAGGACGGCGCAGGCGAGGGTGAAGGAGAGCCCGGCGCGCAGGGTGCCCCGCCGGGTCGTGGTCTGGGTCGTCATCGAAGCGTGCTCCTTCCGGCGCGCGATCGCGCCGACGTGCCAGTGCGGCGGCGGTCCAGTCGGCGCCCATCGACGCACACGGCGTGGGTGATCGGGGAGGTCCGTAGGCCTGATCAGTGACGATCAGGCGTCATGGCCGTGCCGGGCACGTGGGCGGACCACGCAGCCCCCTACCTCCGGACTCCAGGAGCGCGTCACGCCCGCCGACACCGATCGCGACCGGGGCCGGCAGAATCCGGTGCGGGGCGATCGGGCGCAACGGACTCAGCAGCGGAGCCCACCAGGCGAGCCAGGCGAGCAGCAGCCGGACGACGTGCTCACCGTGGCCGAGGAGGGCGGCGGTGGCGGTGGCGGCCACGACATGGCCCGCCAACATGACGAGGCCGTGGCCACCGTGCCCAGCGTGGCTGTCGGCGAGGTGGCCGACCGTGACGACGGGGTGGCCCGCACCGGCCGCGGACGCCAGGCGCGCGGCATGGGAATGGCCGACGCCGGCGGGGACACTCGCGTGGGTGGCGCCCGCGGAGAGGAACGCCAGATGTTGACACCCCTGCACGCCGGAGAGCACCAGCGCGGCGACCCACCAGGGACGCCTATGCCAGCCGAGCACACCCAGCGCGGCGACCGACAGGAGCCCTGCCGCGGCCAACGCGACCGGTGGGGTGGCGGCGACCATCGAGGTCACCGTCTGCCCCGAGCCGACAGCGTGCGCCACCGCGGCCAGAACCATGCCGACGGTCGCGAGTGCGAGCAGTCTCGCGCGGCGCGCTACCACACCGCGAATCTATCCTCACGGCTCTGCTCGCCGATCGCCGGTCCCCGCCCCGCACCGAGCGGCCCGCCGACGGTGGTGCGGACCGGGATCGGCTGCGACGCTGGAGGACATGACGTACACCGGTGCCGTCCAGCCGTTCGGCCCCACCGCCGTCCGGCCTCTGAGCGATGTGGTGATCCGCAAGGCGAGTGTCTCCGAGCAGGACAACAACGCCTATCTGCTGACCTGTCGAGCAGGTGGCGCCCAGCTGCTCATCGACGCAGCCGACAACGCCGAGCGGCTGCTCGCGCTCGCCGCCGAGGGCGAGGTGGACGGCGGTCGCGGCCTGGAGGCCGTGGTGACCACGCATCAGCACTGGGACCATCACCGTGCCCTGGCCGCCGTGGCCGAGGCCACCGGGGCCCGGACCCTGGCCTCGGTGGAGGACGCCCCGGCCCTTTCCGTACCTGCGGACCAGCAGCTGCGCCACGGCGACACGATCGGGTTCGGCCGGTTGCACCTCGACGTGATCCACCTGCGCGGGCACACGCCCGGGTCCGTGGCGCTGCTGCTCACCGCAGCCGACGGCAGCCGGCACCTGTTCACCGGGGACAGCCTGTTTCCGGGCGGGCCGGGGAAGACCACCACGCCACGGACCTTCCGCAGTCTCATGGAGGACCTGGAGACCCGGGTGTTCGGCGTGCTGGCGGACCAGACCTGGGTGTACCCCGGCCACGGCGACGACACCACGCTGGGCGCGGAGCGGGCTGCGATCCCGCAGTGGTGGGCGCGGGGGTGGTGACCGGTGCGGCCTAACCGGGGCGGCGGTCCGTCCGCCGGCTGGCGAGCAGGCTGGCCCCGGCGGTGACCCCGAGGACGACGACGATCACCGACAGGGATGTCCAGATCGGGATCTCCGGCGCCCACAAAACGTGCTCGCCGCCGTTGATCCACCCGACCTCGTTGGTGCGCAGGGCCTCGAGGATGAGCTTGACGCCGATGAAGCCGAGCACGATGGACAGGCCGATCGAGAGGTAGACCAACCGGTCGAGCAGCCCGCCGAGCAGGAAGTAGAGCTGGCGCAGGCCCATCAGGGCGAAGATCGTCGCGGTGTAGACGATGAACGGGTCCTGGGTGAGACCGAAGATGGCCGGGATCGAGTCCAGGGCGAACAGCAGGTCGGTGGTGGCGATGGCCAGGAATACCAGCACCATCGGGGTGACCAGCCGCCGGTCCCCCACCTGGATCAGCAGCTTGCGGCCCTCGTACGTCGGGGCCATGGGCAGCACCCGCTGGGCCTTGCGGATCAGGACGTTGTCCGCGTAGTCCGTCTCGTCGATCCCCCTGTGCCGGATCAGCTGCACGGCGGTGTAGACGAGGAAGGCGCCGAAGACGTAGAACATCCAGCTGTAGCGCTCGATCGCCGCCGCCCCGATCAGGATGAAACCGCCGCGCAGTATCAGGGACAGGATGATGCCGACCATCAGCACCTCCTGCTGGTGCTCACGGGGCACCGAGAAGCGGCTCATGATCACGACGAAGACGAAGAGGTTGTCGACGCTCAGGCTGTACTCGGTCAGCCAGCCGGCCAGGAACTGACCGGCCGGAACGGTGCCGGACACCGCCAGGAGGAGCAGCGAGAAGGTGAGCGCCAGGGTGACGTAGAAGGCGACCCAGGAGGTGCACTCGCGCATCGTCGGGACGTGGGGTCGGCGCGCGACGACCACGAGGTCCACCACGAGAAGCAGGCCAAGCACGACGAACGTCACGGCCTCGAACCAAGCCGGCACCGGCGACCTACTTTCGCAGCAAGGGATCGCGGTGATCCTAGGTCACCGGCTTCGTCCTCTGCGGCGCCGCCCCGCGCCCCGCCCGTGACCGCTCAGGCGCTGCCCGCTGCCCGCATGCCGCGCAGCTCCTTCTTCAGGTCGGAGATCTCATCGCGCAGGCGGGCCGCCAGCTCGAAGTGCAGCTCCGCAGCCGACGCCTTCATCTGGTCGGTGAGCTGCTGGATCAGGTCGGCGAGATCGGTGGCGGGCACGCCACCCAGGTCGCCTGCGCGCCCTGCGACCCGACCCGCGGTCGTGGCGTCGCCCCGGCTGGACGACCGCATGCCCGGAACGGGGGCCTTGCCCCGACTCCGCTGCCTCCCTCCCCCGATCGAGGCGCCGAGCAGCTGTTCGGTGTCCTCCTCCTCGCGGGCGATCAGGTCCGTGATGTCGGCGATCCGCTTGCGCAGGGGCGCCGGGTCCACCCCGCGCTCGGTGTTATAGGCGACCTGCTTGTCACGCCGTCGGTTGGTCTCCTCGATCGCCTGCTCCATCGACGGGGTGATCCGGTCGGCGTACATGTGCACCTCGCCCGAGACGTGCCGGGCGGCGCGTCCGATGGTCTGGATCAGCGACTTCGACGATCGCAGGAAGCCCTCTTTGTCGGCGTCCAGGATGGAGACCAGAGAGACCTCGGGCAGGTCCAGACCCTCGCGGAGCAGGTTGATCCCGACCAGCACGTCGAACTCCCCCTGGCGCAGCTCGCGAAGCAGCTCGACCCGGCGCAGCGTGTCCACCTCGGAGTGCAGGTAGCGGACCCGGACTCCCTGGTCGAGCAGGTAGTCGGTGAGGTCCTCGGCCATCTTCTTGGTCAGGGTGGTGACCAGCACCCGTTCGTCTCGCGCTGCCCGATCACGGATCTCGCCGAGCAGGTCGTCGATCTGCCCCTTCGGCGGCTTGACCACGACCCGGGGGTCGATCAACCCGGTCGGCCGGATGATCTGCTCGACCACGCCGTTGCCGCGGCTGAGCTCGTAGTCGCCCGGCGTCGCCGACAGGTAGACCGTCTGCCCGATCCGTTCGAGGAACTCCTCCCATTTCAGCGGACGGTTGTCCATCGCACTGGGTAACCGGAACCCGTGGTCGACCAGCGTCCGCTTGCGGCTCATGTCCCCCTCGTACATTGCACCGATCTGCGGCACTGTCACGTGGGACTCATCGATGACCAGCAGGAAGTCCTCGGGGAAGTAGTCGAGCAGGGTGTTCGGCGCGGTACCCGGGCCGCGGCCGTCGATGTGGCGCGAGTAGTTCTCGATGCCGGCGCACGAGCCCACCTGGCGCATCATCTCGATGTCATGCTCGGTGCGCAGCCGCAGACGCTGGGCCTCGAGCAGCTTGCCCTGCCGCTCCAGCTCGGCCAGCCGGTCGGAGAGCTCGACCTCGACCCCGGACAGCGCCCGTTCCATCCGCTCCGGCCCGGCGACGTAGTGGGTGGCCGGGAACACGTACATCTCCTCTTCCTCCTGGACCACCTCCCCGGTCATCGGGTGCAGGGTGTACAGCCGGTCGACCTCGTCACCGAACAGCTCGATCCGCAGCGCCAGCTCCTCATACACCGGGATGATCTCCACGGTGTCGCCCCGGACCCGGAAGGTCCCCCGGGCGAAGGAGATGTCGTTGCGCGTGTACTGCATCTGAACGAAGGCGCGCAGCAGGTCGTCGCGCTCGATCTCCTGACCCACCTTGAGCCGGACCATCCGGTCGACGTACTCCTGCGGGGTTCCGAGTCCGTAGATGCAGGACACCGACGCGACGACGATGACATCGCGCCGGGTGAGTAGTGAGTTCGTGGCCGAGTGTCGCAGGCGCTCGACCTCCTGGTTGATCGAGGAGTCCTTCTCGATGTAGGTATCGGTCTGCGGCACGTAGGCCTCGGGCTGGTAGTAGTCGTAGTAGGAGACGAAGTACTCGACCGCGTTGTGCGGCATCAGCTCCCGGAACTCGTTCGCCAGCTGGGCCGCCAGGGTCTTGTTCGGCGCCATCACCAGGGTGGGCCGCTGCACCTTCTCGATCAGCCAGGCGGTCGTCGCCGACTTGCCGGTCCCGGTGGCACCGAGCAGGACGACGTCCTTCTCCCCGCCGTCCACGCGCTGGGCCAGCTCGGCGATGGCCTCGGGCTGGTCGCCGCTGGGCTCGAAGTCGGACACCACGCGCAAGGGTGCGACAGTGCGCTGCAGGTCGGTGGTCGGACGCATGCCTACACGGTAAAGGCCACCACCGACAACGCCGACCCGGCCCGTCCCGGATCGCAGCTGAGGTAGCGCCGCATGCCGTTCTCGCGCACCGCGTCGTGGGGCAGCACCGGGCTGAGGGCGTATCCGGCGCTCTCTGCGACCGCGTCGCCTGCATCCGCCAGGGCCGAGGCCGCTTCTCCGCGCAGCCGTACCTGCACCCCCCGCTCGGCGGTGGACCAGCTCACCTCGCCGAGTCGGCCCCCCAGCGCCGCCCGCACCCGCGCCACGAGCCGGCGGCGCGCCGCGGCGTCCGGTTCGTCGGCCCGGCCAGGCGCCGGACGGCCGGCGGCCAGGTTGTCCGCGAAGGGCGCCACCCGATGCCGCCAGAGCTCCTCCACGGCCTCGAGCAGGTCCGGTGGTGAGCCACTGTTGTCGAGCCAGACATCGGCAGCGGCCCGGCGCGCCGCCTCGTCCGCCTGGGCGGCGATGCGTGACCTGGCTTGCGCCTGGCTCATCCTCCGGGCGGCCGCCAACCGCTCCACCCTCAGGTCGACCGGTGCATCGACGACCACCACCAGGTGGTAGGCCGCCGCCATCTGCTTCTCCACCAGCAGCGGAACGTCGTGGACGGCGACCGCCGCGGGACCGAGCTCCCGCTCGGCGGCGGCGAACAGCTGTGCGGTGCGGGCGGCGATCCGCGGGTGGGTGATCGTTTCCAGCCGGACCCTGGCGGCCGGATCGGCGAACACCGCCCGAGCCAGCGCCGCCCGGTCCAGCTCGCCGCCCGGACCGATCATGCTCTCACCGAACGCTGACCTGACCTCCGCGAGGCCCTCACTACCCGGGGCCACCACCTCCCGGGCCAGCCGGTCGGCGTCCACGACCACTGCGCCCAGGTCGGCCAGCCGGCCGGCGACGGTCGACTTCCCGGCACCGATCCCACCGGTCAGACCCACCCGTAGCACGCCGGCCAGCCTATCGACGGGGGCGGGGGTGACCCGGACCGGCTGCGCGACGCGTCAGTAGGCACCCCGCCGGGCCAGGACGGCCACGACGGTCCGCGCGATGATCGACAGGTCGAGTCCCAGCGACCAGTTCTCCACGTAGCTCAGGTCGAGGCGCACCGACTCCTCCCACGTCAGGTCGGCGCGCCCGGATACCTGCCACAGACCCGTGATCCCGGGCTTGACCAGCAACCGCCGGTGCACGTCCTTCTCGTACTCGGCCACCTCGCTGGGCAAAGGCGGACGCGGCCCGACCAGGGACATCGAGCGGCGCAGCACGTCGAACAGCTGCGGCAGCTCGTCCAGGGAGTACCGGCGCAAGAACGCACCGACCGGAGTGATCCGCGGATCGTCGCGCATCTTGAACAGCGGTCCCTCACCGTGCTGGTTCAGGTGCGCCACCTCGGCGAGCCGCTGCTCGGCGTCGACGTACATGCTGCGGAACTTGGTCATCAGGA
Source organism: uncultured Actinomycetota bacterium (assembly GCA_963825645.1). Taxonomy (GTDB): domain Bacteria; phylum Actinomycetota; class Actinomycetes; order Actinomycetales; family Kineosporiaceae; genus JADJPO01. The sequence continues at coordinate 296,475 of CAWGTT010000003.1, forward strand.
ACGGCTGCGACATGCGGCCGACCCGCTCCTGGCGGAAGAAGACCGGGCCGGGTGAGGAGACCTTCACGGCCACGGCGAGAGCGAGCATCACCGGTGCGAGCAGCATCAGCCCGGTCAACGCCAGGCCGTAGTCGAGCAGGCCTTTGGCCACCCGGCGCAGACCGGTGAACTCGGGTTCGTCGACGAAGAGCAACGGGACCCCGCCGATCGTCTGCAGGTGCAGTCGCGGTGTCGCCACCTCTGTCAGGCGAGGGGCGACCAGGAGCTCGCACCCGGTGCCCTCGAGCCGCCAGGAGAGCCGGCGCAGCTCCTCCTCGCTCACCTCCGACCATGCGGTCAGCAGGATCGTGTCCGCGAAGTGACGCCTGGCCACGCTGCGGGCCTCATCGGGGCGGCCGGCCACCGGCACACCACCGATCGTGTCCTGACCGGAGCGCGCGACGCAGGCAGCCACCACGTTCACCCCGCCGTGCGGCTCGCGGTCCAGCCGTCGGATCAGCTCGTCGACAGACCGCTCCATGCCGATCACGACGACCCGGCGGGAGCACAGCCCGTGCCGGCGCAGCGCGAACAGGACCTGGCGGGCACCCGCGTGCCACACCAGGGCGAGACCTATGGCCAGCGGAGAGCCGACCAGCACCAGGGCGCGGGCATCGGCGTCCGCCGCGTAGGCGACGGTACTCGTGGCGGCGAGCAGGACCACTCCGGCGGCGACCAACCGGCGGAACTCCTCGGACCCGGCCCCGACGAAGCGGTGTTCGTAGACCCTGGCCAGGGTCAGGGCGAAGACGAGGGCCAGCGTGAACGGCAGTACCGGCCACCACGCGCCGTCGCGCCCCGACGACGCGACACCGGCCGCGAAACCGGCGACCGCGAGCACCGTGTCACCCAGGACCAGCGCGGCCGTGTACCGCTTGCGCCACCCGGGGCTGATCCGGCGACGGGCCACGAACTCGGAGGCATCCCGTTCCTGGGCGTTGGGGGCGACGAGCTCGAATCGGCGCAGCGCCTCCAGCTCATCGTCCGAGGCCCGGACCGCCCGGAGCTTGGCAGACAGCGACCCGTTCGGAGCGGCATCGCCCGAACCGGGTGTCTGTCGTGCCTCGGGCGGGCCACCGGGGCGTGGGACCGCAGGAGATCGCCGTGTCTGCCTGTGCATGGATCCCCTCAAAGGCCGGACCACCCGTCAGCCAGTGGATCGGCTGACGGGTGGTCCGCCTTGACGGTGAGCTCAGGCTGACCGGCGGGGCTACGCGCCGGTGAGCTTCTCCCGGAGCGCGGCGAGCGCCTCATCGGAGGCCAGGGTGCCCTCGGCCTCCGGCGGCTCCGAGGTGTACGTGGACGGCGCCTCGCCGACCTCGGTGCGCGCCTCGGCATCGGCCTTGGCTGCATCGTCGACCTGCTTGCGGTGCGCCTCCCACCGGGCGTGGGCCTCGGCGTACTGCCGCTCCCACTCCTCGCGCTGAGATTCGAACCCCTCGAGCCACTCGTTGGTCTCCGGGTCGAAGCCCTCGGGGTACTTGTAGTTGCCCGCCTCGTCGTACTCGGCTGCCATGCCGTATACCGACGGGTCGAAGTCCCCCTCCGCAACGCCCGTTGCGCCTTCGTTCGCCTGCTTGAGCGACAGCGAGATCCGCCGGCGCTCCAGGTCGATGTCGATCACCTTGACGAAGATCGAGTCGTTGACCTGGACCACCTGCTCGGGGATCTCCACGTGGCGCTCGGCCAGCTCGGAGATGTGCACCAGGCCCTCGATGCCCTCGTCCACCCGGACGAAGGCGCCGAACGGCACCAGCTTGGTGACCTTGCCCGGCACGACCTGCCCGATGGCGTGGGTCCGCGCGAACTGCTGCCACGGGTCTTCCTGAGTCGCCTTGAGCGAGAGCGAGACCCGCTCGCGGTCCATGTCGACGTCGAGCACCTCGACGGTGACCTCCTGGCCGACCTCCACCACCTCGCCCGGATGGTCGATGTGCTTCCAGGACAGCTCGGAGACGTGCACCAGGCCGTCGACGCCACCGAGGTCGACGAAGGCGCCGAAGTTGACGATCGAGGACACCACGCCGGAGCGGACCTGGCCCTTCTGCAGGGTCTGCAGGAACGTCTGGCGCACCTCGGACTGCGTCTGCTCCAGCCAGGCCCGACGCGAGAGCACGACGTTGTTCCGGTTCTTGTCCAACTCGATGATCTTGGCCTCGATCTGCTTGCCGACGTACGGCTGCAGGTCGCGGACCCGGCGCATCTCGACCAGTGAGGCCGGCAGGAAGCCGCGCAGCCCGATGTCGAGGATGAGCCCTCCCTTGACCACCTCGATGACGGTGCCGGTGACGATGCCGTCCTCATCTTTGATCTTCTCGATCGTGCCCCAGGCGCGCTCGTACTGGGCGCGCTTCTTGGACAGGATCAGCCGGCCCTCCTTGTCCTCCTTCTGCAGGACCAGGGCCTCGATCTCGTCTCCGACGCTCACCACCTCACCGGGGTCGACGTCGTGCTTGATCGACAGCTCGCGGGATGGGATGACGCCCTCGGTCTTGTATCCGATGTCGAGAAGGACCTCGTCGCGGTCCACCTTGACGATCGTTCCGGCGACGATGTCGCCGTCGTTGAAGTACTTGATCGTCTCGTCGATGGCGGCGAGGAAGTCCTCGGCCGTACCGATGTCGTTGACGGCGACCTGGGGGGTTGTCGTGGCGGCGGGACCGGCGCTCTCGGTCGATCCGAGGGTGGGGCTCATCGTGGGGCTGGTGGTCATCGAGGAACGGCTCCGTTTGCGGGCAAGGTTGAGTGGGCGGATGGAGTTGGGGCGCGTCGAACTGACATACCGTCGGCGAGCGCCGCGTGCGGTCCAGAGGCCCCGAGTCGGTGGCGTGCCGCCAGCACTCGGCTGAGGGATCGGCCAGTCGGATCAAGGACAGTCAGAGTCCGCGCACACGCCGTGCGCCTCGGTTACCCTACCGCTGCCGCAGATCACGGGTCAAAGCCCGCGCGAGTGGTGGCGGACGGCATCGTCGAGCGGTCGTGGCAGCAGGCAAGAGGGGGCGCAATGGACGAGTGGGCGGCGCATCTGCTCGACGACGTGCCGGGGCCCGCGCGCCAGGAGCAGCCGATAGCGTCCGGAAACGTGGGCAGGTGTCGGGACGTCCTGCTTCGTCCTCGGACGTAGCGTATGCGTCGCGTCCCGACTTCTCTGCGCACCGGCGCTGCCCTTCTCGCCGCGGGTGTTCTTCTCGTCTCCTGCTCGGACGCCCCGGCCGCCGGCCCGGCCCCGAGCACAGCGACGCCATCCGTCGCGGCCGACGTCGTGCAGCTGCGTCGCGACGAGGTGCTGCAGCGTGTCTCGGTGGCCGTGGAGAACCGCGGCGCGACCGCCGTCGTGGTGGATAGCGTCCGCCTGGAGGTCGACGGTTTCCGACTTCCAGGCACCATCCGCAACAACTCACCGGTCGCGGTCGGGGTGGTGGTCAACCTGCCCGTCCCCTATAGCGGGGTCGACTGCCCGGCGACCGGCCGGCCGCAGGTGGGCCGGCCACAGGTGACTCTGCGAGTTCACACCCCAGACGACCTGCGGCCGCGCACCGTGCGGCTTGCAGCGGTGTCCGACGACGGGCTCCTGCAGCGCATCGCGGATCGCACCTGCGACGTGGAGCGCATCATGCAGCAGGTCGACCTGAGCTTCGCCGACCAGTGGCGGATCGAGCAGGAGCGCGACGGTCCGCAGGCCCACGGACTGCTGCGCACCCGCTTGCTCGACGGCCCTGCCCGCGACGTCACGCAGGTGGCCGGCGCGATCCTCTACGGGCTGCGGCCCGACGAGGGCGCGAGCACGCCGCTCGCCTCGCTGAGCCCGGAGCAGCCTGCCGCGAGCGTCCCGGTCGTCGTCTTCGCCGCCCGCTGCGATCCGCACACCATCGGCGAGATCAAGAAGCCCTACGAGTTCCTGGTCTGGGTGACGATGCCCGGCGGCGAGGAGATCGCCGTCACCCCGCAGGTGGGGCAGGCCACCAAGGACGCGCTGCGTGATGTCTGCGCCTTCTGATCGAGCGCGCGGCGGGCTGCTACGGCCCAACGAGGTGGTTGCCGGAGCACGGGGTGGACGTACCTCGTGATCGCCCAGGGGAGCGCCGTCCACCGCGGGCTGGGCCGATCCACGACGCCTCCCGTTGCCGCGCTGTCCCCGCTGCCGAGATCACCCGCGATCTGGTCCGGGCCTGGCACAGGGCCAGCCGACGTGCGCCCGGCGGCACCCCGCGCTGCAGGATCTCGACCACGCGGCACGGCCCGACGCCTCCCCGAGTGGTCAGGCGACGAAAGAGGCGTGGAGGAAGGCTAGGCGGGCTATAGTCCAGTGCCGCTGAGATCCACTCCGCTGCTCGTGTCACCTTCGATTCGAGGGTCGCAGGTTCCGCCGATGGAGGTGCCCTGTGCTCAGGTCAATAGTGCGAGCACTGCTCGCCCTCGTCGCCACTGCGCTCGTCCTCGTCGGCGTCGTGGCCAGCCCGGCTAGTGCCGCCGACGAAAGCGTGCAGGGGCGCCTCACCTATCAAGGCGAACCGGTCGCGGACGTCACCATCTCGGTGGAGGGCGAGGGCTACTCGGCAGACGGCACGTCGGGGGCCGATGGCTCATGGCAGGTACCCGTACCCGGGCCGGGGAGCTACTCCGTCACCCTGGACGAGGGCACCTTGCCAGAGGGAGTCGACCTGCGCTTCCCCGACCGCAACCCGCTGACCACGACGGTGGCATCCAGCCAGCAGAAGCCCATCATCTTCGCCCTGGGGGAGAGCACGCGGACGGTGCAGAGCCGCTGGGAGTTGGCCGCCCAGCGGTTCGCCTCGGGGATCCGCTTCGGCCTGCTGCTCGCCCTGGCCGCGGTCGGGCTATCGCTCATCTTCGGGACGACGGGCCTGACGAACTTCGCCCACGGCGAGCTCGTGACCTTCGGCGCGCTGGTCGCCTACTTCTTCAACGTGATCGCCGGCGTCCCCCTTCTGCTCGGCTCGATCCTCACCGTGATCGTGGCGGGGATCGCGGGCTACCTCCTGGACTCGGTGCTGTGGGCGCCGCTGAGAAACCGCGGCACCGGGTTGATCGCCATGATGATCGTGTCGATCGGGCTGTCCATCTTCGTGCGCTACACGTACCTGTTCTTCTTCGGCGGGAACACCCGCACCTACCGCGACGCCCAGGGCCAGACGGGGGTCCTGCTCAACCTGTCCTGGCTGGACTTCGCCAGCATGGGCCTGGCCATCGTGGTGCTCCTGGCGGTCGCGTACGCCCTGCTGCGCACCCGGATCGGCAAGGCGACCCGTGCCGTCGCGGACAACCCGGCCCTGGCGTCCGCGTCCGGGATCGACGTCGAACGCGTGATCAAGGTCGTGTGGTTCACGGGGGCCGCGCTGGCGGGCCTGGCCGGCGTGCTGCTGGGCGTGGCCCAGCAGGTCAACTGGCAGATGGGCTTCCAGATCCTGTTGCTGATCTTCGCTGCCGTGACCCTCGGGGGTCTGGGAACGGCGTTCGGGGCGCTGGTGGGGGCGCTCGTCGTGGGGCTGTTCATCGAGCTCTCCACCCTGTTCATCCCGACCGAGCTGAAGAACGTCGGCGCACTCGGGATCCTGATCGTGATCCTCCTCGTGCGGCCCCAGGGTCTCCTGGGCCGGCGCGAGCGGGTCGGCTAACCGGACCGGAGGTCGTTTCATGGACTGGGGAACCATCCTCTCCAACGCGCTTCGGGCGTCGTTGGGCCTCGAGACGATCGTCTACGCGCTGGCCGCCATCGGCCTCAACGTGCACTTCGGCTACACCGGCCTGCTCAACTTCGGCCAGGCGGCCTTCGTCGCGATGGGCGGCTACGGCCTCGCCATCACGGTGACGATCGTGGGTCTGAACTTCTGGGTCGGCATCGGCGTCGGCCTGGTCGCCGCCGTGCTGCTCGCCCTGATCCTGGGCGTGCCCACCCTGCGGCTCAGAGCCGACTACCTGGCCATCGTGACGATCGCGGCCGCGGAGATCGTCCGATTGTTCTTCCGAGCGTCGTCACTGGACAAGCAGACCGGCGGCTCGGACGGACTGCAGGCGTTCTCCGACGACTTCTACGCGCTGAACCCGCTCCCCCGCGGCACCTACGGCTTCGGGCCCTGGCGGTTCAGCGAGCGCCTGAGCTGGATCCTGCTCGTCGGATGGGTCACCGTCATCCTGGCCTCGCTCGTGATCTTCCTGCTCACCCGCAGCCCCTGGGGGCGGGTGATCAAGGGGATCCGGGAGGACGAGGACGCCGTCCGGAGCCTGGGCAAGAACGTCTACGCCTACAAGATGCAGTCCCTGGTCCTTGGCGGGGTGATCGGAGCCCTGGCCGGATTCATCTTCGCGCTGGGGCGGGCGGCGGTGCAGCCCGACCTGTTCGGCACCGAGTTCACCTTCTTCGCCTACACCGTGCTGCTACTGGGCGGGGCGGCCCGGGTCCTGGGCCCCGTGGTGGGGGCGGCCATCTTCTGGGTCGTCCTGTCGCTGACCGACAACGTGCTGAACCAGGCGATCCGGACCGGGGCCATCCCGTCCTCCCTGATCAGCACTACCCAGACCGGCCAGGTCCGGTTCATGCTGGTGGGCGCGGCGCTGATGCTGCTCATGATCTACCGACCACAGGGGATCTTCGGCGACAAGAGGGAGTTGGCACTCGATGCCCGCTGAGCCGTCCTCCGCACCCACCGGTGCGCCCGCCACGACCGTGGCCGGAGCCGCCGTCCAGGCGCTCGCCGATGTCACCCACACCCCCGGCGTGGCCAAGCCGGACCCGATCCTGGTAGCGGACTCGGTCCGCCGTCGCTTTGGCGGTCTGGTGGCGGTCGACGTCGACCACGTGGAGATCCAGCGTGGAGTGATCACCGCGCTCATCGGCCCGAACGGTGCCGGCAAGACCACCTTCTTCAATCTGCTGACCGGATTCGACACGCCCGACCAGGGCGACTGGACGTTCAACGGCAGCAAGCTCGCCGGCGTGGCGGCCTACAAGGTCGCCCGCCGGGGGATGGTCCGGACGTTCCAGCTGACCAAGGCGCTGTCCCGGCTCACGGTCATCGAGAACATGCGCCTGGGCGCCAAGGACCAGCGCGGCGAGGGGATCTTCCGAGCCCTGGTCCGCCCGCTGTGGGGTGCGCAGGAGGACAGCATCACCGCGCGGGCCGACGACCTGCTCGCCCGGTTCACGCTCGACGCCAAGCGCGGCGACTTCGCGGGCAGTCTGTCCGGCGGGCAGCGCAAGCTGCTGGAGATGGCCCGCGCGCTGATGGTCGAGCCCGAGATGGTCATGCTCGACGAGCCGATGGCGGGCGTGAACCCGGCGCTCACCCAGTCGCTGCTGGGCCACGTCAAGGACCTGCGCGAGCAGGGGATGACCGTGCTGTTCGTCGAGCACGACATGGACATGGTCCGGGACATCTCCGACTGGGTGATCGTGATGGCCCAGGGGAAGATCGTCGCCGAGGGGCCCCCGCACGCTGTGATGGCGAACCCGGCCGTGATCGACGCCTACCTCGGCGCCCACCACGACGCGCCGCTGAGCCGGGAGGAGGAGCGTGCCTTTCTCGAGGAGGACGAGGAGGTCCTCGCCCACGAGCTCGCGCCCCACCCCGAGGAGACGCACGGCGAGGAGAAGCCATGAACGAGCAGCCCCAAGGCGGCGTTGCGCGGGCGACGACGGACGCCGAGCTCGCGGCGGGGCGTGAGGCACACCTGGCTGCCGCCGAAGGTGCCCTCGTACGCGCCGACGACCTCGTCGCGGGCTACCTGCCCGGGGTCAACATCCTGAACAACTGTGACCTCTACGCCCAACGCGGCGAGCTGGTCGGCATCATCGGCCCGAACGGCGCCGGGAAGTCGACGCTGCTCAAGGCGCTGTTCGGCCTGGTGAAGATCTCCACCGGCGCGGTGACGCTCGAGGGGCAGGACATCACCGGCTTCAAGGCCAACAAGCTGGTCAGCCGCGGGGTCGGCTTCGTTCCGCAGAACAACAACGTCTTCCCCAGCCTGACCATCGAGGAGAACCTCCAGATGGGGCTGTACCAGGCCCCCAAGCGGTTCACCGAGCGGTTCGACTTCGTGTCCGACCTCTTCCCCGCGCTGCGCGACCGCCGGTCCCAGCGCGCGGGGTCCCTGTCCGGCGGCGAGCGGCAGATGGTGGCCATGGGTAGGGCCCTGATGATGGAGCCGTCCGTGCTGCTGCTCGACGAGCCCTCGGCGGGCCTGTCCCCCGCCCTGCAGGACGAGGTCTTCATCCGCACCAAGCAGATCAACCGCACCGGCGTCTCGGTCATCATGGTCGAGCAGAACGCCCGCCGCTGCCTGCAGATCTGCGACCGCGGCTACGTGCTGGACCAGGGCCGCAACGCCTACACCGCGCCCGGGGCGCGAGCTGATGAACGACCCCAAGGTCATCGAGCTGTACCTCGGCACGCTCGCCAAGGCCTGACGACGCCCCACGGCGCGCCGCGAGCACCGCCACGCACCTACCGAGCGACCCGACCGACCGCTGCAGCGGGGCCCGGCCGACCGGCCGGGCCCCTCTGCATCGTGCGATCCCGACGTCCGTCGGCCGAGCGGTCAGATCTTGCCGCTCTTGGCCTCCAGGAACGTGTACTTGTTGTCGGCGCCGTACTGGTAGATGCCGATCGTCGCCTCGGTCGGGTCACCCGCGTCGTTGAACTCGATCGGCCCTGAGACACCGTCGTAGTCGATGTCCGTACCCGCGTCGAGCAGCTTCTTGCAGTCCGCGAACGTGGTGCACTTCTCGCCACCCTTGGAGACGTCCTCGAGCTTGCTGGCGATCGCGGTACCCGAGTCGTTCTTGGCCGCCTCCGCCGCCAGGGCGATCAGGGTGGCGGCGTCGTAGGACTCCGGTGCGTAGCTGAAGTCCTTCAGGCTCGGGTCGACCTCGAGCAGACGCTTGCGGAAGGAGTCGTCCGCGACGACGCCGGGCAGGGTGCCCTTGACGCCCTCGATCGTTCCGGGCGGGAAGGTGTAGGAGTTCGACAGGTTCCCGTCGCACCAGTAGACCTTCGACATGTCGAAGCCCTGCTTGACCAGCTCGGGCACGATCTTCGTCGCCTCGTCGAACGAGATCAACGCGATGGCGTCCGGCTTGGCGGCGAGCACCTCACCGACGTCGGCGGCGAAGTTGGCGGCCTTCGGGTCGTAGATCTTCTCGGCGACGACCTGCCCGCCGCCGCCCTCGACGGCCTTCTTGACGTTCGCGGCAAGGCCCGTCCCGTAGGAGTCCTGCAGGGCCAGAATGCCCACGTTGGCGTAGCCGTCGGACAGGATCAGGTCACCGAGGACGCGACCCTGCAGCACGTCCGGCGGTGCGCTCCGGAAGTACAGGCCCTTGTCGTTGTAGGTGGTGAAGGCGTCCGAGGTGTTGGCGGGCGAGAACATCACCACGCCGTTCTGCGTGATCTTGTCGATGACGGTCAGCGACACCGACGACGACGCCGCACCGATGACGGCGTCGGCCTTCTGGCTCAGCAGGCGGTCGACGGACTGCGAGGCGATGTCGGTGGACGTGTCGCCGGAGTCCGAGTCGATCTCCGTGACGTCCTTGCCGAGGACACCGCCGGCCTCGTTGATGTCCTTGACGGCCAGCTTGACGCCGGCGAACTCCGGGGGGCCGAGGAAGGCGAGCGAACCGGTCTGCGGCAGAAGAGTGCCCAGAACCAGTTGGCCATCACCCTGCGCCGCGGCGGCGGCGCCAGCGGACGTGGCGGATTCGCTGGAGGTCGACGATGTGTCGTCGCCGCCACAAGCGGCAAGGGCCAGCGAGGCGGCACCCAGGAGGGCGACGGTACGCCACAGCGGGGTAGTGCGGATCATGCAGGTCTCCTTCGCTAGGCCCAGACGTCCTGTGGGCGGCTACGCGGACAACAACGTCATGTGGACGCTAGCGCAGAGCGCAGCAGCCGACGATAAAGGAGCCGAGCCGCAACGCGCCCGTGTCGAAAGTGTTATCGGGCACGGCTATGCGCGCGGCGCCTCAGGCGTGCGTACCCGGACCACCTGGGATCAACCGGTCTATACCGGACCCGCGTCCGCGACGCCTCCCGTCTGGCTAGTGGCTGGCCTCGTGCCACGACCGCCCGACCCCGACCGACACGTCCAGCGGCACCGACAGCTCGGCGGCGCCCGACATGGCCCGACGGACAAGGGCCTCCACGGCCTCCCGCTCCCCGGGCGCCACTTCGAGGACAAGCTCGTCGTGCACCTGCAACAGCATTTGGCTGCGCATCCCGGCCTCGCGCAGCCCGTGGTCCACAGCCAGCATCGCGACCTTGATGATATCGGCGGCGCTGCCCTGGATCGGGGCGTTGAGCGCCATGCGCTCGGCCATCTCGCGGCGCTGCCGGTTGTCGCTGGTCAGATCGGGCAGGTACCGGCGTCGTCCGAGGATGGTCTCGGTGTAGCCCGTCCGCCGGGCCTCGGCGACCACTCCCTGCAGGTAGTCCCGCACCCCGCCGAACCGGTCGAAGTAGTCCTCCATCAACGTCCGGGCCTCGTCGACGGCGATGCTCAGCTGCCGTGACAGCCCGAAGGCGCTGAGGCCGTAGGCCAGCCCGTACGCCATGGCCTTGATCTTCGATCGCATCGCCGGGGTGACCTCGTCGGCGCCGACGCCGAAGACCCGGGAGGCAACGAAGCTGTGCAGGTCCTCGCCGGAGCGGAACGCCTCGATCAGGCCCTCGTCCCGCGACAGATGGGCCATGATCCGCATCTCGATCTGGGAGTAGTCAGCCGTCAGCAGGCCCTCGTAACCCGCTCCCACCACGAACGTCTCGCGGATCCGGCGCCCCTCGTCGGTGCGGATCGGGATGTTCTGGAGGTTCGGGTCGGCGCTCGAGAGCCGCCCCGTGGCAGCGATGGTCTGGCTGTACGTGGTGTGGATCCGCGCGTCGTCGGAGACCGACCGCAGAAGGCCCTCCACCGTCACCCGTAGCTTGGACGCGTCCCGGTGTCGCAACACGTGCAGCAGGAACGGATGCTCGGTCTTGGCGTAGAGCTCGGCCAGAGCCTCGGCGTCCGTGGTGTACCCGGTCTTGGTCCGCTTGGTCTTCGGCATGCCGAGCTGGTCGAACAGCACCGTCTGCAGCTGCTTGGGCGATCCGAGGTTGATCTCGGTGCCGATCACCGTGAAGGCCTCCTTGGCGGCCTGGGCCACCGCATCGGCGAAGTACGCCTCGAGATCGGACAGCGCCGCCACATCGATCGCGATCCCGGCGGCCTCCATCCGTCTCAGCACGTCGATCAACGGCAGCTCGACCTCGGCCAGCAGTGCGCTGCCGCCCCGGTCGGCCAACTCGCCGTCCAGCGCCTCGGCCAGCTCCAGTACCGCTCGGGCTCGCACCATGGCCGATTCGGCAGCGGCGGCGCTCGCCCCGGCGCCGGTGTCCACCGAGTCGACGTCGAGCGCCAGCTGGACCTCGGCAGCTGCGGACTCGGACGGAGCGGCTCCCTCGTGCTCGACCCGCAGCTCGCGCCCCAGATGGCGCAGAGTGAGATCGGCCAGGTCGTAGCTGCGCTGATCGGGCTGGCACAGGTACGCCGCCAGCGCCGTGTCACTGACCAGCCCGGTTGCGGGCATCCCGCGAGCGGCCAGGGCGGCCAGCTGCCCCTTGGCGTCGTGCATGACCACCTGCCGCCGCGCATCGGCCAGCCAGCCGGCCAGCGCCTCGGTCGCCATCTCGTCCGCCGCGACCAGGTCGACGTAGCCGGCGGTACCATCGGCATTGGCCAACGCCAGGCCGCGGGCGTCACCGGTCCCCCGCCCCCATTGTCCGACCACCAACAACCCGGAGCGACTCCCGGCCGGGGCATGCTCGGCCAGCCAGGCGCCGACCGCATCCCCGGTCAGCCGGGCGGCATCCAGCTCGAACCCCCTGTCCGCCTCGGGTTCGGGCGGGGCCAGGTAGTCGAACAGCCGGTCGCGCAGGACCCGGAACTCCAGACCGTCGAAGACCCGGTGTACCTGTTCACGGTCCCAGGACCGCCAGCGCAGGTCCTCCAGACCGACCGGTAGGTCCAGGTCGTCGACCAGCCTGTTGAGGCGGCGATTGGTCAGGACCTGATCGAGGTGATCGCGCAGGCTCTGACCGGTCTTGCCGGAGATCTCCGGGGCGTGCGCGACGAGTCCGTTCAGGCCCCCGTAGACGGTCAGCCACTTCGCCGCGGTCTTGGCCCCGACCCCGGGGACGCCGGGCAGGTTGTCACTGCTCTCGCCCACCAGGGCGGCCAGGTCGGGGTAGGTGCCCGGGTCGACGCCGTACCGCTCACGAACCACCGCCGGCGTCATCCGGATCAGTTCGGACACCCCGCGCACCGGGTACAGGATGGTGACGCCATCGGTGACCAGCTGGATCGCGTCCCGGTCCCCACTGCTGATCACCACCTGCCAGCCCGCGGCATCGGCCGTCGTGGTCAGCGTCGCGATGATGTCGTCGGCCTCGTAGCCCTCCTTCTCGATGACCCGGATCTGCAGTGCGGCCAACACCTCCTTGATCAGGGCCACCTGACCGGAGAACTCCTGCGGTGAGCTGGACCGGTTCGCCTTGTAGTCCGGGAAGACCTCGCTGCGGAACGTCTGTCGCGACACGTCGAACGCCACGGCCACGCAGTCGGGCTGCTCGTCCCGCAGCACATTGATCAGCATCGAGGTGAAGCCGTACACGGCGTTGGTGGACTGCCCGGTCCGGGTCGAGAAGTTCTCCACCGGAAGGGCGAAGAACGCGCGGTAGGCCATCGAGTGCCCGTCGACCAGGAGCAGCCTCATCGGCTGGGCCGATCCGGGATCGTCGATGTGGGGGATTCGAGGTCGCGCGTCGCATGGGGACTCACGCCTGACACCCTAGGCCTCATGTCCGACAGCACGAATCCCGTAGAGCAGCTCAACGCGAACAGCGCCGGCACCCTGGTCGAGCGCCTGGGCATCGTCCTGGTCGAGGTGGGGTCCCAGCGCGTGGTGGCAACGATGCCGGTAGCCGGCAACACCCAGCCTTACGGTCTGCTGCACGGCGGGGCATCATGCGTCCTCGCCGAGACCCTCGGCTCGCTCGGCGCCGCGAGCCATGCAGCACAGTCCGCAAGGATCGCGGCCGGCATCGAGATCAACGCCACGCACCACCGCGCGGCGCGCAGCGGCCTGGTCACCGGAACCGCGACCGCGCTGTCGCTGGGCGTGTCCCTGGCCAGTTACGAGATCGAGATCACCGACGAGTTCGGACGGCGTGTGTGCACCGCCAGGGTCACCTGCATCCTGCGCGACCGGCCGCCCGGCGACGGAGGCCAGCCGGCGAGGTAGGCCGGGTGCCCTCCTCGTCTGGGGCCGCCCTGGCCGCCGGACGTTTGCTGTCAGGGGTCTCCAGACCCGGTCCCCACGATCGCCCGGCGGGGGTTGTGGTCAGGAGACCGGCACGGCCTGGACGAAGGCCTCCTCGCCACCCTGGAGCTGCAGGAACGTGATGTCCTTCGCCGAGGTGTCACCACTGGCCGGGTCGATCGTGAGCTCCTTGCCGATCACCGACTTGTCTGCCGGGATCGTGATCCCGTCTCCGCCGAAGACCGCCTCGGTGACGCTCTGGCGCGTCCCGTCCGATTTCTCGATCGCAGCCAGGATCACCTGCATCGCGGCAACGCCGTACAACGCATGGCTCGACGGCGGCTCGCCGTACTTGTCCTGGTAGTCCTCCAGCAGCTTCTTCGCAGCGCCGCCCCGGCCCGCGAACTGGTCGATCGACAGACCGACGAAGGTCAGGTACATCCCCTGGCCTTGCGCCAACTCCTGCAGACCGGGATAGCCGGTGAAGCCATCAGGGCCCATCAGCTTGACAGCCGTGTTGTCGCCCAGCACAGACACCTTGTCCTTGATCAGCTGACCGCCGTTGTTGTCGTAGACGCCAGCCAGGTAGATCAGGTCGGGGTTCATGGCCTTGACCTTGGTGAACAGCGGCGAGTAGCTGGCCAGATCGACGTCCCACGGCTCGCTGCCCAGCACCTGGATGCCGAGCCTTGCGGCCTCGTCCGCGAACGCCTTGGCCACGCTCCGCCCGTAGGTCTGGTTGTCGTTGAGGATGTACGCCTTCTTGACGCCGAGCTTGTCGGAAGCGAACTGAGCCGCGGCCGCACCCTGGTACTCGTCCGTGCCGACCACCCGCGCGAAGCTGCGCCGACCGGTCGGGAAGTAGGTCTCCGGCTCCCCGGACCCCCACCCCTTGGTCAGACCTGGGTTGGTGTTGGCGTGCGAGACCATCAGCATCGGACCGTTCGGGTCCCGGTTCAGCACCGGCGCCTCGATCTTGGTGCACCCGGAGTTGTAGGTCCCCATCACCGCGACCTCGTCCGCGTTGGCCACGTGCTCGTCGGCGTTGGTGGCACAGGTGACCTCGTCCCACCCGTCAGCGGCCGCCGTCGAGTTGTCGTACGGCTGGAACTCGATGGTGAAGCCCCCCACCGTGTGGCCGATCTGGTCCAGGTACAGCCGGATGGCGTTGTTCGTGGACTCCGAGACCTCCTTCGACCCACCCTGCAACGGCAGGTCGCTGGAGACCACCAGGGTCTTGCCCACATCGCCGCTGTCGCGTGAACAACCGCCACCCGCTGCCAGTGCCATCGAGGCCACCGCGATCCCCGCGGCGACCCGAATGGGCTTCTTCATGTGCCGACCTTTCTTCCGGATGAGCCCCGTTCGGGGCTGCCGTGGGCGGAGGGCGCTCAGGCGACGGCTGAACCGCGAGCAAGGTCCCCTTGCCCCCGATGAGCTCGAGGATCGAGAGCGCGTCGCGCACCCCCCTGCGGGTTCCGTCCGACCTCTCGAACGCAGCCAGGATCACCTGGACCGCGGTCGCCCCGTGGAGCGCGGAACTGGACGTCAGATCGCGGCCGTAGGTGGCCCTGCAGCCCCCGAGCAGCTTCGCTGCTGTCCCCCCGGCTACCTTCGACTGATCAATGCTCAGCCCGGTGAGAGTCGGGTACATCCAACTCGCCCTGAGCCAACTACTGCAACTCAGGGTAGCCGCTGAGGCCATCGGGGCCCGTCAGCTCGGCGGCCGTGTTGTCGCGCGGCACGACGCGCCGTGTCCTTCTGATCGGCTGGATACCGGTCAGCTGTCGGTCGGCCGCGGCTGCCGGACCGCGGCCGAACCCTCCGCCGGCGATGTGGAGGTGACGATGGCGCCGGCCACCTCGCGCATGGTGAGCCGCTTGTCCATCGACGTCTTCTGGATCCATCGGAAGGCCTCGGGCTCGGACATGGCGAACTTGGTCTGCAACAGGCCCTTGGCCCGGTCCACCAGCTTGCGGGTCTCGAACCGCTCGGCGAGGTCGGCCACCTCGCTCTCCAGGGCACGGATCTCCTGGTGCCGGCTCAACGCGATCTCCAGGGCGGGAAGCAGGTCGGTGGAGTTGAACGGCTTGACCACGTACGCCATCGCGCCGGCGTCCCGGGCGCGCTCGACCAGCTCTCGCTGGGAGAAGGCGGTGAGCAGGACGACGGGCGCCAGCCGGGCGCCGACGATCCGTTCGGCCGCCGTGATCCCGTCGAGCACGGGCATCTTGACGTCCATCACGACCAGGTCCGGGGTGAGCTCGGTGGCCAGCCGGACGGCTTGTTCGCCGTCCCCGGCCTCGCCCACGACCTCGTAGCCGCCCTCGCGCAGGATCTCGACGATGTCCAGGCGGATCAGTGCCTCGTCCTCGGCCACGACGACCCGACGGGCTCGACGACCAACGCTACCCAGCTCGTCCTCGGAGGTTCCGGCTCCCTCGGGCGTCGCGCCGGCGGAGGATGGGGAAGCGTTCGCATCGGATGCCACCTCGCGAGCATAATGACTGGGCGCCCGCAGCGGGAGGCGCTCGCCCCAGGCTAGGCTCCGGTGGGGTTACCGCCGGGTTGGTGGAATCGGCAGACACAGCGCACTCAAAATGCGCCGCTGAAAGGCATGCGGGTTCGAGTCCCGCACCCGGCACCGACTCCCTCGAGGATGCCGGCTGGTGGCCCGGTCAGCGCCGGTAGGCGGGAAGCGGACTACCGCGCCCGGCATCGCCCATCTGGTGCACTCGCAGCGCGTTCAGCGAGCCCGGGATCCCCGGCGGCGACCCGGCGACGATCACCACCCGGTCGCCCACCTGGCAGTGCCCGGTCTCCAGGAGCAGCTCGTCGACCTGGGCGACCATCTCGTCGGTGTGGTCGACGGCGGCCATCAGGAACGTCTCCACCCCCCAGGTGAGGGTGAGCTGGGACCTCACCGACGGGTCAGGGGTGAAGGCCAGCAGCGGGATTCGCGACCGCAGCCGGGACATCCGCCGAGCCGAGTCGCCGCTGGTGGTGAAGGCGACCAGGTACTTGACATCGAGGAGCTCGCCGACCGAGGCGGCCGCGTAGGTGATCGCCCCGCCCTTGCTGGTCGGCCTGCTTCCCAGCGCCGGGATACGGTCCAGTGCCTGCTCCTCGGTCACCCCAATGATGCGAGCCATGGTCCGGACCGCCTCGAGCGGGTACTTCCCGACGCTGGTCTCGCCACTGAGCATGATCGCATCGGCCCCGTCGAGGACGGCGTTGGCGCAGTCCGATGCCTCGGCCCGGGTGGGCCGAGGCAGGGTGATCATCGAGTCGAGCACCTGGGTGGCGACGATCACCGCCTTGGCGGCGCGTCGGGCCAGCTCGACCGCCCGCTTCTGCACCATCGGCACCTGCTCCAGCGGCAGCTCGACGCCGAGGTCGCCCCGAGCCACCATGATCCCGTCGAACGCCCGTACGATCTCCTCGAGGTTGTCCACCGCCTGAGGCTTCTCGATCTTGGCGATCACGGGTACCCGGCGGCCGACCTCATCCATGATCCTGTGCACGTCCTCGACGTCCGCGGCACTGCGCACGAAAGACAGCGCGATCATGTCGGCGCCGAGCTTGAGGGCGAAGCGCAGGTCGTCCTCGTCCTTGTCCGACATGGCCGGGACGCTGACCGCCACACCGGGCAGGTTGAGGCCCTTGTGGTTGGACACCGGACCGCCGACCAGTACCTCGGTGATGACGTCGGTACCGGTCACTTCCACGACGCTGAGCGCCACCTTGCCGTCGTCGACCAGGATGGTGTCTCCCGGCGTGCAGTCGCCGACCAGCCCGGGGTAGGTGGTCGAGGCCCGCTGCGATGTGCCGGGCACGTCCTCGACGGTGATCGCGAACCGGTCCCCGTCGCTCAGTGCCACCGGGCCGTCGGCGAAGTTGCCCAACCTGATCTTCGGTCCCTGGAGGTCGACCAGCACCCCGACGGCACGCTGCGCGTTGTCGGAGGCGGCACGGACCTCGTCGTAGCGCTCTTGGTGCTCCTCGTAGGAACCATGACTGAAATTCAGGCGGGCGACGTCCATTCCGGCCACGACCAGGTCGTCGACGCGACCGGACACGGCAGGGCCCAGAGTACAAACGATCTTGGCGCGACGCATGTGGTCTTCCTTCTCTTCGGCGGGGCCGGCCCTCGGCGCCGGTGACCCGGGCCGGCCCCTGCCGTCAGTTCAGACCACGAGTGGTCGCGCTGTGGGCGGAACGGGCGCAGGCAGAACCGTACTCCCGGTCAGCCAACGATCCACCCCGGCGGCGCAGGCGCGTCCCTCGGCGATGGCCCAGACGATCAATGACTGGCCGCGACCGCAGTCGCCGGCGACGAACACCCCCGGCACGGTGGAGGCATAGTCATCGTCCCGGGCGATCGCGCCACGTTCGTCGAGTTCGAGCCCTGCCTCGTCGATGAGCTGCTGCACCAGCCCGTGTCGCTGCGGTCCGACGAAGCCCATCGCGAGCAGCACCAGCTGCGCGGGGATCTCACGCTCGGTGCCCTCGACCGGGGTGAAGCGGCCGTCGGTCATCGTGACCTCGACCAGGTTCAGGGCCCGGACCCGGCCCTCGTCGTCGCCGAGGAAGGCCTGGGTCTGCACCGAGTAGACGCGCTCTCCTCCCTCCTCGTGCGCGCTGGAGACCCGGTAGATCATCGGGTAGGAGGGCCACGGCTGGCTCTCCGGCCGATGCTCCGGCGGGTGCGGCATGATCTCCAGCTGGGTGACCGAGCGCGCTCCCTGGCGAAGGGTGGTGCCCAGGCAGTCAGCCCCGGTGTCGCCACCACCGATGATCACGACGTCCTTGCCCTCGGCGCTGATCAGCGGGGCGGAGGGTACCTGCGGCTCCCCGACCGCCGCCCGGTTGGCCGGCGGCAGGTACTCCATGGCCTGCATGACGCCGTCCAGGTCACGGCCGGGCACCGGCAGGTCTCGCCAGTGTGTGGCCCCGATCGACAGCACCACGGCGTCGTAGCGGTCGCGCAACGCCTTGGCGGCGATGTCGATGCCGACGTCGACCCCAGGACGCAGCCGAGTCCCCTCGGCCTCCATCTGCGCCAGCCGCCGGTCGAGATGGCGTTTCTCCATCTTGAACTCGGGAATGCCGTAGCGCAGCAGCCCGCCGATCTTCTCGGCCCGCTCGTACACCGCCACCGTGTGCCCGGCCCGGGTGAGCTGCTGGGCCGCAGCCAGCCCGGCCGGCCCGGACCCGACGACGGCGACCGTCTTGCCGGAGAGTCGGTCCGGCGGCTTGGGAGTGACCCAGCCGCGCTCGAACGCGGTGTCGATGATCGACACCTCGACCTGCTTGATGGTCACCGCAGGCTGGTTGATCCCCAGCACGCAGGCACTCTCGCAGGGTGCGGGACACAGCCGGCCGGTGAACTCCGGGAAGTTGTTGGTCGCGTGCAGGCGCTCGATCGCCTCGTGCCAGTCGCCGCGCCAGGTCAGGTCGTTCCACTCCGGGATCAGGTTCCCCAGCGGGCACCCGCTGTGGCAGAACGGGATACCGCAGTCCATACACCGCCCGGCCTGGCGCTGCACCATGGCCTTGAGCTCGCCGTCGCCCTGCTCGTAGACCTCGTTCCAGTCCGCCAACCGCAACGGGATCGGCCGGCGATGGGGCAGCTCGCGCTCGCGGTTGGTCAGAAAGCCCTTCGGGTCAGCCACGGGACGCCTCCATGATCCGCGACCAGACGACATCGCCGTCCAGGTCGAGTCCTTCCGCCTCGGCCTGCCGCCGCACCGACACCACGCGGGCGTAGTCGCGCGGCATCACCCGGGTGAACCGGGCGGCCGCAGCCGGCCAGTCGGCGAGCAGCCGCAGGGCCACCGGGGAGTCGGTCTCCTGGTGGTGGCGGGAGACCAGCGTGTGCAGCAGCGCAGCGTCCTCTTCGCCGATGTCGATCGGGTCGAGCTCGACCATCTCGGGGTTGACCCGGTCCCGGCGCAGGTCGAGGACATAGGCCACGCCGCCTGACATGCCCGCGGCGAAGTTTCGCCCGGTGCGGCCGAGGACCACCACGGTGCCGCCGGTCATGTACTCGCAGCCGTGGTCGCCGACCCCTTCGACCACTGCTCTCGCTCCCGAGTTGCGCACACAGAACCGCTCACCGACCTGCCCGCGGATGAGCAGCTCCCCCGCGGTTGCGCCGTAGGCGATGACGTTGCCGGCGATGATGTTCTGCTCCGCCGGGAACACCGCGGCGCGGTCGGGACGGACCACCAGCCGGGCGCCGGACAGACCCTTGGCCAGGTAGTCGTTCGCGTCCCCGAACAACCGCAGCGTGATCCCCCGCGGTGTGAAGGCGCCGAACGACTGGCCGGCCGAACCGGTCAGGACGATGTCGATGGTGTCCTCGGGCAGGCCGTCGGCGCCCCAACGCTTGGTCAGCTCATGGCCGAGCATCGTGCCCACGGTGCGGTTCACGTTGCGCACCGGCAGGTCGATCCGCACCGGCTCGCGCCGCTCCAGCGCATCCTGCGCGAGCTCGATCAAGGTGTGGTCGAGCGCCTTGGCCAGGCCGTGGTCCTGAGCGGCAACGCAGTACCGCGCCGACCCCTCGGGAAGCTCCGGCACGACCAGCACCGGACCCAGGTCCAGGCCCGAGGCTTTCCAGTGCTCGACGGCGGCGGCCGTGTCGAGCAGCTCGGCGTGTCCGATCGCCTCGTCCAGGCTGCGCAGACCCAGCGCCGCCAGGTACTCGCGCACCTCTGTGGCGATGTACTCGAAGAACGTCGTCACGAACTCCGGCTTGCCACGGAACCGGGACCGCAGCTCGGGGTTCTGGGTGGCGACACCGACCGGGCAGGTGTCCAGGTGGCAGACCCGCATCATGATGCAGCCGGAGACCACCAGCGGCGCGGTGGCGAAGCCGAACTCCTCGGCACCGAGCAACGCAGCGATCACCACATCACGACCGGTCTTCATCTGGCCGTCGGTCTGCACCACGATCCGGTCGCGCAGTCCGTTGAGGACGAGCGTCTGCTGGGTCTCGGCCAGCCCGAGCTCCCAGGGCGCGCCGGCGTGCTTGAGCGAGGTGAGCGGGCTGGCACCGGTACCGCCGTCGTGCCCGGAGATCAGGACGACGTCCGCGTGCGCCTTGCTCACCCCGGCGGCCACCGTCCCGACCCCGACCTCGGCGACCAGCTTCACGTGCACGCGGGCGTCGGGGTTGGCGTTCTTCAGGTCGTGGATCAGCTGGGCCAGGTCCTCGATCGAGTAGATGTCGTGATGTGGCGGTGGCGAGATCAGACCCACGCCGGGCGTCGAGTGCCGGGTACGAGCCACCCATGGGTACACCTTCGGACCCGGCAGCTGGCCGCCTTCACCGGGCTTGGCCCCCTGGGCCATCTTGATCTGCAGGTCGTCGGCGTGGGTCAGGTACATGCTCGTGACCCCGAACCGGCCGGACGCCACCTGCTTGATCGCGCTGCGCCGCGCCGGGTCGAGCAGCCGGTCGACGTCCTCGCCGCCCTCGCCGGTGTTCGACTTGGCGCCGATGGAGTTCATCGCGATGGCGAGCGTCTCGTGCGCCTCCTGCGAGATCGAGCCGTAGGACATGGCGCCGGTGGAGAAGCGGCGCATGATCGACTCGACCGGCTCCACCTCATCGATCGGCACCGGCTCCCGCGTGCCCTCGCGCAGCCGGAACAACCCGCGCAAGGTCATCAGGCGACGGGACTGCTCGTCGACCCGAGTGGTGTACTGCCGGAAGACGTCGTAGCGACGCTCCCGGGTGGCGTGCTGGAGCCGGAACACCGCCTCGGGGTCGAACAGGTGCGGCTCGCCCTCGCGCCGCCACTGATACTCCCCGCCCACCTCGAGCCGGCGGTGCGGGTCACGGATGCCGTCGCGCGGGTAGGCCCGCGCGTGCCGGCGGGCCACCTCCTCGGCCAACACGTCGAGGTCGATCCCGCCGAGCCGGGAGGTGGTACCGGTGAAGTAGCGCTCGATCAGCTCCTGGCCGAGGCCGATCGCTTCGAAGACCTGCGCTCCGGTGTACGAGGACACCGTCGAGATGCCCATCTTGCTCATCACCTTGAGGACGCCCTTGCCGAGCGCCTTGATCAGGTTCCGTACCGCCTGGTCGGCGCTGACGCCGGTGATCACACCCGAGCGGACCAGGGTCTCGACCGACTCCATGGCCAGGTAGGGGTTCACGGCCGCAGCGCCGTAGCCGATCAGCAGCGCCACATGGTGCACCTCGCGCACGTCGCCGGCCTCGACCAGCAGACCGACGCGGGTGCGGGTCTTCTCCCGGATCAGGTGGTGGTGGACGGCGCCGGTGAGCAGCAGCGACGGGATGGCCGCCAGGTCAGCCGTGGCATCCCGGTCCGACAGGACGATGAACCGCACGCCGTCCGCGATCGCCGCCGACACCTCGGCGAAGATCTCCTCCAGCCGACGGCGCAGTCCGTCCGCACCCTGGGCGACCGGGTACAGCCCCTTCACGGTGGCGGTCGCGTAGCCGGGCAGGTCGCCGTCGGCGTTGATGTGCACGATCTTGGCGAGCTCGTCGTTGTCGATCACCGGGAACTCCAGCACCAGCTGCCGGCAGTGAGCCGGAGTGGCCGCGAGCTGGTTGCGCTCCGGACCGATCGAGATGCTCAGCGCGGTGACCAGCTCCTCGCGGATCGCATCCAGCGGTGGGTTGGTGACCTGGGCGAACAGCTGGGTGAAGTAGTCGAAGAGCAACCGCGGCCGGTCGGAGAGCACGGCGATCGGGGAGTCGGTCCCCATGGAACCGATCGGCTCCGCGCTGGCACGGGCCATGGGCGCCAGCAGCACCCGCAGCTCCTCCTCGGTGTAGCCGAACGCCTGCTGGCGCCGGGTCACCGAGGCCGGGGTGTGCAGCACGTGCTCGCGCTCGGACAGCTCGCTGAGGAAGATCCGGCCCGCGTGCAGCCACTCGTCGTAGGGGTGCTGGCCGGCCAGCTCGCTCTTGATCTCCTCGTCGTCGACGATCCGGCCGTGCTCGGTGTCGACCAGGAACATCCGGCCCGGCTGCAGCCGCCCCTTACGCACCACACGCGAGGCGTCGATGTCGAGAACGCCGACCTCGCTGGCCATCACCACCAGACCGTCGTCGGTCACCCAGTACCGCGCGGGCCGCAGGCCGTTGCGGTCCAGCACCGCACCGATCAACGTCCCGTCGGTGAAGGCGACGCAGGCCGGGCCGTCCCACGGCTCCATGAACATGGAGTGGAACTCGTAGAAGGCCCGGCGGGCCGGGTCCATCTCGGTGTGCTTCTCCCACGCCTCGGGGATCATCATCAGAACGGCGTGGGGCAGCGAGCGACCGGCCATGTGCAGCAGCTCGAGCACCTCGTCGAAGGTTGCCGAGTCGCTGCCGTCCGGAGTGCAGATCGGGAAGAGCCGATCCAGCTCCCCGGGGATCACCTCGCTGGCGAGCATGCTCTCGCGGGCCTTCATCCAGTTCCGGTTGCCCATCACCGTGTTGATCTCGCCGTTGTGCGCGATGGTCCGGAACGGGTGGGCCAGCGGCCAGGACGGGAAGGTGTTGGTGGAGAACCGGGAATGGACGATCGCCAGCTCGGTGGCGAACCGGCGGTCGGACAGGTCGGGGAAGAACGGCTCCAGCTGGCCGGTGGTCACCATGCCCTTGTAGACCATGGTGCGCCCCGACAGCGAGGCGAAGTACACCTGCGCCTCATGCTCGGCCCGCTTGCGCAGGCAGAAGGCCATCCGCTCCAAGGCCATGCCGACCACGCGGCCGCGGGCCGAGGCCAGGAACAGCTGGCTGAAGCGCGGCTGACACGACTGCGCGGTCGCGCCGACCAGCCCGGCGGTGGTGGGAACGTCGCGCCAGCCGAGGACGGTCAGGCCCTCCTCGGTGGCGATCCGCTGGATCGCAGCCATCGCCTCGGCGCAGGCCGCATCGTCGTCCGGCAGGAACGCCGTACCGACCGCGTAGGCCCCCCGCACCGGCAGCTCGAAGTCGACCACCTCGCGCAGGAACGCGTCCGGCACCTGGGTCAGGATCCCGGCGCCGTCGCCGGTGTCGACCTCGGCGCCCACCGCACCCCGGTGCTCGAGGTTACGCAGGGCGGTCAGAGCGTGCTCGACGATGTCGTGACCGGGTTCGCCACGCATGGTCGCGACGAACGCCACGCCGCACGCGTCGTGCTCATGGCTGCCGTCGTACAGCCCGGTGCCGAAGCCGGCGTCGGGGCGGGCGGAGAACCGCTGGAATGGCGACAGCATGGGTCTCACCTCGTCGTCCGAAACGTGGCCGGCGCCCTCAATCGCGGGAGCTGGCGACAACATGCGTGCTGATGGGACGTCAGTGGCCCGGGGTGTGCGGCCACTTTAGCCGGTGGCCGCCCGCTCGACCACGCGCTCCCGCCCAGGGTGGCGTCGGTGGCTGACGAGCAGGAACCCCAGGGCGGCCAGCCCCACCACGGCGGACGTCCAGACGTTCAGCCGCAGACCGAGTACCTCAGGAGCAGGGTCGATCCGGAGCAGCTCGATCCAGAACCGGCCGACCGTGTACAGCAGCACGTACAGGGCGAACACCCGGCCGTGCCCGAGCTGCCAGCGCCGATCGGCCCAGAGCAGCACCAGGCACACCCCGATGTTCCATAGCATCTCGTAGGCGAACGTGGGCTGGTAGGTGCCCGGCAGCAGGACGGCGGCGCCGTCGGCACCGGTCACCGCTCGCCCGGCCGCGGCGTCCCACTCGTGCACCTGCAAGCCCCAGGGCAGGTCGGTGGCCCGCCCGTACAGCTCGTTGTTGAACCAGTTGCCGAGCCGCCCGACTGCCTGGGCGGCGACGATGCCGGGGGCGATCGAGTCGGCCAGCGGTGCCAGCCGGACGCCGGCCCGCCGGGCGCCGATCCACGCTCCGAGCGCGCCGAACGCCACGGCTCCCCAGATGCCCAGTCCACCGCGCCAGATCTGCAGCGCCGCGGCGGGGTCGCCACCGGACCCGAAGTAGTCCGGCCAGGAGGTGACCACGTGGTACACCCGACCGCCGATGATCCCGAACGGCACCATCCAGGCCGAGACGTCCATGATCACACCGGGGCGACCGCCACGGTCCCGCCAGCGCTTCTCCCCCATCCAGATCGCCAGCGCGATCCCGGCCACGATGCACAACGCGTAGGCCCGCACGGGGAAGGGCCCGAGGTACCAGACCGCCTGTTCCGGGCTGGGGATCGACATCGTCCTCACAGCGAGGTCACCTGGGGATGCCTCGGCGTACTCCCGCGGCGAGCTCCTCGGCGAGGGCCCGGACGGCGCTCACGCCGGACCGGGGCGAGCCGGCCTCGGTCAGCGCCCTGACGAACGCGCTGCCCACGATCACCCCGTCGGCGAAACCGGCCACCTGAGCGGCCTGCTCCCCCGTGGAGACGCCGAGGCCGACGCAGACGCGTTGCGCTCCGGCGGCCCGGGTCCGCTCGACGAGCCCGCTGGCGGCGGAACCAACCTGGCCCCGGGTACCCGTCACCCCCATGGTGGACGCCGCGTACACCCATCCCCGGCTGGCCGCGGCGGTGAGCCGGAGCCGCTCGTCGGTCGAGGAGGGTGCGACCAGGAAGATGCGGTCCAGACCGTGGGCGTCACTGGCCGCGACCCACTGCGAGGCCTCGTCGGGAATCAGGTCCGGAGTGATCACTCCGGATCCGCCCGCGGCGGCCAGGTCGGCGGCGAAGGTCTCGACGCCGTACCGGTCGACAAGGTTCCAGTAGCTCATCACCAGACAGGTGGCCCCGGCGCCGGTCAGCCCTTCGACGGCCCGGAACAGATCGGCTACCCGGGTGCCGGCACGCAGCGCCGCGTCCACCGCGTGCTGGATCACCGGCCCGTCCATCAACGGGTCGGAGTACGGCGGTCCCAGCTCCAGGATGTCTGCTCCACCCTCCACCGCGGCCCGCGCCGCGGCCACCGAGGTCGGCAGATCGGGGTAGCCGATCGGCAGGTAGGCGATGAGCGCGGCCCGCCCCTGCCGTCGGGCGGAGTCGACCAGGGCCCCGCTGGAGCGCACCGGCAGGGACGTCGCGACGACCTCCTCGCTCACCCGTCCAACCCGAAGTAGCGAGCCGCCGTCTCGACGTCCTTGTCCCCGCGCCCGGACAGGTTCACCAGCACCACGCCGTCCGGACCGAGCTCGCGGCCCACCCGCATCGCACCGGCCAGGGCGTGGGCGCTCTCGATCGCCGGGATGATCCCCTCGGTGCGGCAGAGCAGCCGGAACGCCTCCATCGCCTCGGAGTCGGTGACCGGCTCGTAGTCTGCCCGGCCGGTCTCGGCCAGCCAGGCATGCTCGGGACCCACCCCGGGGTAGTCCAGCCCCGCGGAGATCGAATGGCTCTCGACGGTCTGCCCGTCCTCGTCCTGCAGGATGAAGGTCCGGCTGCCGTGCAGCACCCCCGCCGAGCCACCGGTGATCGAGGCCGCGTGCCGTCCGGTTTCGACCCCCTCTCCGCCGGCCTCCAGACCGAGCAGGCGCACCTGCGGGTCGTCGAGGAAGGCGTGGAAGATCCCGATGGCATTCGACCCGCCCCCCACGCAGGCGGCCACGACGTCCGGCAGCCGCCCGGTGAGATCGAGAACCTGGGCCCGGGCTTCGGTCCCGATCACGGTCTGGAAGTCGCGGACCATGCTCGGGAACGGGTGGGGGCCGGCCACCGTGCCGATCAGGTAGTGGGTGTGGGCGACGTTGGTGACCCAGTCACGCATCGCCTCGTTCATCGCGTCCTTCAGGGTGCGCGAGCCGGCGGTCACCGGGACCACTTCGGCACCGAGCAGGCGCATCCGCACGACGTTGAGCGCCTGGCGGCGAGTGTCCTCCTCGCCCATGTAGACGACGCACTCCAGGTCGAGCAGCGCCGCGGCGGTCGCTGTGGCCACACCGTGCTGTCCGGCGCCGGTCTCGGCGATCACCCGACGCTTACCCATCCGCCGCGTGAGCAGCGCCTGACCGAGGACATTGTTGATCTTGTGGGACCCCGTGTGGTTGAGGTCCTCACGCTTGAGCAGCACCCGGGCGCCACCGGCGTGCGCGGCGAACCGGGGTACCTCGGTGAGCAGGCTGGGCCGGCCCGAGTACGTGCGGTGCAGCCGGTCCAGCTCGCCGGTGAACGCGGGGTCGGCGCGCGCCTGCTGGTAGGCGGCCTCGAGCTCGTCGAGGGCCACGACCAATGCCTCGGGGACGAAGCGGCCACCGAACCGGCCGTAGTACGGCCCGGTCTGCTCGCTGATCGGCGCGGGCGCGTCGGCCGGGTCCACGAGCTCGGCCACGTCGGGAGTCACTTGCGCACCGTACGCAGTGCCGGGTGGGCCCCGGCCGCGACCAGGTCGGCCACCGCACCCCGCGGGTTACGCCCGGTGACCAGGGACTCCCCCACCAGGACGGCATGAGCACCGGACCGGGCATACGAGAGCACGTCGTGCGGGCCGCGCACACCCGACTCGGCGACCTTGACGATGCCGTCCGGGATCAGCGGCGCCACCCTGGCGAACTGTCGGCGGTCCACCGCAAGGGTGCGGAGGTCACGACAGTTCACCCCGATCACCCGGGCGCCGGCCTCCACCGCCCGGGGCACCTCCTCGACGTCGTGGACCTCGACCAGGGCCGTCATGCCGAGCGAGTGCACGCGCTCCACCAGGGAGATCAGCGCCTTCTGCTCCAGCGCGGCCACGATCAGCAGGACGATGTCGGCGCCGGCCGCCCGCGCCTCCCAGACCTGGTAGGCGGAGATGATGAAGTCCTTGCGCAGCACGGGGATCTCGACCGCCCGCCGCACCGATTCCAAGTCCTCGATGCTGCCGCCGAAGCGGCGTCGCTCGGTCAGCACGCTGATCACGCTGGCGCCGCCGGCCTCGTAGTCACGGGCCAGGGCGGCGGGGTCGGCGATCGCGGCGAGCGCACCCTTGCTCGGGCTTGACCGCTTGACCTCGGCGATCACCCGGACCGCGTCGGAGTCCTGCAGGATGGCCAACGCCGGAAGCGCAGCCGAGCGACGTTCGGCGCGGGCCCTCAGCCCGTCGAGCGGAAGATCCTCCTGTCGTTCGACGAGGTCTTCTCGTACCCCCGAGATGATGTCGTCGAGGACGGTCACAGGGTCCCCCTGTCGGGCTGCTGTCATAACGTCCCCGATGGTACCGATGGGTCAGGCCAGCCGAAGAATCGCCCGCCCGGGACCGCTGTCCCCGCGGCGCTCAGCCGGCCTCGGAGCCCGGCCGGCTGCCCGCGTCCCCGTACCCCATCGCGGAGAGCACCTTGCCGGCCACGCCACCCGCGACGACCACCAGCGCCCCGACGACGAACACTGCGACGCTGCCGAGCAGCACGGCTACCGCCATGATCAGTGCGCCGAACATCACCACAGACACGCTGGTCCACGCGGCCACGCTGTTCCCGTGAGTGTGGTCCCCGTGCACCTGTGCGGGCACACCTGATGACTGACTGTCGGCCATGACTCTCTCCTTTCGCCGCTCGTCATTCTGGCAGGTCCTGCGCCGCAGCGGCACCAGAGGCAGGACCGGTGGGCGGTGTACCGCGTCGAGTGGGGTCCTCACCCCGGTCGATGGCGTCCCAGGCGACCGACCCCGTGAGCTCGGTCGAGGTATCGCCGGGGTCCACGGCGTCGGTGGAGCGCTCGTAGCGCCCCGGGGAGTGCGACCACCCGCCCGCCGTCCGCAGTGCGGACAGACCGGCGACCAGGACGGCCGCCCCGCCCAGGGCAGACAACGGGACGGCGGCACCGCGCCGCACATCGGTGACCGTCACCGTGGTCACCGCGGACAGCCGCTCGGCCTCACCGGCCAGCACGGCATCCGGGCGGAGCCAGACCGATCCGGCCAGCGCCACCAGGCCGGCACCGGCCAGGGCGATTACCACGCCCAGGCCTCGACCGGACCGCGGCCCGGCCAGGGCCATGGCCGCGGCCGCCGCGAGCACCACCAGTGCCAAGGCGCCCACCCCGGGGGCGGCCCCCCCGCCGTCCACGTCGACCGGTCCCGAGCCGGTCCCCGGGGCGCCGAGCAGCGCCGAGTCGACCGTCCCGCTGACCCAGACGGCGCGGTGGGCTCCGAACGCCAGCACCGCACCGGCCACGGCCAGGCCCACCACCCCACGCCGACCGCGCAGGACCCGCCACCCGAGCCGTGCGGTGGGGCCG
Source organism: uncultured Actinomycetota bacterium (assembly GCA_963825645.1). Classification (GTDB taxonomy): domain Bacteria; phylum Actinomycetota; class Actinomycetes; order Actinomycetales; family Kineosporiaceae; genus JADJPO01. The sequence continues at coordinate 324,984 of CAWGTT010000003.1, forward strand.
GGTGCGGGTCGGTCCCGCCCGAAGCCGGCGGTCATCGCGGCTCACCGAGCGTGGCCGCCGTGGCCACCGCGCGCAGCACCGCCGCCGCCTTGTTCCGGCATTCCTCATGCTCACGCTCGGGCACCGAGTCGGCGACGATCCCGGCCCCGGCCTGCACATGGGCGATCCCTTCGCGCAGCAGCGCGGTGCGGATCGCGATCGCCATGTCCATGTCGCCGGCGAGGTCGAAGTAGCCGACCGCGCCGCCGTACAGCCCGCGCCGGACGGGCTCCAGATCCTCGATCATCTCCATCGCCCGCGGCTTGGGCGCCCCCGAGAGGGTGCCGGCCGGGAACGTGGCCGTCAGCACGTCGTAGGCGGACCGGTCAGCGGCCAGCCGACCCTCCACGACGGAGACCATGTGCATTACGTGGCTGTACCGCTCCACGGTCATGAAGTCGACGACCTCGACCGACCCGGGCACGCAGACCCGCCCGAGGTCGTTGCGGGCCAGGTCGACCAGCATGATGTGCTCGGCGCGTTCCTTGGGGTCGGCCAACAGGTCCTCAGCCAGGGCGTTGTCCTGCGCCGGAGTGGCTCCGCGCCACCGGGTACCGGCGATCGGATGGGTGACGACCCGCCCCCCGCTCAGGGTGACCAGCGCCTCGGGGCTGGACCCGACGACGTCAAGCCGGCGGCCGTCGGCATCCAGGGTGCGATAGAGGTACATGTACGGGCTGGGGTTGGAGGCGCGCAGAATCCGGTAGACGTCCAGGGCGTCGGCCGGGCAGTCCATGTCGAAGCGCTGGGCGAGGACGACCTGGAACACCTCTCCATCGCGGATCCCCTCCTTCCCGGCCCGGACCGCGTCGAGGTACTCCTGCGGCGTGCTCCGAGGCTGGAACGTCTCCGGCTCCCCGCCGCCGTGGACGGCGACCGTGCTGGGCGCGGGCACCACCAACTGCCGGGTCATCCGGTCGAGCCGGGCCACCGCCTGCGCCCAGGCGTCGTCGACCCTGTCGTCGGTGGCGTCCTGGTTGACCGCGTTGGCGATCAGCCGCAGCGTGCCGTCGCCGTGGTCGAGCACGGCGAGGTCGGTGGCCAGGCTCATCGACAGCTCGGGCATGCCGAGATCATCGACCGGCGGATCGGCGACCGGCGGGATCGGCTCCCAGCGCCGCACGGCGTCCCAGGCCACGAACCCGACCAGGCCGCCGGTCAACGGCGGCATCGCCGGAGCACCGGGTGAGTCCGACAGCGACGGCGTTCCGAGCACGGCGAGGGTGTCCCGCAGCGCGTCCAGGGGGTCGCCGTCGGTGGGCACCCCGAGCGGAGGCTCGCCCAGCCAGTGCGCGCGGCCGTCCCGACTGGTCAGGGTCGCCCGGCTGGCCGCGCCGATGATGCTCCAGCGCGACCAGACGCCCTGCTCGGCCGACTCGAGCAGGAAGGTGCCGGGCCGGTTGCCGGACAGCTTGCGGTACACCCCGATCGGGGTCTCCCCATCGGCGAGGAAGCGGCGGGTGACCGGGATCACCCGCCGGTCCTTGGCCAGGGTGCGGAAGGTGTCCAGATCGGGCCAGGTCACCCCGAGCTCGTCGGCGGGCCCGCTCATCGGTCGCCCTCGACGGCCTGGAGCACGACGTCGTCGAAGCACGAGCGCAGGCCCTTGTGGCAGGCCGCGCCGACCTGGTCGACCCGCACCAGCAGGGCGTCGCCGTCGCAGTCGACGTGCACGCTCTTGACGTACTGGACATGCCCGGTGGTGTCGCCCTTACGCCAGTACTCGCGCCGACTGCGACTCCAGAAGGTGACCCGTCCGGTGGTCAGTGTCCGGTGAAGCGCCTCGTCGTCCATCCAGCCGACCATCAGCACCTCGCCGGTGTCGTGCTGCTGGATCACGGCGCAGACCAGACCGGCGGCATCGCGGCGCAGCCGGCCGGCCACCTCGGGGGCGAGATCGGTGGTCACGGCGTCGATCCTGTCACGATCGCGGCACCGGTCCGTGGGCGAGCCGGTACGCGGCGATCTCCGGTCGTCCGGGGACCGGAAGTGAGGTAGACAGGGCGTTATGAGCGGATACAGCGCCGACGAGCGCCAGGCCCTGGTCGAGGCGATGCTGGCGGCCGGACCGCACGCGCCGACCCTCTGCGAGGGCTGGACGACGCACGACCTGGTGGCCCACCTGGTCACCCGGGAGCGACGTCCGGACGCGATGGCGGGCATCGTTGTGCCGTTCCTGGCCCGCTACACCGACAAGGTGCGCCGGGCCTACCTGACCAGGCCGTTCGAGGAGCTGGTCGAGATGTTCCGGACCGGTCCGCCGCTGACCAGCCCGTTCGCGGTCCCTGGCGTGGACGAACGCGCCAACCTCGCCGAGCACTTCGTGCACTGCGAGGACGTACGACGCGGCTCCCCCGGATGGGTGCCACGGCAGCTATCGGAGGGCCTGAGCACTGCGTTATGGAAGGTCCTGGCACGGACGGCGCCGCTCGCGCTGCGCCGCAGCCCGGTGCCGGTCCGCCTGGTGCGACCGGACGGCGCCGAGATCGTCAGCGGGTCCTCCGACGTCCCGGTACGGCTGACCGGCGAGCCGGCCGAACTGCTGCTCTACGCCTTCGGACGGACCGGCGCGTGTCAGGTCGAGCTGGGCGGGCCTCCCGAGGCGGTGGAACGGTTCCGCAGGACCAAGCTCGGAGTCTGACCCGCTACCGCCCGGGCAGGCGCACCGTGATGCCGGCCTCGGCCATCGCGGCCTTCACCTCACCGATGCTCAGCTGGCCGAAGTGGAACACGCTCGCCGCCAGCACCGCGTCGGCGCCGACGGCCACCGCCGGCGCGAAGTGCGCGACGTCCCCTGCTCCCCCACTCGCGATCAGCGGCACACTCACCTCTCGTCGCACCGCGGCGATCATCTCCAGGTCGAACCCGGACTTGGTGCCGTCGGCGTCCATGGAGTTCAGCAGGATCTCCCCGGCGCCCAGCTCGGCGGCCCTCGCGGCCCAGGCCACCGCGTCGATACCGGTGCCTCGGCGCCCGCCGTGCGTGGTCACCTCGTACCCCGAGTCGGTGGCCGTGCCCGGAAGGCAGCGCCGCGCGTCCACGGAGAGCACCAGCACCTGGGCACCGAACCGCTCGGCGACCTCGGCGACCAGCTGGGGCCGGACGATCGCCGCGGTGTTGACGCCGACTTTGTCGGCGCCGGCCCGCAGAAGCCGGTCGACGTCGTCCACGGTGCGTACCCCGCCGCCGACGGTCAGCGGGATGAAGACCTCCTCCGCAGTGCGGGAGACCACGTCATAGGTCGTCGCCCGGCTGTCGGCCGAGGCGGTGACGTCGAGGAAGGTCAGCTCGTCGGCGCCCTCGGCGTCGTAACGCCGGGCCAGCTCCACCGGGTCGCCCGCGTCGCGCAGGTCGGCGAAGTTGACCCCCTTAACCACCCGGCCGGCGTCGACGTCGAGGCAGGGGATGACGCGGACGGCACAGGTCACTGGACCAGCGTAGGGTCCGGCGATGGGCGAGTCGACGCAAGAGCCCGGGTCGGTGACGTCGGCGCGGCAGCGCCGGTGGGTGATGGCGATCGACGGCCCGAGCGGGTCCGGCAAGTCCGATCTGGCTCTGGCCGTCGCCACCGAGCTACGCCGCCGGGGCCACCACGTCGTCGTCGTGCGGCTCGACGACCTCTACCCCGGCTGGGACGGCCTGGACGGCGGCGTGCAGCGCTTGCTGGACGGCGTCCTGGTGCCGTTCGCCCGCGGAGGCCGGGAGCTGCGTCTGGCCCGGTGGGACTGGGCCGCCGACCGGGACGCCCCCGTGCAGCCGCTGCCGCTGCCCGGCCCGGACCTGGTGCTCGTCGTCGAGGGGGCGGGCGCCGGAGCGCGCGCCGCGTCGCCGTTCATCTCGCTCCTGGTCTGGGTGGAGGCGGCGGAACCTGTGCGCAAGGCCCGGGCACTGGCCCGGGACGGCGAGGTGTTCGCCGCGCACTGGGACCGGTGGGCGGCTCAGGAGCGTGCCCACTTCGGTCGAGAACGCACCCGTGAGCGGGCCGACCTGCACCTCGACACAGGGACAACGGCGGCACCCACCGGTGGCGAGGACACCCATGGTCAGGCCGTACGCTGAGCGGGTGAGTGAGCAGGTGACGGACCGTGTGGCCCGGGGCCTGGCGGTGGCCGCGCTCACCGTGCCGTCGATGGTCGTCGCGCATCTGGCAACCGCCGGCACCGCCCCGTCGCCGATCGCTCTCGCGGCGGTCGCCGTTCTCGTCGCCGGGGTCGGCGCCCTCTGTCTCGACCGGAGCGCGGTGACGCCGCGCGGCGTCAGCGCGGCCGTGATCGGTCTGGTCCAGCTGACCGGGCACGCCGTCTTCTCGGCGGCCACGGCCAGCGGCGAAGGCTGCCTGCCAGTGGTGGGACGTGGGGCACAGGTCGGCCTGCGGCTGGCCCTGCTGCGCCCGGCGCCCGAGTGTCCCCCGGGAACCCTGGGACTGACCCAGGCAGCCGCCACCACCACGTCCGTGCTGCTCGCCGCCGCACTGGTCCTGCTCGCGCACGCAGCCACCGGCGGGTTGGGTACCGCGCTCGTGCTGGGCGCCGAACGTGGCTGGTCCCTGGCGCGGCGGCTGGGGTGGGCTGCCCGACCGTCGCTCACGCTGCTGGTCTCCCTGGCGGGCTACCAGGCGCCGACCACGGTCCGCGCGCCACGCCGCGAGTCATACCTGTTCGAGCCATCTCGACTGTTCGCCCGGTGGGTGGGAGTTGTCGGAGCCCGGCGAGGTCCCCCGGCGCTGCCGGTCTAGCCGCGTTCCCCGTCCATCTTCCACCTGCGGAGTCGCTCGTGACCCGTTTCTCCTCGTGGCAGCCATGGCTGTCCACCCTGGCGCGGCTGGTCCTGGCCGCCGTCTGGTTCTGGGCCGGCTGGCCGAAGTTCCTCGACACCGAAGGCACGGTGCGCAGCGTGCGCGCCTTCCAGCTGCTGCCCGAGGCGGCGGTGCGCCCCTTCGCCTACGGGCTGCCGCCCCTGGAGCTGGTGCTCGGCGTGTTGCTGCTCATCGGCCTGGGCACCCGCCTGGCCTCGGCGATGACCGGCGCACTCATGGCGATGTTCATCATCGGCATCCTCATGGCCTGGGCGCGCGGCCTGTCCATCGACTGCGGCTGTTTCGGCGACACCGGCGTGCAGGTGGCGGACCCGGTCCCCGGCTACATCTGGAACCTCCTGCGCGACGTCGGGCTCCTCACCATGGCCGGACTGCTCGTCCGGCGGCCGTTCAGCCGTCTGTCCGTCGACGCCGCCCTCGGCATCACCTCCCCTGTCGACCATCTCGACCACACCATGTCTGGAGCATCTCGATGACCAATGCACGTACTGCCAAGAGCGCCCGCGAGAAGGCGGCCGAGCTGCGCGCCGACGCCGCGCGCGCGGAGGCCCGTCGCCGGACCATCGTGATCACAGCGGCGGTCGCCGCAGTGATCGCCGTCGTGGTGGCCGGAGTGATCTTGATCAAGGCCGCCTCCGACAACCAGAAGGCACGCGAAACCGCAGCCTCGGCACCTCCGGCCAACCTCTACGAGGGCGGGATCCTGGTCGGCAACACCAGCGCCCCGGTCACGGTGGAGGTCTATGAGGACTTCCTCTGCCCGGCCTGCAAGACCTTCGAGGACGCCAACGCCACGCAGCTGTCCGGCTGGGTGCAGGACGGCACGGTCAAGGTGATCTACCGGCCGGTCGCGATCCTGGACCGGCTCTCGGCCGACGAGTACTCGAGCCGGTCGCTCAACGCGGCAGCGGCCGTGGTGAACACCTCACCGTCGGCGTTCGCGGACTTCCACACGGCGTTGTTCGCCAACCAGCCGGCCGAGAACGGTCCGGGTCTGACCGACGCGAAGCTGATCGAGCTGGCCGTGGCGGCGGGGGCGGACCAGGCGGGCATCGAGCCGGCGATCACCGAGCGCCGATACCAGAGCTGGGCCGAGTCGATGACGGAGGAGTTCTCGCAGAAGGGGTTCACCGGTACTCCGACCGTGGTCGTCGACGGCCAGCAGCTCGAGGACCGGTCGGCCGAGGCGTTGGCCGCCGCCGTCGAGGCCGCGACCAAGGGCTGATCCGAGACCACCACCCGAGGCCGGCAACCGGCCGTGACGACCGGGCCGCCGCTCAGTCGTCGCGGTCGGTTGGGCTGTGCAGGGCGACCAAGGTCGCCAACCGCCTCGCCTCGCCCTCGGCCCTGCCGCCGTCCGCGCGCTGCACGGCCATCACGGCCAGGCTCTCGCCGTCGGCCAGGTCGAGCACCACCCAGGGGCTGCCACCGCCGAAGTGCACAGCCACGACCTCCGCCCAGTCCAGCCGACTGGTCCGCAGCAGGTTGCGCACCTCGAGACGCTCGGCGTCCGGCCTGGCGCTGACCCGCCCGAAGCGCCACAGCACGAGGGCTATCAGCACCCCCAGCACGACCATCTGGGCCCGGTCGTACCAGGCGAAGGCGATCGATCCGGACCCCGGCAGGATCAGGGCGATGGCGCTCAGAAGGGCGAGCTGTACCGCGGCGACCCCATAGGCGACCCGACGGGCACGCAGGGGGACGAACTCCCGGTATAGGTCGGCGGTCCGCCGCGCCGCGCCGTCGTCGGCCTCGTCGCCCCCAGCTCCCACGGCAGAACCGCTCACAACCGGCAGGCGTGGATGCTGGTGACCAGGATGGCCCGTGCGCCCAGGGCGTACAGGTCGTCCATCACGTGGTTGGTGCGGCTGCGCGGCACCATCGCCCGGACGGCGGCCCAGCCTTGGTCGTGCAGCGGCGAGACCGTCGGCGACTCCAGGCCGGGGGTGATCTCGCACGCCTTCTCGATCAGCTCCACCGGGACGTCGTAGTCCATCAGCACGTACTGCCGGGCCACCAGGACTCCGCTGAGCCGGCGGATCAGCACCTGCGCCTCGGCGGCCGCCACGCTCCGGTCCCCGTTCGCGGACTCCGGGGGGCGGATCAGCACCGCCTCGGACTGCAGGATCGGCTCGCCGAAGGTAACGAGCCCGGCGGCACGCAGCGTGCCGCCGGTCTCGACGACATCGGCGATGACGTCGGCGACGCCGAGCCGGACGGCGGTCTCCACCGCACCGTCCAGCCGGACGACGTCGGCCTGGACGCCGCGCTCGCGCAGGTAGCCCTCGACCAGCCCGGCGTAGCTGGTCGCCACCCGTCGCCCGACCAGGTCGGCGGCGCCGGCGTAGTCGCCCGGGTGGGCCGCGAACCGGAACGTGGAGTCGCCGAAGCCGAGCGGCATCACCTCCTGCGCGGGGACCCTCGAGTCGAGCAGCAGGTCACGACCGGTGATCCCGAGGTCCAGCCGGCCGGCGCCCACGTAGACCGCGATGTCACGCGGGCGCAGGTAGAAGAACTCCACTCCCAGCTCGGCATCGGTCAGGACCAGCTCCCTGAGATCGCGGCGCTGTCGGTAGCCGGCCTCCTTGAGCATGTCTGCCGCGGCCAGCGACAGGGAGCCCTTGTTCGGGACGGCGACGCGGAGCATGGGGTCCTTCCGGGAGGTCACAGGTGGCGGTAGACGTCGTCGAGGCTCAGGCCGCGGGACAGCATCAGCACCTGGACGTGATAGATCAGCTGAGAGATCTCCTCCGCAGCCCGCTCGGCCCCCTCGTGCTCGGCCGCCATCCAGGCCTCGGCGGCCTCCTCGACCACCTTCTTGCCGATGGCGTGCACACCCGCGTCGAGCTGGCGGACCGTCCCCGAACCATCCGGACGCACCACTGCCTTCTCGGACAGCTCGGCGAACAGCCCCTCGAACGTCTTCACGGGCACAGCCTACGCAGCGTCGCGGCCGTGGCGACCGCCGCCATCGCCGCCTCGTAGCCCTTGTCCTCGCGCGAGCCGGGCAGTCCCGCGCGGTCCCGCGCCTGCTCGTCGGTGTCACAGGTCAGCACGCCGAAGCCGACCGGGACGCCGGTCCGCACCGACACCTCGGTGAGTCCGTCGGTGGCCGCCCGGCAGACATAGTCGAAGTGTGGGGTGCCGCCCCGGACGACGACGCCGAGAGCGACGACGGCGTCCACGCCGCGGTCACGGACCAGCCGGGCCGCGGCGACCGGCAGCTCGAAGCTGCCCGGAACACCTACGGTGACGACGTCGGCGACTGCGGCCTCGGTCAGCGCCCGGCGGGCGCCTGCGACCAGCCCGGCCATCACCTCGCCGTGCCAGGCCGCGTGCACGAGGGCGATACGTAGCCCCGCGCCGTCGGCCGCTACCTCCGGGGTTCCATGCCCGCTCATCGACTCTCCTTCCCGTCCGGGGTGTCGAGCTGGTGGCCCAGCAGGTCGCGCTTGGCGCGCAGGTAGGCGCCGTTGTGCTCCGAGGCGCCGACCACGAGAGCGACCCGCTCGACCACCTCGATCCCGCGCTCGGTCAAGGCCGATACCTTGACCGGGTTGTTGGTGAGCAGGCGGATGCGGGTCAGTCCCAGGTCGAGCAGGATGGCCGACGCCGCACCGTACTCACGGGCGTCGACGGGCAGACCCTGGCTCACGTTCGCCGCGACGGTGTCGAGACCGCCGTCCTGAAGCTGGTAGGCGGCCAGCTTGGCGAGCAGCCCGATCCCCCGGCCCTCGTGCCCGCCCAGGTAGACCACCGCGCCGCCCTCCTCACCCACCCGGCGCAGGGACGTCTCCAGCTGTGGTCCGCAGTCGCAACGCAGCGAACCCAACGCATCACCCGTCAGGCATTCCGAGTGCACCCGGACCAGCGGTGGCCACGTCCCGGACGGCGGCGCGGGCGCCACGAGCGCAACGTGCTCGGCCGCGGTGTGCCGGTCCCGATAGCCATAGGCCTCGAAGGTGCCGAACCGGGTCGGCAGCCGGGTCGCCGCCACCTTCTCCACCCGGTGCTCGGCGCGTTCCTCGCCGCGCCGGCGGCGGTAGGCGATGAGGTCCTCGATGGCGATCAGGGTCAGTCCGTGGGCATCGGCCAGGGCGCGCAGGGCCGGCAACCGCATCAGGGTGCCGTCGTCCTCGACCACCTCGGTGATCAGGCCGACGGGTGCCAGGCCGGCCAGCCGGCACAGGTCCACCGCGGCCTCGGTGTGACCGGCCCGTTCCAGGACCCCGCCGGGGCGGGCCCTCAGCGGGAACACGTGCCCGGGCCGGATCAGGTCCTGCGGGCCCGAGTCCGGGTCGGCGAGCAGCCGCACGGTACGCGCCCGGTCGGCGGCGCTGATCCCGGTGCCGACCCCGGAGGCGGCGTCCACCGAGACGGTGTAGGCGGTGCGCCGGGGGTCCTGGTTGTCGGTGACCATCGGCGGCAGGTGCAGCCGGTCGGCCCACGCCTGCGGCATCGGCGCGCAGAGCAGGCCGGAGCCGTGCCGCACCGCCCAGGCCACCCACTGCGCCGTGGCGTGCTCAGCGGCCAGGATGACGTCGCCCTCGTTCTCCCGGTCCTCGTCGTCGACGACCAGCACCGGCAGACCGCGGCGCAGCGCCTCGACGGCGTCCGCGACCCGGTCGAGCCGGATCGTCTCGCCGACGCCCTGGATCAGTTCGCTCATCGGGTCACCTCACTGATCGGGCGACGGGCCCGGCCACGGGGGCGCGCTCACCCGTCACGCGCCGCCAGACGACGAAGCCCCAGATCACGAAGGCGCCGTAGACCAGGTACAGCAGCGCCGAGGGGTACAGGTGCGCGCGCAGCAGCAGCGGAACCCCGACGACGTCGACACCGATCCAGATCAGCCAGAACTCCACCCAGCCCCGGGCCATCGCGTAGGTCGCCAGCACCGATCCGGTGAAGATCCAGGCGTCGGCCCAGACCGGCTCGAAGGAGCCGAGGGCGCGGAACAGCGGAGTGAGCAGGCCGACCAGCACGACCGCGACGACGGCCAGCCCGATCCGCTCGGGCCAGGTCGCCCAGCGAGGCTGGATCGCCGCACCGTCGCTCGGGTCGGCGCCCGAACCGTCGGCACCGCTCTGGGCGTCGCGCTGGGCGCGGGAGGCCCGCCACCGCGTCCAGCCGTACACCGAGACGGCCACGAACATCACCTGCCGACCGGCCTGACCCAGCAGGTTCTCCCCCTGAGGGGTGTTGAACGCCGCGCCCAGGAACACGGTGAACAGCAGCACGTTGCCGACGATCCCGACCGGCCAGGCCCAGATCCGCCGGCGCATCCCGCCGATCGCGCTGGCCAGGCCGAAGGCGTTGCCGATGATCTCCCGCCACAGGATGTGGTACTCGCCCACGGTGAGCTGGGCGTCGGCGAGCCGGCCGAGCAGGTCAGTGGTCACGCTCACAATCGGCTCCGCTGCGAGGATGTGCCCGCCGAGGCCGCCGGCAACAGGCGTTCGACGTACTTGGCCAGGACGTCGACCTCGAGGTTGACCGTGTCCCCCACGGCGCGCAGGCCCAGCGTGGTGTCGGCCAGAGTCTGCGGGATCAGGCTGACCGTGAAGCTCGGGCCGGCGTCAGGCTCGAGGCCGTCGTCCACCTCCACCACGGTCAGCGAGACTCCGTCCACGGCGACCGACCCCTTCTCCACGAGGTAGCGCGCCAGATGGGCCGGGCAGCCGATCCGCACCAGCTCCCAGTGCTGCGAGGCGGCGCGTTCACGAACGACGCCCACGCCGTCCACGTGGCCCTGGACGATGTGCCCGCCGAGGCGACCCGATGCTGCGACCGGACGCTCCAGGTTCACCCGCGACCCGGGAGCCAGATCGGCCAGACCGGTGCGGGCCAGCGTCTCGGCCATCACGTCGGCGACGAAGGTGCCGGCCGCGCCGTTGGCACCCGTCGGCGAGGAGGAGCCCGCCGCCCCGGTGACGGTCAGACAGACTCCGTTGACGGCGATCGACGACCCCACGCGGGCGTCCTGCATGACCAGTGGCCCCTTGACGGTGAGCCGGGCGGAGTCGTGGCCGTGCTCCACGCAGACCACCTCGCCCAGCTCCTCGACGATTCCGGTGAACATCTATCCGCTCCCGCTCTCCGAATGGACCGATGGGTCGACCAGCGAGTCGACAAGTGCGGTGATCAGGACGTCCGGGGGCAGCTGCTCCATCCCCAGCGGGACCAGCCGCACGGCGTCGTCGATGGTGGTGATGCCGAGGTCGCCGACCGCGCAGGGGCCTGCGCCGAGCAGCGTCGGTGCCAGGTAGGCGAGCACCTCGTCGACCAGCCCGGCCCGCCAGAACGCTCCGGCCAGCACGGGGCCGCCTTCCAGCCACACGGTGCGTACCTCGCGCTCGTGCAGGGCGGCCAGGACGGCGCGAGGGTCCCGGGTGCGCAGGTGCACCGTGTCGGCGGCACCGTCGATCGGGGCCAGCACCCGTGCCGCCGCGGGCAGGTCGCGCAGTCCGACCACCACCCGGAGCGGTTGCCCGGCAACGGGTTCGGCGTCCCGTGCAGGGTGGGTGCGGGCGGTCAGCGCTGGATCGTCGGCGAGCACCGTTCCGGTGCCCACCACGATCGCGTCGACGTCGGCGCGGCGGCGGTGTACATCGGCCCGGGCCGCCGCGCCCGTGATCCATCGGCTGGTGCCGTCGGCGGCGGCGCTTCGCCCGTCAAGGGTGGCCGCGAACTTCCAGACCACATGCGGCCGGCCACGGCGGACGGCGCCGAGCCAGCGTCGGTTCAGCGCTGTGCACTCCTGCTCGAGCACCCCGCTGACCACCTCGACCCCGGTCCGGCGCAGCAGGTCGGCCCCACCGGCCGCGACCGGGTTCGGGTCCCGGGCGCCGATCACGACCCGGGCCAGGCGCGCCTCGCGCAGCGCGGTGGTGCAGGGCGGGGTGCGCCCGCTGTGGGCACAGGGCTCCAGGGTGACCACCGCCGTCCCGCCGGCCGCGGCTCCGGCAGCGGCCGTGAGCGCGTCGATCTCGGCGTGCGGGGTGCCGGCCCCCCGGTGCCAGCCTTCGCCGACCACGACCCCGGCAGCGTCCAGGACGACGCAACCCACCCGCGGGTTGGGTCCGCGCACCGGGCCGCGCGCGGCGACGTCCAGGGCCCGGCGCATCGCGGCGGCGTACCGGGGGTCGGTGCCCACGAGTCCCTCTCCTGCCTTCTCCGGCGCTCGGCGCCGCGGGCGAAGGGGCACGGGGGGTGACGGGCGGCGTAGACCCGAACGCCCGCCCGGCCGTGAGACCCACGGACCGCGTCGGCCGACGGGACCCGGCCGCCTGCGTGCGCCTCCCATCCGGACTCTCACCGTCGGTCCTGGAGTTCCACCAGGTCAACCGGCCGCTGGCTGCGGTCGGGTCGCGGACTGTCACCGCCGGTTCGGACTTTCACCGACCCCGGAGCACGCGAGCGTTACGCTCGGATATCTCGTCTGTCCTGCTGTGTATCTGGTTGAGTTCCGATCGCGGAACCTATGCCGCTCTCAGTATGCACCTACTGCTGCACGCCCACCTGTCGCCCACCTACCCGCAGGCGGCGCCGGCCAGCCTCCTGAGCGTCTCGATGTTCCGGGCGGCGTCATCGGCCCCGTAGACGGCCGACCCGGCCACGAAGACATCCGCCCCCGCACGGGCACAGGCCTGGATCGTCTGCGGACCGACCCCGCCGTCCACCTCGAGCCACACGTCCAGGCCGCTGGCCCGGATCGCCTCTCGGGCTCGGGTCACCTTGGGCAGGCAGACATCCAGGAACTCCTGTCCGGCGAAGCCGGGCTCCACGGTCATCACCAGCAGCATGTCGAACTCGGGCAACAGGTCGAGGTAGGGATCGATCGGGGTGGCCGGCCGGACGGCGAGCCCGGCCCGGGCGCCGATCTCCCGCAGCCGGCGGGCCAACCGGATCGGTGCGGCGGCGGCCTCCGCGTGGAAGGTGACGCTGCCGGCACCCGCCTCGGCGTATCCGGGCGCCCAACGGTCCGGATCGGCGATCATCAGGTGGCAGTCCAACGGCACCGGGCTGACCTTGACCATCGCCTCGACCACCGGCAATCCCAGGGTCAGGTTCGGTACGAAGTGGTTGTCCATCACGTCGACGTGCGCCCAGTCGGCGCCGGCGATCCGGTTCAGCTCCTCGCCGATCCGGGTGAAGTCGGCCGACAGCAGGGACGGCGCGATCTGTAGTCCCATCAGCGCTCCCGCCGATCAGCGACGCCGGCCATGGCCGTCGTCCCCGCTGGCCCACCGCTCCCAGGCGGTCAGCCAGACCGACTCGGTCGCCGAGAACTCACGCTGTCGCTCCCGGGCCAGCTCGGCATCGGCCGGCAGTGCCGTAATGCTCAGCGTCCAGACCCGACCCCACCACTCCTGGGCCCGACGGCTGGCCACGTCGGAGTCGAACACGGTGTAGCGCGCCATCTCCTCCAGCGCACGCAGCACCCGGGTCCGGTCGTTGAACCAGGACGCCCGCTCGGCCAGGTGCAGGGCCTGGTTGACCATCGAGGCCACCGCTGCATGGGCGTCCGCCTCGCTCTGCTTGGCGTAGTGCTCCTGGGTGCGTACGGCGTTCTCCCACAGCCGGCTCTGCTCCGCGGTGCCGCTGCCGGGCCCGATCACACCGTCGTCCTCCCACGGCCGACCCGGCTGCTCGACCCGGGCGGCAAGCCAGCTCCGAAGCAGGGATATGTGGGAGTCCATCCCCTGGGCGGGGTCGTCCAGCGTGGCGCTGTCCGGGCTCATGAAGGCGGCCGCGGCCACCGCCTTGAGCTGGTGCTCCTCCCAGGCGTTGACGTAGGGGCGCAGGTCGGCGACCTCGCTGAGCTGCAGCGTTCCCGGGTCGACGCCACGGGCGACCACGGTGACCACCCGGCCTGGGCTGACCGTGATGTGCGCCGCCCAGAGCCGGCCCTGGCGGCGCAGGTGTGCCGGCACCGGCAGTCCCTCGACGACCATCAGGCCGTCGGCCTCCATCGGGATGTTCAGACGCAGACCGCCGGCCGGTGTGAGCTCAGGGGCGGTCGGCGGGTCCTGGGTAACCTCCTCGCCGAGCCGCACCGCCTCGGCGGCGATCAGCCCGGCCAGGTCGTCGAGCGGGCGGTCCGGCAGGCCGCAGATGGTCAGCACGAACCGGCCCGCCGAGCCGAGCGCGTCACCGTAGCCGAGCGAGAGCCGGTCGACGCGGCCACCGGCCTCGACGACATCGACCAGCCGCGAGGGGGTCAACGCCGGGTGCGCCACGCCCATCACCGGGAACATCACCGGCCGGCGCAGCAGTCGCCGAACGTGGTCGACGAAAGCGGCCCGGGCAAGGGCGTCCTGGGCCCCGCCTGGCCCTTCGGCGAAGGTCATGTGCTGACCCTACAGCGCTGTCCTGGGCCTGCTTCTGGATGCGCGCAGCAGCGCCAGGTACATGCCGTCGCAGCCGTCGACGTGCGGCCAGAGCTGCCGGTCGGCGGCCAGTCGCTCGACCCCGACGCCGGAGGCCGACCGGAGCACATCGGCCACCACGAACACGGTCTCGGCGGGGTGTGGCGAGCAGGTCACATAGCCGACCACGCCGCCGGGGCGCACCAGGTGGAGCGCCGCGACGAGCAGGTCGCGCTGCAGCGGACCCAGGGTGGCCAGGTCGGCCGGACGGCGCCGCCACCGCGCCTCCGGTCGGCGGCGCAGGGCGCCGAGCCCGGTGCACGGAGCGTCAACGATCACTCGGTCGTAACCACTGCGCTCGTGGCCGGTCAGGGCGAGCAGGTCCTCGACGTCGCGCCCGTCCCCGGTGCGGACCAGCACCGCGTCCGGATCGACCAGGCTGGAGCGGACCAGATCGGCGCGATGCGGAGCCAGCTCGTTGGCGACGAGGCGGGCGCCGGGGGGCAACTCGCCCGACCGCTTGCGGACCTCGATCAGTGCCGCGAGCAGCGCCGACTTACCGCCCGGGCCGGCGCACAGGTCGAGCCAGCGCCCGCCGTCCGGCCCGACGAGGGGTGCGTCGGCGACGGCCAGGGTGACGACCTGGCTACCTTCGTCCTGCACCCGGGCCCGGCGCTGCCGGACGGCGTGCAGCCGGCCGGGGTCGCCGTCCCGCCGGACGGCGTAGGGGCTCAGCGTGCCCGGCTGACCGCCGTCGCCGATCAGCTCCGCGGGCTGGCACAACCCAGGCAGGGCGGCCAGGGTGACCCCGGCCGGGGCGTTGTCCGCGTCGAGCAGCGACTCCAGCTCGGCCGTATCGCGTCCGTGGGTGCGCAGGGCGTCGCGCAGGGCCCGCACGATCCACTCCGGGTGCGAGTAGGTCAGGGCCAGCCGGGTGTCCTGGCTGATCTGGTCACCACCAGTGATCCGGGCCAGCCACTGCGCGCGGTCCGCCTCGCAGACCCGGCGCAGCACCGCGTTCGCGAAACCCGCTGCGCCCTGGCCGATCTCAGCGCGCACCAGGTCGACGCAGGTGCCCACGGCGGCGTGCGGCGCCACCCGGGTGGCGAGCAGCTGGTGCACGCCGAGGCGCAACGCGTCGAGCAGGGGTGGGTCGATCTGGGCCGTCGGGCGGTCGCTACACAGGTCCAGCACCGCGTCGTAGGTCGCTCGACCGCGCAGGGCGCCGTAGGCGAGCTCGGTGGCGAAGGCGGCGTCCCGGCCGGTCAGGCCGGCCTGGCGCAGCCGGACCGGCAACACCAGGTTGGCGTAGGCATCCTGCTCCTCGACGGCGCGCAGCGTCTGCCAGGCGGCCACCCGGGCCGGGTCGACACGGCCCCGGGCCTGGTTGCGGGTGGCCGGACGGGGTGGCCGCCGCGCTCCGGGCGGCGTGGCAGGTCCCCCGGAGGCGTTCACTCCAGGCGCTCCCCCGGCTCGGGCCGGGCGCCGCGGACCCAGTCCACGGCCTCCATCGGCCGCCGCCCTGCTGGGCAGACCTCACTGAGCAGCAACGGCGCGCCGCCGACGGTGCCCACGGCGACCAGCCGTTTGGTCACGTGCAGCTCGCCGGGCGCCAGGTCGACGATCTGGACCCCTGGTTCGGCGGGCAGCGGCTCCAGGGGTCCCAGCCCCAGCCGCGCGCCGCGCCAGGTGGTCCAGGCCCCTGGCTCCGGGGTGCAGGCCCGCACCCGGCGCTCGGTCACCGCGGCCGGTGCCGCCCAATCGACCCGGGCGTCCTGGACAGTGACCTTCGGTGCCAGGCTCACGCCGTCCGCCGACTGCGGTCGGGCCTCGAGGACACCGCCCTCGATTCCGTCGAGGGTGGCCACCAGCAGCGGGGCACCGGCCACCGAGAGGCGGCGCAGCAGCTCTCCAGCAGTGTCCCGAGGACGGACCCGCTCGGTGAGCACGCCGTACACGTCTCCGGTGTCCAGACCCTGGTCGAGGGCGAAGACGGTAGCTCCGGTGATCTCGTCGCCTGCCATCAGCGCGTGCTGCACCGGGGCCGCCCCCCGCCAG
This sequence comes from uncultured Actinomycetota bacterium, assembly GCA_963825645.1. Lineage (GTDB taxonomy): Bacteria > Actinomycetota > Actinomycetes > Actinomycetales > Kineosporiaceae > JADJPO01. The sequence goes on from CAWGTT010000003.1 coordinate 341,268, forward strand.
GCGGGCAGCAGCGAGAAGTGCAGGTTGACCCAGCCGTGCACCGGGAGGGCCAGCGCCGCAGGGCGAATCAGCGCACCATAGGCGACCACCGCTGCGCAGTCCGGGGCCAGGTCGCGGATCGCCTGGAGCGCACCGGGGTCGGCGAGGCGGCGGGGTTGTAGTACCGGCAGCTCGCGCGAGTCGGCCCAGCGCGCCACCGCAGAGCGCTCCAGCCGGCGGCCGCGGCCGGACGGCGCGTCGGGGCGGGTGAGCACGCCGATGACCTCGTGCCGGGATGACGCGATCGCCTCCAGCGACGGGACGGCGACCTCGGGGGTACCGGCGAACAGAACACGCACAGGATCCGGTCCGGGGGTCGACGACGGGGCGCCTCAGTCTAGGAGAGTCTCGACGCCGGTCCGGCACGGCCGCCTCGGGCAGCGGTGCTGCGCAGCGTGACGTGCTCCCCCGATCGGACCTCACGACGTCCAGAGGCATCGAGCAACCAGACCGACTGCCGGCCCATCACCCGCCAGCCGGTCCCCGGCGCCGCGGGGGCGCCGTCCCAGCTCGCCTCTCCCGACCAGCCGTCGAGCCCACCGACCAGCGCGGTGTCCTCGTCGATGCCGATCACCTCGACACCGGCGGGCGCGCCCGCGACCCGGCGGAGCACGAGATCGGGCAGCCGGGCCGCGAACGCATCGAAGTGCGGCAGCACCTCGACCATCGGGACGACGCCCAGCCCGGGCAGCGCCGGCCGCCACGGGTGCCGGATGTCGGGCAGGCTGGCCGACAGCGCCATCGCCCCCGCGCTGCACCCGGCCAGGGCCGCGCCGGCCCGCCAGGCGGTCACGATGGCCGCCCAGACCGGGGTGTCCCGCAGCGTGTGCACGAGGTGGCCCGGGTTCCCCCCGGAGAGGTAGACCAGGCCCGCGCCCTCGATCCGGTCGACGTTCGCCGAGTCGTGGGCGCCCGAGCGGTCGGCCACCGGGACGACCACCTGCTCGACTCCCAGCCGCCGCGCCGCTGCGGCGCCCAGGTCGTGCCACCTGGCCAGCACTGAGGGGCCCTCGAGCGCGGCGGCCGTCGCCAGCTGGACGAACACCGGTGCCCTCGCGTGCAGCAGCGCCCGCTCCACGTCCTCGAGCACCGGCAGGTACTCCCCGGACCCGATCAACGCCACCGGACCTGCCGTGGCAGCCGACGCCCCGCCGGCGGGCATCTCGGTGGCCGGCACCTCGCTACAGTGCGCGACCGAAGGTGACGTGCGGGCTCTCCTTGACCACAGGGGTGGGCCCACCCATCCACTCCGCCTCACGGATCGCCTTGAGCGCGAGCTTGCGCTGCTCGCGGTCCATCCGGTCGATGAACAGGATGCCGTCGAGGTGATCGGTCTCGTGCTGGATCGCCCGGGCCAGCAGCTCGCTGCCCTCGAGGGTGACGGGCTCGCCGTGCTCGTCGAAACCTTTGGCCACCACTCGCAGCGCCCGCTGGGTGTCGAAGACGATGCCGGGGAAGGACAGACAACCCTCCTCGCCGTCCTGCTGCTCGCTCGACAGGTCCAGGTCCGGGTTGATCAGGTGCCCGAGAACGTCGTCGACGTAGTAGGTGAACACCCGCAGCCCGACACCGATCTGCGGGGCGGCCAGGCCCGCGCCCGGGGCGTCCAGCATGGTGTCGGCGAGATCCTTGACCAGGATCCGCAGCTCCTTGTCGAAGTCGACCACTGGCTGAGCGGGGGTGCGCAGCACCGGGTCACCGAAGAGCCGGATCGACTTGATCGACACGCAAGGTCCTCATCTGGGTCGGCGGAACAGGTTGTTCCAGTCTACCGAGACGGGCAGGCGCCGAGGTGGAGGTGGCTCACCAGGTCCGGCGGTCGTCGAGGTCCGGAGCAGCTGCGTCGGGTAGGCGCCGGTTGAGCGAGAACAGCCGACCGAGCACCGGCATGAGCAGGATGTTCAGCCCGTGCAGGATGCCGATGATCAGCAGGATCCCGGCCACCCGGGACACCTCAAAGCCGAGCTGCTGAGCGCCGACATCACCGGACTTGGGCCAGTTCGAGAGCGGGGCGAACCTGATCGTGAACAGGATGTAGGCGGTGAAGATCAGGTAGTAGACGATGTCGGTGAGCACGATGAAGCTCTTGCCGGTCATCGGGTTGTCGTGGAACACGTCGGCCGCGTAGGCACGGCCGAATCGCTTGATGAACGGTCCGAGCCACAGCGCGATCACCACCAGGACCGCGGTCGTGGCGATCTCCAGGACCCACCAGGGCATGGCCAGTCTCCCGTCGTGTCGGGGGGTGAGGGTGAGCACGAGCGCGGCCGTCGACGGCAGCGCGATGAGCCAGGCGAGGACGAGCGACCGGCGTCGCCTGCTCCGCACGCGATCATCGGCGATACCGCCCATGACCCGGGAGAACAGGTCGGGCGAGACGGCAGTCCGCGACGCCTTCAGGACCTCGCCGAGTCGGGGCCCGACGTCGCCCGGATCCTCCGGCGACTGCTGGGTCCTCATCTCGCCTCCTCCAAGGTCGTCGCCAGGGTTCGCAGACCGCGGCTGAGGTGGGTCTTCACCGAGTTCTCGGAGATCCCGAGCGTTGCCGCGATGTCCGTGATCCCCAGCTCGAGGTAGTAGCGCAACGCCACGCAGTCACGCTGCCGGCGCGGCAGTACGCGTAGCGCGGCGATCACCTCGGCCCGTTCGGCGCGCGCCCCCGCCTGCTCCTCCGCGGACGGCTCGACGAGATCTGCCGGCGGTCGGTGGCGCAGCGAGACCAGGCCCCGACGGTTGTGGTCGCGGGCCAGGTTGATCACGATCGACCGCAGGTAGGCCGCCGCCGACCCGGGCGCCCGGATCCGATGCGCCGAGCGGGCGAGCCGGATGAACGCCTCCTGGACCAGGTCCTCCGCCGCAGCCCGGTCGTCGACGAAGAACCGCGCAAGGCTGACCAGCTGCGGGGCGTGCTCGCTGAACAGTGCGACGACCAGCGCGTCGCCGTCCGGGGCTGCCGACGGCGACGCCGGACCTGCCGCAGATCGTGCTGCCGACGGCGCGCTCTGCCTGGTCACCACGCTCCTCCCCCTCGCCTGACAGACGAGTACCGGCCCAAGCCGGGTGACCCGGCGTCCGGGCGACTTCTCACCGAGTGACGGTCACCCGCCGGGCCGTCGGGTGACGTCTCATCAGTGTCCGCCGCAAGGCCATCAGTACCCACCCCGTGAAACCCACCGTGTGAGACCCACCCGTGAATCCCACCCCGTGAGCAAGGAGTCCGTGATGCACCGTTCGACTGCTCTCGCCGCCGCCCCCGCGCTCGCTGCGGTCTTGACCGTGGCCCTGTCAGCACCGGCGCAGGCCTGTCACCGCCCAACGTTCGCCGGAAGGCTGGTCGACCTCCAGCCCGCCACCGCCGGTCCGCTGGACGGCGCCCGCGCCGAGCTCACCCTCGGTTTGCACCACGGCACGACCCGGGCACGGCTGTCGGTCACCCGCATCGACCGACGCGCCGCCGGAACGGCCTTCGCCACACACCTGCACGTCGGCCCGTGCGTTGCCGGCGACGGCGCCGCCGCAGGTCCGCACTACAACCAGGACGTCGTCGAGGGCAGGACCCCCGCCAGGGTGAACCCGAGGACGGAGATCTGGCTCGACTTCACCGTTCGCCGCGGCGGCAAGGCGCACGCGGCGACCACCGTGCCGTTCGTACCGAAGCCCGGCCGGCGTTCGATCGTGGTTCACGCCGTGAACTCCGACGGCACCGCCGGGACACGCCTGGCCTGCCTGCCGGTGTCATGGTGATGCTCACCGGATACCGCAGCCGTCACATCCTGCTGTGCGCGGCAGCTGCCGGGGCGGGGGCCGGCCTGGTCTGGGCCGTGGCGGCGCGGATCTGGATGCGGCTGATCAGTATCGACCCCGAGTTCACCTGGTCGGGGACCACGCTGATCCTCGGCATCGGCACCGTGGCCGGTCTGAGCGCGGGGGTGGTCTACGGTGCCCGGGTCGGTGGTCGTTCGCGGCGCTGGCGAGCAGCCGGGGCCGGGATGCTCGCCACCGGGCTGGGCGCGGGGATCGCCTTCGTGCCCATGGCGCTCCTGACCGGCCTGGCGATCAGTGGTCGCGGACGGCGCCTCGTGCGGCTCCTGGCCGCGCTCACGGCGACGGCGCTCGCCCTGGTTCTCACCTGGTTGCTGAGGACCGACGTTCCGGGCGTTCTGCTGGCCCGGTTCGCGGTCGGCTACCTGCTGCTCGGCGCTGCCCTGGGCTACGGGGTGGCCGAGGTGCTCCGGCGCTGGTCACCCCCGGACGATGCGACTGAACCCGAGGACGGCTCGTCGACCAGGTCGAGTGCGATGTCCAGGGCCGGCGCCGAGTGGGTCAGCGCGCCGACGGCGAGGTAGTCCACGCCGGTGAGTGCCACCTCGCGCGCGTTCTCCAGGCGTAGCCCGCCGCTGGCCTCGGTGCGGGCGCCGTACCTACGGGCGATCGCCACGCTCGCGCGCATCGCGTCGGTGTCCATGTTGTCGAGCAGCACCAGCTCGGCTCCGGCGGCGCAGGCCTGCTCGACCTGCTCGACGAGGGTGCACTCGACCTCGCACGGCACATCCGGCGCCAGCGCACGCACGGCCGTCAGGGCAGGCACCACGCCCCCGGCGGCCAGCACGTGGTTGTCCTTGATCAGCGCCTGGTCGGACAGCGCCATCCGGTGGTTCAGCCCGCCGCCGCAGCGCACCGCGTACTTCTGCAGCGAACGCAGGCCCGGTGCGGTCTTGCGGGTGTCGCGGACCTGGGCCCCCGTACCGTCGAGCGCCGCCACCCAGCGCGCGGTGAGGGTCGCCACCCCGGAGGCCAGGGTGAGCACGTTCAGTGCGTTCCGCTCGCCGACCAGGATCGCCCGGACCGGACCACTCACCTCGGCGATGACGTCGCCGCGTCGGACCCGTTCGCCGTCAGCCACCCGTTCGTCGAGCTGAAGGCCGCCGACACGGTCGAACACGGCGCGCGCGACCGGCATCCCGGCCAGCACTCCGTCGGCCCGGGCGACGATCTGCCCGACGCCCCGGGTGCCCGCCCCGATGGTGGCCTCGGTGGTCACGTCGACGCCCCCGGCCAGGTCTTCGGCGAGGGACAGCTCGGCGATCCGCGCCGCCTCGCCCGCCGGCAGCGGCTCGATCGTGGTCGCCGTCATGCCCCCACCTGCGCGGCGGCCACCACGGTGGTCTCGGGGTCGGTGACCGAGTCGCCCAGCCACGTGGCGAGCCGCCCGTCCCGGACCGTGCACAACACCCGCCGCCGCCAGGCCCCCCGCGGTCCGTCGACGTCGCTGCGCCGGTGGCAGCCGCGGCTCTCGGCGCGGTTGCCGGCGGCAGCGACCAGGGCCACCGCGATCGTGTGCAGGTTGGTGGCCTCCCAGGCGTACAGGCCGGGCTGGACGGCGGGGGCCGAAACATCTGGGAGTAGTCCGTGCAGGTGGTCTGACAGCTCCTCGAGCTGCTCCGGACGGCGCACCACACCGGCGTCGCGGGCCATCAGCGACGTCATCTCGGCGCGCCGCGCGGGGTCCACGAGCAGGGCGGTGCGCCGGTCCAGACTGACGAGGCGGCGCGGCGGAGGCTCGGTGAGCAACAGCCTGGCCAACCGCCGGGCCACCACCATCGCCTCGAGCAGGCTGTTCGAGGCCAGCCGGTTGGCGCCGTGGACGCCGGTGCAGGCGACTTCGCCGACCACGTACAGACCGCGCACCGAGGTCCGCCCGGACATGTCCGAGCGGATGCCGCCGCAGGCGTAGTGTGCGGCCGGGGCCACCGGGATCGGCTGGGTGACCGGATCGACACCCGCCGCCCGACAGCCGGCCACGATCGTCGGGAAGCGGCGCAGCAGCTTCTCCTCTCCCAGATGCCGGGCGTCGAGATAGACGTGGTCCACGTCGAGCTCGGCCATCCGAGCGGCGATCGCCGAGGCGACCACGTCACGCGGGGCAAGGTCTTCGAGCGGATGCCTGCCGGCCATCAGCCGGGCCCCGGCCGCGTCGACGAGGACCGCGCCCTCGCCGCGGACCGCCTCGGAGACGAGCATCTGGCGGCCTGCATCGTCGGTCGCATTGGGCAGGGCGAGCACCGTGGGGTGGAACTGCACGAACTCCAGGTCGGCGGCGGCGGCTCCGACCCGCAGCGCGGCGGCCAGCCCGTCCCCGGTGGCCACCCACGGGTTCGAGGTCTTGGCGAACACCTGACCGTACCCGCCGGTGGCAATAACCGTTGCCCGAGAATGGATCTCACCGATCTCGTGACTCGCGTCGTGATGGCCGGTCCCGGTCCAGCGGGACACCCGGGCCCCGGTCACGTCGCCGTCCGGCGAGGTGAGCAGGTCGAGCAGGAAGGTCCGTTCCCAGACGTGCACGTCGTCCGCCGCCGTCACGGCGTTCTCCAGCGTGCGCTGGATCTCCAGCCCGGTGGCGTCCCCGCCGGCGTGCACGATCCGCGCCTTGGAGTGCCCGCCCTCCAGGGTGTACGAGAGCGCACCGTCCGCCGTCCGGTCGAAGGCCGCACCGGTGGCCAGCAGGCCCGCCACCGCGGTCGGTCCCTCCTCGACCAGCACCCGCACCGCGTCGGCGTCGCACAGCCCGGCACCGGCCACCAAGGTGTCCTCGAGGTGATGGCTGGGATCGTCGCCCGGTCCGTCCGCAGTGGCCACACCGCCCTGGGCCCAGCGGGTGCTGCCGTTGCGCAGCATGGCCTTGGTGGCCACCTCGACCCGCAGCCCGTGCCCACTGAGCGCCTGGGCCAGCCCGAGCCCGGCGATCCCGGATCCGACGATGAGAACGTCGGTGGTGCGGGTGAACGTGGGTTCGGCGCAGGCCAGCCGGGAGGAGACGGAGGGGCCACCGGGCCGCAGCGCTCCGATCGCCGCCACGTCGGCCTCCGGGGGCATCACTCGCCGCCGCGCGAGGGGTCGCCGATCTCCACCATGCGCTCCACGCTGGCCCGGGCCCGCGCGGCGATGTCCTCGGGAACGGTCACTTCGTCCTGGCCGGTGCGCAGGCAGGTGAGCAGCTTCTCGGCAGTGATCATCTTCATGTAACCACAGACCGCGCGGTCGGTGACCGGCAGGAAGGTGGTCGCGGGGTTCTCCTTGCGTAGCTGGTGCAGCAGCCCGGTCTCGGTGGCCACCAGCACGCGCGGGGCCGTCACCCGGCCGGCCGAGGTCACCATGCCGCCGGTGGACAGAATCCGGACCCGCTCCGGGGCAACCCGTCCGGCCGCCACCATCTCCAGAGCCGGTGTGGCGCAGGCACACTCGGGATGCACCATCACGTCGGCCTCGGGATCTGCGGCCAGCTGCTCGGTGAGCATCTCGCTGGTGATCCCCTCGTGCACGTGACACTGCCCGAGCCAGATCTTCATGTTCTTGCGTCCGGTCACCCGCTGGACGTGCGCGCCGAGGTGCCGGTCGGGCAGGAACAGAATGTCGCGGTCCTGCGGGATCGACCGGATCACGTCGGCAGCGTTCGAGGACGTGCAACAGATATCGGTCTCGGCCTTCACCGCCGCCGTGGTGTTCACGTAGGAGACCACGACCGCGCCGGGGTTGGCCTCCTTCCAGGCCCGCAGCTCCTCGGCGTGGATGGTATCGGCGAGCGAGCAGCCCGCCTTGGCGTCCGGGATCATCACCCGCTTGCCCGGCGAGAGCAGCTTGGCGGTCTCCGCCATGAAGTGGACACCGCAGAAGACGATCTCGCTCTGCGGGGCGGACGCGGCGATGCGGGAGAGGTACAGCGAGTCCCCGACGTGGTCGGCGACGTCCTGGATCTCGGCGATCTGGTAGTTGTGCGCCAGGATCACGGCATCGCGCTCGGCGGCGAGCCGGCGCACCTCATCGGCCCAGGCCTGCCGGTCGAGGACGGGATCGTCGACCAATGCGTGCGGTACCTCAGCCATGCGTGCTCCTCTGCTGGTTCGTCCGGGGCACGTTTTCGCCCAGTGGTCGAGAACCACCTCGGAACAGTAACATGCCAGCGTGCCCGGCTCCATTCCGTCCCAGACCGTCGCCGCCGAGCTCCCGGTGACCACGCCGACGAGCGGCTCCGCGGCGTCCCGGGCGGCGCCGCCCACCCTCGGGGAGCGTTCGTCGGCTCCGAGCGGCTCAGGCTTCGGACACGAGGTTCTGGCCGTGGTCCTCCAGGTCCGCCGGAACGCGCTGCACGTCCTGCTCTGGCAGCGTGCGCTCCCCCCGCACGCACGACGCTGGTCGCTGCCCGGCGGCGCGCTGCGCCCCGACGAGGATCTGGACGCCTCGATCCGCCGCCAGCTCGCCGAGAAGGTGGACGTGCGCCAGCTCAGCCACCTGGAGCAGCTGGAGAGCCTCGGCGACCCCGACCGGATGCCGGGCCTGCGCACCGTCGCCACGAGCTACCTGGGCCTGGTACCGGCCGGGGCCGAACCGGCGCTGCCCGAGGACACCCGCTGGCACCCGGTCGAGGACCTCCCGCCGGCCGCCTTCGACCACGCCGGGATTATCGTGGCCGGGCGGAACCGGTTGCGCTCCAAGCTCTCCTATACCAACCTCGGCTTCGCCCTGGCCCCGCCCAGGTTCACCATGTCGGCGCTGGCCGGCTACTACCGCGCCGCGCTGGGTCACGAGGTCGACGCCACCAACCTGCAGCGGATCCTGCTGCGCCGTGCGCAGATCGAGGCCACCGGAGAGCGGCTGCGCTCGGGCCCTGCCGGCGGCCGTCCGGCGGCGGTGTTCCGGTTCCGCACGTCGGCCCTGCAGGTGACCGACGCGTTCGCGGTGCTGCACCCGCCCCGCTGAGTCCGGAGCCCACCGGCGCAGCCGCGCATCACCGCACGCGCGGATGTCGTGGCCGCCTCTGACCCGTTCTGCGACGGTGCATCAATGCCAAGGAGTTGCATCGTGCCTGCGACCTCGCCACAGCGTCGTTCGTCAACGCACACTGAGCACGGTGATGATGGGAGCCTTCGGCGTGGCCCTGTTCCGACTCACGGTAGGACCGGCAGTGTCGGGACGTGAGCTACCCCGCACTGCCCGAGATCGCCCCGGCCGCCCGCCTCGGAGGGTTCCCGAAGCCACACGCTTCGGCTCCGTCGCACACCACCCGTGGAGGGACTCACCGTGAACCGAAAGGTCATCATCACCTGTGCACTCACAGGTGTCGGAGACACCGTGGACAAGTCCGAGCACGTCCCGGTCACTCCGGAGCAGATCGCCCAGGCCGGGATCGACGCCGCCCGAGCCGGCGCGGCGATCGTGCATGTGCATGTCCGGGACCCGCACACCGGCGCCGGCTCCCGTGAAACGGCGCTCTACCGCGAGGTCGTCGAACGGCTGCGGGCCGGCGACGTCGATGTCGTCATCAACACCACGGCGGGAATGGGCGGTGACCTCTACCTCGACCCCGCCGACCCCAGCGGCTTCGCCGAGGGGACCGACCTTGTCAGCGGCCCGGCTCGGCTCGCGCACGTCGAGGAGCTGCTGCCCGACATCTGCACCCTGGACTGCGGAAGCCTGAACTTCGGCGAGGGCAGCCTGGTCTATGTCAGCACCCCCGCCATGCTGCGCCGGCGCCAAGCGGGTGACCGAGCTCGGCGTGCGGGCGGAGCTGGAGATCTTCGACACGGGGCATCTCTGGTTCGCCAACCGGCTGGTGGCGCAGGGGCTGGTCGGGGCCCCGGCGATGTACCAGCTGTGCATGGGCATTCCGTACGTCGCGCCCGCCGACCCCGCCCTGCTGGCGGCCATGGTGGCGCAGATCCCGGACGGCACGGTCTGGGCCTCGTTCGCGTTGGGCCGGATGCAGATGCCGTGGGTGGCCCAGTCGGTGCTTCTCGGCGGACACGTGCGGGTGGGTCTGGAGGACAACCTCTACCTGGGCCGGGGCAACAAGGCCACCAATGCCCAGCTCGTGGCCAACGCGGTCACCCTCATCCGGGCTCTGGGCGCCGAGGTGGCCACCCCGGACGAAGCCCGCGAGATCCTCGCGCTGCGGCCGCGTCGATGAGATGCGCTCCCGACCAGGTGCGCACAGTGGCCTGTGTCGGCGCTGGGGTGATCGGAAGTGGCTGGGTGGCCTACTACCTGTCCCGCGGGTTCGACGTCCGGGCCTGGGATCCAGCGCCGGAGACCGAGGGCCGGCTGCGGGCCCTGGTCGAGGCGGCCTGGCCGGCACTGACCGAGCTCGGGCTGGCTCCGAGCGCGCCGGAGAGTCTGTATCTCAAGCGCCGGCTGCTCGCTGACCTCGATGACGCGACTCCGGACGACGTCGTCATCGCGTCGTCCACATCGGGCTTCGGCATGTCCGAGATGGCCGCTCAGGCGCGCGGTGCACATCGGCTGGTGGTGGCGCACCCGTTCAACCCGCCCTGCTTGATCCCGCTCGTCGAGGTGGTCGGCGGGCGGCAGACCGAGGCGGAAGTCCTCACCTGGGCGGGCGACTTCTTCCGCGGCATCGGAAAGTCGGTGATCGTGATGGACCGCGAGGTGCCCGGCTTCGTCGCCAACCGGTTGCAGGAGGCACTGTGGCGCGAAGCCCTGCACATGGTCGCCAACGGTGAGGCCACGGTCGAACAGATCGATACCTCGATCACCGCGGGGCCGGGTCTGCGCTGGGCCTTCCAGGACCCGATGCTCACATTCCACCTGGCCGGCGGACCGGGCGGAATGCGGCACATGCTGGACCACTTCGGCCCCTCCCTGCTCGAGCCGTGGACCCGCCTCGCGGCACCAGAGCTGACCCCGCACCTGCGCGAGGCGGTGATCGCCGGCTGCGAGCAGGAGGCCGGCGGGCGTTCGATCGCCGACCTGGTGCGTGAGCGCGACCGGCACCTGGTCGATCTGGTGCGCGCCCAGCGCCGGGCACCGGGGAGCCGGACATGACCGGCGCGATCGACCCACGGCCCTCGGCGCTACCGCCGTGGGTAGAGCAGGTGCAGCCCGAGTGGATCGACTACAACGGTCATCTCAGCGAGGCCTACTATGTGCTGGTCTTCGGGCACGCCACCGATGCGGTGATGGCGGAGATCGGGATGACGCTCGAAGCCGTGCGGCGCACCGGCAGGTCCCTGTTCACGCGTGAGGCGCACGTGCGATATCTCGGCGAGGTGGGCGAGGGTGCCCGTCTGGAGGTTCAGTCGTCGGTGATCGGGGTGCGCGGCAAGCTGGTCTGGCTCTGGCACGAGCTGCTCGTCGAGGATCGGCTGCGTGCGACCGAGGAGGTGCTCGCCGTCCACGTCGACACCGCCACCGGTCGGTCCTGCCCGTTGCCGGAGGATGTGCGGCGCCGGGCCGCCTCGCTCCTGGTGCCGGTGCCGACCGGCGCCTCGGGTCAGATCGTCGCGCTGCACGAGCCCCGCTGAGGGCCGGGCCGTGGATTTCGCTCTCAGCAACGAGCAGCAGGCCGTCGTGGACACTACCCGGGCCTTCGTGCTCGCCGAGCTGGTGCCGCACGAGGACGAGGTGGAGCGCAGCGGCCGGCTCGACCCCGACCTGGCGCGCGAGCTGCGACGACGCGCCATCGACTGCGGGCTGTACGCAGCCAACCTTCCGCAGGAGGTCGGCGGTGCCGGGCTGGACACCCTCACCTGGATGCTCATGGAGCGTGAGCTCGGGCACACGGGCTATGCCCTGCAGATGCACGCCGTGGCCCGGCCGTCGCGGATCCTGCTGGCCTGCAGCGAGTCCCAACGACAGGCCTATCTCGGCCCGATCGTGGCGGGCGCCCGCACGGAGTGCCTGGCGATGACCGAGCCCGAGGCCGGCTCGGACCTCCGCGGCATGCGGACCCGCGCCGTGCGTTCGGGATCTGACTGGGTGATCGACGGCACCAAGCACTTCATCAGCCACGCCGACACCGCCGATGTGGTGATCCTCTTCGCGGCCACCGGGCAGCACGACGGCGACGGCGGCCTGCGCCGAGCTGCGATCACCGCTTTTCTGGTCGACCTAGACGCCCCGGGCGTGCAGGTGGTGCCCGGCTACCGAAGCGTCTCGCACCGCGGCTATCACAACTCGATCCTGATCTTCGACGGTTGCCGTGTGCCGTCCTCGTCGGTCCTGGGGGAGGTGGACGGTGGCTTCGAGCTGGCCGGCACGTGGCTGGGCACCACCCGCCTGCAGGTGGCGGCGACCTGTCTGGGCCGGGCTCGGCGAGCCCTGGACCTCGCCGCGGCGCATGCCGCGACCCGGCACCAGTTCGGCCGCCCCATCGGCCGCAACCAGGGTGTGGCGTTCCCGCTCGCCGACCGAAGCGCCGAGCTTGCTGCCGCCACCTGGCTGACCTGGTACGCGGCATGGCTGGTGGACCGAAACGATCACGGCGCCGACTCGGCGGTGGCCATGGCCAAGCTCAGCGCCACCGAGATGCTGGCGGCCGTCGCCGACACGGCGATCCAGGTGCATGGCGGCATGGGCCTGATGGACGATCTCGTGCTGGAGAGAATCTGGCGCGACGCCCGAGTGGAACGGATCTGGGACGGCACCTCCGAGATCCAGCGACACATCATCTCCCGCGCCCTGCTTCGAGCTTACGGTGGCTGACGACCTGGCCCCGCCTGCCCCTGGCCCGGCGGAGCGAGACCGTGACGATGCCACCCGGCTGCAGCGGCTGCTGCGCCCGCGCAGCCTGGCGCTGATCGGTGGTGCCGTCGAATGTGGCCGGGTGGCCCGGCAGAACCGGGCGCTGGGCTTCGAGGGGCCGATCTGGCCGGTGCACCCGAGCGCCCAGCAGATCGCCGGTGAGCCGGCACTGCGCAGGGTCGCCGACCTGCCCGAGCCGCCGGACGCCGCGTTCGTCGCCGTCCCCGCCGCCGCCTGCGCGTCCGTGATCGCCGATCTGGCGGCCATCGGCTGCGGTGGCGCCGTGGTCTACAGCTCGGGGTTCGCCGAGCTGGGCGAGGACGGCGCCGCTGCCCAGCTCGGCCTGGTGCAGGCCGCAGGGTCGATGCCGATGGTCGGCCCGAACTGCTACGGCCTGGTCAACTACGCCGACCGGGTGCTGCTGTGGCCGGATGAGCACGGCGGGAGCCCGCTGTCCCCCGGACGTCGCGGCGTCGCCCTGGTCTCGCAGTCCTCCTCGCTCGCCGTCAGCCTGACCATGGTGCGCACCGGACTCCCGTTGGCATCGGTGGTGGCCGTCGGCAACGGCGCGCAGACCACAGTGACGCAGCTGGCGCTGGCGCAGCTGAGCGCCGACAACGTCAGCGCGGTGGGGTTGTTGTTGGAGTCGATCGCCGACATTCGCGGGATCGAACAGCTGGGCCGGGCTTCGAGGGCTCTCGGGGTACCGGTGGTGGCACTGCTGCTCGGTCGCAGCGAACCTGCCCAGCAGGCAGTGCGGACCCACACAGCGTCACTGGCCTGCACCCCGGCGATCTCCGCGGGCTTCCTGCAGCGCAACGGGATCGGCCAGGTCACCAGCCTCGATGGACTGCTCGGCGCCCTGTGCCTGCTGCACTGCGGTGGACCACTGGGCGGCACCGCCTTGACCTCGCTGAGCTGTTCGGGCGGTGAGGCCGCGCTCATCGCCGACGCCGTCGACGGCAGCCGGGCACATTTCCCGCCGCTGACCGCAACCCAGCACGCCGAGCTGTCGGTCGCGCTGGGCCCGCGCGTTCCGTTGTCGAACCCGCTCGACTACCACACCTACGTCTGGGCCGACATCGAGGCGATGGAGGTAGCGTTCACGGCGATGCTGCGTGGCCCGGCCGACCTGAACCTGCTGTTCGCCGACGTGCCCCGGATCGACCGGTGCTCCAGCGCCGACTACCTGGCCGCGATCACCGCCTTTGAGGGGGCGCTCGCCGCAACAGGTGCCCGAGGGGCTCTGGTGGCCGCGGTGGCGGCCAACCTGACCGGTGAGCCGGCGACCACGCTCGTCGAACGGGGGGTGCCGGTTCTGGCGCCGCCGTCGGTGATGGTCGAGGCGGTCGAGGCCGCTGCGACGATCGGCACCTCGTGGGCCACCGCGGTCCAGGAGCCGGTATCCGGCCCACGTTCGGATACGGGGAGCCTGGTCGCGCTGGCCGAGGCGGACGGCAAGAGCCTGCTGCGCGCCGGCGGAATCGCGGTGCCGGCCGGGGCGCAGTGCCGAACCGCCGAGGAGGCCGTTCGGGTGGCCTCCGGCCTCGACGGCGCTCTGATCGTGGTCAAGGGTCAGGGCAGCGCGCACAAGAGCGACGACGACGCCGTCCGGCTGGGGCTGCGGGGCGTGGACGCCGTTCGCGCGGCCGCGCAGGAGCTGTTGACCCGCTGCCCGACGGTGCTGGTCGAGCAGCAGGTCGGCGACGCCGTCGCCGAGATCCTGGTGGGCGTGCACGACGACCCGGTCGTCGGCGCGGTGCTCACCGTGGGCGCAGGTGGGGTGGCCACCGAACTGCTGGACGACGTGCGACACCTGGTGCTGCCGGTCGGTGCCGACAAGGTGCGCCAGGCGCTGCTCCAGCTGCGCTGCGCAGGGCTGCTGACAGGCCACCGTGGGCGGCCCGCCGGCGATCTGGACGCCTTGGTGGCAGTGGCCCAGGCGGTGGCTGGGCTGGCGACGAGCCGGCGAGAGGTGGTCTCGATCGAGGTGAACCCGGTGCTGGTCACGCCGGACTCGGCCGTGGCGGTCGACGCGCTGGTGGTCTGCCTCGACGGGTGGGCCGGCGATCGGGACTCGACGGAGCAGGAGCACCATGGCTGAACGCGACGCCGTCCGCACACGGAGGCTGGGGACCGTGCTGGAGGTGACGCTGCGGCGCCCGCCGGCGAACGCCATCGACCTGGCCACCTCGCGGGCGATGGGGGCGGTGTTCGCCTCCTTCCGCGACGATCCCGACCTGCGCGTGGCGGTGCTGCGCTCAGCCGGCGAGCGGTTCTTCTGCGCCGGCTGGGACCTCAAGTCGGCCGCGGCCGGCGACGCCGTGGACGGCGACTACGGCGTGGGGGGATTCGGTGGCCTGCAGACGCTTCCCGGGCTGAACAAGCCGGTGATCGCCATGGTCGAGGGAATGGCGGTCGGCGGCGGGTTCGAACTGGCGTTGTCCTGCGATCTGATCTACGCGGCGCAGACGGCCTCGTTCGCTCTGCCCGAGATCGCCGCCGGCACCCTGGCCGACGCTGCCACCCTGCGCCTGCCGGAACGGATTCCCTACCACGTCGCGATGGAGCTGCTGCTGACCGGTCGGTGGATGGACGCCGCCGAGGCACAGCGCTGGGGTCTGGTGAACGAGGTGCACCCGTCGGCGGCGCTGCAGGCGCGGGTGCTCGAGGTCGCGCAGCGTCTGGCCGCCGGGCCGCCGCTCGTCTTCGCAGCGATCAAGGAGGTGCAGCGCGAGGGCAGCCGGTTGCCCTTCATCGAAGCAATGCGCCGGGTGGCGAACGGCGAGTTCCCCACCGTGGCAGCTCTGTACGCCTCTCACGACCAGCTCGAGGGCGCCCGGGCATTCGCCGAGAAGCGCCCTCCGGTGTGGACGGGTCGTTGAGATCGACGGGGCCGTGCCACCGACCATCACCGAGGCGAGCTCGCATCGCGGCAGCGAGCCGAGCTCGAGGCGGTGTCGGGCGCGCTCACCCGATGTCGCGCGGGTCGACCTGCACCCGCACCACGGCACGCTCCTTGCGCGCACTGCGAACGGCGAGGACCGCGTGCAGTTCGCCGGCCAGGTCGGCCAGGGCCTCCGCCGGCACCCGCAGCACCATGCGCACCGGGTCGGGGTCGAGGTCGAAGCCCTCGTCGACGTCGACCCGCGGCCCGGTGACCGGGCGCGGCACCAGGGTCGGGCCGAGTACCTCAACGCCGTCCGGCAGCGTGGCCTGGCGCAGCAGCGCACCCACGGCTGCCGGGTCGCCGACCAGGCTCACCGTCGACAGCGCGGGGGGTAGACGGGCCTCGGCCCGTTGGGTGAGCTCGTGGCGGGCGAAGCCGGCGGCATCGAGGCGTACCAGGGCCTGCACGGCCGGCGCGGAGGCCGTCGCGCTCACGACCACCACCCCGCCGGACGGGGCCGGCCGCACCAACGCGGCCGCCGAGAGCCAGCGCCGCAGCGCCTCCTCGCCGGCCCGCAGGTCGGGTCGGGAGAGCAGCAGGTCGCCGTCGAGCAGTACCGCGGCGGCGTAACCGTTCTCGGCCGCCGGCTCGACCCCGGAAGTCGCCATCACGATGGCCGGCCGGGCACCGACACGTGGCACGTGGTCTGGGCGCGCGACCAGCACCCGGGCCCCTGGGAAGGCCCGGCCCAGCTCCTCGGCGCTGCGCTGTACGCCGACCCGGCTGGCACGCAGCACCCCGCCACCGCAGTGCGGGCACGACCACTGCACCAGGCCCCGCCCACACCAGCCGCAGCTCCTGGTGCCGTCTGCGGCGGACTGCACCGGGCCGGCGCAGCTCGGGCACCGCGCGGGACGGCGGCAGCCCTGGCACACCATCGCCGGCAGGTAGCCCGATCGCGGCACCTGCACGAGCACGGGGCCGAGGGTGAGCCCCTGGTGGATGGTCTGCCAGGCTCCCGGAGTGAGCCCCCAGCGCGAGACCGACGAGCCCTCGGGCCGGGGGCCACCCGCGTCGTCCGAGGTGACCACCCGCGCCCAGCTCGAGCGGCGGACCTCCCGGTCGGCCTCGATGAGCCGCGCCCAGCCCTGCTCGACCCAGCGGACGGCGTCGACGCTGACCGCCCAGCCGCCGACGAGCATGGCGGCCGAGTCGAGCTCGGCCCGCAGTCGCAACACCTCGCGACTGTGCGGGTAGGGGGCCCGCGGCTCGGCATGGGAGTCGTCGCCGTCGTCCCAGACGGCGACCAGGCCCAAGTCGGCGACCGGTGCGAACGCCGCGGACCTGGTGCCGATAGCCAGACGCACCTCACCGCGCAGGCAGGCCAGGAACGCCCGGTACCGAGCCGGCGGACCGAGGTCGGCCTCGAGCCGGGCATGCCGCCCCGGACCCATGCGGGCCAGGACCGCCTGCTCCATCACGTCCACGTCGCGACGGTCCGGCAGCACCACGACGGCGCCACGACCGGCGTCCAGGACGGCGGCCGCCGCCTCGGCGATCGCCTCGGCCCAATGCCGGCTACCGGCGAGAGCCGCCCACACCGCTCGTGGCGCCTCGCCCCGGCCCAGCCGGGCCAGGAAGGCCGGACCCGCCGGGTAGCGGGCCCAGCTCACGCGGCCGTCGGGGGCGTCCGGAGGCCTCGGCGCCGACCGCGGTGTCGATGACAACTGGGGCAGGTTCGCCGCGACCGGCCGGACGTCAGGCCCTGCTGGTTCGGGCCCTGCTGGGTCAGGCCCTGCTGGGTCAGGCTCTGCTGGTTTAGGCCCTGCCCGTTCGGCCCCGGCATGCCGAGGCGGGACGGCGAGCCGCAACACGTCGCTCAGGGTGCCGGCGTAGCGGTCGGCCACGGCTCTGGCCAGCCGCAGGACCGGTGGGGTGAGCACCGGCTCGGGCGAGACCACCCGGCGCAGGGGAGTCAACGGACCCACGTGATCGCTTGCGGCTCGGCGTTCGACGACGAAGGCATCGACGTCCTTGCCGGCGAACCGGACTCGCACTCGTACACCCGGGACGGCGACGGACGACATCGCCGTGGGGACGACGTAGTCGAACGCCCGGTCCAGGTGTGGCAGCGGGGTATCGACCACCACCCGGGCGACCGGGAGCGCGCCAGCCTCTGGCGAGCCCGTGTTCGGCGAGCCCGTGTCAGGTGAGCCCCGGTCCGCGCCCCTGCCCGGCGATCCCGCCGGCTGTTTCGATGTCAGCTGACGTTCGATGTCAGCTGACGGCAGACCGCAACGCGTCGACCCGGTCCGTGCGCTCCCACGGGAAGTCGACACCGTCACCCGAACGACCGAAGTGGCCGTAGGCCGCGGTCGCCTTGTAGATCGGCCGCAGCAGGTCCAGGTCGCGGATGATCGCCGCCGGACGCAGGTCGAACACCTCCCGCACCGCCTTCTCAATCCGCTCCGGGTCGACGGTCTCGGTACCGAAGGTCTCCAGGTACAGACCGACCGGGTGGGCCTTGCCGATCGCGTAGGCCACCTGCGCCTCACACCGGCGGGCCAGACCCGCGGCGACCACGTTCTTGGCCAGCCAGCGCATCGCGTACGCGGCGGACCGGTCGACCTTGGACGGGTCCTTTCCGGAGAACGCGCCACCGCCGTGCCGGGCCATCCCGCCGTAGGTGTCGACAATGATCTTCCGGCCGGTCAGGCCGGCGTCGCCCATCGGGCCGCCGATCTCGAACCGTCCGGTGGGGTTGACCAGCAGCCGGTGCCCGGCGCTCTCGATGCCGGCCTCGTCGAGCACCGGCGTGATCACGTGGTGGGCGACATCGGGCTGCAGAAGGTGCTCCAGGGATATGTCGGCCGCGTGCTGGCTCGACACCACCACGGTGTCGATGGCGACCGGGCGGTCGCCTTGGTAGGCCACGGTCACCTGGGTCTTGCCGTCCGGGCGCAGGTAGGGCAGCTCGCCCTTGCGACGTACCTCGGACAGGCGCTGGGCGAAGCGGTGCGCCAGCCAGATCGGCAGCGGCATCAGCTGCTCGGTCTCGTCGGTGGCGTAGCCGAACATCAGGCCCTGGTCACCGGCACCCTGGGCGTCGAGCGGGTCCTCGGCGTGTCCCCCGGCCTCGACGCGGGCCTCGTAGGCCACGTCAACGCCCTGTGCTATGTCGGGCGACTGGGCGCCGATGGAAATCTCGACGCCGCAGGAGTTGCCGTCGAACCCCTTGGTCGAGGAGTCGTAGCCGATGTCCAGGATGGTCTGCCGGACGATCATCGGGATATCGACGTACGCCTCGGTGGTCACCTCGCCGGCGACGTGCACGAGACCGGTGGTGACCATGGTCTCCACGGCGACCCGGCTGCGCGGGTCCTTCTCGAGCAGGGCGTCGAGGATGGCGTCGCTGATCTGGTCGCAGATCTTGTCCGGATGGCCCTCGGTGACGGACTCGGACGTGAACAGGCGGTGGGTCACGATGCTCCTGTAGGGGTGCAGCGGCTGCTGGCTGGGCCGGGCCGGTGCGGCGCGGCGCGACGTCAACTGTACCGACGCCGGACGGTCTCTTCGGCCGCCCGGGCGAGATGGCCACCCGGTCGGCCCGCGGCCGGTCGGCCGGTCCCCTGGGCCGCAACTGATCGGGGCGGCTCAGGCTCGCAGGACCGGCGGCGGCTCGTGCCGACGACGGCACCAGTCCAGGACCGCGTCCCAGACCGCGTCGGAGACGTCGTCCTTGCTGCCCGCCGGGACGTCGAGCCGTCCGCCCCGAGCGTCGAGGATGGTGATCTCGGTGTCGTCGCGCCCGAACACCTTGCCGGCCGAGACGTCGTTGACGACCAGCAGGTCGCAGCCCTTGCGGGTCAGCTTGGCCCGCGCGTGGGAGAGCACGTCGCCGTCCGCGTCACCGGTCTCGGCGGCGAAACCGACGATGACCTGGTCCACGAGACGCACGGCGCCCCCCGCCGGAGAGGACGCAGCCTCGCGCCGGATGGCGACCAGCTCGGTGAGGACGTCGGGGTTGCGCACCAGAGCAACGTTCGGCGCGCCGCCCCGGGCGTTTTTCTTGATCTTGTGGTCGGCCACCTCGGCGGGCCGGAAGTCGGCCACCGCGGCGGCCATCGCCAGGACGTCGCAGCGAGTGGCGGCGTCGAGCATCGCCTCGCGCAGCTCCCGCGCCGTCTCGACCTCGATGACGTCGACCCCGGCCGGGACGGGCAGGCTCACGTTCGCCGAGATCAGCTCCACCCGGGCACCCCGGGCGACGGCGGCGCCAGCAAGTGCATAGCCTTGCCGGCCCGAGGACCGGTTTCCGAGGTAGCGGACCGGGTCGAGCGGCTCGCGGGTACCACCCGCCGAGATCGCCACCCGCACCCCGGCCAGGTCGGCCACCTCGGCCAGGTCGAAGGCCCGGGCGACGGAGTCGGACGAGCCCGGATGCCGGCCGGCTCGGCGCAGTAGCCGCACGGCGGCGTGGGCGATGGCCTCCGGCTCGGGCAGCCGGCCGGGACCGGTGTCGGCGCCGGTCAGCCGACCGGAGTCGGGGTCGAGGACGACGACGCCGCGCTCGCGCAGGGTGGCCACGTTGGCCCGGGTGGCCGGGTGCTCCCACATCTCGGTGTGCATGGCCGGAGCCATCAGCACCGGGCATCGAGCGGTGAGCAGAGTTGAGGTGAGAAGGTCGTCGGCCTGGCCGTGGGCCGCCCGGGCGAGCAGGTCGGCGGTGGCGGGGGCGACGACGACCAGCTCGGCCTCCCGGCCGAGACGCACGTGCGGTACGTCGTGCACGCTGTCGAAGACGCTGACCGCGACAGGACGCCCGGACAGCGCGGCCCAGGTGGCCTCACCGACGAACTCGAGGGCTGCCATGGTCGGCACGACGGTGACGTCATGGCCGGTCTCGGTGAGCCGGCGGAGCAGGCTGCACGCCTTGTAGGCGGCGATCCCGCCGCTGACCCCGAGCACGACGCGCGGGCGCGCGCCGGCTGGGGTCACCTCACGCCTCGGTGGGCTCGGCGACGAGCAGGCCCTCGTTGATCTCGCGGAGGGCCACCGACAGCGGCTTCTCCTGCACGTGGGTCTCGACGAGTGGTCCGACGTACTCGAGCAGGCCCTCACCGAGCTGGGAGTAGTAGGCGTTGATCTGGCGGGCCCGCTTCGCAGCGTAGATCACCAGCGCGTACTTGGAATCCGCGGCCTGCAGCAGGTCGTCGATCGGCGGGTTGGTGATGCCCTCGGGGGCAGCGATGGTTCCGGACACGCAGTGTCTCCTCGATCGTGGGGCCGGCTCGGCCCGGGTGTGATCTCAGTCCGGCCCGGCTCGATGGTCGGTCATCGTGACCGACCCCGGGGTGGGCGCCACCGGGCGCAGTCCCATGCATTCTACGAGGTGATCGGTGGCTCGGTGCACATCGTCGTTGACGATGGTCACGTCGAACTCGCGTTCGGCGGCCAGCTCCTCACGGGCGGTCTCCAGCCGCCGGGACCGCTCGGCGGCGTCCTCGGTCCCCCGACCCACCAGTCGCCGGACCAGCTCATCCCAGGACGGCGGGGCCAGGAACACGAACAGCGCCTCGGGCATCCGCGCCCGGACCTGGCGAGCGCCCTTGAGGTCGATCTCGAGCAGCGCCGACCGGCCCGACTCCAGTGCCTCGAGCACCGGACGCAGCGGGGTGCCGTAGCGGTGACGACCGTGCACGACAGCCCACTCGAGCATGTCGCCCTCGGCGACCATGCGATCGAAGTCCGCCTCGGAGACGAAGTGGTAGTGCCGGCCCTCCTGCTCCCCCGGGCGCCGCGGACGGGTGGTCGTCGATACCGACAGCCAGATCTGCGGGTAACGCTCCCGAATGTCGGTCGAGACGGTGCCCTTGCCGACCGCGGTCGGTCCGGCGAGCACCGTCAGCCGGGCACGCCGCCCTCGCTGGGGCATTTCGGGCACTGCCCGGCCGTTGCCTCCGGCTCCCCCAGAACGACGGTTGCCCACGAGGGCGGATCAGCGGGTGAAGCGCTCGATGAGCGCAGCGATCTGGTTCGAGCCCAGCCCCCGCACTCGCCGGGATTCCGAGATGCCGATCTCCTCCATGATCTGGCGGGCGCGCACCTTGCCGACGCCGGGCAAGGCCTCGAGAAGGGCGGAGACCTTCATCTTGCCGACCACCTCGTTGGCCTGACCTTCCTTGATCACGTCGCCGAGGGAGCCCTGTGAGTACTTGAGGCGGTTCTTCACCTCGGCCCGAGCGCGGCGGGCGGCGGCGGCCTTCTCCAGCGCAGCGGCGCGCTGCTCGGGGGTGAGTGGGGGCAGTGGCACGGGTCACCTCGGTCGATCATGGTCCGTCATAGAGATCGCAGGGCTCGAACCTACCCACTGGCGCCGGTCACGAGCAATGCTGACGCCGTCACGCTCCGCCGTATAATCGCTACGGAGGCCACTCCGATCGGCCGCGCGAGCCGCACCCGCCGGGCGTCGCCCGCGCGGTCGCGCTGGGTAGCGTGCCGTTCATGAGGGCGGCGGTCTACGAGCGGTTCGGCGGAACGATCGACGTGGTGGCCGTGCCGGACCCGCAAACAGGCCCGTACGACGCCGTGGTCGAGGTGTTGGCCGCGGGACTGTGCCGCAGCGACCTGCACGGCTGGCACGGCACCGACCCGGACATCGTCTGCCCTCACGTCGGCGGCCACGAGTTCGCCGGCGCCGTGGTGTCGGTCGGTTCTCGGGTGCGGCGGGTGCGCGTCGGTGACCGTGTGGTCGCCCCGTTCGTCTGTGGGTGCGGCGCCTGCGAGCCGTGCCGGGCGGGCGAGCAGCAGGTGTGCCGGCGTCAGCAGCAACCGGGGTTCACCCGGTGGGGCGCATTCGCCGAGCTGACCACGATCCCGTGGGCCGACGTCAACGCGGTCACGGTGCCCGACGACGTGGACGACGTGAGCGCAGCGCTGGTCGGCTGCCGGGTCTCGACCGCGTACCGGGGGGTGCTCGAGCGGGGCCGGCTGGCGGCCGGCGAGGTGCTCTGTGTCGTCGGCTGCGGTGGGGTCGGGCTCGCGGCCGTGGCCATCGGCCGGGCGCTGGGGGCCGAGGTGGTCGCGGTCGACCGGTCGGCCGGCGCTCTGGCGCTGGCTGCATCGCTCGGTGCCGCCCAGCTGGTGACCGCGCCGGACGGCGACGACTCCGCCGAAGCGGTCAGCAGCGC
The DNA here is from genome assembly GCA_963825645.1 of uncultured Actinomycetota bacterium. Taxonomy (GTDB): domain Bacteria; phylum Actinomycetota; class Actinomycetes; order Actinomycetales; family Kineosporiaceae; genus JADJPO01. The sequence goes on from CAWGTT010000003.1 coordinate 363,924, forward strand.
CGTCCGGTCTCTGACCGGCGGAGCGCATGTCGCGGTTGACGCACTCGGCCACCCGGCCACGGCGGCGGCCGCGGTGCTGTGTCTGCGCCCGCTGGGTCGGCACATCCAGATCGGCCTGTTCGCCTCGGCCACGGCCGATTTCCCGATCAGCCGGGTGATCCGTGACGAGATCGAGGTACTTGGCGTGCACGGGCTGTCGGCCACCCGGCTGCCGGAGGTACTGGGTCTGCTCTCCTCGGAGCGGCTCGACCTGGCACCGATGGTCACCCGGACGATCGCTCTGGACGACGTGCCGCAGGCGCTCCCGGCGATGGCCGGGTTCGCCTCCCACGGGGTCACCGTCGTCACGTCGTTCTGAGCCGGTAGGTCTGAGCCACGTATCTCTGCCGAGCGTTCTGTGACATCAGATCGGCATGGGATTGCTCACAAGAGACGTTCCCGTGCAACGGGTTCCAGACCTACCTGCGTCGCGTGAACTGTCGGTGGTCGCCTCTAGCGTCGTCGGCATGGACCAGTCCCGGACGCCGGAGCCGGACGACGCGCCGCCGCCGTCCGTCGTCCTGTCGGGTCTGGCTCGGTGCGAGGCAGAGGTCACGGCGTTGCAGACCGCGCCGCTGCTGTCCCACAGCGACGGCGAGGCGCGAGATGCGGTGGCGCAGGCCATGCGGCTGCGTTCCCAGCTGGACGCGGCCTACCTGCACCTACTCGCCGACCTGGACGCTCGCCCGGACGCCGTGACCGGCGCCGCCTCGGGCAAGACCGCTGCGACCTACCTCGTGCACGCCTGCAACGTCGCTCCTCACCGAGCCGCGAAGGACGTGCGCGCTACCAAGGCTCTCGACCCGATCGGTGCCGGTCTCACTCGCGACGTCACCCCTGCCGACCCGACCGACCCGACCGACCCGACCGACCCGACCGACCAGTCCGACCAGTCCGATCGGTCCGATCGGTCCGACCAGTCCGATCGGGAGAGCATGCCTCGCCTGGCGGCGGCGCTCGCCGAAGGGGCGGTCAGCCTCGCGCACGTCGACGTCGCTGTGCGGAGCCTGCGCGCCGTCCCGCAGCACCTGCTGCACGCCATGGACGAGGGCGGATGGACTGGGACCGCACGCATCGACGCCTTCTTGGCCGAGCACGCCCGCACAGTGTCGCCGGACACCCTGGCGAGGATCGGAAAGCACCTGGTCGCCACCTTGGACCCGGGCGGCGACGACTCCTACGACCCGAAGGCCGTAGACCGACGGCGCCTGGACTATGGCACCGATGCCACCGGGATGGTGGTCGGTTCCTTCGCGCTCGACCCGGTCGCCGGTGCCCACTTTCGAACCGTCATCGAGGCCCTGGTCACGGCGGACAAGGTCGACCACGAGCACGCTGTTGGTGACACCCCGAACCAGCCAGACCAGCCAGACCAGCCAGACCAGCCGGAACTGCTGCCCGTGCGAGAGGATCGGACCGCCTCCCAGCGCCGCGCCGACGCCCTGCACCAGCTGTGTCGCGACGCCCTCTCCGGGCACCACACCGCCGCAGCGACCACGCAGGTCATCGTGGTGGCCACCCCCGAGCAGGTCGCCGACGCCATGGCCGCCGCTGGCAGCGGTAGCGCGCCTGCCGAACCAACGCCTGCTGAACCGGCCCCTGACGTCCCCGGCACAGTGGACGTTCCCCGTCCGGCGGGCCTGGCTACCGACACGGCCGACGGCCCCATCGACCCGGCCACCCTCGCCGTCCTGCTCTGCTCCGCCGTCGTGTACGGCCTCGTCACGTACGGCGACGGCGCCACGCTGCATCATGGTCGCGCCCGCCGCCTGGCGTCCCCAGCGCAGATCCGCGCCTTGGTCGCTCGTGACCGCGGCTGCATCGTGCCCGGCTGCACCCTGCCCCCCGGTCGGTGCGAGGCCCATCACATCGTCTGGTGGCGCCACGGTGGTTCAACGGACCTGGACAACCTGGCTCTCCTGTGTGCCCGGCACCACACCGCCGTGCATAGCGGCCACTGGCGCCTCCAGGTCATCGACGGGTTGCCGTTCGTCATCTCCCCGCTGTGGGCCGACTTGACGCAGACGCCCCGGCGCAACACCCTGCCCGCCGTCGAACACCAGGCCCGGGTCCTCGGACAGCACCTGGCCGGGCACCGACGACCGCGACGACGACAGCGACCCGAGGACCCCACCGACCAGCTCCGACTCGACCTCGACGCCGCAACGTCGAACACCCACCCGCCACCCCTGTCCGACACCGGGTAGCCGGCGCGGGCAGACCAGGTAGCCGGTGCGGGGCAGCGGGGGCGTCAGCCGAGGGCGGAGGTGACGTCGGCAAGGGTCTTGGCGGCGGCCTCGCGCAGCCCGTCGATGCTCGGGCCGCCGCGCAGGACCTCGCGGCTGGAGGCGGGCAGGACGGCGGGCAACGCTGACCCGAACACCTGGCGCAGCTCGTCCGCCCCGGCGCCTTGGGCGCCGATCCCTGGGGCCAGGAAGGGCCCGTTGACCCGGCTGAGGTCGTGCGCCGCACCGGCACCGCCGATGGTGGCCCCGACCACCGCGCCCACCGAGCCGAGCCGGCCCGCCGCCAGTGCATCGGCGTTCTCGGCGGCGATCGCGTCGAGCATGGTCTGCGCCACGGTGCGACCGTCCGGTCCGCGCGCGTGCTGCACCTGCAGACCCTCCGGGTTCGAGGTCAGCGCGAGCACGAACACTCCGCGCCCGGTCGCAGCGGCCAGATCCAGCAGCGGGCGCAGTGACTCGAAGCCCAGGTAGGCCGAGGCCGTCACCGCGTCGGCGGCCAGCGGCGAGCCCTCCCCGGCGAACGCATCGGCATACGCCGACATGGTTGAACCGATGTCGCCGCGCTTGGCATCCGCGATGGTCAACGCACCGGCCGAATGCGCTCCGGCGAGAACGCGTTCCAGCACGGCCACTCCGCGCGCACCGTGCCGCTCGAAGAACGCGGACTGCGGTTTGAGCACCGCCACCCGGTCCGCCAAGGCCTGGACGACGGTCAGCGCGAACCGCTCCAGGCCGGCGATGTCGTCGTCCAGCCCCCACGCGGCCAGCAGCGCCGAGTGCGGGTCGATGCCGACGCACAGCGGGCCGCGCGTGGCCATCGCCTCGGCCAGCCGCACGCCGAACGGGTCGCGCAGAATCTGGTTCCGGTCAGTCATCGTGCGCCCTTCCGACCGCGTCGGTGAACCGGTCGAACCCACGCTCCGCCAGCGCGTCGTGCAGCTCACCCAGCACCCGCTCCGGGGCGCCGGGATCGTGGAAGATCGCCGTGCCGACCTGGACGGCGCTCGCCCCGGCGGCGACCAGTTGCAGGGCATCGAGGCCGGTGAGCACTCCACCGATCCCCACGATCGGCGCAAGCGGGATCAGACCGGCGCGCATCGCCGCATGCACCTGGTAGATGCAGCGCACCGCGATCGGCCGGATCGCGGGACCGGACAGTCCACCGGTCACCCCGGCCAGCGTCGGACGCAGGGTGTCGGGGTCGATCACCATGCCCAGGGTGGTGTTGATCATCGCCAGGCCGTCGGCGCCGGCTTCCAGCACCGCCGCGGCGATCTCGACGATGTCGGTGACATCGGGCGAGAGCTTGGCCGTCACCGGCACCCGGCCGGCCACCACGTCGACCACGCCGGCGACCACCTCCCGACTGGACGCCGCCGCGCAGGCGAAGACCAGGCCACGGTTCGCCACGTTCGGGCAGGAGATGTTCACCTCGATCGCGCTCACCCCGCCGTCCGGCCCGAGGCCGGCCAGCCGACCGGCCAGCTCGACAAACTCCGCGGCGTCGCCCCCGGCGATCGACACGACCGCCCGGGCGCCACGCTCGCGCAGCCACGCCAGGTCCGTGGCCACGAACGCCTCGATCCCCGGGCCCTGCAGGCCGATCGAGTTCAGCATCCCGGACGGCGTCTCCGCCATCCGCGGCGTCCCCCGACCCGAGCGCGGGTTGCGCTGGATCGACTTGGTGACGACTGCACCGAGTCCGGCGACGTCGAGGAACGCTGCCAGCTCCCGCCCGGCGGCGGCGCACCCGCTCGCCGTCAGCAGCGGGTTCGGCAGGTCGAGGGCTCCGATCCGGGTGGTCATGTCGATCACCGCGGCGCCCCGAGGCAGTCCCGCGGCACGGCTGCGCCGATCGTCGCACCACCGACCAGGGTGGGCGTGCTGGCGATCGCGTCCCAGCGCACCGCGTCACCGGCGAACGTCGGACCCTCGACGCAGGACCGGACCATCCGGGTCGTCCCGTCCGCGCCACGCACCGGCAGCACGCAGGTCATGCACACCCCGATCCCGCAGGCCATCGCCTCCTCGACCGCGCACCAGGTGCGGACGACGGGGTCGCGGACCCGGCTGAAATCCTGCGCGGCGGTCGTCACCGCCCGGAGCATCGCCATCGGCCCGCAGGCGTAGACGTCGACGGCGTGCGTCAACGAGGTGGCTGAGATGAGCTCGGGCGATGAGGCAGACGACTGAGCCGATCCGGAAGGGGCCACGGCCTGGAGCGCCTCGGCCAGCACGTCGGTGACGCGTCCCTGGATGCCGGCACTGCCGTCGTCAGTGGTAACGAGTACCGGCACGCCGAGCGCGCGGGCCGCGTCGAGCTCGGCCAGCCGAGCGGCGTCCGCGGCCCCGAGCACCAGCGCCACCCGATGCCCCGCGGCGATCAGCTCGCGCGCCCACCACACCATCGGTGCCGCTCCGTATCCCCCGCCGACCAGCACGCACCCGGCACCCCGGCCCGGTTCGGCGGCGGGTGCCGGGAAGGGCTGCCCCAACGGTCCGACCGCGTCGAGCAGATCGCCCGGACGACGCCGGGTCAGCCAGGTGCTGCCCGGGCCGTGCGCGGCGATCAACAGTTCCCAGCGGTACGCATCGGCCGAAGCGATCGAGAACGCGCGGCGCAGCAACATCGCGGTCGGTGCATCGCCGACGGCCAGCGCCACGAACTGCCCGGGCCGGGCCAGGGGCAGCGGAGCCGGCCCGCCGCGGGCGTCCAGGGCGAGGCGGATGTAGGCACCGTCGGGCTCGGCACCGACCACCTCCACCGGGCGCTGCACCGGCGATGGGCCCGTCGTGCTCGCGTCGTACTCGCCGGCCACGTTGCTCCCGCTGGCCACGTTGCTCCCGCCGGCCACGTTGCTCCCGCCGGTCGCGTTGCCCTCGGGGGTCACGGCGTCGCCCGCTCGGCCGCCTGCTGGGCCTGCTCGGCCGCCTGCTCGGCCGCCTGCTCGGCTGCCTGTTCGGCCCGGCCGCGGTGCAGCGTCTCGGCATGCTCCTGCAGCGAGGCCACGTGCACTCCGGAGGGTCCGCTGGCCCGCGCCGCCTCGATGGCCTGCACCGCGGCCGCCAGCTGCTGGACCGTGGTGATGATCGGTTTGTCCACCGACGTGGTCGCCGCCCGGATGTCGTAGCCGTCCATGAGAGCGGCCGGCCCGCTCGGGGTGTTCACCACCATGTCCACCTCACCGGCATTGATCATGTCGACCACGGTCGGTTCGCCGTTGGGTCCCCGCCCGGAGCTGTGCTTACGCACCACCGTGGCGGCGATCCCGTTGCGGCGAAGCACCTTTGCCGTTCCGCCGGTGGCCAGCACGGTGAACCCGAGCTCGACCAGCCGCTTCACCGGGAAGATGATCGAGCGCTTGTCGAGGTCGGACACCGAGACGAACACCGAGCCGGAGTCGGGTAGCCCGCCATAGGCAGCGAGCTGCGACTTGGCGAAAGCGCTCGGGAAGTCCGCCGCGATGCCCATCACCTCACCGGTGGACCGCATCTCCGGGCCGAGCAGAGTGTCGACCACCTTGCCCTCCAGGGTGCGGAACCGGCGGAACGGCAGCACAGCCTCCTTCACCGACACCGGCGCGTCGTCCGGCAGCGTGCCGCCGTCCCCCTGGGCCGGCAACAGCCCCTCCGCGCGCAGGTCGGCGATACTCGTGCCGAGCATCACCCGGGCCGCCGCTTTGGCCAGGGCCACCCCGGTCGCCTTGGAGACGAACGGCGCGGTCCGGCTCGCCCGTGGGTTGGCCTCCAGCACGTACAGCACCCCGGCGGCCAGGGCGAACTGTACGTTGAGCAGCCCGCGGACGCCGACCCCCCGGGCGATCGCCTCTGTCGCCTCACGCACCTCGCGCATCTCGGAGTCGCTGAGCGTGGCCGGGGGCAGCACGCACGCCGAGTCGCCGGAGTGCACCCCGGCCTCCTCGATGTGCTCCATGATCCCGCCGAGGTACATCTCCTGACCGTCGAACAGGGCATCGACGTCGATCTCGATCGCCTCACCGAGAAACCTGTCGACGAGCACCGGGTGCTCGGGGCTGACCCGGGTCGCCCGCTCGATGTAGTCGACGAGCATCCCCTCGTCGAAGACGATCTCCATGCCTCGCCCGCCGAGCACGTAGGACGGGCGCACCAGCACCGGGTAGCCGACCCGGTCGGCGACGACCTTGGCCTCCTCGAAGCTGCTCGCCATACCGTGTTCGGGCGCCCGCAGACCGGCCTGGGCCAGCACCCGGCCGAACGCCCCACGCTCCTCGGCGAGGTGGATCGCCGCCGGGCTGGTGCCGACGATGGGAACCCCGGCCGCCTCCAACCGGGCCGCCAGCGCGAGTGGGGTCTGCCCACCGAGCTGGACGACGACGCCGACCACCTCACCGCTGCGCTGCTCGGCGTGCACGACTTCGAGCACGTCCTCGAGGGTCAACGGCTCGAAGTACAGCCGGTCGGAGGTGTCGTAGTCGGTAGAGACGGTCTCCGGGTTGCAGTTGATCATCACCGTCTCGAACCCGGCCTCCCGCAACGCGAACGAGGCGTGCACGCAGGAGTAGTCGAACTCCACGCCCTGGCCGATCCGGTTCGGCCCGGAGCCGAGGATGATCACCTTCCGGCGCCCGGACGGCGTCACCTCGTTCTCGTCGTCGTAGCTGGAGTAGTGGTACGGCGTGGTCGCCTCGAACTCGGCGGCGCAGGTGTCAACGGTCTTGAACACCGGCCGGACGCCGAGCGCGTGCCGCACGCCCCGGACGACGTCCTCGCTCATCCGACGCAGCGAACCGATCTGGACGTCGGAGAAACCGTGTCGCTTCGCCTCTCGGAGTAGGTCCGGGGTCAGCGCCTCGGCCCCACGCAGCCGCAGCGCCGTCTCGTGGACGGCCAGGATCTGGTCCAGGAACCACGGGTCGATCCCGGTCGCCTCGTGCAGCTCCTCGACGCTCGCCCCGCCCCGGATCGCCTGCTGCACCTGCACCAGCCGGTCCTCGGTCGGACGGCGGATCGCCTGCATCAGCTCGGCCAGCTCCTCGCCGGTCGGGTCCGGTCCGTCCCAGTGGAAGGAGGCGTCCCGCTTCTCCAGTGAGCGCAGCGCCTTCTGCAGCGCCTCGGTGAAGCAGCGCCCGATCGCCATCGCCTCCCCGACGCTCTTCATCGTCGTGGTGAGCGTGGTGTCGGCCGAGCGGAACTTCTCGAACGCAAACCGCGGCACCTTCACCACGATGTAGTCCAGCGTCGGCTCGAAGCTGGCCGGGGTCTTCTGCGTGATGTCGTTGGGGATCTCGTCGAGGGTGTAGCCGACAGCGAGCCGGGCGGCGATCTTCGCGATCGGGAAGCCGGTCGCCTTGGAGGCGAGCGCGCTGGACCGAGACACCCGCGGGTTCATCTCGATGACGATCACCCGGCCGTCGCGGGGGTCGACCGCGAACTGGATGTTGCAGCCGCCGGTGTCGACGCCGACCTCCCGGATCACCGCGATGCCGATGTCGCGCAACCGCTGGTACTCCCTGTCGGTCAGGGTCAGCGCGGGGGCCACGGTGATCGAGTCGCCGGTGTGCACCCCCATCGGGTCGAGGTTCTCGATCGAGCAGACCACGACGACGTTGTCCGCCCGGTCGCGCATCAGCTCGAGCTCGTACTCCTTCCACCCGATGATCGACTCCTCGAGGAGCACCTCGGTGGTCGGGGAGTGGTGCAGCCCCGCGCCGGCGATCAGGCGCAGCTCGGCCTCGTCGTAGGCGATCCCCGAGCCGAGCCCGCCCATCGTGAACGAGGGCCGGACCACGACCGGGTACCCGAGATCGTCGACCGCGTCGAGGCACTCCGCCATCGTGTGCGCGATCGCCGACCGCGCGACCTCGGCGCCGCATCTCTCGACCACGCCCTTGAACAGCCGGCGGTCCTCCCCCGCCTCGATCGCGGCGACGTTCGCCCCGATCAGCTCGACCCCGTACTTGTCGAGCACGCCCGCGGCGTGCACCGCCATCGCGGTGTTCAGCGCGGTCTGGCCGCCGAGCGTGGGCAGCAGCGCGTCCGGGCGCTCCTTGGCGATGATCGCCTCGACCACCTCGGGGGTGATCGGTTCGACGTAGGTGGCGTCGGCGAACTCGGGGTCGGTCATGATCGTGGCCGGGTTGGAGTTGACCAGGATCACCCGCAGCCCCTCGCTGCGCAGCACCCGGCAGGCCTGGGTGCCGGAGTAGTCGAACTCGCAGGCCTGCCCGATGACGATCGGCCCCGACCCGATGACCAGCACGCTGCGAAGGTCGTCCCGCCGTCCCATCAGCTGCTCTCCCTGCCGATCGAGCGGGCCATCAGGTCGGCGAAGACGTCGAACAGGTAGGCCGCGTCGTGCGGCCCCGCGGCGGCCTCCGGGTGGTACTGCACGGAGAAGGCCGGCACGTCGAGGCAGCGCAGCCCCTCGACCACCCCGTCGTTCAGGCAGACGTGGCTGACCTCGGCCCTCCCGAACGGTGTCTCGAACGGCGCGCCGGCAGGGGCGTCGACCGCGAAGCCGTGGTTGTGCGCGGTGACCTCGACCTTGCCGGTGGCGAGGTCGCTGACCGGCTGGTTGATGCCGCGGTGACCGAAGGCGAGCTTGTAGGTCTGCCGGCCGAGGGCGCGGCCGAGCATCTGGTTGCCGAAGCAGATGCCGAAGAACGGAATCGAGCGGCGCAGCACCTCACCCAGCAGGGCCACCGGTGCAGCAGTCGCCGCGGGGTCACCCGGACCGTTACTGAAGAACACCCCGTCCGCCCCGATGGCCAGCACGTCCTCGATGGTCGACGAGGCGGGTAGCACGACCACCTCGATCCCCCGCTGGGCCATGCGGTGCGGGGTCATCGCCTTGATGCCCAGGTCGATCGCGGCCACCGTGAACCGCCGGTCCCCGATCGCCGGCACCGTGTACGGCTCCTCGACGCTCACCTCCCCGGCCAGGTCCGCGCCGGCCATCGGCGGCGCCGACGTGACCTGGGCGAGCATCTCCGCCTCGCTCAGAGCCGAGGCGGCCCCGGAGAAGATGCCGGCCCGCATCGCGCCCCGATCACGCAGGTGCCGGGTCACCGCCCGGGTGTCCACCCCGCTGATCGAGACCACGCCGGACTCGGCCAGCTCGGTGGCCAACTCGCGCCGCGAGCGCCAGTTCGAGGCCCGCCGCGCGGCGTCCCGGACGACGTACCCGGCCACCCAGATCCGGTTCGACTCGCCGTCCTCGTCATTCACGCCGGTGTTGCCGATGTGCGGAGCGGTCATCACCACGATCTGGCGGTGGTACGACGGGTCGGTCAGCGTCTCCTGGTAGCCGGTCATGCCGGTCGCGAAGACGGCCTCACCGAGAGCGACACCCGTTGCGCCGTAGGCGCTCCCGCGCCAGGCGCGGCCGTCCTCGAGGATCAGCACCGCCGCCTCGCCGGGCATCCGTGCGGTCACTGCCGCCCCTCCCGCTCGCGGCGATCCTCGGTCAGCCGACCGTCGAGTACCGTCGCCCGACCCCCGTAGAACGTCGCGACCACGGCACCGGGCACCTCCCGGCCACGCAACGGCGAGTTGCGCCCCGCAGTGGCCATCGTCTCCGGGTCGACGATGCGTCGCGCCGCCGGGTCGATCAGAACCAGGTGAGCCGGCTCGCCCACCGCGAGGGGCCGGCCCTGGTCACGCAGCCCGCCGATCCGCGCCGGGCGCACCGACATCCGTTGCGCGACCCCGGCCCAGTCCATCAGCCCGGTCTCGACCATGGTCAGCTGCACCACCGACAGCGCGGTCTCCAGGCCGGTCATGCCCATCGCCGCGGCCGCCCACTCGCACTCCTTGTCCTCCACGGGGTGCGGGGCGTGGTCGGTGGCGACCACGTCGATCGTGCCGTCGGCGAGCGCCTCGCGCAGCGCCTGCACGTCGTCGGCCGCGCGCAGCGGGGGGTTCACCTTGAACACCGGGTCGTAGCTGCGCACCTCCTCGTGGGTGAGCAGCAGGTGGTGCGGGGTCACCTCGGCGGTGACCTGGACGCCGCGCTGCTTGGCCCACCGGACGATCTCCACCGATCCGGCGGTCGAGACGTGGCAGACGTGCAGCCGGGACCCGACGTGCCCGGCCAGTAGCACGTCCCGCGCGATGATCGCCTCCTCGGCCACCGCGGGCCAGCCGCTCAGGCCGAGGGTCGCCGAGACGGCGCCCTCGTGCATCTGCGCACCCTCGGTGAGCCGCGGCTCCTGGGCATGCTGGGCGACGACGCCGTCGAAGGCCTTGACGTACTCCAGGGCCCGGCGCATCAGCACCGGGTCGGCCACGCAGTGGCCGTCGTCGGAGAAGACCCTGACCGAAGCCGCCGACTCGGCCATCGCGCCGAGCTCGGCGAGCCGTTCCCCGGCCAGCCCCACCGTCACCGCACCGACCGGTCGCACGTCCACCCAGCCGGCGCGCCGGCCCAGGTGCCAGACCTGCTCGACCACGCCCGCCGTATCGGCGACCGGGTCGGTGTTCGCCATCGCGTGCACCGCCGTGAAACCGCCCCGGGCCGCCGACCTGGTCCCGGAGGAGACCGTCTCGGCATCCTCGCGGCCGGGCTCGCGCAGGTGGGTGTGCAGGTCGACCAGCCCGGGCAGGGCGATCAGCCCATCACCGTCCACGACCTGCCACGAACGGCCGGCAGACCTGGCCGAGAGCCCCGTCCCCACCTCGGCGACGACACCGTCGGCGAGGACCAGGTCGACCGGTTCGGCGCCCAGCGGGCGGACGCCACGGATCAGGTACGCGGGCCCGCTCGTCGCCACGGTGCTCACTCGGGTCCCCCCTCGTCGCCCGCCTCGGGCGCTCCGGACAGCAGCAGGTACAGAACGGCCATTCGCACGGCCACCCCGTTGGCCACCTGCTCGACGATGGTCGAGCGGGCCGAGTCCGCGGCGTCCGCCGAGATCTCCAGGCCCCGGTTCATCGGCCCGGGATGCATGACGATGGTGTGGTCGGGCAGCCGGGACAGCCGCTGGGCGTCCAGCCCGTAGCGACGGGAGTACTCCCGCGCGCTGGGGAAGAACGCGGCGTTCATCCGCTCCGCCTGGACCCGCAGCATCATCACCGCGTCGAGGTCACCGGCGGAGCCGCAGACCACGGCGTCCAGGTCGTAGCTCACCTCGGCAGGCCAGGTCTGGACGCCGACCGGCAACAGGGTGGGTGGGGCGACCAGGACGACGCGAGCTCCGAGGGTGGTCAGCAGAAGCACATTGGACCGGGCCACCCGGCTGTGCAGCACGTCGCCGACGATCGCGACGGTTCGGCCGGCCAGGTCCGCGCCGAGCCGCGACTCGGCGCCGCGCCCGCCGACGGGGCCGGAGCCGACCAGGTGCCGGCGCAGGGTGAACGCGTCGAGCAGGGCCTGGGTGGGGTGCTCGTGGGTGCCGTCACCGGCGTTGACCACTGCGCCCCGGGTCCACCCTGCATGGGCCAGCCGGTGCGGGGCCCCCGAGGCGGAGTGCCGGATCACCACCGCGTCGGCGCCCATCGCCTGCAGGGTCAGCGCGGTGTCCTTGAGACTTTCGCCCTTGGAGACGCTCGATCCCTTCGCCGAGAAGTTGATCACATCGGCTGACAGGCGTTTGGCGGCCGCCTCGAAGGAGATCCGGGTCCGGGTGGAGTCCTCGTAGAACAGGTTCACCACGGTCAGCCCGCGCAGGGTGGGCAGCTTCTTGATCTCCCGCTGCTGGGTGGCCGCCATCTCCTCGGCCACGTCGAGCACCGCCACCGCGCCGTTGCGGTCGAGGTCGGCGGCGCTGAGCAGGTGCCTGGTCTGCAGGACCGATGCCGATGCCACGGTTACCGCCCCCCGTCGATGACGACCTCGTCGCGGCCGTCCACCTCGGCCAACGCCACCCGGACCCGCTCGCTGAGCGCGGTCGGCAGGTTCTTGCCCACGTGGTCGGCCCGGATCGGCAGCTGCCGATGCCCGCGGTCGACCAGGACGGCGAGCCGGACGGCGCGGGGCCGGCCCAGGTCGGACAGCGCGTCGAGCGCGGCCCGGATGGTTCGGCCGGAGAACAGGACGTCGTCGACCAGCACCACGACCTTGTCGTCGATGCCGCCCTCGGGTAGCACGGTCGCACCGAGCGCCCTGACCGGCTGGCGCCGCAGGTCGTCCCGATACATCGTCACGTCGAGGCTGCCGTGGGGAACCTCGCTGCCCTCGATCTCGGCCAGCCGTTGCACCAGCCGGGCGGCAAGCGGCGCACCCCGGGTCGGGATGCCCAGCAGGACCAGGCCCCCGACACCCTTGTTGTGCTCGACGAGCTCATGGGCGATCCGGGTCAGCGCTCGCGCCATCTCGACCTGCTCCAGCACGACGCGGGCAGGCGTCATCTCTCACCACCCCTTCCCCGCCTCACCGGACGGGCCTTAAAGGACTGGACCGCGGATCCGCGCCTCGAGGGGTGGCAGACCTGCGTGGGCCCATGGACCCTCCGCGAGGCTAGCAGTGCGCCGCCGGGGCGGCGGGGGCGACCGCGACGGCCCGTCCCGACCGTCCGTCGGGGCGGCCCGGGTCGCGCCGTCGAGCAGCGCTGCGAAGCGTGATGACCGTAGGCCAAGACCCCAAAACGGGACTAAGTATCTCTAAAAGGTCACGATTTCGAGATTCACCCGTCCGATTCGGCGATCCCGCTTGACGAGCAAGATAACTCTCCGTGACCATCAGCGCATGGCCTCTGATTACGCACGGGCACTGGGCGCCCGACTCCGCGCTATTCGCACCCAACAGGGTCTGTCCCTCCACGGAGTGGAGGAGAAGTCCGAGGGGCGCTGGAAGGCGGTCGTCGTCGGCTCCTACGAGCGAGGCGACCGAGCCGTCACCGTTCAGCGTCTCGCCGAGCTCGCCGATTTCTACGGCGTGCCCGTCCAGGCCCTGCTTCCGGACGCCGCACCCACCGGCAGCAGCGAGCCGCCGCCCAAGCTCGTGCTTGACCTTGAGCGGTTGCAGTCGGTTCCGGCCGAGAAGGCCGGCCCGCTGGCCCGTTACGCAGCCACCATCCAGGGTCAGCGCGGCGACTACAACGGCAAGGTGCTGTCGATCCGTACCGACGATTTGCGCACCTTGGCGGTCATCTATGACGTGCCGCCGGCGGTGCTCGCCGAGCAGCTGATCGCCTGGGGCGTGCTCAATGCCGACGCCCGCCGTGCGGTGGCCGCCGACGAGTGACCTAGCGTGAGGGCGGTCGGGCCATATTCGTTACAGCCCGTGCCGCCCTCAGCTGTGCATGTGGCCAGGCTTCACATCCAGCAACCGAGCCAGCAACCCGTTGATGAACGACGGGGACGATTCGGTGGACAGGTCCCGGGCCAGCTCGACGGCCTCGTCGATCGCGACGGCGTCCGGCACCTCGTCGTTGTAGAACAGCTCCCAGGTCGCCAGTCGCAGGATGGCCCGGTCGACCGCCGGCATCCGTTCCACGCTCCATCCCTGAGAGTAGGTGGCCAGCAGCTCATCGATCCTCTCGCGATGCTCCGCGACCCCTTCCACGAGCGCGACCGTGTATTCGCCGATCACCGCAGCGGCGAGGCTGCCACCGGTGTGTGAGCCGGCCCCCACGTGCGCCGAGGCGGCCGCCTGGCGCTCGGCCAGCAGCGCGGTGACACTCAGGTCCCTCGCATCGGCCTCGAACAGCAGGTCCAGCGCCCGCTTTCGGGCCTTGCTCCGCGCACCCATCTCGTCCTGCCGTCCCGTCTCAGCCCGTCCCGGTTGCGTCGCTGCGTTCCTCGGCTCAGTCGTTGACCCGGCCGAGGTAGTCCCCGGACCGCGTGTCGACCTTCACCTTGGTGCCGGTCTCGAGGAACAGCGGCACCTGGATCTGGTAACCGGTCTGCAGCGTGGCCGGCTTGGTGCCGCCGGTGGACCGGTCACCCTGCAGGCCCGGCTCGGTATACGTGATCTCCAGCACGACAGACGTGGGCAGCTCGATGTACAGCGGCGTGCCCTCGTGCACGGCGACGATCGCCTCCTGGTTCTCCAGCATGAAGTTGGCGCAGTCCCCGACCACGCTCGCACTCACCGGGAGCTGGTCGTAGGTCGTGGAGTCCATGAAGACGAAGTCGTCGCCGTCCTTGTAGACGAACTGCATGTCTCGCTTGTCGACGGTGGCCGTGTCGACCTTGGTGCCGGCGTTGAAGGTCTTATCGACGACCTTGCCCGACAGCACGTTCTTGAGCTTTGTGCGCACGAAGGCGCCGCCCTTGCCGGGCTTGACATGCTGGAACTCCACGACGGACCACAGCTGGCCGTCGAGGTTGAGCACCAAGCCGTTCTTCAGATCGTTCGTCGTCGCCACGTCACTGCCTTCGTCGTCTCGCCGGGTCAAACCGGGTGCCGATCCTACTGTGGTCCGCCGCGGGGCGGGGCGGGGCGACGACGACGGCCGGCGTGGGCTACTGCCCGGCCGTCGTGGGTCCCAGGACCGCGCCACGGGCCCGGACGAGCAGCGCGGCGTCCGGGCCCACCAGGCGACCCGGCCGAGCCAGTTCGTCCAGGACGACGAAGCGCAGCGTGGCGCCGCGGGTCTTCTTGTCCCGGCCCATCGCGGTCAGCAACGACCTCCAATGCTCGTCGTCGGCGGCGGCCGGGTAGGCGATCGGCAGTCCCAGCGCGCTGATCACCTCGCCGTGACGGGCTGCCAGTGGCTCGGGAGTGCGCCCGGCCAGGCGGCCGAGCTCTGCGGCGAAGACCATGCCCACCGCGACGGCGTCCCCGTGTCGCCAGGTGTAGCCCTCGACCTGCTCGATGGCGTGCGCGAGGGTGTGCCCGTAGTTGAGGATCTCGCGCAGACCGGACTCCCTGAAGTCCTCGGTCACCACCCGCGCCTTGACCGAGATCGCCCGCTCGACCAGCTCCGGCAGCACCGGCCCGGCGACGTCGAGCGCCGCCGCCGGATCGGCCTGCACCAGGTCCAGGATCACCGGGTCTGCGATGAAGCCGGCCTTGACCACCTCCGCCATACCGGCGACCAGGTCGCTGCGCGGCAACGTGGTCAGGGCGTCGATCTCGACCAGTACTCCGGCCGGAGGGTGGAACGCACCGACCAGGTTCTTGCCCTCGGCGGTGTTGATCCCGGTCTTACCCCCGATTGCGGCGTCCACCATGGCGAGCAGTGTTGTCGGCACGTGCACCACCCGGACCCCGCGCAACCAGGTCGCGGCGACGAACCCCGCCGCATCGGTCACCGCTCCACCGCCGACGGCCACGACCGCATCGGTGCGGGTGAAGGATGCCTGCCCGAGCAGCGCCCAGCACTGCGTGAGCACCTCAGCGGTCTTGGCCCCCTCGGCGTCCGGCAGCTCGTGAGAGTGCACGTCGAACCCATTGCCGCGCAACGACTCCACGACAGCCGTGGTGATCGGCGCCACTGCTGCGGAGTGGAGCACGAGCACCCGCTGCGCGCCGTCCAGCAGGGTCGGGACCTCCTCGTGTACGCCGCGCCCCACCACCACGTCGTACCGGCCGCCGCCGGGCGTCTCTGCGGGCTCACCGCCGCCGACCC
This sequence comes from uncultured Actinomycetota bacterium, assembly GCA_963825645.1. Classification (GTDB taxonomy): domain Bacteria; phylum Actinomycetota; class Actinomycetes; order Actinomycetales; family Kineosporiaceae; genus JADJPO01. The sequence continues at coordinate 379,705 of CAWGTT010000003.1, forward strand.
GGATCCGTGTGGTCATCACCCGTCCTCCGCCGTCGCAGCGCTGGGATCGGGCACCTGCTCGAGAACCTGCTCGGCCACCTGCTGCGGGGTCAGCCCGTCGGTGAGCACGGTGAGGTCGGCCAGCTCGGCGTAGATCCGGCGGCGCTGCTCCATCATCCGCAACCACTGGCTGCGCGGAGCACCGATCCCCGACGGTCGTTCCACGTTGAGTCCGAGCCGCCGCGCCGCGTCCGAGATCGTCACGTCGAGGAACACCACCCGGGTGCCGGCCCGGCCAGCCCGCCGCCGCAGCGCCTCGGCGATCAGGGGGTCCATCACCGCACCGCCGCCGAGCACCAGCACGCCCTCATGGCCCTCGAGCGCCTGCAGCGCCACCTCCCGCTCGGCGTCTCGGAAGGCCTGCTCCCCCGCCTCGAGGAAGATGTCCGCCGCGCTCGCACCGAACTGCGCCTCGACGTCCCGGTCGCTGTCGCGCCAGTGCAGGCCCGCGCGGTCGGCGACCAGGCGGCCGACCGTCGACGTGCCGGCCCCCGGCGGGCCGAGAACCACCAGCAGACCTCGCCCCCCAGTGCCTGCCGGCCCGGTCTGCGGGCTCACCGGCGCGGCCGCAGCAGGTCCGGCAGGCTATCGAGGTAGCTGCGCACGTTCCGCCCGGTCTCGGTGACACTGTCGCCGCCGAACTTCTCCAGGACGGCGTCGGCCAACACCAGGGCGACCATCGCCTGGGCGACCACCCCGGACGCCGGGACGGCGCACACGTCGGAACGCTGGTTGATCGCCACCGCCGCCTCCCCGGTGGCCACGTCGAGGGTGTCCAGGGCCCGCGGCACGGTGGAGATCGGCTTCATCGCGGCGCGCACCCGCAACGGGTCCCCGGTCGACATCCCTCCCTCGGTACCGCCGCTGCGGCCGCTGCGCCGGCGCAGCCCGCCCTCGCCGTCCAGCTCGATCTCGTCGTGGGCCTGCGAGCCTCGCCGGCGCGCAGTGGCGAACCCGTCGCCGATCTCGACCCCCTTGATCGCCTGGATGCCCATCAGCGCGCCGGCCAGCCTGGCGTCGAGGCGGCGGTCCCAGTGGACGTGGCTGCCCAGCCCCGGCGGCAGGTGGTAGGCGAGCACCTCGACCACGCCGCCGAGGGTGTCGCCGGCCTTGCGGCAGGCGTCGATCTCGGCGACCATCGCCGTGCTGGTCGCCGGGTGAGCGCAACGCACCGGGTCGGCGTCCAGCGCCGCGACCTGGCCGTAGACCGGCCACGGGGCATCGCCCGGCACGGCCACCTCACCGATCTGCACGGTGTGGGAGAGCAAGGCGATCCCGGCGGCCTGGTCCAGGAACGCCTCGGCGACGGCCCCGAGCGCCACCCGCGCCGCGGTCTCCCGGGCCGAGGCGCGCTCCAGCACCGGGCGGGCGTCCTGAAAGCCGTACTTCTGCATCCCGACCAGGTCGGCGTGACCTGGCCGCGGACGGGTCAGCGGGGCGTTGCGGGCCTGTTCCAGGAGCACGTCGGCCGGCACCGGGTCGGGCGACATCACCGTCTCCCACTTGGGCCACTCGCTGTTACCCACGCAGATGGCCACCGGCCCACCCTGGCTCACGCCGTGCCGGACCCCGCCGATGATCTGCACCGCGTCGGCCTCGAAGCTCATCCGGGCGCCGCGACCGTACCCCAGTCGGCGACGGGCCAGGGCCTGCTGCACCTGCTCGGTGCCCACGCGCACGCCGGCGGGCAGACCTTCGAGAACTCCGACCAGGCTCGGACCGTGCGACTCACCCGCAGTCAGCCAGCGCAGCATGGCTCGATCCTGCCATCTTCGCCGGACCGGCACGGAGCGTGGGCCGAGCCGGGTCGCGATGCGCCGTTCGAAGCCCTGCGCCGCGGGCCGGACGGTCAGCCCGGACGTCAGCGCGGACGTCAGCGCAGCCGGACCGAGCCACCCTCGCAGAGCGTCTTGGCCGCCGAGCTGGCCGCTGAGGCCAGCTTCACCTGGACACAGCCAACGGCGGTGTCGTCGGTGACCGAGATCCCGTTCTTGGTGCTGCCGTTGCCCATCGTCACGGGGTCGCTGTTGACGACGAACTGGCCGGTCTGGGTCCCCTCGTCCCACGAGGAGAGGAATACGTAGACCGCGTCAGAGGTGACGGTCTTGGTCGCGGTGACGGTGGAGACCACCGGGACCTTGACCGTGGCCGTCACCTTCTGGGTCACCGTCGTGGTGATCGTCGGCACCGCACCTCCGCCCGCACCCGCCGTCGATCCTCCCCCGACCCCGACCCCGCCGCCGAACGGATTGCGACCGGCCGCGTCGGCGGGCCCGGGCTGCGGCGAGGCGAGATCCTGCGGCGAGGAGGTCGGCGAGGGCGCGGCGGAGGCCGCCGGTAGCGCCGTGCTGGTCTGCGCCGGGTCGGGCGAACCGCCCAGCAGCACCCAGGCGAGCCCGCCGGCCACCACGAGGCCGGCCCCCGCCAGCACCGCGATCTGCACCGGGCCGATCATGCGCGCCGCGGACGCGTCAGCGGCCTGCTCCTGCTCGGGGCCACCGGACTGCGCCGGGACTCCCGGGGAGTCCTGCCCGAACCGGCCGATCGTGGGCACCTGGTTCATGTCGTCCCCATTTCCGAGGTCGCTGAGGTGGCGGCGGGTGCAGTGGACCCGGCGGACCCCGTGGAACCGGCTCCGTCGGGGGCGGCGCCGTCGCTCCGTTGCGCCGCGTCGGGCAGGGCATAGACGGTTCCGCCGATGCTCAGGGACACCGCGTCCTGCGCCGTGGCCGTGTCCTGCGGGTTCGTGATCTTCAGCGAGGTGACCAGGAAGACCCGCGGGATCTCGGTCTGCAGCTTCTTCAGGAAGTTCACGGTCTGGAAGTAGCCTCCTTCGACGGCCACGGTGATCGGGATGGCCACCACCCGGGGCCCGCTGGCGGCCGCGGGGGCACCTGCGGCAGCCGCGGGATCGGAGGAGGCCGCGCCGGTCTCACCGGCGGCCCCGGTCGGGGCCGGCCCTTCCGCGGCACCGGCCGCCGGAGCCGGAGGAGCCAACAGCGTCGCGGCCCCCGGGGTGACCTCGTTGAGCGTCACCGAGCTGGACCGGGCTATCTCGTCCAGCGAGCGCACCAGCTGCGGCATCGCCGCGCCGGCCGGCATCTGGGCGTAGACCGCCGCCAGCTCGGCCTTCTTCTCGGGCAGCTCGGCGAACTGGGCCTTGAGCTGGGCGATCTGCAGCTCGAGGGCGTCGTTCTGCGACTGGGCCGCCTCGGTCTGCTCCCGCACCTCGGCGGCATCGGCCCGGCGTGGGGAGACCAGGAAGAACCAGGTCACCGCGACCAGGGCAAGGCAGACCAGGGCGGTCAGCGCCGTCCATCGGGACGTTCTCGTGGCGAGCATGTCAGCCGACCTTCCGGTCGTAGCGGTGTGACAGGGCCTCGGGGGTGACACTCACGGCCGACGTGAAGGAGATCGACGACGTGGCCGCGGCCGTGCCGGCGCCCTCCTCCGTGCGCAGCGCGGACTGCAGTCGGGAGACGTCCAGGCCGTGCACCGTGCTGACCGAGGTGAGCCAGGAGGCCACTTCGGGCATCTCGTTGGCCGTGCCGGTGACGACCACCTCGCCGAGCCCGGCCTCGGTGAGCGCGTCCCGGTTGGCCACCGCGGCGGCATCGACCATCGACAGGTCCAGGGTGCCCAGCCAGACCGACGTCGGCGTGGCCACGGCCAGCTCGTCGAGGAACCGGTACCACAGCACGTCGGTGGACATCGCCTGCTCCCGGGCGGTGGTGGCGGCGTCCACCTGGGCGAGCACGCGTGGCACCTCGGCGTAGGAACCGGCTTCGGTTCGCAGCTCGTCGGTCCGGGCCTGGACGACGAGGTGCTCCGCGCGGGCCACGGACACCTGGTGCTGGGACCAGAAGGTGGCGCCGACGCCGGCAAGCACGACCCCGGCCACGACGGCGGCCAGCTTGACCTGGGTCCGCCGGAACCGCCGGGCCTCGATGATCTCGGGCGGCAGCAGGTTGACCCGGGGTACGGAGGCCCACTCCACCCGCTGACGGGTGACGGTCGGCTCTTCGGTCTGCACGCTCATCAGATCGCTCCCAGGGCGAGACCGACCGGCACGGCGGCCAGCGGCTTGACGAAGTCGAGCTGGGCGTCGTCCAGCCCGGTCCGGCCGATCCGCAGGTTGGCCATCGGGTCGCCGGGAATGACCGGCACCCTCGTGGCCGCGCTCAGCCGATCGATCAGACCGTCCAGGCGCGACCCCCCACCGGAGACCAGGATCCGCTCGACCGGGGCACCCGGGTTCGATGCGGCGTAGTAGTCCAGGGATCCGCGGACCTCGTCGACGAACTCCTGCGCGGTGACCGCGACCACCCGGCCGACGGCGGCCAGGTCCTCGGAGCTGCCGGCATGGGCCACCTGCTGCTTCATCGCCTCGGCCTGACCCAGCGGCACCCCGAGCCGCTCGGCGATCGCGTCGGTGACGTCCTGGCCGCCCATCAGCAGGATCCGGACGAACCGCGGCAGGCCCGCGCTGTAGACGACGATGTTGGTGACTCGGGCTCCGACGTCGATCAGCGCCTCGGTCTCCACCTCGGAGTGGGTCTGTTTGCCCAAGGAGCGCAGCACGGCGAACGAGGTCAGGTCGACCGAGACCACGTTGAGCCCGGCCTTCTCGGTGCACCTCACGTTGGCCAGCACCGTCTCCCGAGCCGCGGCGACCAGCAGCCCGCGCAGGGTGCGCCCGCTGTCGCTGCTGTTGACCTCCTCCAACGGGAAGAAGTCGAGCACCGCCTGGTCCGCGGCGATCGGGAGGAAGTCCTGGACGTGGAAGGCGAGGGAGCCTCGCAGCTCCTCACGCTCCATCCACGGCAGGTCGATCTGCCGCACGATCACCCGCTGGTTGGCGACGCCGAGAACCACCCGCTTGTGCGAGAACCCGGTGGCCGACCAGAGCTGGCGTAGACAGTGGGCGGTCGCCTCCTGGTCGACCACCTCGCCGTCCCGGATCGCCCCCTCCGGGAGCACGACCTGCCCGAACCGCTCGAGGGTGATCCCTCCGCGTCCGTAGGACAGCTCGACGGCGCGGACCACTGAGGTCCCGATGTCGAGCCCGATGGCGGTACTGCCGGCCATGGCCATCCCTTCGATTCCATCCGTGGATACGCATCCGTACGGCGAGAACTCCTGCCGCGAAAGAGTGATCGGCGGCGTGAGTTTGCCGCTTGACAACGCGGTGCACAGCGTCCCCCGTACGGGCGCACGGCCCGTGGTCCACGACCGTGCAGCCGGCTCGCGGCTAGAGCCCGACGAGCTGCAGGTAGCCCTCGGCCAGCGGGCGCCCGGCCACCAGAGCGACCCAGGTTCCGGCCAGCATGTAGGGGCCGTAGGGGATCGTCGCCTTGAGCCCGGCGCCCTTCGCCGCGATCAACACCACACCGCCCAGCGCGCCGAGCAGGAAGCCGGCGAAGGCCCCGACGACCAGCGGTCCGTACCCGAGCCAGGCGAGGTAGGCGCCGATCAGGCCGGCCAGCCGGACGTCGCCGTACCCCATCCCTCGCGGGTACAGCAGGTGCAACACCCGGTACAACCCCCACAGCGCCACAGCGCCGGTCAGCATCCGGACGGCGGCCCCGGGCTCACCGGCCAGTAGCGCGGCCGCTCCCAGCAGACCCGCGCCGACGAACCACGACGGCGTCACGATCCAGAACGGCAGCCGGCGGGTGTCGACGTCGATCAGCGCCAGGGCGATGCTCACCGCCGCCAGGTACAGCATGGCGGCGAGGGCGACGAGCGCCGCCGGGTGTGGCAGGCCGTGCCCGGCCAGGGGCCAGGAGGCGTCCCCCGCGCGAGCGGCGACCCACCAGACGACCAGCGCGAACGCGACGGCGGTGACGGCCTCGACCAGCGGGTAGCGCAGGCTGATCCCGGTGGCGCAGCAGCGGGCGCGGCCGCGCAGCAGCAGCCAGGAGAGCACCGGCACGTTGTCCCGCGGGCGGATCGGCTCCTGGCAGCTCGGGCAGCGGCTCGGCGGGGATACCACCGACTCCCCCGCCGGCACGCGCGCCACGACGACGTTGAGGAACGAGCCGATGAGCAGTCCGAACCCGGCGGCCACGGTGAGCGCACCGCCGAGCTGAGTACCGGTCACGCGGCGACCGTACCTCTGGTGAGGCGACTCACTTGTCCGTGAGGGTCTGTACCGCCCACGGGGAGTTGTCCGGCTGCAGGAAGTAGGGCGGCTGGAAGGTCAGCAGGCGTGAGTCGTAGACGTAGTTCTTGTAGTAGCCGCTGACGATCCCGTGGCTGTTGCCCGTTCCGACCGGCCCGCGGAACTTCTGCGCCATGCTGCCCAGCACGTTGAGCCGGGTGGCGTCGCTGCCGGTGCTCAGTGGCGAACCGTACCGCCAGTTCTGGACCAGGAAGGAGTGGCGCAGCGCCAGGATGGCCGCCTGGATCTGGTACACGTCGGTGACCCCGGCCAGGTTGTTCCCGGAGCTGTTGACCGGGTGGTAGACCCAGACGTAGTTGCCGGCCAGCAACCCGACGATGTCGATGCCGCTGGTGCCATTGGTGTAGGTCAGGTCACCGGTGACCACGATGTCGTCCAGGGTCGCCACGGTCACCTGGCCGGTGACCTGGCCCTGGACGAACGCCGTCCCGCGGTTGCACGAGTAGTCGGTCGTCGCCCCGCCGGTCCATTCCCCGGACTTGGGGTAGCCGACCCCGGAGCACGATCCGCTCACCTGGTCGACGTAGATCACCTGCGGCATGGTCGCAAGGGTCTGCGGGTTGGCCCGGTTGGCGGTGTTCAGGCAACGCGCCGGGGCCGAGGTCGTGTTCGGGCTGAGCACCGTGACGCTGGTCCCGGAGAAGGTGATCTTGGTCGGTCCGGTGTAGTAGCAGCCGACCGCCTTGACGTTGTCCTGCGCGATGGTCTTCACCGACTGGTTGCTGACCGGCAGGGCCAGCGGCGCCTCGTAGCGTGGCTTGTTGGTGGACGGGGTTCCCGATCCCCACCAGCAGTCCGCCGTCGGGTTGGTCTGGCAGTACGGCCACGAGGACTCGGTCTTCGGGTCGCCGAAGTCCACCGAGCCGTTGACCTGCAGCGCATCGTTGCTGTGCAGGGCGCCAGTGACGACGTCGCCGCTCGCCCACTGGATCTCGGCGCAGCTGATGCCGTCGACCTGGCCGGACGTGATCGAGCCGGGCGCGCTCTGCCAGCTGTTCGACGAGGTGTTCCAGATGCCCACTGCCGGGCTGGCGCCGGTGAGCGTGAACGGTACGACGCGCCCTTCGTAGTACCGCAGCCCGCAGGCCTCCGTGACCGTCATCGCGTACCTGCGGTTGCCGCTGGGCCCGGAGCTGCCGTTCACGGTGACGTACTCGATGCTCGAGGACATCAACGCCGGGTCGACCACCTCGACGTCGCTGAAGTAGACATAGCGGACGAAGCCGACCGGGAGCAGAGTGGCGGTCAGGGTCTTGGTGACCCCCGTCGTCCCGGTCTGCCCCGGCGCACTGACGCCGGTGACCTGGAGCTGGATCTTCCCCGTGCGGGCGACGTCGGCCGCGTTGAGCAGCTGGTAGCGATAGTGGGCACCCGACGTGCCGGTGCCCTGGATCTGACGACCCGGGCCGGCGGCGGTCAGGGCCGGGTTGGCCGGGTCGGTGTTTCCCTTGGTCCAGTAGTTGCCCCCGGTGCTGTTCAGCCGGGCGATGTACTCATCGACACCGGCCTGGGCCGCGGCGTAGGCGGTCCGGGCGTCCTGGCTGGTGCGCGCCGACCCGGCGTTGTTCAGCACCACGTACAGCGACACGGTCAGCAGAGTGGTGATCAGCGCCATGGCCGCGACCACGGAGAGCAGGGCGATCCCGGCGTCGTCGACGCGGCCCCGGCATCGCGGGCGAGAGGTGAACACGGCTCGTGGCCTCCTGGTGTCTACCCGGTGGGCGGGTCTCGGTTAGGAGTTGCTCAGGGTGACTCGGTCGAGCACCACCGATGGGGCGACGCCCGGGTCGGCCGGGTCGCGGGCGGTGAGCTGCACCTGCACGCTGCGCACCTGTGGCAGCTGGGCGGCGGATAGGCCGGAAGCCGGCGCCCCCATGTCTGGTATCACCGAGGCACCGACGCTGATCGCCGCCGTGGTGAAGTAGCGGAAGTCCGGCTTCGCGGTGGTCTTCATGACGCAGCGCACCTCCGGGGCGGCCGTCCAGGTGTAGAACGGCCCGGTCGGTCCCGGGTTGACCACATCCACCCCCGCCACGCGGCTCTGGTTGAGGCACGACGTCGCAGAGTCCCACCAGTACCTGGTCAGGGTGGGCGGCAGGCTGGCCGTGGCCGCGGCACCGGTCCGGTTGATCAAGGTATAGAAGGTGATCTCGTCCGGCTTGGCGACGACGACCGCCGACGGCTCCCCATTGGGCCGGATCCCCACTCGCAGGGCCGTGGTGACCACCTCCGCCGCACCACGCACCGAGCGCGAGTTACCGGTGTGGACGGCGGTCTGGCGGGCGGTTGACGCCGTCGAGACCATCACGGTGGCCACCCCGGCCAGAACGACCGAGCCGATCATGGCCGCCACGAGCATCTCGATCGCGGTGAAACCGCCGTCGCGGCGCCGCGGGCGGGCGGTCACGCCGGCTCCACGACAGTGACGTTGGCCGGGGACGAGCCGAGGGTGACCGTCACGCCGTTGGTCCCCGACGGCGAGGTGGCGATGGTCCAGGTTCCGTGCGGCAGCGCCACGGTGACTCCGCCGACCTCGCTGACCGGCAGCGTGTACAACGCGCCGGACGAGCAGGCGGGGACCGGGGTCCCGCCGGGGTCGGCGGCATGGATCGCGTAGAGCGGACGCCCCGCGGCGGGCGTGCCGGCGACCAGGACGTCGATCGTGGCGTTGGCCATCGGGACGGCGACGGTCGAGCCGTGGACCGCGGCGTTGTCGAGGTCCACGACCAGGACCGAAGACGCGGTCTTCGCGTCGTGGCACGCGCCGGCCCACACCGAGTGCTGGGTCGGGAAGAGGTTGCGTACCTGCCCCGGCAGGCCTGTCATGCACGCCGCGGCAGGCCCGCAGGTGGGCAGCAGCCAGTCGTTGAGGTAGGGGCTGCGCACCATCAGCGGGATCCCGGACGGCACCGTCGCCCCCGCCTGGCCGCCTGCGACGACGTCCACGAAGGCGGCCTGGTCATAGAGCAGGTCGGCGTGGGCGACCTGCCCGGCGCTCACCCCGACGCCGTTGACGATCTGGAGCTGGGTGTCGGAGGCGCCGACGTAGCCCGCCATGTCGAGCCGGACCGCGTAGGTGCCGACCGCGACCTGGCTGAACACCGCGCAGCCGTCGTCGCCGGTGGTGACCGTGGACCCACCGGGTGACAGCACGACGGCGATCCCGGAGGCGGGCGAGGCATTGGCCCGGGAGACCTGGACGGCGAGGGTCCCCTTGGTCGCGTCGAGGGAGTTGGTGCCGATCGCCTTCAGGGTGTCCGCCCGGACCGGCGGCACCGAGCCCATGTTCGGCCAGCTCACCGTGACCGTCACCAGCTTGTAGGCGAGCTGGCTGCTGGCGGAGCTGCATAGGCTGCTCGAGGAGCCGGAGGCGACCAGCGAGGCGCTCTGCTTGATGGTGAAGGCGGTCGACCCCACGGTCGTGCTGCTCACCTGCAACCCGTCGGGGATGTCGACCAGGGCAGTGCCCCGAACCGCCTCGATCTGGCGGCCCGCCAGGCTGGCCGCCGCCACCCGCAGGTCGTTGGCTCGGGCGGTCTGGGTGATTCTCAGGACGATGCCGAGGGTGATCACTACGAGGATGGCGAACGTCGCCATCGCGACGACCATCTCGACCAGGGTGAAGCCGCGCTCGCGAACCGGGCCGGCCCCCTGCTCTGAAGCGGTCATTCTCACCCTCCGTGCTCGGTCGCCGACCGGCCCGAGCGGGCGGTCTGCTGTTCGTAGGTTCGTCAGATCGGGCGTCGGTCTTGAGACGCCCGGATGTCGGGGTGCGTCTTCGCCGAAAGGACGGCCCCGCCGCAGCGGGACCGTCCCTTCGGTGCGGATCAGTCAGATCAGGCGATGTCGGCCGCGACGCAGGCTCCGGCCTGCAGTCCGCCCTTGGCCGAGTACTTCCAGGTCTGGGTGCTGCCGGAGGTGTTGGTCAGGTCGACGCACCACTTGTTCGCCGGGTTGGTCGCGTTGAACGAGGAGTTCAGGGTCCCGATCGTGGCCTGGCTGGCGCGACCGACGACGATCGCGGCGACCGAGTACTCACGGGTCGTGGCGTCCAGGGCGACCGCCGGAGCGGCGGTGTTGTCGACGAAGTACGTGGCGATCTCCTTGCCGACCGTGGTCACGTCGGCCTTGGTCGCCGTGTCCTGCGCCTTGGCGCGCTGGTTCAGGAAGACCGGAATGGCGATCGCGGCGAGGATACCGATGATGATCATCACCACGAGGAGCTCGATGAGGGTGAAGCCCTCGTCCTTCTCCTTCATGGACTTGTGGATACGAGCGAGCATCGAGGCTCTCCTTCGTGCTGGGTGGGCGCCGGGGATGCCGGCGACAGTGCGATGACTCCAGTGGTGTCGACCTGTCCCACCGCCGCCTTGAGGACGGTCCCTCGATCGGCCGACAGGCCAGGCCAAGCCGGGCCGGGCTCAGGGTGCGGTCGGTGAGGTGCAGGCCCCCGACTGCAGGCCCTGCTGGGCCGACATCTTGACCGTCTGGACGGCACCGCTCGGGTTGGTCAGGGCGAGGCACCAGGCGAGCGACGTCCATCCGGAGGTGTCGACCACGGCCGGATCGGCGCCGTCCACCGCCACGCCCGCGCTGACCGCGGCGATGTCGACACCGCCAACCTGGTAGCGGCCCGCCACGATCTGGACGCTCGGGGCGGCCGGGTTCTCCAGGAACCAGCCATGCACCGCATGCCCCAGGTTGCGCGCGTCGGTGCGGGTCACGGTGTCCTTGGCCTTGCCGCGTTGGGTGACGATGGTCGGCACCGCGATCGCGGAGAGGATCGCGATGATGATCATGACCACGAGCAGTTCGATCAGGGTGAAGCCGCCATCGCGGAGGCTCGGCGCTCGCTGGTCACCGACGGGCAGCATCAGGCCTACTTGATCAGGTTGAACACGGAGAAGATCGGCATGTACATCGCGATGATCATTGCGCCGATCAGACCACCCAGGACAGCGATCATCAACGGCTCGATCAGGCTGGTCAGCGCCTCGGCGGTGGCCTCGACCTCCTGGTCGTAGAAGTCGGAGATCTTGTGCAGCATGGCGTCCATCGCGCCGGTGTCCTCGCCGACGGCGAGCATCTGAACCACCATCGGCGGGAAGACGGGGTGCGCGGCCAGCGGCGCGGTGAGCGACTCACCACGTCGCACGTTCTCCTCGATCGCCGTCGCGGCGTCCCGGATCACGATGTTGCCGCTGGTGTCGCCGACGATCTCCAGACTCTGCAGGATCGGCACCCCGGAATGCAGCATGGTGCCCAGGTTGCGGGTGAACCGACTGATCGCGATCTTGCGGAACAGCGAGCCGAACACCGGGAGCTTGAGCTTGAGCGGATCGACCACGCGCCGCACCCGCTCGTCGCGGCGGACCCGCTTCCAGACGATGAAGGCGACGATGCCGAGCACGATCATGACCGGCGCGCCGAGCCGGAGCGCGTCGGAGAGCCAGACCAGCACCCGGGTCGGGGCGGGCAGCGTGCCGCCGAGCTCGCTGAACATCTTGGCGAAGATCGGCACGATGAACAGCAGCATGCCGGCCACCGCCAGAATGGCGATCACGAAGACCACGACCGGATAGGTCATCGCCGACTTGATCTTGCCGCGGAGCCGGACCTCGGCCTCGTAGTTGGTGGCGATCTGCAGCAGGACGGCGTCGAGGAAGCCGCCCACCTCGCCGGCCCGGGTCATGTTGATCATCAAGGGCGGGAAGACGTTCGGGTGCCGCGCCATCGCGGTCGATAGCGCCTGGCCGCCCTCGACGGTGGTCCGCACGTCGCCCAGTGCCTTGGCCAGCGTGGAGTTCTCGGTCTGCTCGGCCAGGATCGACAGCGCCCGAAGCAGGGAGAGCCCGGAGTTGATCATCGTCGCGAACTGGCGGCTCATCACCGCCAGGTCCTTCAGGCCGACGCCGCCGCCGAACGGCATGCTGATCTCGCGGTTGATGCCCGAGTTCGCCTCGCGCACGGACACCGGGGCATACCCCATGCCGCGCAGCTTCTGCACCAGTGCCGCCTCGGTCGGGGCCTCCAGCTTGCCGCTGACCAGCTTGCCCTTGCGATCGCGGACGGAGTAGTCGTAGGTCTTGGTCGCGGTACTCATGGCTTCCCCATCCGTGCGGCGGTCGGACCCACGTCGTCGCGGTGGGCGGGCCGGGTCATGCTCGGCCGACCAGACGGTTGAAGTCCTCGACGTGGTGGCACTTCTCCCGGGCCTGCTCGAAGGTGATCCGTCCGGTCCGGACCAGCTCGGCCAGGTGCTGGTCGAGAGTGTTCATGCCGTACTTGGCGCCGGCCTGCAGGGCCGAGTAGATCTGGTGGGTCTTGCCTTCACGGATCAGGTTGCGGATCGCCGGGGTCGCCACCATCACCTCGGTCGCCGCCGCCCGGCCGCGCCCGTCCATGGTCTTGCACAGGGTCTGGCAGACAACGCCCTGGATCGCACCGGCGAGCTGGACCCGCACCTGCTGCTGCTGGTGCGGTGGGAAGACGTCGATCACCCGGTCGATGGTCTGGCCGGCATCCTGGGTGTGCAGGGTGGCGAAGACCAGGTGCCCGGTCTCGGCGGCGGTCAAGGCGACCGAGATGGTCTCCAGGTCCCGCATCTCACCGACCAGGATGATGTCCGGGTCCTGGCGCAGCACGTGCTTGAGCGCGTTGGCGAAGGACAGGGTGTCCTCACCGACCTCGCGTTGGTTGACCATGCACGCCTTGTGCCGGTGGAGGAACTCGATCGGGTCCTCGACGGTCATGATGTGGTCACGTCGGGTGCGGTTGGCCAGGTCCACCAGTGCCGCCAGGGTGGTCGACTTGCCCGACCCGGTCGGGCCGGTGACCAGAACCATCCCGCGTGGTAGGTGGGCGAAGGTGGAGACCGCCGGTGGGATGCCCAGCTTCTCCAATGAGTGGATCTCGTAGGGGATCCGCCGGAACGCCGCGCCCAGCGCCTCCCGCTGCCGGTAGATGTTGACCCGGAACCGCGCGTGGCCCGGAAGGGAGTAGGCCAGGTCGAGCTCGAGCTCGGACTCGAACCGCTCGCGCTGCTTCTGGGTGAGGATCGAGTAGATGACCCGCTGCAGGATCCCCGAGGTGAGCGGCTCCTGGCCCTCCATCTCGGCCAGGTCGCCGTCGATCCGCACCAGCGGCGGCGCACCGGTGGTGAAGTGGACGTCGGAGGCCCCCAACTCGATCGACCGGACGAGGACCCCGGTGAGGTCGACGTCGCCCTCCTCGGCCCGCTGCTCGGTGCTGGCCCGGTCGTAGTTGCCGCCCGGCGGTGACAGCGCCCCCTGAACGCCAGCGGCCCCCGAGGCACCGGAGGCACCCGGCGCACCGGCGGGAGCCGGTGGCATGCCGGGACCGGGCGGCTGCGGCGGCACCCTCGGCACGACGGCGGGCGCGGGCCCGGACGACGCGGGCCCGGGCGTCGCGGGCGCGGACGACGCCAACCCGGGCACTGAGGCAGGCTGGCGCGCGACGCCGTCCCCGGCACCCGCACCGGCGAAGCGCTCCGGGACGTACCCCCCCGAGGCGGGCTGGTGCTGCGGTTGCCACTGCTGAGCCTGCGCCGGCGACTGCTGCGGCGGCTGCTGCGGCGGCTGCGGCTGCGGCGACTGCTGCCCCGGCGACTCCTGCTGCTGCGGCTGCTGCGGGTGTGCGGTGCTGTCCACGGAGCTGCTCCTCACGCCACTGGCGGGTCGGTGGGGACCGGGGTCGGGTCCGCGCGGTACCTGTGGATGCATCGGTCGGGCGCCGGGTCCGCTTGAGGACCGCGGACCGCCGGTCCGGCTCAGGCGACCACGCGCAAGATCTCCTCCAGCGAGGTACGCCCCTCGGCGACCTTGGCCAGGCCGTCGACGCGCAGGGTCTGCATGCCCTGCGACATGGCCGTCTCGGCGACCTCGGCCACCGAGGCCTGGGCCACGCAGTGCCGCTCGATCTCCTCGCTGACCACCATCACCTCATGCAGGGCGAGGCGGCCCTTGTACCCGGTCTTGGCGCAGGCCGCGCAGCCGGCCGGACGGTAGAGCTCGGGCAGTGGCTCACCGGGTTGCCAGGGGTAGCGAGCGGCGAGGAGCTCGGACTCCTGCGGGGTGTAGGGCTCCTTGCACTTGGCGCAGAGCCGTCGCGCCAACCGCTGCGCGAGCACGCACTCGATGGCCGAGCCGACCAGGAACGGCTCGACCCCCATCTCGGTGAGCCGGGAGATCGCCGAGGGCGCGTCGTTGGTGTGCAGCGTGGACAGCACAAGGTGCCCGGTGAGTGCGGCCTCGATCGCGATCTGGGCGGTCTCGTGGTCGCGGATCTCACCGATCAGCACCACGTCGGGGTCCGAGCGCAGAATCGAGCGCAGCGCGGCGGCGAAGGTCAGCCCGGCCTTGGCGTTGACCTGGACCTGGTTGATGCCCGGCAGCCGGTACTCGACCGGGTCCTCTACCGTGATCACGTTGATCTCGTCGCGGGCGATCGCGTTGAGCGTCGCGTAGAGGGTCGTCGACTTACCCGACCCGGTCGGGCCGGTGACGAGCAGCATGCCGTAGGGCTTGCGGAAGCTCTTGGAGAAGCGCGCGTAGTTGGACTCGGCGAACCCGAGGTCCGGCAAGGCGAGACGAGCGGTCGAGTTGTCCAGCACCCGCATGACGATCTTCTCGCCCCATACCGTGGGCAGGCTCGCCACCCGCAGGTCGATCTTGGCCCCGTTGGCCATCACCGACAGCCGGCCGTCCTGAGGCGTGCGCCGGACCGCGATGTCCATGTCCGCCATGATCTTCAGCCGGGAGATCACGCCGGACTGGATCGAGCGCGGTGAGCGCATCACCTCATGGAGCACCCCGTCGATCCGGTAGCGCACGCGAAGGTCGTGCTCCCCCGGCTCGATGTGGATGTCCGAGGCCCCGTCGTTGATCGCCTGGGTGATCAGCAGGTTGACGTACTTGACGATCGGGGCCTCGTCGACGATCTCGGTGATCAGGGCCAGGTCGTCGCCGTCCTGGTCGTCGGCGACCAGGCTGCTGCTCAGGTCGTCGAGGTCGGCGTCGGCCCGGCAGTACCGATCGATGGCGGTCATCAGGTCGTCCCGCGTGGCCACCACCACCCGGGACTCCAAGCCGGTCAGCGACCGTACATCGTCGAGCGCGAAGACGTTGCCCGGGTCGGACATCGCCAGCACGAGCCGGCCCTCCTCGAGGGCGATCGGCAGAACGGCATGGCGACGGCACACCGACGCACTGATCAAGGTGACCGCGTGCAGGTCGACCGCGGCGTCGGACAGATCGACGAACGGCAGGCCGATCTGGGCGGACAGGGCCTGCACGAGCTGGGCCTCGGTGAGGACACCCTGTTCGACCAGGATCCGGCCCAGGCTCCGGCCGACGCGCTCGTGCTCGTCGTAGGCCGCGGCGAGCTGTTCATCGTCGACCAGTCGCGCGTCGAGCAGGATGTCGGCGAGCTGCCTCATCCGCCACGCCCGTCGCTCATGGTCACCGATGTCGGATCGGGCGGCAACGCGCTTGAGCCTCAGCCCCGAAGGTCCGCCCGCCGGTCGAGCTCCCCCAGCCCGGCCCGGCGGAGCACCTCGACGTCGATCCGCTGCCCGGTCATCAACCGGACCTGACCCTCCGCCTGGTGTACGAGCATCGAGAACCCGCCGGCGCATCGGCCCCCGATCGCCGACCAGGCAGCCGCAAGTGGAGTCGGCCAGGGGTGGTACACGACGTCCAGCAGGACCGGAGCGGCCATGGCCATGGCGAGCGGCACGGCGGCGACCAGATCCGCGGTCAGGGCGCCGCCGACCTCGGCAGGCACCGTCGAGATGACGACCGAGGACGGCGGCAAGGCGGCCACCGCCGTGGTCGCCGACCCGGCGTCGAAGCCCAGCAGCTCGACCTCGACCCCCAGTCGCGCGGCGGCCTCGAGCAGCGCCCCGGCCCGTTCGGCGGAGCGGACCACCACCCGGCTGCGCCGGCAGCCGGCCTCACGCAGCGCCGCCAGCGCCGAGGCGGCAGTGGCTCCGCCTCCGAGTACCACGGCGCCGGCCACCTGCTCCGCCCCGGCTTCGGCCAGGGCATGGACGATCCCGTGGACGTCGGTGTTGTAGCCGTGCCATCCGTCGTCCCGGCGGACCACGGTGTTCACCGATCCCACCTCGTGGGCCAGCACGCTCTCCTGCACCAGAAGGGCGCGCACCGCGCGTTTGAGCGGCATCGTCACCGATACCCCGACCCACTCGGGACCGAGCGAGTGGAGGAACCCGGCCAGCTGCTCCTCGGTCACCTCGACGGCGTCGTAGCGCCAGCCGGACAGGCCGAGGGCGGCGTAGGCGGCCCGGTGCATCGCCGGGGAGAGGGAGTGCCCGACCGGGCTGCCGATGACGGCGGCCCGCCGCGGCCCGGCGGTCGCCGTCCGCGCGGCGATGTGCTCGGTGCTCACCGCCCGGGGTTGGCGACCAGCCAGCGGTCCAGCTCGACCTTGAGCTGGGAGAACTCGGACTCGGTGGTGGCGTACTTGGTCTCGCCGGTGTCCGGGTTGACGGTGACGAAGTACAGCCATTCCCCCGGCGCCGGGTTCAACACCCCCTGGATGGCCACCCGGCCCGGCGAGCAGATGGGTCCGGGTGGCAGGCCGCCGTACCGGTAGGTGTTGTACGGCGAGTCGACCTCGAGGTCCTTCAGGCTGACCCCGACCTTGTAGCGGTTCAAGGCGTAGTTGACCGTGGCGTCGAGCTGGAGCTTGATCCCCTGGTCGAGCCGATTCTGCAGCACCCTGGCGATCTTGGGGGCGTCCTCGTCGGAACCGCGCTCGGCCTCGACCAGGCTGGCAGTGATGATCGTCTTCTCCCACTGGTCCTTCGGCACCTGCAGCTCGGTGAGCTCCTGGACGGTGCGGGCCACCGTCCTACGGAGCAGCTCGGTAGCGGTTGTGGAGGATCCGACCTCGTAGGTGGCCGGGAACAGCCAGCCCTCCAGCGTGCTGCGTGCCTGCGCCGGCAGGCCGAGCCCGGCCGGGTCCCCTGCGGCGGCCTCGAAGTCCGCGACCGGTAGACCAGTGGTCGCGGCCAGCTCCTCGAGGATCGCGGTCAGGCGCATCCCCTCCTTGATCGTCACCGTGGAGACCTGCCGATTGGCCGGGTCGACCAGCACCTCCAGGGCACCCTGGGCCGACATCTCCCTGCGCAGCACGTACTCCCCGGGCTGGATGGCCGAGGCGCGGGCGTCCTTGGCTGCGGCGTCGATGAACGCGTTGGCTGTCTTGACCACTCCGGCCTCGGTGAGCTGGCGACCGATCACGGTGCCGGTGGCCCCGTCGGCGATGCTCACGCGCACCTCACCGGTCCCCGGCCCGGGATAGTCGTCCGGCTCGGTGAACGAGGCGACCAGCGGGCGGATCGCCGTCCACGCCAGTGCCGAGGCCACGAGCAGCACGCCCAGGCCGAGTACGACCGAGAACCAGGTACGCCGGATGCGCGCCTGACGGCGACGCCGGGCCTCGCGCGCGGCGCGCTGGTGGCTGCGGCTCCTCGGCGACAGGTCGGTCACGGCTGCTCCTCCACCGCGGTCGGGGACGGCTCCGGGGCGACCGTGACCAGGTGGCCAGGCGCCCGGCCGGACGACCGCTCGGCGTCCAGGGCCGCCTGCAGGATCACGACCGCGGCGACCTGGTCCACGACCTGGCGCTGCGAACGTTGCCCACGGCCCGCGTCGCGCAGCGAGCGGGTGGCGGTCACCGTGGTGAGGCGTTCGTCCACCAGCCGGACCGGCACCGGGGCCACCCGACGTGCGACGACCTCAGCGTAACGGCGCGCAGCCGCCGCCGCAGATCCCTCGCCCCCCGCCAGACGCAGGGGCAGGCCCACCACCACCTCCACCACGGCCAGGTCCTCGACCAGCGTCGCGATCGCGTCGAGGTCGTCCCCGCCGGCCGCGGGGTCGGGGCCGGCCCTCCGGGCGAGGGTGGCGACCGGGGTGGCCACCAGCGCGTCGGGATCGCTGCGGGCCACCCCTACCCGCACCGACCCGACATCGATCGACAGTCGCGCTCCGGGGCGCATCACTGCGTCCGCGCCCGCCGGCCGCGAGGGCCCATCGAGACGCTCAGCGGTCCGCCGTGACGGTCTCGCCGACGACGTGCTCGACCCGGCGCAGCGCTTCGGCGAGCCGGCCGGCGTCGGTGCCGCCGCCCTGGGCGACCTCCGGCGAGCCGCCGCCTCCACCACCGAGGATGCCGGCGGCCTGGCGCACCAGGTCGGCGGCCGCGATACCCCAACGACGGGCCTCCTCGTTGGTGGTGACCACCACGACCGGTCGCTGCTTGGCCAAGCCGCCGACGGCGACCACGACCGGGCGCTCGGCGGAGAGCCGGCCGCGCACGTCCAGGGCCAGGGCACGCAGGTCCTCGGCGCTCACCGCGCCCGCATCGTGGGTGACGACCTGGACGCCGAACACCTCGGCCGGGGCCTGGACCAGCTGGGCGGCCGCCGCCATCACCTGGCCGGCGCGCATCGCATCGATCTCCTTCTGCGCCTCGCGCAGCTGGGAGAGCAGGCCACCGACCCGGTCCGGCAGCTCCTCCGGACGGACCTTGAGCGCCTCGGTGAGCTGGGCGAGGAGGATGTGCTCCTGGGCGGCGTAGGAGTAGGCGTCCACGCCGACCAGCGCCTCGACCCGGCGAACCCCCGAGCCGATCGAGCCCTCGCCGAGCAGCCGGACCATACCGAGCTGTCCCGAGCGCGGTGCGTGGGTCCCGCCGCACAGCTCGCGGGTCCAGTCGCCCACCGAGACCACTCGCACCTCGTCGCCGTACTTCTCCCCGAACAGCGCCATGGCGCCGACATCGCGGGCCCGGGCCTGGGACATCACCTCGGCGCGCACCTCGAGGTCCTCGATGAGCAGAGCGTTCACCCGGGCCTCGACGTCGCGTAGGGCACTGACCGGCATCGCCGCCGCGGCGTGGAAGTCGAACCGGAACCGGCCCGGGGAGTTCTCCGACCCGGCCTGGGTCGCGGTGTCCCCCAGCGCCTCACGGATGGCCTTGTGCACCATGTGGGTCGCAGTGTGGGAGCGGCTGATCGCCTTGCGCCGCGCGACGTCCACCTCGGCGCGCACGCTCGCGCCGACCTTGACCTCGCCGCTGACCACGTGCGCACGGTGCACGATCAGCCCGCTGATCGGGCTCTGCACGTCCCGTACGTCGATCACCGCGCCGTCTAGCTCGATCAGTCCCGCGTCCGCGAGCTGGCCGCCGCCCTCGGCGTAGAACGGGGTGCGATCCAGAACCACCTCGACCTGCTGGCCCTCGCGAGCGACGTCCACAGGCGCCCCGCCGACCAGCAGCCCGCGCAGCGAGGCCTCGCTGCTGAGCTGGTCGTAGCCGGTGAACTCGACCGGGCGGCCGAGCGCGTCCATGATCTCCCGGTACAGCGAGGTGTCGACATGGCCGGTCTTCTTGGCGGCGGCGTCGGCCCGGGCGCGGGTGCGCTGCTCGTCCATCAGCCGCCGGAACTCGCCTTCGTCGACGGCGACGCCCTGCTCTGCGGCCATCTCGAGGGTGAGGTCGATCGGGAAGCCGTAGGTGTCGTGCAGCTGGAACACCTTGGCGCCCGACAGCACCGTGGGCGCAGGCTGCTGCGCGCCGGCCTCCTGCTTCTGCTTGGCCTTCCTCACCGCCACGTCGAAGATCGCCGTGCCGGCTGTCAGGGTATGCCGGAAGGACTCCTCCTCGGCCCCGACCACCTGGCCGATCCTGGCGAACTCGGACTCCAGCTCGGGATAGGAGGCCCTCATCACGTCCTTGGACACCGTGGTCAGGTCGACCAGGGTGGGCTCCTCGACCCCGAGCAGCCGGACCGCGCGCACCACCCGGCGCAGGATCCGGCGCAGCACGTAGCCGCGGGCCTCGTTGGACGGGGTGACCCCGTCGCCGATCAACATCAGGCCGCTGCGCACGTGGTCGGCGATCACCCGCATCCGCACGTCGTCGACATGGTCGGCGCCGTACCGGCGACCGGACAGCTCCTCGACCCGGGCGATGACCGGGTACACCTCGTCGATCTCGTACATGTTGTCCTTGCCCTGCAACAGGTACGCGACGCGCTCCTGGCCGAGCCCGGTGTCGATGTTCTTCGCGGGCAGCTCACCGAGGATCGGGTAGCCCTCCTTGCCCGGGCCCTCGCCCCTGATGTTCTGCATGAACACCAGGTTCCAGAACTCCATGTAGCGGTCGCCGGCCTCCCAGTCCCGGTCGGCACCGAAGGCCGGGCCGCGGTCGATGAGGATCTCGCTGCACGGGCCGCACGGGCCGGGCACCCCCATCGACCAGTAGTTGTCCTTCATGCCGAGCCGGATGATCCGGTCATCGCTCAGAGCGGCGATCCGCTTCCACAGCGCGATCGCCTCGCTGTCGTCCACGTAGACCGAGACGTAGAGGTCCTTCTCGTCGAAGCCGAAGCCGCCGTCCGCCTGCGTCCTGGTGACCAGCTCCCAGGCCAGCTCGATGGCGCCTTCCTTGAAGTAGTCCCCGAAGGAGAAGTTGCCGTTCATCTGAAAGAACGTCCCGTGCCGGGTGGTCTTGCCGACCTCGTCGATATCGAGGGTCCGCACGCACTTCTGCACGCTGGTGGCTCGGCGATAAGGCGGAGTCTCCTGGCCGAGGAAGTAGGCCTTGAACGGGACCATGCCGGCGTTGACGAACAGCAGTGTGGGGTCGTCGTAGAGCAACGGAGCGCTGGGCACGACAGTGTGGCCGCGGCCTTCGAAGTAGCTCAGCCAGCGGCGGCGGATCTCAGCCGACTCCATGCGGGAATCGTCCTCTCAACTCTGTCGCGGTGTCCCGAGGTTTTCGGGCGGCGGGTTGTCCAGCAGCTCCTGGGCCACCTCGGGATCGATCGTCCCGGCGTCCACGCCGAGGGCGATGCGCAGCTCCTGCTCACGCTCGGCCATCCCCTCCCGGACGGCGGCCGCCAGCTCGCGCAGCCCCTCGCCGAGGGAGGCTAGCGACCCGGCGACCCCCTCCGGGCTGACAGCATGAGCGGCCCGGGTCGCCTTGCGCACGAGGACCACCCCGACCACCGCACCGACACCGATCCAGAACACCCGTCGCACGGCGCTCTCACCGGCCCCGGCGGCGCGAGGACTTGCGCCCGTGGACCGCCTGGCGCACTCCGTAGCTGAAGGCGGCAACCTTGATCACCGGGGAGCCGAGGGTGGCGGCGAACAACGAGGTGAGTGCCGAGACGTTCGTGGACATCTGGGCGACGTTGGTGGTGATCGTGTCCACCTTGGTCAGCTGCTGGTTGGTGCTGGCCACGGTGGTGGTCACCTCCGTCAGCAGCGGCGTGGTGCCGTCGGACAGGCCGCGGACCGTGACCCGGGTCTCGTCGAGCACCCGCCCCAGCTTGACCAGCGGGACCCCGAGCAGCCCGACCAGGATCAGGAAACCGATCGCCAGCATGAGCAAGGCGACATCGCCGACAGACATCGAGAGGTCCTCCGTGATGTGTGCGTGCCCCGGACCCCGCGACCCTATCGCGGCTCAGCGACGGCGCAGCACGGCCCGCAGCCGGGCCAACCGGGAGGTGATCTCGCGCTCGGCACCCCGCTCGCTCGGCCGGTAGTAGTCCTTGCCGCTCACGCCGTCCGGGGCGTACTGCTGCTCGACCACCCCCCGTGGGTCATCGTGGGCGTACCGGTACCCCTGGCCGTGTCCGAGCGCCGCGGAGCCGGAATAGCCGGAGCCGCGCAGGTGCACCGGAACCGGGCCGGCCAGCCCCGCCCGGACGTCGGCGATCGCCTCTCCGACGGCGGTATAGACCGCGTTGGACTTCGGCGCTGTGGCCACGTGCACCACCGCCTGGGCCAAGATGATCCTTGCCTCGGGCATGCCCACCAGGGCCACGGCCTGGGCCGCACTCACCGCGGTGACCAGTGCGCCGGGATCGGCCATCCCGACCTCCTCGCTGGCGGCGATCATCACCCGCCGGGCGATGAACCTCGGGTCCTCCCCCGCCTCCAGCATCCGGGCCAGGTAGTGCAGCGCGGCATCGACATCACTGCCGCGCATCGACTTGATGAAGGCACTGGCCACGTCGAAGTGCTGATCTCCGGCTCGGTCGTAGCGGACCGCGGCCTGGTCGACTGTCTGCTCCAGCAGGGCCAGGGACACCTCGGCGGGGCGCTCGCGCCCGAGGGCGAGCGCCGCACCCGCGGCCACCTCCAGCGCGGTCAGCGCCCGCCGGGCGTCACCGCCGGCGATCCGTACCAGGTGCTCGCGGGCGGACTCGGTCAGGCGTACGGCATCGGCCAGCCCGCGGTCGTCGACCAGGGCCCGCTCGAGCACCTCGGCGACGTCTGCGTCGGTCAACGGGCGCAGGGTGAGCAGCAGCGAGCGGGACAGCAATGGGGCCACCACGCTGAAGGAGGGGTTCTCGGTGGTCGCCGCGATCAGCACCACCCAGCGGTTCTCCACGCCCGGCAGCAGCGCGTCCTGCTGGGCCTTGCTGAAGCGGTGGATCTCGTCGAGGAAGAGCACCGTGCGGCGCTGGTTCATCTCGGACAGGGACCGGGCCTCCTCCATCACCGCCCGGACGTCCCTGACCCCGGCGGTCACCGCGGAGAGCTCGACGAATCGTCGTCCGATGGCTCGGGAGACGACGTGGGCCAGCGTCGTCTTCCCGGTCCCGGGCGGTCCCCAGAGGATGACGGACGCCGGTCCCGCGCGGCCGGCCGGCCCGCTGTCCCCACGGCCGGGCTCGCCGTTGGCCATCTGCCGCAGCGGTGACCCCTCGGTGAGCAGGTGGCCCTGCCCGATCATCTCCTCGACCGATCGCGGCCTCATCCGAACGGCAAGCGGCGGCACGGCGGCGGCGCCGCGGTCCCACCCATCGGTGGAGGCCTCGGCGGACCCGTCGGCGCGGCCGGTCGAGAACAGATCGCCCACGCTGTCACGCTAGTCCCGTGTTGCACCGGCTCGGGCACCTCATCCACCGCCAGGCCAGATGGTTCGCCCTCGGCTGGCTGACACTGGTGCTGCTCGGCTTCGCCGCAGCCACGGGGGCGCTCGGCGGTCAGAGCCTGTTCGAACGGCTGGCGGCCGGTGACGTGCCCCAGGTGCCCGGAGAGAGCCAGGTCGGACAGCAGATGATCAACCGGGCCGGCGACGACGGCCAGGCGGTGCTGCTGATCGTGGACGGCGTCGACCCGGCCGACCCGGCCCTTGCAGCCGTCCTGGCCACGGCGCGGCCCGGCCTGGCCGCGCTGCCCAACGTGACGGCGGTCGCCGACCCGTACGCTCCGCCGGTACAGCCCGTGCAGCGCTCACCCTTCGTCTCCGTCGACGCGGCAGCGGTGCTGGTCAGCGTCTCGATGGACGCCGGTCTGGACGCCGCGGCGCGCGAGGCGACTCTGGACACCGTGGAAGCCGGTCTGCGCGACCTCGGTGCGGAGCTCGCCGCCACGGCCGTCGACGGCGGGGCGAGCTATCGGGTCGGCGGCCTGCAGCAGCTGGTCGATGAGATCAACTATCGGGTGGAGCAGGACCTGCGGGTGGGCGAGGCGGTAGCACTGCCGCTGAGTCTGCTGGTGATGGTGGTCGTCTTCGGCGGCCTGCTGGCGGCCGGGCTGCCGATCCTCGGCGCGGTGGCCTCGATCGCCGGCGGCCTGACCTGCCTGCTCGCCTTCTCCTACGCCATCGAGCTGGACGCCAGCGTGCCCAGCGTGGTCAGCGTGCTGGGCCTGGGCCTGTGCATCGACTACGGCCTGCTCCTGGTCAGCCGCTACCGCGAAGAGCTGCGCCGCCTGCAGGCCCGAGCCGCCGACACCACCGATACCGATACCGATACCGACGATCTGTTCGTCACCGCGCTGGAACGCACCCTCGGCACCGCCGGGCGCACGGTGCTGTTCAGCGGGATCACCGTGGCGATCAGCCTGTGTGGGCTGCTGTTCTTCCGGGCCAGCATCCTGCGCGCGGTCGGGGCGGCCGGGGTGAGCGTGGTCGTGGTCGCCGTCCTGGTCGCCTTGACCATGGTGCCGGCCCTACTCGCCCTGGCCGGACCGCGGATGCTCCGCCCCGGGATCACCCACCGCATACCCGGCCTGCGCCGCGTGGCCCGGCGGCTCGGCGACGTCGCACCGCCGCGCGGGGTCTTCTCCCGACTGGCGACCTGGGTGCAACGCCGTCCGCTGCTGGTCGCCGCGGCCTGCCTCGCCGTCCTGGCCACGGCGGCGCTCCCGCTGCTGCGGATCGAGATCGTCAGCTCGGGGGTGTCGCTGCTACCGGCCACGTCGCCCGAGCGCCGGTTCATGGAGGACCTCGCCGAGCAGTTCCCGGCCACGAGCCAGGCCCCGATCCTCGTGGTGGCCACCGCCGAGGCCGCGCAGCTGTCCGACTGGGCCGAGCGGGTCGCGACCCTGGACGGCGTCGCCTCCCTCGACCCGGTCACCACCGTGGGGCAGGGGCCGCAGCAGGTTTCGGTACTGGGGGTACGCACCGACAGCGACCCCAGGCTGTCCCAGGCCCGCGAAGTGGTCGGCCTCCTGCGAGAGGCGCTGGACCAGAACCCGCCCACCGGCGTGCCGCGCGACCAGGTCTGGGTCACCGGGGAGAGCGCCCAGGTGTACGACTTCATCGCCGACGTGCGGGCCCGTGCCCCGCTGGCGATCAGCGTCGTCGTGCTGGCCACGTTCGTGCTGCTGTTCCTGATGACCGGGTCGGTGCTGGTTCCGCTCAAGGCCCTGGTGATGAACATCGTCTCGCTCGGCGCCTCCTTCGGCGTCCTGGTCTGGGTGTTCCAGGACGGCCACCTGGAGGGCCTGCTCGGCTTCACGTCCAACGGCGGCATCGACCAGAACATCCCGGCGCTCGCCCTGGCCTTCGCCTTCGGGTTGTCGATGGACTACGAGGTGTTCCTGCTCTCCCGGATCAAGGAGTCGCGCGACGGCCTGCTGGCCGGCGCACAGACGGTGCGCCGCAGGCCGCCCAACGACCTGGCCGTGCGTGACGGCCTGCAGCGCTCAGGGCGGATCATCACCTCGGCCGCCCTGATCGTCGTCCTGGTCTTCGCCGGCTTCGTCGCCGGGCAGCTGCTGCTGATCAAGCAGATCGGTGTCGCGCTGGCTGTCGCGGTCGCCGTCGACGCCACGGTGGTCCGGATGCTGCTGGTCCCGGCCACCATGACCCTGCTCGGGGAGTGGAACTGGTGGGCCCCCGGACCGCTGCGCCGCCTGCACGACCGGTTCGGCGTCCGCGAGGGCTGATCGCGGCGAATGATCGCGACGGGAGTGAGGCGGGGACCCACCGCGAGGGTCACGACCTCACCCTCGCGCCCATCACGCGTCGGCGTCGGCGTCGGCGGGAACGGTGTCGACGCCGGCCTCCTTGCGCTGCTCGGGCGTGATCGGAGCCGGTGCCCCGGTCAGCGGGTCGTAGCCGCCTCCCGACTTCGGGAAGGCGATCACGTCGCGGATGGACTCGCTGCCGGCGAGCAGCATGACGATCCGGTCCCAGCCGAAGGCGATCCCGCCGTGCGGCGGTGCCCCGTAGGAGAACGCCTCGAGCAGGAAGCCGAACTTCTTCTGCGCCTCCTGCGCGCTGACCCCCATCACCGCGAAGACCCGCTCCTGGACGTCGCGGCGATGGATACGGATCGACCCGCCGCCGATCTCGTTGCCGTTGCAGACGATGTCGTAGGCATGGGCCAGGGCGCTGCCAGGGGCCTCCTCGAAGGAGGCCAGCCACTCCGGCTTGGGCGAGGTGAACGCGTGGTGCACCGCCGTCCAGGCCCCTGAGCCCACGGCCACGTCGCCGCTCGAGCCCGCCGGTTCGAACAACGGCGCGTCGACGACCCAGACGAACGACCACTGCCTCTCCTCGGCGTCCTCGTCGACCAGCCCGACCCGATGGGCCACCTCCTCCCGGACGGCGCCGAGCAGCGCCCTCGACGGCGCCGCCTCGCCCGCGGCGAAGAACACGCAGTCCCCCGGCACGGCGCCCACCTGGGCGGCGAGCCCGGCGCGCTCGTCCTCGGAGAGGTTCTTGGCCACGGGCCCGCCCAGCTCCCCGCGCTGGTCGCCGTCGCCGACCAGCACGTAGGCCAGGCCCTTGGCACCGCGCTGGCGCGCCCAGTCCTGCCACGCGTCGAGCGTCTTGCGCGGCTGGTCGGCCCCGCCCGACATCACGACGGCGCCCACGTAGGGTGCCTGGAAGACCCGGAACGGGGTGGCGGCGAAGAACGCGGTGCAGTCGACGAGCTCGAGCCCGTAGCGCAGGTCGGGCTTGTCGGTGCCGTAGCGGGCCATCGCGTCGGCGTAGGTGATCCGTGGGATCGGCAGCGGGATCTCGTAGCCCACGAGCCGCCACAGGGCCGCCAGGACCTGCTCGGACAGCTCGATCACATCGTCCTGGTCGACGAAGGACATCTCGACGTCGAGCTGGGTGAACTCCGGCTGCCGGTCGGCCCGGAAGTCCTCGTCCCGGTAGCACCGGGCGATCTGGAAGTAGCGCTCCATGCCGGCCACCATGAGCAGCTGCTTGAACAGCTGCGGGCTCTGCGGCAGCGCGTACCACGATCCGGGTCGAAGCCGGGCCGGGACGACGAAA
The DNA here is from genome assembly GCA_963825645.1 of uncultured Actinomycetota bacterium. Lineage (GTDB taxonomy): Bacteria > Actinomycetota > Actinomycetes > Actinomycetales > Kineosporiaceae > JADJPO01. The sequence goes on from CAWGTT010000003.1 coordinate 406,517, forward strand.
TCACGCGCTCCCTCCGGCGTCGAGCGGGTCAGCGTGGGGGTTTCGATCTCAAGGAAGTCGTTGCGGTACAGCACCTCCCGGGCAGCCCGGTTCACCTCGCTTCGCAACCGGATGGCCGCCGCCGGCTGCGGTCGGCGCAGGTCCAGGTAGCGGTGCCGCAGCCGGACCTCCTCACCGACCTCCACGTGCTCGTCGATCTGGAAGGGCAACGGGGCCGACTCGCCGAGCACCTCGACGTCCTTGGCCACGACCTCGATCTCCCCGGTGCTCAGGTGCGGGTTCTCGTTGCCCTCCGGTCGTCGGCTCACCTCGCCGCTGACTCGCAGGCAGGACTCCGGCCGCAGGTGCGCGGCGATCGACTCGTCGCGCACCACGACCTGCGCGGTGCCCGAGGCGTCCCGCAGGTCGACGAAGGCCACCCCGCCGTGGTCGCGCCGACGCGCCACCCACCCGGTCAGGGTGACGGTCCGGCCGATGTGGTCGGCCCGCAGCGAACCGGCCTGATGAGTGCGCAGCACCGAGGGGGATCCCTTCTCGCGGAGGCGCCGATCCGGCGCCGAAGACCCGTCGATCCTACGCGCGCCAGCACCCCTGCCCGGCATCGACGATCAGCACCCGGCGGCCCGCCGGTCCGGCTACCAGCGCTCGTGAACGTGCTCGCGGATGTAGATGTCGTAGACGGTTCGGACGGCGTCCAGCTGCGCCGGGGTCAGCGGCGGCAGCTGCGCGGCCTCGGTGTTGAACCGGGACTGGCGAGCGGTGCGCGCGCCGGGGATGACGACGCTGACCCCTGGCTGGTCGATCACCCAGCGCAGCGCGAATGCCGCCATCGACACTCCCTCGGTCACGGCGGCGGACAGCTCGTGGGACGCCCGGACCCCGACCTCGAACGGCACGCCGGCGAACGTCTCGCCGACGTCGAAGGCCTCCCCGGCGCGGTTGAAGGTGCGGTGGTCGTCCGCGGCGAACGTCGTGGTCTCCTCGTACCGGCCGGAGAGCAGACCGCTGGCCAGCGGCACCCTGGCGATGATGCCGACCCCGGCCTCACGGGCCGCCGGCAGCACGTCCTCCAGCGGTTTGAGCCGGAAGGCGTTGAGGATGATCTGCACGGTCGCCACGTTCGGCCGGGCGATCGCCGACAGCGCCTGTTCGCAGGTCTCGACCGACACCCCGTAGGCGGCGACGGCACCAGCCTCGACCAGGGCGTCCAGGGCGTCGAAGACCGCGTCGCTTCGGTACACCTCCGGCGGCGGGCAGTGCAGCTGCAGCAGGTCGAGGGTGTCCGTGCGCAGGTTGGACCGGCTGCGGTCCACCCAGGTGCGCAGGTTGGCCGCAGTGAAGGCGGCGGCGACGTGCGGGTCGGCGCGCCGACCGGCCTTGGTCGCCACCATCACCTCCACGTCGGGCTGGACGGCGAGGAAGCGGGCGATCAGCTGTTCGCTGCGGCCGTCGCCGTAGTCGTCGGCGGTATCGAAGAACGTGGCGCCGGCGTTCACCGCGGCATCCAAGATCGCGAGGGCGTCACGCTCCTCGACATGACCCCAGTCGGCGCCCAGCTGCCAGCATCCGAGCCCGATCACCGAGACATCACGGCCGGTACGGCCCAGTCGGCGGTACTCCACGGCGACCACCATAGGGCCCTGACCTGCCCATCCAGGCGAACTCGGGCGCGTCAACCCGCAACGGCCCAGAGCCGATACACCCCGGGTGACCAGCGCCGCGACCTCCCGTGTCCCGCCCGTCCAGCCGGCGGAGCCCGGCGCCGCGCACGACCTGGCCAGCGCCAGAGCCTTGATCGCACGCTACCGGGCCCGGTCCGCCCTCGCGTTCGACGTGATCGGCTTCGACGCCGACTGCCCGGCCTGCGGCGCGCAGGCCGAATGGGTACAGCAGCGCGAGGACACCCGGGTGCGCACCCAGATCACCTGTTCGGTGCCGACCTGCCTGCCCTGAGCCGGACAGATGACGCTCAGCCGGAGACCACCTGAGGGGTGAGGTCCGCCGGCGGCGGGGCCCAGGTCGACGGGTCGGCACCGACCTGCTCGCCGCTGCGGATGTCCTTGACCTCGTCACCACCCGGGCCGGCGTCGACGAACCACACGAACGGGATGCCCCGACGATCCGCATAGCGGATCTGCTTGCCGAACTTCTGCGCCGCCGGCGCGACCTCGGCGGCGATCCCGCGCGCCCGCAGGCCGGCGGCGACCAGCTGGCTCTGCGACCGCCGGCCCTCCTCGGTGACGGCGACCAGCACGCAGGTCGGCACGCTACGACTGGCCGACAGGGCGCCGCGGGCGAACAGCGGGCCCAGCGCCCGGGTGATCCCGAAGGAGATGCCCACCCCGGGATAGGTCTGCGTGCCGGCCGTGGCCAAGGACTCATACCGGCCCCCCGAGCACACCGAGCCCAGGTGCTCCATGCCGAGCAGCCGCGTCTCGTACACGGTGCCGGTGTAGTAGTCCAGCCCGCGTGCGATCCGCAGGTCCGCGGTGACCTCGACCCGGTCGCTGCGCAGCGCGACGGCGCCGTCGACCACCTCGGCGAGCTCCTCGACGCCCTGGTCGAGCAGCGGGTCGCTGACCCCCAGCGCCCGCACCCGGTCGGCGAACGAGGCGTCCGGGGTGACGATCTCGGCGAGGGCCAGACAGGCCGCGGCCTGGGCCGAGCTCAGTCCCGCGTCGGCCTGCAGCAGCTCGGCGACGGCGTCCGGAGATATCTTGTCGATCTTGTCCACCGCTCGCATCACCGCCGGCACGTCGGGGGCGCCGATCCCGCGGTAGAAGCCCTCGATCAGCCGGCGGTTGTTCAGCTGCAGCCGCATCGGCGGCAGAGGCAGCCGGGACAGGGCCTCGGTCATCACCTGCGCGATCTCGACGTCGTGGTGGAACGGCAGCTCACCGGCGCCGACGACGTCGATGTCGGCCTGGCAGAACTCCCGGTATCGGCCCTCCTGGGGCCGCTCGCCCCGCCAGACCTTCTGGATCTGGTAGCGCCGGAACGGGAAGGCAAGCCGGCCGGCGTTCTCCAGCACGTACCGGGCGAACGGCACGGTCAGGTCGAAGTGCAGGCCGAGCTGGCGGGAGGTCTCCTCCGCGCCGGCTCGGTCGGTTCCCTCCTCCTCGTCGGCGTGCAGCCGGCGCAGCACGTAGACCTCCTTGTCGATCTCGCCCTTGCGCAGCAGCTCGGACAGCGGCTCCACGGCCCGGGTCTCGAGAGGGGCGAACCCCCATAGCTCGAACGTCGCGCGGAGGCTGTCGATGATGTTCTGCTCGACGATGCGCTGGGCGGGCAGCCATTCGGGGAAACCGGACAGGGACGCGGGTCGTGCCACCTTGGGCCTCTCGGAACGTGGTCGGGAGCGATCGGGGCGCTCAGCCCAGGTCACGCAGGTAGGGGTTGGCGACGCGCTCGCGCCCGATCGTGGTGGCCGGCCCGTGACCGGGGAGCACCAGCTCGCCGTCGGGACGGGGCAGGACCTTGTCCCGCAGCGAGCGGAGCATGGCCGCGTGGTCCCCGCCGGGCAGGTCGGTCCGCCCGATGCTGCCGGCGAACAGCACGTCGCCGGAGACCAGGGTGGACGTCAGCTCGATCCCGCGGGCCTGAGCGCCTTCGGGCACCGTGTCGAGGGCGAACATCACCGACCCCTCGGTGTGTCCGGGAGCGTGCAGCACCGCGATGCCGAGCCCGGCCAGGTCGAGGCGGGCGGCGTCGGCGACAGTACGGACGTCGTCCGGTTCGGCCCATCGCGCCGCCTCGCCGAACTGCGCCTCGAGCATCGCGACCAGCTGTGGGTCCAGGGTGCGCAACGGGTCGGCGAGGCGGTAGAGGTCGTCGGCGTGGATCACGGCGGGCACGCCGTGGGCGCCGCAGACCGGGGTCACCGAGTAGACGTGGTCGGCGTGGCCGTGAGTGAGCAGAACGGCCGCGGGCCGGAGCCGGTACTCCTCCAGAACCGAGGCGAGCGTGTCCAGGACGCCGATCCCCGGGTCGACGACCAGGCATTCCTGGCCCGCGGCGGTGGCCAGCACGTAGCAGTTCGTGGCGAAGGCGGCAGCCTCGAATCCGATGGCGAGCACCGATCGAGCCTAGCGGGGTCCCCGGGTGGGCCGTCTCACCTGCGACGCGACGGACCCGGCTCGCGAAGCGATCGGCATAGACCTTCGGCCTAGACTGGCGCCGCCGGGCGGCGTCGGTCGGCGTCGCCGGCTTGAGGGAGGGTTTGGGTTGTCGCCCACGAAGCGCGAGCGTGAGTACGCCCGGCGCCGCTACGAGAAGTGGCAACAGAAGCAGGCGATCATCGCCCGGCAGCGCAAGGCGGCGCAGCGCCGCGCCCTGCTCGCCGTCGTCGCCGTGGCGGCCACGCTGGGCCTGGTCGCGGCGGTGCTGCTGTACGGTCCGGACCGCTCGTCCCCACCCGCGACGGCCGAGACCACGCCGTCGGCTGCGAGCAACCCCTGCCCGGCGCCGCCGGGGACCGCACCCGCCGATCTGACCTGGCCGACCCCGCCGCCGGCCTCCCTCGCCGAGGACAAGACGTGGGACCTGGCCATCGAGACGACCTGCGGGCCGATCGAGATCAGGCTGAACGGCGCCGCCGCGCCGCAGGCGGTGGCCAGCACGATCTTCCTGGCCCGCACCTCCTTCTACGACAACACCGCATGCCACCGGCTGACCACAGAGAATGTCTTCGTGTTGCAGTGCGGCGACCCCACGGCCACCGGCGGCGGCGGTCCGGGCTACGGCTACGGGCCGATCGAGAACGCCCCGGCCGGCAACGTCTACCCGGCCGGAACGGTGGCGATGGCCCGCCAGGGCAACAAGGGCGACAGCATGGGCAGCCAGTTCTTTCTCGTCTACAAGGACTCGACCATCCCGAGCGACTCCGCCGGCGGGTACTCGGTGATCGGCACGATCGTCGGCGGGCTCGATACGGTGGAGAAGGTAGCCGCCGGTGGCGTCCTCGGCGGCGGCACCGACGGGGCCCCTCTCCGCAAGGTGTCGATCACCTCCACGACGGTCAGCTGAGGGAGTTGGGCGTGGACGGCGCGCGGGAGTGGGGCCGGGTCGACCCGGACGGCACGGTGTGGGTCCGGCTACCGGACGGCGAGCGCGCCGTCGGTTCCTTCCCAGGTGCCACCGAGGACGAGGCCCTGGCCTACTTCGTCCGCAAGTACGACGAGCTGGCCGGGCAGGTCAGCCTGCTCGAGCAACGGATCGCCGCCGGCCAGGTCTCCGCGCCCGCAGCCCGCGCCTCGATCAACCGTCTCGTCGCGGCGGTGGGTGACGCTCACGCCGTCGGCGACCTGGTGTCCTTGCAGAAACGGCTGGCCGACCTGGCACCTGCGGTCGAACGGCGTCGCGAGCAGGCCGAGCAGCAGCGGGCCAGCGAGCGGGCGAAGGCCCTCCTGGAGCGGCAGGCGCTGGTCGATGAGGCGGAGGAGCTGGCCGGCGCCGACGCCGAGCGGCTGCCCTGGAAGACGTCCGGGGACCGGCTCCGCGAGCTGTTCGAGACGTGGCGTCAGATGCAACGCGAGCACCGGCTCGACAAGGCGAGCGAGGACGAGCTGTGGCGCCGGTTCAGCGCCGCACGGACCACGTTCGACCGCAAGCGGCGCCAGCACTTCGGCGCGCTGGACGAGCGCCGTTCCGCGGCCAAGGCCACCAAGGAGGCGATCGTCGCCGAGGCGGAGCGGTTGCGCGACCAGGTCCTGGGCGATTCCGGTGGCGGCGCTGGTGGACAGCGGGATGTGGACTTCGGCGCCGGTGCAGCGGGCTTTCGCGACCTGATGACCCGCTGGAAGGCTGCCGGGCGCGCCTCGCGCAAGGACGACGACCAGCTCTGGGCCCGTTTCCGGGCCGCACAGGACGCCTTCTTCGCGGCCCGCAACGCCGTGGCCGCCGAGGCCGACGCCGAGCTCCTGGCGAACCTGGAGGTCAAGGAGCGCCTGCTGACCGAGGCCGAGGCGCTGCTCCCGGTCCGCGACCACGCGGCGGCGAAGGCCGCGTTGCGGCGGATCCAGGACCGCTGGGACGCCGTCGGCAAGGTGCCGCGGGCCGACCTCGGTCGGATCGAGACCCGGTTGCGCGCCGTCGAACAGGCCGTCCGTGACGCCGAGCAGTCCCGCTGGGCTCGGAGCAACCCTCAGGCCCGGGCGCGGGCGCAGGACGCCGTCGACCAGCTGAAGGGCGCCCTGGCCGATCTGCACGACCGGCGGGAGAAGGCGCGGGCACGCGGCGACGCCAAGGTGGCGGCCGAGGCGGAGGCCGCGATCGAGGCCCGGACCCAGTGGCTGGAGCAGGCACAGCGCACGCTCAACGAGTTCAGCTAGCACCACGCCGGTCCCGCCACAGCGCTCCCCTGGTCTGTCCACAGGCGTTGTCCACAGCAGACGGGAACCGGGCGACGGAACAGGAACTGCGCCGCCAAGGTGGGTGCATGACCGACGTCTGCGGCCGGCCGGACGCTCCCGACGCCCTCGCCACCGACCCGATCGAGTACCGCCCGTTCCGGCCCGACCGCCGCCGAGCCGACCGCGATGAGCTGGACGAGCTGGACCGCCTCCTCGACCAGAGCCTGCTGTGCCGGCTGCCCGGCGGGGTGCTGGTGGCCGCGCGGGCGCCCGACACGCTCGCGCTGCGCGCCGAGGGGCTGGCTCTGGCGCTCGCCCGGCCCGGAGAGCAGCGAGCGCGCGGGCCTGCGGCGCACGCGGTCGTCGGCTACGCGGCAGCGGTCTGGTTGCACGGTGGCGGGGCGGCGCCGGAGCGGATCGACCTGGTCATCCCACCCGGGTCGGCCCGGCCCAAGCGAGCCTGCGTGAGGGTGCACGAGCACCGGCTGGCGCCCGGTGAGGTGCGGGTGGTCGGAGATCTGGCCGTGACCACGCCGGTGCGAACCGCGGCCGACATCGCCCGCCGGTTCCCCGCCGCCCGGGTCGGCCCGGCTCTGGATCGGCTCGCCGACGGCTGCGGTGTCACCGTGGTGGACGTGCTGGACCAGCTGGAACGGATGCGGTGGGGCCGGGGTGTCGTGCGGGCCCGCGAGATGGTCCAGGCCTGGGCGGCCGTGGTGGCGTCCCGGTCACAGGCCCGGGATGTCTCACCCTCGGCAGATCGCGGCTCGCAGGCTCACGGCCGTTTCGCCGAGCCGGTCGTCCGGTAGGCGTCCACGACGCCCTCGACCCGTCGGACGGCGCCGAGCACGTGGTCGAGATGGGCCGGGTCACCCATCTCGAAGGTGAACTTGGAGATCGCCATCCGGTCGCCGTGTGTGGTCACCGTCGCGGCCAGGATGTTCAGGTGGTTGTCCGACAGCACGCGGGTGATGTCGGCCAGAAGCCGGTTGCGATCCAGCGCCTCGACCTGGATCTGGACCAGGAAGACGCTGCCCGCGGTGGGTGACCACTCGACGTCCAGCATCCGCTCCGGCTGGGTGCGCAACCCCGCCACGTTGCTGCATTCGATGTGGTGCACCGAGACCCCGCTGCCCCGGGTGACGAAGCCGACGATCGGGTCCCCCGGCACCGGGGTGCAGCACTTGGCGAGCTTGACCCAGACGTCGTCCACCCCGCGGACCACGACGCCGGGCTCACCGATCCGGGTTCGCCGGGCCCGACTCGGGATGGCCGCCTCGGCCAGGTCCTCCTCGGCGCCCTCCTCCCCGCCCAGGGAGTGCACCAGCCGGCCCACCACGCCGGCGGCGGTGATGTGCCCCTCGCCGACGGCGGCGTAGAGGGCCGAGACGTCCGCGTAGCGCAGCTCCTGGGCCATGCCGGCCATCGACTCGTGGCTGAGCAGGCGCTGGATCGGCAGGTTCTGCTTGCGCATCGCCCTGGCGATCGCGTCCTTGCCCTGCTCGATCGCCTCCTCGCGGCGCTCCTTGGAGAACCACTGCCGGATCTTGTTGCGGGCCCGGGGGCTTCGCACGAAGGTGAGCCAGTCCCGGCTCGGCCCCGCGCCGTCCGCCTTCGAGGTGAAGATCTCGACCACGTCGCCGTTGTCGAGCATGCTCTCCAGTGGGACCAGCCGCCCGTTCACCCGGGCGCCCATGCACCGGTGGCCGATCTCGGTGTGCACCGCATAGGCGAAGTCGACCGGAGTCGAATCCGCGGGCAGCGCCACGACCTCACCCTTAGGAGTGAAGACGTACACCTCGGCGGCGTTGATCTCGAAGCGCAGCGAGTCGAGGAACTCCCCCGGGTCGGCGGTCTCGCGCTGCCAGTCCAGCAGCTGGCGCAGCCAGGCCATGTCGCTGGACCCTTCGCCGCCGCGGCTCGGGTCGTCCTTATACTTCCAGTGGGCGGCGACACCGTACTCGGCTCGCCGGTGCATCTGGTGGGTGCGGATCTGGATCTCGACCGGCTTGCCCTCGGGACCGATCACCGTGGTGTGCAGTGACTGGTACATGTTGAACTTGGGCATCGCGATGTAGTCCTTGAACCGGCCGGGTACCGGGTTCCACCGTGCGTGCAGCGAGCCGAGGACGGCGTAGCAGTCACGGACCGACTCGACCAGTACCCGGACGCCGACCAGGTCATAGATCTCGGCGAAGTCGCGGCCGCGCACGATCATCTTCTGGTAGACGGAGTAGTAGTGCTTCGGCCGGCCGGACACGGTCGCCTTGATCTTGGCCGACCGCAGATCGGCGCTGACCTGCTCACGGACCTGCGCCAGGTAGTCCTCACGGGCGGGGGCGCGCTCGGCGACCAGCCGGACGATCTCGTCGTACACCTTCGGGTGCAGGGCGGCGAAGGACAGGTCCTCGAGCTCCCACTTGATGGTGTTCATCCCCAGCCGGTGGGCCAGCGGGGCGTAGATCTCCAGGGTCTCCTTGGCCTTGCGCTCGGCCGAGGCCTGCGGCACGTAGCGCCAGGTGCGGGCGTTGTGCAGCCGGTCGGCCAGCTTGATCACCAGGACCCGGATGTCCTTGGCCATGGCGACGACCATCTTGCGGACCGTCTCGGCCTGCGCCGCGTCGCCGTAGGTGACCTTGTCGAGCTTGGTCACCCCATCGACCAGCATAGCGACCTCGTCGCCGAACTCGCGGCGCAGCGTCTCGAGGGCGTAGGAGGTGTCCTCGACGGTGTCGTGCAACAGCGCGGCGGCCAACGTCGGCGGGGTCATGCCCAGCTCGGCCAGGATCGAGGCCACCGCCACCGGATGAGTGATGTAGGGGTCCCCGCTGCGTCGCTTCTGGCCGGAATGGGCCCGGGCCGCCACCTCGAACGCCCGCTCCAGCAGTGCCACGTCGGCCTTGGGGTGGGTGTTGCGGACCGTCCGCAGCAGCGGGTCCAGCAGCGGCGAGGTGCTCGAGGACCGGCCGGTGCCGAACCGGGCGATCCTGGAGAGCATCCGGCTGGTGGCGGGCAGTCCCTCCGTGCCGGTGGACTGCCGGTGCCGGGGTGCCGGCGTCGCGTCGTCCTGGCCGTCGTGGCCCTCCTGGCCATCCTCGCCGTCCGTGGCAGTCGCCGCCTGCTCCTCGACGGCCTCCAGGGACTCGCCAGGCTCGTCGAAACGCGATGGCGCGGCCGCGGCCGGCTCTGTCGCCGTGACCCCGTCCTCTGCCATCAGCGGACCTCCAAACCACCCGGCGGTAGGGATCTGACACCGGTTTCAGCAGTGTACGCAGGAGGGCCCCGACCCGAGCGCCGACCCGCGCCGTCAGCCGGTGAGCAGGGCGTGCACCTCTCGTCCGGCGAGCCGGTCCCGCCCCGCCAGGGCAGCGATCTCCAGCAGGACAGCCACCGCGCTGACGTGCCCGCCGAGCTGCTCGACCAGGGCGCAGGCCGCCTCGGCGGTGCCGCCGGTAGCGAGCACGTCGTCCACGACCAGCACGCGCTGACCTGGCCGGACGCCGTCCGCGTGGACCTCGATCTCGGCCGTGCCGTACTCCAGGTCGTACGCGGCGCCCACCGTGACGTGCGGCAGCTTGCCGCTCTTGCGCATCGGGACGAAGCCGACGCCGAGGGCCAGTGCGACCGGGGCGGCGAGAATGAACCCTCGCGCCTCGATGCCGACCACCGTGTCGACGCCGCTCGCGCCGTCGAGGCCGCGGTACGGCGCGGCGAAGGCCTCGATGACCCGCGAGAACGCCGTGGCGTCGGCCAGCAACGGGGTGATGTCGCGGAACACGATGCCGGGGCTCGGGTAGTCGGGGATATCGCGGATCATGCTCCGGATCAGGTCGGAGAGCTCGGCAGACGGTGCGGTCACGCTCGTCTCACTTCCGCCGCCCGCCTCGTTTGGGCTGGCTCCGCTGCCCGCTGCGACGGCGGTCGGCGCCGGGCCGGGGCTTGCGGACCCCTACCCCGACCAGGCCCGCCGTACCGTCCTCGGCGTCGGTCGCAGCGGCGAGTGCGGGTTCGCGGAGGGTTCCCTCGATGCCGCTGGGGCCGGCCTCGAGGTCCTCCCCGCGCTCGCGGCGCCGGCGGGCCACTCTCTCGGCCTGGGCGCGCATCTGTGGCTCACGTTCGCGCAGGTGTACCAGCAGCGGGGTGGCGATGAAGATGGAGGAGTAGGTCCCGGCGGCGATTCCGACGAACAGCGCCAGGGCGATGTCCCGCAAGGTGCCGGCGCCGAGCAGGAAGGCACCGATGAACAGGATCGAGCCGACGGGCAGCAGCGCGACCACCGAGGTGTTCACCGAGCGGACCAAGGTCTGGTTGACCGCGAGGTTGGCCGCCTCGCCGAACGTGCGCTTGGTGGAGCTGAGCACGTGCTCGGTGTTCTCCCGCACCTTGTCGAAGACCACCACCGTGTCGTATAGCGAGTAGCCCAGGATGGTCAGGAACCCGATCACCGATGCCGGCGTGACCTCGAACCCGATGAGCGCGTAGACGCCCACGGTGAGCAGCAGGTCGTGCAGCAGGGCGACCAGCGCGGCCACCGCCATGGTCCAGGTGCGGAAGTACAGCGCGATGACCAGGGCGACCAGGACCAGGAAGACGATCAGGCCGATCACCGCCTGGCGGGTGACATCCGCACCCCACGTCGGTCCAACGAAGCTCTGGGAGATAGCGTCGGTGCTGACCTTGTAGGTCTGCGCGAGTGCCTCACGCGCCTGGGGCAGCTGGGCGTCGGTCAGCTCGTCGGCCTGCACCCGCATGCTGTCGGCGTTCAGCCGGCTCACCCGCACCTGGGCGCCGGGCACCACCGAGGTGACCGCCTGCTCGCCGGCGATCTCGCTGGTCACCGAGGTGCCGGAGATCCGGAACTCGGTGCCGCCGCGGAACTCGATCCCCGGGTTCAGACCGCGCGTGGCCACCGCGACGACGCTGATCACCATCAGCACGACGGCGATGGTGTACCACCGCTTGCGTCGGCCGACGAAGTCGAAGGAGGTGTGACCGGTGTACAGGTCGTTGCCCAGCTTGGCGAAGCTCGGCATCAGCTGTCCTCCCTGCGTCACCGCGGCGATCCCGCGGTGCGGGGGGCCGGGTCTCGGTGTCGATGACGGTTGTGGTGGTGCCCTTGGCGGCCCGCTCGGCGGCCGCCCGGCGCTCGGCGATGGTCCCGGCACCGGCCCGGCTGGGCGTGGGCTTGCGGGCGGGTCCGCGAACGGTGCCGCGCCCGGCGTAGCGGACCGAGCGACCGAGGTGCTCGGCGTCGAAGCCGGACAGCTTGTGCCCGTTGCCGAAGAACTCGGTCCGGGACAGCAGGGTGACCATCGGCTTGGTGAACAGGAAGACCACCAGGACGTCGATCAGGGTGGTCAGTCCCAGTGTGAAGGCGAAGCCCTTGACCCCGCCGACGGCGAGCACGAACAGCACCACGGCGGCGAGCAGGCTCACCGTGTCCGAGATCAGGATGGTGCGCCGAGCGCGTTGCCAGGCCAGCTCGACCGCCGCGGCCAGGCTGCGGCCCTCACGCACTTCGTCCCTGATCCGCTCGAAGTAGACGATGAAGGAGTCGGCGGTGATGCCGATCGCCACGATCAGACCGGCTACACCCGGCAGGCTGAGCCGGTAGCCCTGACGCCAACCGAGCAGCACCACCACGCCGTAGGTGAACAGCGCGGCCACGGTCAGGCTGGCCACCGTGACGAGCCCGAGGGCCCTGTACTGAAGCAGCGAGTACAACACGACGAGCAGCAGGCCGATCAGGCCGGCCAGCAGGCCGTTGCGCAGCTGCTCGTCGCCCAGGGTGGCCGAGATCTGGTTCTCGGTGGAGACCTGGAAGGAGATCGGCAGCGCACCGAACTTCAGCTGGTTGGCCAGCGCCTGCGAGCTGGACTGCGTGAAGTTGCCGGTGATCTGGGCCCGGCCGTCGGTGATCGCCCCCAGGGTGCGCGGCGCGGAGATGACCAGGTTGTCCAGCACGATGGCGAACTGGTTGCGCACCCCCTCCAGGCCGAAAAGGCGGGCAGTGACCGTGCCGAACTGGTCGGCGCCGGTGCCGTCGAACTCCAGGTTGACCTGCCACTGGTTGGTGGTCTGGCCCTGGGAGTTGACCTCCAGGCCGGCGCTCGCCCCGGTGACGTTCTGCCCCTTCACCTCGACCGGTCCGAGGATGTACTTGGTGCCTTCGTCGTCACAGGTCACGAACGGCTTGCTGGGGTCGTTCGGCTGGGCCTGGGCCGCAGTCCGCCCCTCGGGGGTGGCGCAGTCCAGCGCCTCCCACTGCTGCACGACCTGCTCGTCGATCCACGCCAGGTCGCTGGCGTCGGTGGGGGTGGGGTTCGGGCTCGCCGCTCCGCTCGGGGCCGGTGAGGCCGCCCCGGCCGCACCCGTGGGCGAGGGCGCCGGGGACGGCGAGGTCGCCGCTCGAAGCCCGCCGCCTCCGGTGCCCGTGGACCCGCTGACAGACGGCGACACCCCCGCCGAGGCGGCGGGTGAGGAGTCCGTGCCGGTCGCGGGCGAGGAGGTGGGGGACCCGGTGGGGCTGCCGGACGGCGAGGGCTGCGGCGCAGTGGACTGCTCGGCGACCAGCACGGCCCGGAACTCCAGGGCCGCCGACTTCTTGATCGCGTCGCGGGTCGCCTCGTCGATGCTCTTGCCGGGCAGAGTCACGACGATGCTGTCCTGGCCGGAGGTGGTCACCTCGGCCTCGGCGACCCCGGAGCCGTCCACCCGCTGCCGGATGATCTTGACCGCCTGCTCGATGGTGGCCGGGGTGACCGAACCCTGCTGGCCGGCCTGCGGCACGGCCTTGAGGATGAACTCGGTACCGCCCTCGAGGTCCAGGGCCAGTCGCGGCGTCCACTGCGCCGTTCCCCAGGTGACGCCGACGGCGATCAGCCCGTACAGGAGGGCGGCGAGGACGGCCAGCGCGCCCAGGGCACGCCAGGGGCGGGAGTAGCTGGAGCGCGCCACGCGTCGGGTCTCTTCTCTCGGGCTGTCGGGTGCCGGCTGACGGGGCGGCCGGCGGGGGTATTACTGGTCGGACGATGTGTCGGGGGCGGTCGGTTCCGCGGGTTCCTCGACGGCGCCGGGGCTGACGATCCGGGCGACGGCGCGACGATCCCAGGTGGAGATCTGCCCCGGTGCCGTCTGCAGCGTGACCTTCTCCTCCACCACCTCGATCACGGTCGCGTACAACCCAGATGCGGTCATCACCTCCGCACCAGGGGTGAGACCGGCCTGGACCTGAGCCGCCTCCTTCTTCTGCCGGCTGCCGCGCTGGAACATGAGAACGATCAGAACGAACGCCATGCCCAGGAAGAGAATGCTCGGATCCACCCGCAAGAGTGTAGGGGAGCCACCTGAGCGGATCGAATCGCCGGGCCCGGTAGAAGGCGCCCAGGCCCGCGAGGGCTCAGTCGGGGAACAGCTCGCCCTGCGCCGCACCCGACCCGGGTGAGGCGGCCGTTGGCGGCCGCATCCCCAGATGCCGCCAGGTCGCTGCGGTGGCCACCCGGCCCCGCGGGGTGCGCCCCAGCAGTCCCTCGCGCACCAGAAACGGCTCGGCGACGGTCTCCACCGTCTCGGGCTCCTCCCCCACGGCCACGGCCAGGGTGGACAGGCCCACCGGCCCGCCGCCGAAGCGCCGGCACAGTGCCTCGAGCACCGAACGGTCCAGCCGGTCCAGGCCGAGCTCGTCGACCGCGTACACCGTCAGCGCCGCCTGTGCGGCGGCGAGGTCGAGCACCCCGTCGCCCCGAACCTGCGCCCAGTCGCGTACCCGGCGCAGCAGCCGGTTGGCGATCCGTGGAGTGCCCCGGGAACGGCGGGCGATCTCGCGGCTGCCCTCGTCGGTCAGCCGGACGCCGAGCAGCCCCGATGAGCGGCTCAGCACCCGTTCCAGCTCGTCGGCCGAGTAGAAGTCCAAGTGACCGGTGAACCCGAACCTGTCGCGCAAGGGGCCCGGCAGCATGCCGGCCCGGGTGGTCGCCCCGACGATGGTGAAGGCGGGCAGCTCCAGGGGGATCGCCGTCGCCCCCGGGCCCTTGCCGACCACGACGTCGACCCGGTAGTCCTCCATCGCGACGTAGAGCATCTCCTCGGCCGGCCGGGCCATCCGATGGATCTCGTCCAGGAAGAGCACCTCGCCGGCCTCGAGCGAGGACAGCACCGCTGCGAGGTCGCCGGCATGCTGGATCGCCGGCCCGCTGGTCACCCGCAGCGGCACCCCGAGCTCGGCGGCGACGATCATCGCCAACGTGGTCTTGCCGAGCCCGGGGGGGCCGGACAGCAGGATGTGGTCGGGGGCGTGGCCGCGGCCCAGCGCGGCGTCCAGAACCAGGGAGAGCTGGTCGCGAACCACCCGCTGGCCGACGAACTCGGCGAGGCGGCGCGGGCGTAGGGCGCTCTCGGCGGCCCGCTCCTCGGCCCCGGCGTCCGGGTCCACCAGCGAGGAGACGTCCTCCACCGGCCCCGCCGAGACCTGGGTGTCCTCGCCGCTCACGCGCTGCGACCGAGGTGACGCAGCGCCGCCCGGAGTAGACCGGGCACGTCAGGGGAGTCGGTCGTACCGGCGTCCGGGTCGGTCACGGCGGCGACCGCCTCGCCAGCCTGCCGGGCCGGCCAGCCCAGCCCGACCAGGGCCTCGACGACCTGGTCCTGCCAGGTCTCGGCAGACCGGGGTACGGCCGCGAGCGACACCTCACCATCCGAGACGGCGGACGGCGCGCCCAGCCGATCGGTGAGCTCCAGCACGATCCGCTGGGCCCCCTTGCGACCGATGCCCGGCACCTTGGTCAGCCCGGTCAGGTCCTGTGTCGCCACCGCCCGGCGCAAGCCGTCCGGCGTATGCACGGCGAGCATCGCCAGAGCCAGCCGCGGACCGATCCCGGAGACGGTCTGCACGGTCTCGAAGCAGTCCCGTTCGTCGGCGTCCACGAAGGCGAACAAGGTCAGAGAGTCTTCGCGGACCACCAACGAGGTGGCCAGCTGGGCCTGCTCACCGACGCGCAAGGCGGCCAACGTGGCGGGCGTCGCCTGGACCAGGAGACCCACGCCGCCGACCTCGACCACTGCGGAGTCGAGCCGGAGTGCCAGCACCCGCCCGCACACCGATGCGATCACGTCACCCCTCCTCGCCGCCGCCGTCCGGTTCCCGACGGGCCGTCGACGGCCCGACCGGAGGCGAGCACGATCCGTACAGGTGTACGAAGCCTAGCCCGCGCGGACGACGATCCGTCCTCCGGCACGCCGAACGGGTCAGGCTCGACGGGCGGACCGGACGGCGTCCCGCTCGGCGGCGAGCCACTGCTGCTGCGCCGAGGTCACCGCGCCGCCGGTGCCCGACGCCGCGGCGTCGGCCATCGCCGGGCTGCCCCGCCACAGGTGGCAGATGGCCAGCGCCAGAGCGTCGGCCGCGTCCGCCGGACTGGGCCGGGCCGGCAGCGCCAGGATCCGGGTGACCATGGCGGTGACCTGGGCCTTGTCGGCCCGCCCCGATCCGGTGACGGCGGCCTTGACCTCGCTGGGGGTGTGCACGGCCACCTGGATGCCGCGCTGCGCGGCGGCCAGAATGGCGACCCCGGCGGCCTGCGCGGTGCCCATCACAGTGCGCACGTTGTGCTGGCTGAACACCCGCTCCACCGCGAGCACGTCGGGTCGGGTCTGGTCGAGCCAGTCACCGACCGCCTCACCGATGCCGAGCAACCGCTCGGCCAGGTCGGCCTGCGCCGGGGTGCGCACGACGTCGACGGCGACCAGTGCGGCACGCCGCCCCGGGCGTCCGTCGACGACACCCAGCCCGCACCGAGTCAGGCCGGGGTCGACACCGAGCACGCGCATAGGGCACAGCGTGTCACGCGCGAGGCGAGGATCGGGCCAGGCACGAGCGCCGAAGAACGGTCAGAGTACGGATCAGCCCACCGAGGCCATGACCTCGTCCGAGACGTCGAAGTTGGCGTAGACGTTCTGCACGTCGTCGCTGTCCTCGAGTGCGTCGATCAACCGGAAGACCTTGCGGGCGCCCTCGGCGTCGAGAGGGACCTCCATGCTCGGCACGAACTGCGCCTCGGCCGAGTCGTAGTCGATGCCGGCCTCCTGCAGGGCGGTGCGGACGGCGACCAGGTCGGTCGCCTCACTGAGCACCTCGAACGCCTCGCCGAGGTCGTTGACCTCCTCGGCGCCGGCCTCCAGCACGGCGCCCAGCACGTCGTCCTCGTTCGGCTCGCCGGACTCGCCGTCCTTGGGCACGACCACGACGCCCTTGCGGGTGAACAGGTAGGCCACGCTGCCCGGGTCGGCCAGGTTGCCGCCGTTGCGGGTCAGCGCCGTGCGCACCTCGGCCGCCGCGCGGTTGCGGTTGTCGGTGAGGCACTCGACGAGCAGGGCCACTCCGTTCGGCCCGTAGCCCTCGTACATGATCGTTTGATAGTCGGCCACGCCGCCCTCGGCCCCCGAGCCGCGCTTGATCGCGCGGTCGATGTTGTCGTTGGGCACCGAGGACTTCTTGGCCTTCTGGACGGCGTCGTACAGCGTGGGGTTCCCGTTGAGGTCGCCACCACCCGTGCGCGCCGCGACCTCGATGTTCTTGATCAGCTTGGCGAACATCTTGCCGCGCTTGGCGTCGACGACGGCCTTCTTGTGCTTGGTCGTGGCCCACTTGGAATGGCCGGACATTCAGGATCCTTCCTGGCGCAGATGCCGACCGACCATGTCGACGAACAGCCGGTGCACGCGGGCATCCCCGGTGATCTCGGGGTGGAATGACGTCGCGAGCAGGTTCCCCTGTCGCACCGCGACGATCCTACCCTCGCCGTCCGTACCGCCCCGGATCCCGGCCCCCTGATCGACGTGGGCGACGTCGGCGACGTCGCTGACGTGGGCGCCGGCGATGCGGGCGAGCACCTCGACCCCGTCCCCGACCTGCTCGACCCAGGGCGCCCTGATGAACACCGCCCGGATCGGCGGGTCGCCCGCGGCGCGGTCGGTCACCCCGGCAACGGCCAGGTCGGCCTCGAAGCTGTCCACCTGGCGACCGAAGGCGTTGCGGCGCACCGTCATGTCGATCCCCCCGAGGCTGCGCTGACCCGCGGCGGCGTCCAGGATCCGGTCGGCGAGCAGGATCATCCCGGCGCATGAACCGTAGGCCGGCATCCCCTCCTTGAGCCGCTGCAGCAGCGGCTCGCGCAGGTCGAACACGCCGATCAGCTTGTCGATGGTCGTCGACTCCCCACCCGGGATCACCAACGCGTCGACGCCGTCCAGCTCTTCCGGACGACGCACACGCACCGGGACGGCGCCGCAATGCTCGAGGGCGGCGCAGTGCTCACGCACGTCACCCTGGACCGCCAGCACGCCGATTGCCGGCCCGCTCACCGGTGGACCAGCACGGCACGCCCCCGCGCTGCGTTGCCAGCGGTCCGGGACGGCCCGATCATCGACGCCTGCCCGGATCCACGATCACGTTGAAGATCACGTGGCGTGAGCGCGGGGGAAAAGCAGCCGGATCCACACCACGTGATCTTCAACGTGATCACATGCGGCGTCGCCTGACCGCGGGACCTCCCATCGCAGATCACCTGAACGCACTCACCAGCCGCGCTCGGCGAGCCGGTGCGGCGCCGGGATCTCCTCGACGGTGATCCCGACCATCGCCTCACCCAAGCCCCGGGAGACCTTCGCGATCACATCAGGGTCATCGTGGAAGGTGGTCGCCTTGACGATCGCCTCGGCCCGCGCCGACGGGTTGCCGGACTTGAAGATGCCGGACCCGACGAACACCCCGTCCGCCCCGAGCTGCATCATCATCGCCGCGTCCGCCGGGGTGGCGATGCCGCCCGCGGTGAACAGGACGACGGGCAGCGCGCCGCGCTCGGCCACCTCGGCGACCAGCTCATAGGGCGCCTGCAGCTCCTTGGCGGCGAGGAAGAGCTCGTCCTTCTTCATCGCGGCGAGCCGGCGGATCTCGCCGGTGATGGCGCGCATGTGGGTGGTCGCATTGGAGACGTCGCCGGTACCGGCCTCGCCCTTGGAGCGGATCATCGCCGCGCCCTCGGTGATCCGTCGCAGCGCCTCACCCAGGTTGGTCGCGCCGCAGACGAACGGCACGGTGAAGGCCCACTTGTCGATGTGATGGGCGTAGTCGGCCGGGGTCAGCACCTCGGACTCGTCGATGTAGTCGACACCGAGCGAGGCCAGCACCCGGGCCTCGACGAAATGACCGATCCGGGCCTTGGCCATCACCGGGATCGAGACGGCGCCGATGATCCCGTCGATCATGTCCGGGTCGCTCATCCGGGCCACTCCGCCCTGGGCTCGGATGTCGGCCGGGACCCGCTCCAGGGCCATCACGGCCACCGCCCCGGCGTCCTCGGCGATCCTCGCCTGCTCGGGGGTGACCACGTCCATGATCACGCCGCCCTTGAGCATCTCGGCCATCCCCCGCTTGACGCGCGCGGTGCCGGTCTGGTGGCCGGCCCCCTGGCCGATGAGGTGAGTCTGCTGGTTCGTCATGGTGCCACGGTACGTACAGATCGGCCCGGCAGTACAGTCCACTTCAATGGCATCCAACCAGTCCAATCACGCCACCGGCTTGTTCCTGCCCTGGTCCGGACCGGTGCGCGGCGCGGGACCGGCCCACCAGCAGCTCGCCGCCGCCGTCCGAGCGGAGATCAGCGCCGGGCGGCTGCGCACGGGCGAGCGGATGCCGCCCTCGCGGGGGCTGGCCGAGGAGCTCGGTCTGTCCCGGTGGGTGGTCACCGAGGCCTACGACCAGCTCATCGCCGAGGGCTACCTCAGCGCACGGGTGGGCTCGGGCACCATGGTGGCCGGTGGCACTGCGGTCCCCTCGCCGGGAACGGCGACCGGGCCGGGGACACCGAGCAGCGCGGCAGAGCCCGTCCCCGCCACGATGCTGGACCTGTCACCGGCCCTGCCCGACCTGGGCTCGTTCCCGCGCACGCTGTGGCGCAGCGCGCTGACCCGGGCGCTGGCCGGGGTCGGCGATACCGAGCTGGCCTACCCGGACCCGCTCGGCGCACCACGCCTGCGGGCCACGATGGCCGCCTACCTGCGCCGGGTCCGGGCGATCGACGTGGGCACCGACCGGGTCCTGGTCACCCAGGGCGTGGGCAGCGCCGTCGGCGAGCTGTGCCGCCACCTGCGGGCCGCCGGGGCACGTCGGGTGGCCGTCGAGGACCCGACCTGGCCGCGGCTGCGCGAGATCGCGGCCCGCCACGGTCTGGAGGTCAGCCCGGTGCCCGTGGACCCGGACGGCCTGGCAGTCGACCATCTTGTGCGCCTCGACCGGCGGGTGGGGATCGACGCGGTGTTCACCATGCCGACCCACCAGTTCCCCACCGGGGTGCCGTTGTCCGCCGAGCGCCGGCTCGCACTGATCGACTGGGCGGCCCGGCGCGGACGCTGGATCGTCGAGGACGACTACGACGCCGAGTTCCGCTACGACCGGCGCCCGGTCGGAGCGATGGCCTCCCTGGGCCCGGAGCGCGTGGTCTACCTGGGGTCGGTGAGCAAGACCTTGTCCCCGTCGCTGCACCTGGGCTGGATGGTCACCCCGCCGGACCTGGTCGGACCGCTTGCCGCCCAGCGTGAGGGGGCGGTCCTCACTCCCACGCTCGACCAGCTCTGCCTCGGCGATCTGGTCACCTCCGGAGGCTACGACCGGCATCTTCGCCGGATGCGACGGCACTACCGGCAGCGGCGGTTGCGACTGCTCGACACCCTGGTCCGGCACACGCCGGGAACGCCGGCAACGGGCATGGACGCCGGGTTGCACGTGCTGTGGCACCTTCCCCCGGGGGCGGACGAAGAGGCCGTGGTCAGGCGCTGCCGGCAGGCGGGACTGGCCGTGCTGGGCCTGGCCCGGTGCCGGATCGGGCACGGTCCGCCGGGCCTGGTGCTGGGCTGTGCCAACCTGCCACCGCACCACGCGGAGCACGTGGCCCAGGTGCTGGCCGACGCGATGTCGTGACCGCCCGACCTCCCGGTCACCCGCGCCGCTACCGTCATCCGGCGCGCACCCTGTCGTCGTGAAACGCCGCAGCGGGCGGTCGCTGCTCACTGGTCGGCGAGCACACTCGGCACGGTGTCGTCGAACTCGACCATCGCCGGCATCGGGGCCCGGCCCGCCAGCCGCGCCCACCGCACGACTCGCTTGTGCCGCACCCGCTGAGCCTGCGCCACCGCGTCGTTGTGGAACCGTCGGGCCAGCTGCACCCGGTCGCAGGCCTGGGCCAGGACCTTCTCGGCGTCCAGAGCGAACGGGTCCGCCGCCGGCCGAGGTCCACCGGTCTCCCCCGCCGCCTCCGCCGAGGCGGGTTCGGCGAAGGCCGCCTGTAGAGCCCGGGTCAGGTCGCTCTCGACGGCCTCCAGCTCGGGGGGCACCTCGAGCGGGTCCCGGGCGGTGCGGGCCAGGTCGTAGTCGGCCTGCTCACCGGCCACCATCGCCCGGGTCGCCGCATCGGTGACCAGCAGAGCGCTGGCCGGGTCGAGGTGCGCCGCCATCTCGATCGCCGCGGCGGCACGACGCACCAGCTGCACGTCGAGGGCGACCCGTGCCGCCTCCACCTTGTGGTGCAACCGGTCCAGCCGGCTCGCGGAGAAGCTGAGGTACCAACCCAGCACCAGCAGGGCGACCAGAACCGCGAGGACGACGGTCGCCGGCAGGAAGCCTCCCGGCACGGACCCGACCGACATGGAAGCCACCGACACGGCACCCACCGGCATCACCATTGCGCCGGGCTGCCGTCGGCCACGCGCACCCGGGCGGCAGAGCCCGCACGGGCGGTCCCGCTGACCCCGAGCCGCACCGTCTCGTAGACCGCGAGCACCTGCCTTCCGACGCGCGACCAGTCGTAGCGCCATGCAGCCGCGGCCGCGGCGATGCCGATCCGGGCGCGCCGCTCCTCGTCCTCGAGCAGATCGCTCACCGCCAGGGCCAGGGCATGGGGATCCTCGACCGGAACCAGCACCCCGCACTCCCCTTCCTCCAGGACCCGCCGGAACGCGCTCAGATCGCTGGCCACCACGGCCGTTCCCGCGCTCATCGCCTCGACCAGCACGATGCCGAAGCTCTCGCCGCCCGTGTGCGGTGCGAGGTACAGGTCGACCGAGCGCAGCAGGGACGCCTTCGCCGCGTCGTCCAGGCCGCCGAGCAACTCGACCGCGTCGCGCACCGCCGGCGGCGCCCCGGCCAACGCCTCCTCGCCGTCCCCGTGGCCGAGAACCAGCACCCTGGCGCCGGGGTGGCGCTCGAGGATCCGGGGCAGCGCGGCGATCAGGACCGGCAGGCCCTTGCGCCGCTCATCGAGCCGGCCGACCAGGCCCAGGCTCGGACGCTCGGGTGTGCCGCGCCAGCGTGGGTCGATCGGGGCGTTCGCGTAGTCCGCCACCCGCACACCGTTGGGGATCACCACGGCGTCACCGCCGAAGTGCTCCACCACGGTGCGCCGGGCGTCCTCGGAGACGGCGATCCGCGCCGACACCTTCTCCAGGCTCGGCCGCAGCATCGGCTGGGCAACCTGCATCGCGCGGGAACGCAAGGTCGAGGTGTGGTAGGTGGCGATGATCGGTCCGGAGGCCAGCCAGAGGGCCAGCATCGACAGCGACGGGGTGATCGGTTCGTGCAGGTGCAGGACGTCGAAGCTGCCGTCGGCCAGCCAGCGGCGCACCCGGGCGGCGCTGACCGGACCGAAGGTGAGCCGAGCCACCGAGCCGTTGTACTTCACCGCCACGGCGCGACCGGCCGTCTCGACGTATGACGGGACCGGCGTGCCGTCGTCCGCGGGCGCCAGCACGCTCACCGAGTGACCGGCCCCGATCAAATACTCGGCGAGGTCCCGCACGTGGAACTGCACGCCGCCGGGAACGTCGAAGGAGTACGGGCAGACCAGGCCGATGCGCATCCGTTGCCGAGACCCGGCCGGCTCAGGTGCGGGCCACGTGGTCGACCTCGGGCACCTGTGGCACCAGATCGTCGACGAACAGCCGCTGCAGCATGTGCCAGTCCTGCGGGTGGGCGGCGATTCCCTCGGCAAGGGCGTCGGCGCACGCCTGGGTCATCGCCGCGATCCTGGAGGCTCGCTCACCGTCGACCGGGACCGGCACCTCCGGGTGGAAATGGACGACGGTGCCCCAGCGGGCTGGGGCGTCGGCGGGCAGGAGCTCGTAGTGGATCGATACCGGGTGCAAGGCCGCTCCCGTGATCAGGGCGAGCGAGGCGGGTCCGGCCGCCATCCGGGCGATCTCGCCGAACAGGGTCACCGGCACGCCGGTGGCGGTCAGGTCGCGGTCGGCGAGCAACGGGACGAACCCTCCCTTGCGCAGCCGCCGAACCAGCAGCCCGAAGACGTTGTCGGCGCCGCCTGTCAGCGGGAGGATCTCCATGCCCAGCTGCTGACGTACGGTGAGGAAGCGCTGGTAGACCTCCTCGGGGCGCAACCGCTCGGCAACGGTGGTGACCGGAGCCAGGGCGAGCGTCGACCAGGCTCCGGCGTGGTCCCAGTTGCCGCTGTGGCTCAGTGCCATGACCACCCCCCGGCCCTCGGCGAGTGCGGCCCGGACCGGTTCGTCGCCCTCGGCCCGGCAGGTGGCAAGGATCCGCTCGGGCGACCAGTCGCTGAGCCGGAAGACGTCGCAGTAGTAGCGCAGGTAGGAGTGCATTGCCTTGCGGGACAGCACCTTCAGCCTGATCGCCGAGGCGTCCGGGTGCACCCGGGCGAGGTTGGCCTCGAGCTGGTGGACCCTGGTGCCCTGCCGCAGCCAGGCGATCTGGGCGACCACCGAGAAGCCGAGGTAGGCCAGCCGCTCAGGCAGCCACCGGACCAGGCGCCACGCCACCGTGTATCCCCAGACGGTGACTCGGTCACTCATCTGCGACACGGTAGCCCAGTGCCTGGGCCCTCACGAACAGCATCCGCTGCACCACCGTGACCGCACTGGCCACCGAGAGCAGGGCCAGGACGACGAGCAGGGCGACCTCGGGCAGCCCGTAGCCGGTCGTCCAGCGCAGTCCGACGAAGCCGACCGCGAGCAGGACGGCGACCAACCGGTCGGCTCGTTCGGCGATCCCGACGTCGGCGGTCATCCCCAGCCCCTCGGCCCGGGCCCGCGCGTAGGAGACGATGCCGCCGAGCACCAGGCAGGTCAGCGCGAGGGCGAGCATCACCTCACGGTTCACCGCTGTGGACTGCCCGGTCGCTGCCGCCGCGGCCGGACCGACGGGCCCGGCGTAGTAGAGAACCAGGCCGCCGAACACGGCGGCGTCGCCGAGCCGGTCGAGGGTGGAGTCGAGGAAGGCCCCCCAGTTGCTGGAGCGCTGCGACTCCCGGGCCATGATCCCGTCGACGGTGTCGGCGAACACGAACACGACGATCACCAGGGTGCCCCAGAGGAACTCACCGCGTGGGTAGAAGGCCAGCGCCCCGAAGCAGACTCCGAGGGTGCCGACCAGGGTGACGACGTCCGGGCTGATGCCGACCGCCAGGAACGCCCGGGCGACGGGCGTCAGGAGCCGGGTGAACAGGACGCGGGCGAAGCGGTTCAACATAGCGTGCGCACTCTACCGAGGACGCTCGCCGGCCGTGTGGGCTCGACCAACGTCCCGAACCTCGGCAGGATCAGCCGGTAGAGGTGTACCGGACACGGTCGCCACACCCAGATCGCAGGGCGTCACCGTCGACGAGGAGGTCGTATGGCCGGCAATGTCAGGGCCCGCGGAACCGAGGTCAGCCACGTCGGACCGGACCGGATCCGCAACGTAGTGCTGGTGGGCCACGCGTCGGCCGGCAAGACCACCCTGGTCGAGTCGCTGTTGGTCACGACCGGAGCGATCGGGCGGGCCGGACGCGTCGAGGACGCCAGTACGGTGGCCGACCACGAGAGCGTCGAGCACCGGCTGGGTCGCTCGGTCTGCCTGGCCGTCGCCTCGACCGTCCACGACGGCGTCAAGATCAACCTGGTCGATACCCCGGGGCACGCCGACTTCGTCGGGGAGGTGCGCGCCGGCCTGCGGGCGGCAGATGCCGCCCTGTTCGTGGTCTCCGCGGTGGACGGCGTCGACGGTGTCACCCGGATGCTCTGGGAGGAGTGCGCGGCCGTCGGGATGCCGCGCGCAGTGGTGCTCAGCCACATCGACCAGCAACGGGCCGACGTCGAGGAGGCCCTGGCGATCTGCCAGCGGGCCTTCGGCGAGGGCGTGCAACCGCTCTACCTGCCGGTGCTGGACGGTTCCGAGCAGCCGGCCGGGTTGCTCGGGCTGCTCTCCCAGACCGTGGTCGACTACTCCGAGGGCAAGCGGGTCGAGACTCCCGCGGACGACGAGCAGCGCTCGGCGATCGAGGCGGCCCGGACCGCGCTGGTCGAGGGGATCATCCAGGAGTCCGAGGACGACACCCTGCTCGAGCGCTGGCTCTCCGGCGAGGAGGTGGCGCTGGACACGCTGATCACCGATCTGGAGAAGGCGGTCGCCCGAGGCTCGTTCCACCCGGTCGTCCCGGTGGTCGGCACCTCGGAGCTGGGCATGGTCGAGCTGCTCGAGGTGATCGTGCGCGGCTTCCCCTCCCCGCTGGAGCACCGGCTGCCGACGGTGACCACCCCGGACGGCGAGGCCCGTGAGCCGATCAGCTGCGACGTGGACGGCCCGCTGGTGGCCGAGGTGGTCAAGACCACGACGGACCCCTACGTCGGGCGGCTGAGCATCGTGCGGATCTTCTCCGGGAAGGTCGTGCCGGATGCCACGGTGCACGTCTCGGGCCATTTCGGCCGGTTCGTCGACGATCAGCGCAGCGCGGGGCATCCGGACCACGACGTCGACGAGCGTCTGGGTGCCATCTCGCACCTGCTCGGCGCCACACTGAGCCCGATCGACGCCGGTGTGGCCGGCGACGTGGTGGCGATCGCCCGGTTGTCGAAGGCCGAGACGGGCGACACCCTGTCGGACCCGGAGGCGCCCGCGCTGATGGAGCCGTGGACGATGCCCGAACCACTGCTGCCCACCGCACTGGTAGCCCGCTCGAGCACCGACGACGACAAGCTGATGCAGGGCCTGGCCCGGCTGGTCGCCGAGGACCCGACGGTCCGCGTCGAGGTCGACCCGGCGACGCACCAGATGGTGGTCTGGTCGATGGGTGAGTCGCATCTCGAGGTGCTCACCGACAAGCTGCGTACCCGGCACGCTCTCGAGCTGGACAGCGAGCCGGTCCGGGTGGCGCTGCGGGAGACGATGCGCAAGGCCGGCTCCGGGCATGGCCGGCACGTCAAGCAGTCCGGTGGGCACGGGCAGTACGCGGTCTGTGACATCGAGGTGGAGCCGCTGCCGGAGGGATCGGGTTTCGAGTTCGTCGACAAGGTGGTCGGCGGGTCGGTGCCGCGCCAGTTCATCCCCTCGGTCGAGAAGGGGGTGCGGGCACAGATGGACAAGGGGGTCGCCGCCGGCTACCCGATGGTGGACCTGCGGGTGACCCTGGTCGGTGGCAAGGCGCACAGCGTCGACTCCTCCGACGCGGCCTTCCAGACCGCCGGCTCGCTGGCCCTGAAGGAGGCGGCCGCGGACGCCGGGGTGGCGATGCTGGAGCCGGTCGACGACGTGCGCATCACCGTGGACGACGAGTACGTCGGCGCGATCATGGGTGACCTGTCCTCGCGGCGGGGCCGGGTCACGGGCACCACGGTGGTCGACGGCGGCCGG
This sequence comes from uncultured Actinomycetota bacterium, assembly GCA_963825645.1. Lineage (GTDB taxonomy): Bacteria > Actinomycetota > Actinomycetes > Actinomycetales > Kineosporiaceae > JADJPO01. The sequence goes on from CAWGTT010000003.1 coordinate 432,554, forward strand.
ACCGAGATCTCCGCCGAGGTGCCGGCGATCGAGCTGACCCGCTATGCCACCGACCTGCGCAGCCTGGCCCACGGCACCGGAACGCTGACTCGCAGCTACCTGCGCCACGCGCCGATGCCGCAGCACTTGGTCGACAAGGTGATCGCCGGCGAGTGAACTGCCACCAAGACCGGCTCGTGCTCCGCAGGGACACACTCAGGGGATGGCTATCAGGGAGATATCGGACGGCGTGCGGTGTCCCCGCGGAGCATGAGCCGGTTCAGGGCGCCGGCCACGCTTCGGCCAGCCGGGTACGGGTGTCGGCGAGCAGCTCTGGCAAGGCCTTGGTCCGGGCGATGATGGGCAGGAAGTTGGCGTCGCCACCCCACCGGGGCACGACGTGCTGGTGCAGGTGCGCCGCGATCCCCGCTCCGGCCACCGCACCCTGGTTCATCCCGAGGTTGAACCCGTGGCAGCCCGAGACCTCCTGCAGCACGCGCAGCGACGTCTGCGTGAGCTCGGCGACCTCACGGGTCTCCTCGGCGGTCAGGTCGGTGTACATGGACACGTGCCGGTAGGGACAGACCATCAGATGCCCGGTGTTGTAGGGGTACAGGTTGAGCACCACGAACGCGAGTACCCCCCGATGCACGATCAGCCCGTCCTCGTCCCGACCGCCGGGGGCGCGGCAGAACGGGCACTGCGGCCCGGCGTCGTCGTCCGTCGGCTTGTCCTCGCCCATCAGGTAGACCATCCGGTGCGGGGTCCACAGCCGCTCGAAGCCGTCCCGGGCGCCGGCCAGCCCCCAGTCCGCATCCGCCTCACCGCAGGCGCCGCCGGTCGTGTCGTCGCCGGTCACGCCCGCTGCGTCGTTCACTGCGCCTCCTGCGAGAGGTCGGGGACGAAGCGCTGGTAGCTCTCCCCGCGGTGAGTCAGCATGCCCCGGTCCCCCTCCTCGAGCGAGTCGAACTCCTCACCCCAGATCGTGAAGGTCTGCCGACCTACCCCGTCGAGGTCGAACGTCACGTAGTAGCCGCCGTGCTCGCCGGTGCGTCGCTCGACCACCGTGGCGGGCACACTGACCGCCACTGCAGCGCTGCGACCCCGCACCTGCCTGAGAAGGAGATCTCCGACCCGGGTGAACAGCAGCAGCAGGCCCGCGCAGATCAGGAACACGAGGACGACGAGGACGGCCCCGAGCTCTCCGCTCACCTCACGCCCCGCGCTAGACCTGCACCCGGGTGCGCACCGCGTCGACGATCCGGGCGACGGCCTCCTCGACGGGCACACCGTTGTCCTGGCTGCCATCGCGGAAACGGAACGAGACCGCGCCCTTGTCGACGTCGTCGCCGCCGGCGATGAGCAGGAACGGCACCTTGGCCTTGGTGTGGGTGCGGATCTTCTTGGGGAACCGGTCGTCGCTGGTGTCGACCTCGACCCGGACGCCGTGGGCCCGTAGGCGTTCGGCCACCTGTTCCAGGTACGACGCGAAGTCGGCGGCCACCGGGATGCCGACGACCTGGACCGGAGCCAGCCAAGGCGGGAAGGCCCCCGCGTAATGCTCGGTGAGCACGCCGAAGAACCGCTCGATCGAGCCGAACTTGGCCGAGTGGATCATCACCGGACGCTGCCTGGTCCCGTCGGCGGCCTGGTACTCCAGCCCGAAGCCGGCGGGCTGGTTGAAGTCGTACTGGATGGTCGACATCTGCCAGGTACGCCCGATCGCGTCCCGTGCCTGCACCGAGATCTTCGGACCGTAGAAGGCCGCACCGCCCGGGTCGGGCACCAGCTCGAGGCCGGAGGCTCTGGCGGTCTCCTCCAGGATCGCAGTGGCTTGCGCCCACTCGTCGTTCGAGCCGATGAACTTGTCCGAGTCGTCGTCGCGGGTCGACAGCTCCAGGTAGAAGTCGTCCAGCCCGAAGTCGCGCAACAGACCGAGGATGAAGTCGAGCAGCTTGGTGATCTCACCGGGAGCCTGCTCGGGAGTGCAGTAGGTGTGCGAGTCGTCCATGGTCAGACCGCGTACCCGGGTCAGGCCGTGCACCACCCCCGACCTCTCGAATCGGTAGACCGCACCGAACTCGAACAGCCGCATCGGCAGCTCGCGGTAGGACCGTCCGCGCGAGGCGTAGATCAGGTTGTGCATCGGGCAGTTCATGGCCTTGAGGTAGTAGTCGCTGCCCTCCATCTGCATCGGCGGGAACATCGTGTCCGCGTAGTAGGGCAGGTGACCGGAGGTCTGGAACAAGCCCTCCTTGGTGATGTGCGGGGTGTTGACGAACTCGAAGCCCTCGTCGATGTGCCGCTGCCGGACGTAGTTCTCCATCTCGCGGCGGATGATGCCGCCCTTGGGGTGGAACACGGCCAGGCCCGAGCCGATCTCGTCCGGGAAGGAGAACAGGTCCAGCTCCGCGCCGATCTTGCGGTGGTCGCGCCGCTCGGCCTCGGCGATGCGCTCCTGGTAGGCCTTGAGCTCCTCCTTGCTCGGCCAGGCGGTGCCGTAGACCCGCTGCAGCTGGGCGTTGTCCTGGTTGCCGAGCCAGTACGCGGCGGCGCTGCGGGTCAGCTGCCAGCCGTTTCCGAGCAGGCGGGTCGTGGGAAGGTGCGGTCCACGACACAGGTCCTTCCAGGCCACCGAGCCGTCCCGATGCAGGTTGTCGTAGATGGTCAGCTCGCCTGCGCCGACCTCGACCGACGCCCCGGCGTCGTCCGCGCCCTCGCCGCCGTACCCGCTGTCATCACGGCCACCCTTGCTGCCGACCAGCTCGAGCTTGAAGGGCTCGCCGGCCAGCTCTTCGCGAGCCTGCGCGTCGCTGACGACCCGGCGGCGGAAGGTCTGCCCCTCCTTGACGATCCGGGCCATGGTCTTCTCCAGGGCCCGCAGATCCTCGGGGGTGAACGGCTCCTTGACGTCGAAGTCGTAGTAGAAGCCGTCCTGCACCGGCGGGCCGATTCCCAGGCGCGCCTCGGCGAACGTCTCCTGCACCGCTTGAGCCAGCACGTGGGCGCACGAGTGCCGCAGCACGGCAAGACCCTCATCGCTGCCGACCGGGATCGGCTCGACGACCTCACCCTCGCTCACCACGTGAGCAAGGTCGCGCAGCTCGCCGTCCACCCGCGCGACGATGACCGAACGGTCCCCGGCGAAGAGGTCGGCGTACGTGGTCCCGGTCTCGACGGTCCGCTCGGCGCCCTCAGGCGCGTCAGGCAGTCGGACGACGATCGCGACCTCGGACACGGCACAGCCCTTTCGAAGGTGGTCGCCGGGTGCATGTCACCGGGCGGTGCGATCGTATCCGCGCCGCGGACGGCCGAGCACACCCACTACCCGCCCGGCGTCCCCGGCGGAACGAACTCCAGGCCGGGCGGCGGGCCGCCCTCGATCAGCTTGCGCAGCGCAGTGGTGTCGAGATGGTCGGCGACGAGGTCACCCAGGACGTCGAGGCGCGCCTGGCGCAAGGCGGAGACATCGGTGTCGGGCGCCGGACGGAAACGGCGGCCGGCAACCGCGGCAACGTCGGCGAGGAACGCCCGGCGGAACGCGTCCGACTCCAGGGCGCCGTGCCAGGTCGTCCCCCAGACGGCACCGTGGCGGCACCCGTCCAGGAACGCCTCGGCGCCGGCGTCCCGACGGACGCGCCCATGGTGGATCTCGTACCCGGTGGTCACCGGGTGGCCGTACTCGGTGCCGCTGACCCGGCGTACCGTCTTGGCCCGGTCGAAGACCACCTCGACCGGCAGAATGCCCAGCCCGGCGACCTGGCCGGCGCCCGACTCGACCTCGTCGACGAGGCTCCGGCCCAGCATCTGGTACCCGCCGCAGATCCCCAGCACCGGGCGGTGCCGGCGCGCCCGCTCCTCGATCACCCCGGAGATCCCCTGCCGACGCAGCCATTCCAGGTCGGCGACGGTCGCCCGGCTACCGGGCAGCACCACCAGGTCGGCCTCGCGAACCCGAGCAGGCGAGGTGGTCCAGACGACCTGGACCCCCGGCTCGCAGGCGAGCGCGTCGACGTCGGTGGCGTTCGACGTCCGTGGTAGCCGGACCACGGCGACGGTGAGCGGCTCGGTGCCCACCGGCTCCCCCGCGCTCGGGACGGGCGCATCAAGGGCGAGGGAGTCCTCGGCGTCCAGGGCAAGGCCGGCCACCCACGGCACCACGCCCAGAACCGGGCGGCCGGTGAGCTGCTCGAGCATCGCCGGACCGGGATCGAGCATCCTCCGCTCTCCCCGGAACCGGTTGATCACGAAGCCGCTGACCAGCCGCTGGTCGGCTGCATCCAGGAGGGCGAGGCTGCCGAACAGGGAGGCGAACACCCCGCCTCGGTCGATGTCGCCGACGACGATCACCGGGACGTCCCGAGCCGAGGCGAGGCCCAGGTTGGCCAGGTCATGGGCGCGCAGGTTGATCTCCGCCGCCCCGCCCGCCCCCTCGCAGAGCACGACGTCGTGCCGCGAGCGCAGGTCGTCGAAGGCCTCGAGCACGGTGGTGCGCAGATGCTGATGCAGCTCGGGAAAGCCCAGGGGATCGACCTCGGTCAACGGTCGACCCATCAGCACGACGTGGCTGCTCATCGCACCGTCCGCCGCCATGCCCGGCTTGAGCAGCACCGGGTTCATCGCCGCTTCGGGCTCCAGCCCGCACGCTGCGGCCTGCGCACCCTGGGCGCGACCGATCTCGCCGCCGTCAAGGGTGACCACGCTGTTGTTGCTCATGTTCTGTGCCTTGAACGGGGCCACGGAGACACCCTGACGGTGCAGCCAACGGCAGATCCCGGTGGTCACCACGCTCTTGCCGGCATCCGAGGTGGCACCGGCGATCAGCAGGGCGCCCCTGGTCACACGACTCCTTCACACGGGTGGTCGAGCCGGGAGCTCACCCTAACCCCGGTCCACCAACGATAGGTCGGACCGGAGGGCGCCCTCTGGGATGCGCTCGATTCGCTGCCTAGGGTCTCGGGTATGCAGAGCGTGCGCACCGTGGACTACCACACAGCCGGCGAGCCGTTCCGGATCGTTCTCGGCGGTGTTCCGGACATCCCCGGGGCCACGGTGCTGGAGCGCCGGGCCTGCGCCCAGACGCACCAGGAGGTCGACGTCGTCCGCAGGCTGCTCTGTCACGAGCCGCGCGGGCACGCCGACATGTACGGCTGTTTCCTGGTGCCTCCCGACGCGGTGTCACCCGAGCCTGCCAGTGGCGCCGCTACCTCAGAACCCGCCCATCTCGGCGTGCTGTTCTGGCACAAGGACGGCTATTCGACCGCCTGCGGACATGGCACGATCGCGCTCGGCGCCTGGGCGGTGCACTCCGGCCTGGTCGCCGCAGACCCGGACGGCGAGACCGAGGTCCGCCTCGACGTCCCGTCGGGCCGGGTCGTGGCCCGAGTTCAGTGCCGCGGCGGTGCCGTCCGGGCAGTGACGTTCCGGAACGTGCCGTCCTACGTCATCGCACGCGGCGTCGAGGTGCGGACGGCGCGCGGCGACGTCCACGCGGACCTGGCCTACGGTGGAGCGATCTACGCCTGCCTGCCGGCCTCAGCGGTGGGACTGGCCGTTCGCCCGGAGGACTACGCCGCCCTGATCGCGATCGGCCGCCAGATCAAGTGGGCGCTGAACGACCACCCCGGGGCACGACACCCGGACGATGACCGGCTCTCCGGGGTCTACGGCACGATCCTGTTCGACGACCTCGGCGACAGCGAGGACCCGCTGCCACCAGGGGTGCACCAGCGAAACGTCACCGTGTTCGCCGACGGCGAGGTGGACCGCTCACCGTGCGGATCAGGCACGGCGGCGCGCCTCGCGCTGCTCACCGCCCAGCAGCGGCTTGCCGAGGGCACGATACTCACCCACGACTCGATCATCGGCACCCGGTTCACCGCCGTGGTCGCTCGGTCCGGTCAGCATGGCGGCCGGCCCTTCGTCGTCCCCGAGGTGACCGGCACGGCCCACCGGACCGGGGAGCACACCTTCATCCTGGACGCCGACGACGAGCTTGGCACCGGCTTCGTGCTGCGCTGAGGCGCGCCGTGTACCGGTAGTTCGGCTCGACCTGCCGCCACCATGGGTCCGTGGACGAACTGTGGACACACCTCGGCATCTCCGCGCTCGGCGCGCTCAGCGTGGTCATCTCCTCGACCGTGCTCTACCTCTGTCTGACGGCGGTGCTGCGGGTATGGGGCCAGCAGCTGATGGCCGGTCTCTCCACCTTCAGCCTGGCGGTGACGACGCTGCTCGGGGCGATCACCGCGCGCGCGGCTCTCGGCGACTCGCCGACGATGACCGGCGGTCTGGTCGCGATCGGCACCCTGATGGTCCTGGAGCGGTTCCTCGGCCGGTGGGCCGCCCTGCGGCCCGGCCGGCGAGCCATCCACCGGGCACCGGCGTTGTTGATGATCGGCGAGGAGGTCCGCCATCGTGAGCTGCGCCGGCACCGGATGACTCAGTCCCAGCTGTGGTCGGCCTTGCGCCAGAACGGCGTGACCAGTAGGCGCCAGATCGCCCTGGTCATCCTGGAGAGCCGGGGCCGGCTGACCGTGATCCGCACCGGGCAGCCGATCGACTCTGAGCTGTTGCATGGCGTGCGGGGAGTCGACGACGTCCCCACCGACTGGCTGCAGCAGCAGGCCTAGGGCAGGGCAGGCCACAGCCGGGTCAGATACGCGACAGGTAGGGAATCCAACGCCCACAGTCATGCGAGCCGTCGCCGCAGTACAGATACGCCCCGTAGTAGACGCCGTGCCAAGCGCCCCAGAGCCTCATCCGCGTCTGCCACTGCGGGGTCGCGGCTCCCCACTCGCCGTAGGCGAGCCTCCGGTTGTGCTGGCGCGCCCACCGCCACCACCACGCCGGGCCGGCCGTCGAGTCCCGGAACCGGAGCCAGTCGGCGGCGATCCACTGCGTCTCGTACATCGACACCGCGACGTAGTCGGCGGCCGGGGTCCAGTAGTCGTCGACCCGGTACCGGTGGGTGGTGTAGTTCAAAGCCAAGCCGAAGTTGATCGAGATGGCGTGCTTGGAGTGCTTCTTCACGAAGGCCTTGAAGTCGGCGAAGTCCCGCCGGAACTGAGCCGGGGTCTTCTTCGACCACGGGAACCAGTCACCGTTGACCTCGTGGTTGTACCGGATGTGGACGATGTGCTTGCGCCCCCAACAGGCGTCGAGCTGGCGGACCCACGACGCCCACTGGGCACGGGGTGGGTCACCGACGCCGTAGTCGAGGTCGCCGCTGTAGTCGGCCAGGTCGTGGCAGAACACCCACTGGTCCCCACCGTCCCAGACCGAGAGGACATTCTGGATGTCCCGGGGCGTGGCCGCCTGGGTGGGGGCCGCGGCCAGCCCGGTCAGGGTGATCAGGGCCGTGATGAGCACCGCGAGCAGTCGGCGCATCATGCCGCGCCCCGTTCCTGATCAGCCGCGCCCATTCGAGGGCCTCCTCCCGGGACGAGATCACCGCCAACGTTGCGTCGGCTGACCGGACCGTGGCGAGGACCCGGGGCCACCGGGGTTGGTGTCGTGGCCGAGAGTCAGGCTCGCCGCGCCGGTTACAGCCTGTTAGACGCGTCGACGACCCTACCGGTGGACGCCGGGCCGTTATGCCCGTTCTAGAAATGGTCCAGCTCTGGTGAATTGCGGCCATGCGCTGGGCGATGGTGGGATCGACCACGTGGCCTCCTCGGATTTGCGCTGCGCACCTGGACGATCACTCTGGGTGAGAATTGACACCGCCTTCGATCGCGCAGGTCCATCGACGCCCTCTTTCGTGAGCGGCCCGTCTCTCGCGCCGCGTTCAGACCTGCAGCGACGCAGATGGTGATGCGCTTGCGCTATCGAGTACCGACAGCGACACCGGCCGGACGTGAACGCCCGGATAGGCGCGGCAGGAGCCCAGCCCGTTCGAGGGCCTCCGCGACCGCCCACGTCCGTCGACGCGCATCACGAGCTGCCGACAGAATGCCGACAAAGCGACCAGAGGCCGGCTCCCGGGAGTCCCGGAGCCGGCCTGTGACCTGCGGTTCTACGGTGGGCGATACTGGGATCGAACCAGTGACTTCCTCGGTGTGAACGAGGCGCTCTCCCGCTGAGCTAATCGCCCTCGCATCGTGCTGGCCCGATGCTAGCGAACCAGGACTGGCCCGGCCCAATTCGTTCCCCGGCCCAATTCGTCCCCGACTCGAGACGTAACCCGCGCCGGTGACACCACGCGGCGAATGCCTTCCTGGTCAGGCCCAGGTAGAGAGCTGCTCCAACCCCGGCAACGGCGGGACGATCCATCCCGGGATCCACCCGGGCAGTCCGAGCAGGGCGGCAGTCGCGTAGAGCACCCCCGCGACGAACGCCATGGTGACCAAGCCCACCAGCAACCGCACCGGCCAGGACTGCGCTGTGATCCAGTCCGTCCAGGCCCTCACCTGGGTCTGGACCACGGCCAGAAGACGCTGCGCCCACCTGAACTCCGAGGCGAGGATCAGCAGGCCGACGATCACGATCAGCCACCCGGGGCCGGGGAACGGCACCAGAACCAGGCCGAGTGCCACCACCAGTGCACCGACAACACCCACAGTGACGCGATATGCATGACTCGTCACTGGATGTGACTTCAGTCTATCTCGGGCACCTCGGGCACTCCTGGTCGCACCGGACAATCTTTGGCGACCAGAGGGGGGACGCGCCGCTTCAGCGGGTCCCGAACTCCCGTTGGGAGTGGAATGCTGTCCCTCGCCGGAATGCTCGACTGACACCTGCTCACTCTAGGCCGCCCGCACCGATCGGATGCGTGTGGTAGACCTCAGCAGGGGCTGGAGAGTGCACGCCGGGGGCCGCCACTCGAGTAGGGAGCACCATGCAACCGCACGTGGACGTCGAGGCGTCGGTGCATCTGCGACTGGTCGTCGCCGATGCCGACGCGGTTCCCCTCCCGGTCAGCCTGCGATATAGCGCTGCGGACCCCTACGCAGTCCGTGCGGTGTTCTCCGGTGACGGCATGGAGGTGGAATGGGTGTTCGCGCGTGACCTCCTGCGCAACGGCCTGAGCTGCCCGGTAGGTGACGGCGACGTGCATGTCTGGCCCTCCTGGGGCACCGGCCGCGAACTGTTGATGATCTCCCTGACCTCTCCCGACGGGCAGGCCGTGCTCGAGGCGGGTGCGGACGACGTCCGTGCCTTCCTGGACCGCACCGCGGCGGTCGTACCGGACGGTGAGGAGAGCATCCACCTCGACCTGGACACCACCCTCATCCGGCTTCTCTCCTGACACCGGGGGCCAGGCCCGCCCCACGGTGATCAGGGATCCGGCTCAGGGATCGATCTGCGCTGCTGCCTGCCGCGCGAAGAGCTTGACGGCGGCGCGGCCCAGCTCTGAGCCGGCCACCGGACGCCCGTCCAGCAGCTGAACCTGCTGGACGTTACGGGTCGACGAGGTCAGCAGCACGTCGACGGCGCTCGACAACTGCGCCATCGGCAGGTCCTTCTCAACCAGAGGCAGGCCCTCGGCCGCCGCCCACTCCAGCAGCAGCTCGCGGGTGATTCCGGCCAGGCAACCGGACGACAACGGCGGGGTGGCCAGGGAACCGTCGCCCAGGTCGAGCAGCACGTTGGAACCGGTTCCCTCGCAGAGCATTCCAGTCGTGTTCGCAAGGAGTGCCTCGTGGGCGCGGCGGGCGCGAGCGTACTGCAGAGCGACGACGTTCTCGGCGTACGAGGTGGTCTTCGCGCCGGCGGTCGCCGAGTGCTCGTTGCGGCGCCACGGCACGCTTACCGCGGCGATCCGGTCCGGCCATACGGCAGTAGCCGAGACCGCCACCACGATCGTGGGCGCGGAGGTGCTGCGGTCCGAGCCGAGCGGCCCCGCTCCCCCGGTCACAGTGATCCGCAACCGGCCCAGCACCAAGCCACCAGCGGCGGCCAGCAACTGCTTGGCACCCGCGCGGATCTGCTCGACGTCCGGCTCGGGCAACCCGAGAACCGACGCCGAACGAGCCAGCCGGCGCAGGTGCCGGGTCAGCGCGAACGCCTGGCCGTCGACCACCTTGCAGGTCTCGAACACTCCGTCGCCGACGGTCAGGCCATGGTCCAGCGCACTGATCCGAGCCTGCGTCCCGTCGATGACACGGCCGTCGATCCAGACCAACGGCGTGGCGGGGTGACCACTCATCGCTGCCTCTCCACTTCGGCTTGTCGGGCTGCGTCCGGCGCGGACGCCAGGGCTACCAGCCTCGCGGCCTTGAGCTCGGTCTCGGCCCATTCGCCGTCCGGGTCGCTGCCCCAGGTGATCCCGGCGCCGGTGCCGAACCAGATGCGCGGCCCGCGATCGGCGCCGACCGGCCCGGCGCGCGAACCGTCTGCCGGATGCTCCCACCAAAAGGTCCTGATCCCTACCGCCAGGCAGGCGGTCCCGGTGTCGGCGTCCACCCAGCCGATGGCACCGCAGTAGGGGCCGCGGGCCGCCGGCTCGAGATCGACGATCGCCCGCAGCGCACTGCTCTTGGGCGCCCCGGATACCGACCCGGGGGGCATGGTCGCGGCCAGTATCTGCGGCCAGGTGGCGCCTTCGGTCAGCCGGCCGCGAACGGTGGAGACCAGGTGCACCAGGCCCGGGTGCTGCTCGATCTCGAGTAGCCCGGTGACCTCGACGGTGCCCGGCCGGCAGGTGTGCTGCAGGTCGTTGCGCATCAGGTCGACGATCATCACGTTCTCGGCCTCGTCCTTGGGAAGCAGGTCGGCCGCGGTCCGCCCGGTGCCCTTGATCGGCGAACAGGTGATCACCTCGCCCTCCCGGCGCAGGAACAGCTCCGGGGACGCCGAGACCACTCGGGTGCGCGGCAACCCGCCGGCCGCCGGCACGTCGATCACACCTGAGTAGGGGGCGGGGTTGCCCCGGGCCAGCCGGACGGCGAGCGCCCACGGGTCGTGCTGCTCGCCGTCCGGGCCGCCCACCGGCGCCGAAACCAGGCGGCAGAGGTTGACCTGGTAGACATCGCCCTCCCGGATCCGGCGGCGGATCTCGCCGACCCCCGCGACGTAGGCGGCCCGGTCCAGGGACGACGTCCAGTCCCCGGGGACCCCGGGCCAGGGCGAACTGGGCGTCGGTAGCGGTCGTGGCAGACGGCGGGCGAAACGCCACAGCCGGACGGCGCCCTCAAATGTGATCACGACCGCCCACCAGCCGCCCCGGTCGAGGACGGCCGGGTCGTTGCTCGCCTCGACCACGTCGTGCGCCATCGCGCCGCCGAACCAGGCCCGACCCTGGCTGCCGGCCGGAACCGCCTCGGCGACGGCCTGATCCGTGAGGCGCTGCGGCCGCCCGGATCCCGAAGACCCTGTGGGCACGTGGGCACGCTAGTGGTTGGACGCTCCCCGTGCCGGTCGGCTAATGTTCCAGACGCCGCTGGGAGCCGAATCGGTCGCCGGCAGCACGCGGACGTGGCTCAGTTGGTAGAGCATCACCTTGCCAAGGTGAGGGTCGCGGGTTCGAATCCCGTCGTCCGCTCGGAGATCCCACCCGATGACTCGGTGGAGTGGCCGAGAGGCGAGGCAACGGCCTGCAAAGCCGTCTACACGGGTTCAAATCCCGTCTCCACCTCCTAGGACCCGCCGAGGCGGGTCCGCGGGCGATTAGCTCAGTGGGAGAGCGCTTCCTTGACACGGAAGAGGTCACTGGTTCAATCCCAGTATCGCCCACCACATCAGTGCAGGTCAGAGGCCGGTTCCGGAGTATCGGAGCCAGTCTCTAGATCGTTTGTTAGCGATGTGTTAGCACGTCTGCCCGTCGAAACGCCCGCGGAGGATCCTGGATCCGCATGGACGTGGGCTGTCAGTCTCAGGCAATCTGGCGTCTGTCTCACTCGGTCTGAGGCATGTGGCTGGTTGTCTCACTCGATCTGCGACACGCCATAGTTCGTCTCATTCGTTCTGAGGCACGGCGCGTAGCGTTCTGATCATGGCAGCGGTGGCTGCTGTGCGGGTTCGGGCTGTTGACTCGGTCTGGGTGGAGTGCCGGTCAGCGGACGGTGGGGTGCGGTCCGGACCGTGGTCGTCGTCGTGGACGACGCCGTTGGAGTCGGCGTTGCCGTGGCGGGGGTTCGCCTCGTATCGCGGGCAGTCGAGCTTCTCGGGCTGGTGGTGGTCGGCGACCACAGGGGCGCATGTGGGGTTCGAGTCCTGGCTGGAACGCGACCAGTTGATGATGCTGGACTTCGACCCGAGCCGTGATCGGGATCGTGTCGCAGCCGTTCCGGCTGTCCTGGCGGGACGCCGACAGGGGCGCGGCGTCGGCATGTGCCGGACTACTTCGCCCGGCTGGCGGACGGGTCCGGGTTGGTGGTCGACGTGCGCGCCGACGATCGGGTCGAGGAGCGTGACGCGGCCGCGTTCGAGGTGACCCGGCAGGCGTGCGAGCAGGTCGGGTGGCGGTTCCGGCGGGTCGGCGCGGTCGGGCCGACGTTGCTGGCGAACGTGCGGTGGCTGGCCGGCTACCGGCATCCGCGTCATGGCCGGATCGTCGAGATGGATGCCGCACGAGAGGTGTTCGGCGCCGGGATGCCGTTGGGTGAGGGCGCGCGGCAGGCTGGGTGACCCGGTGCGGGTGCTGCCCGGGCTCTACCACTGGCTGTGGTGCGGGCGTCTGCACGCCGCCGGTCTCGAGCGGGTGGCGTTATCGCTGAGCGACGCCGGTGTCGTGTCGTCGACGCGGCCGGTGGATCGGCGGCGGTGCAGCGGCTGGGGAGGTGGTGCGGATGAGTGGTGGTCCAGTTCGTCGGCAGGTGGTGCGGGTCGGGGATCGGGTCCGGTTCGACGGGCGCCGAGCACGAGGTCGTCGGCCTGGACGGGGCCATGGTGCGCCTGGCACCGGCCGGGGAGCGGCCGGCGGGCACGAGTGGCGGGGCGTCGGTGGTGCTGCTGACCCATCTGCTGGCGGCGGTGGACTTCGCGGTGTTGTCCGATCCCGGGCCGGGAGTCACGGACGGGGCCCGGTCACGGTGCTGGAGGATCTGCCACCGGCGGCGGCCGAGCGGGCGGCCTGGTGGGAACGGCACCTGGTGGAGTTGATGACCGGCCTGGCCCCGGACGCCGGGCCGGGAACGCCCCCGCGGGCGGAGTACGACCCGCTGCGGGTGTCGCTGCGGGCCCGGGAGACAGGCCAAGGTTGAGGAGTTGGCGCGGGCTGGGGAGCGGGTGTCGCTCAAGCACGGTCCAGCGGATGCGCCGCCGTTACGAGCGGGCCGGGTTGGCCGGGCTGGTCGACCGGCAGGCTGGCCCCGGGCGACGGGCCGCCCGAGGGCCGGGTGGATCGGCGGGTGGTCGAGGCCGTCCGGGAGGCGATGACCGCCACCGCGCAGGCGTCGACGGTGTCCCGTGCGACGTTGATGCGTCAGGTCGAGCAGCGCCTGCGCGACGAGCACGCACGCCGATGGCGGACGACGATGTGGTGAGGTGCGGCGCGCCGGTGATGCCGTCCCGGGCGACGTTCTACCGGCTGGTCGAGTCGATCGAGGCCGGGCGGGGCACGTTCGCATCGGCGCGGACGCGCCGGTCGCTGGCTCAGCGTCCGGACGGCGCGCACACGCTGGTGACGGCGTTGCGGCCGGGTGAGCTGATGGAGATCGATTCCACGCCGTTGGACGTGCTGGTGGTGCTGGACGACGGCTCGACGGATCGGGCGGAGCTGACCGGCTGGTCGATGTCGCGACCCGCACCCTGGCGGCGGTGGTGCTGCGGCCGAGCACCAAGGCGGTCGATGCGGCGTTGTTGCTGGCGCGGGCGTTGACCCCGCAGCCGCTGCGCCCGGGCTGGCCTGAGGCGTTGCGGATGGCGCGGTCGGTGCTGCCGTATCCGGCGATGCTGGACGTCGACGAACGGCTCGCCGCCGCGGCGGCTCAGCCGGTGATCTTCCCGGAGACCATCGTGTGTGACCGCGGGAAGGTCTACCTGTCGGCGGCGTTCCGGTCGGCGTGCCAGTCGCTGGGGGTCTCGCTGCAACCGGCCCACCCCAGAACCCCGACCGACAAGCCGATCATCGAACGGACTCTGGGTTCGGTGTCCGGACTGTTCGCCCAGCACGTGGCCGGTTACACCGGCCGCAGCGTCGAGCACCGCGGCGGCGACGTCGCCGCGCAAGCGGTCGTGGCCGATCCACGCCTTGCAGGACCTGCTCGAGGAGTGGGTGGTCGCGTGCTGGCAGCACCGCCCGCACGAGGGCCTGCGCGACCCGCTCACTCCCGGGGTGATGCTCAGCCCGAACGAGAAGTACGCCGCGCTGGTCGCGGTCGCCGGCTACGTGCCGGTCGCGTTGAGCGCGACCGAGTACATCAGCCTGTTGCCGTCGTGCTGGCGGGCGATCACCACGACCGGGATCCGGATCGGGCACCGCTCCTACGACGCCGACGCGTTGAACCCGTTGCGGGGGCAACGCTCCGGGGTGGCCGGACGCGGGCATCGCTGGCAGGTCCACTACGACCCCTACGACGTCACCCGGGTCTGGGTCCGCGACCACTGGAACGACCACGGGAACAACGCCTGGATCATGGCGCCGTGGCGGCACCTGTCCACCGCCCCGGCCCCGTTCGCCGAGGCCGCCTGGCGCCACGCCCGCGAGGTCGTGGCCCGCCGCGGCACGGATCCGGGCACCGAGACCGAGATCGCCCAGGCCGTCGCGAGCATCCTGCGGCGCGCCGCCACCGGCCCGGACGACCTCCCCGAGGGGCAGGCCGCCGATGCGTCCCAGCGCACGGGGAAGGCGTCTCGGGAGTCGGCTGCGGCTCGGCGCAAGGACCGCAAGAAGGCCGCCCGCGCACGAGCGGCGACCCCGGACCGTCGCGCCGCACCCGCCGGCCTGCATCCAGACCAGGACTCCGATCCCGCTGCGTCTGCACCGGACGTGGCGCGGTCGGCCGGCGCCGGCCAGGCCACGTCGGCACCAGCAGCCGCCCGACGTCGAGGTCTTCCCGCGCCACGGTGAGCAGGACGACGAGGTTCCCGCGGTGGTGGTGCCGTTGGAGATCTTCGACGCCCGTAAGGAGGCCGACGGCGATGGTGACCTCGACGGTCTTCGAGTGTCGGGGTGGAGGGCCCGGACCGGCGGGACCCGACGACGTCGCTGAGCGGGTGGCGGCGGTTCGTGCAGACCGACCCGGCGTCGTTCGACCTGCTGCCGGACGAGCGAGTGGCAGGGCCTGGACGACGCCGCCCGGCAGACCTACGACGAGGCACGGTTGGACTACCACTCCGAACTGGTCGTGGTCACCACCTCGACGGTGAAGACGATCATCCGGCAGGGGTCGCTGCTGACGGTGCTGAACCGGCGCGAGGTCGGCGCCCGCCGCGGGCTGATCGTGTCCGGGGACGGCACCACCGGCAAGACCACCGCGTTGAAGCAGTTCGGCCGCGCCTACGAGCTACGGGTCCGGGCCCGCTACCCCGACCCGGGCACGGATCCCGGTCGTCTACGTCACCACCCCCGCGTCGGGGTCACCGCGCAAGCTGGCGTTGGAGTTCGCCCGGTTCCTGGGCCTGCCGGAGTTCACCCGCCGGGACAACACCACCGACATCGCCGAGGCGGTCTGCCGGGTCCTGGTCGACGCGAAGATCGACGTGGTGCTGGTCGACGAGATCCACAACTTGAACCTGGCGACCAGGCCCGGGTGAGGACCTGTCGGACCACTTGAAGTACTTCACCGAGCACATCCCGGCCACGTTCGTCTACGCCGGGATCGACGTGGAGCGCTCCGGGTTGTTCACCGGGATCCGGGGCCGGCAGCTGGCCGGACGGTGCGTGCTGCTGCGCACCAACGCGTTCGGCTACGTCGACGAATGGCACCAGCTGATCGCCGCCCTCGAAGGCGCCCTCCGGTTGCACGCCCACGTCCCGGGCACCCTGACCGGGCAGGCCCGCTACCTGCACCAACGCACCGGCGGGATGATCGGCAGCCTGATGCACCTGATCCGCGCCGCAGCGATCACCGCGATCCTGGACGGCACCGAAGCCATCACCCCGGACCTGCTGGACGAGATCCAGATCGACCACAGCGCCCAGTCCGCCGCCACCCCAGCCCTGCTGTCCCGACTGACCGGCGATGGCCACGACGACGCGCGACCGCGACCACGGCCGGGTCGGTGACCGTGTGCGGCGCGTCGGGTCCGGGACATCCGGGTCCCCACCCCGTGGCTGGATCCCGAAGCCCCCGCCGCCGGTCCCGCGGCTGGTGGTCCCGTTGCAGGACGAGACCCGGTTCTCCTACCTGGCCCGGGTGGCCGCCGCCAACCACGTCCCCGACCGCGCCGTCTGGGAGCGGCTCACCATGCGTCCACCGGACACCGACGAGGACCCGCCGGTCAGGTCCCGGTGGATCGCCGCACTGTGTGGGATCGACCAGCAGCGGCTGCTGTCCGCGGTCCCGGACCTGCAGGTCGGCTCGACCGGTCCGGGCGGGCCGCTGCCGGTGACCGGGCGGCCGCTGCCCGAACCATGCCGGCCACCGGCCGCCGTGCCGGTTCTGCGCCGCCCGCCGCGGCGCGGCCCCCACCGCGAGCGTCGACCCGGACTGGGTCGCTGGAGCCGGAGATCTGGCTCAGCGTCGAGGACAACGTCTGCCGCCGACACCAGGTCTGGATCGGGCCCGACGCCGACAGCTACGACCAGCAACTCGACCTGCCGAGCCCTGCCCGAGGTCGTCCAGGCCCAGACCCGCCACCGGCGCCTGGTCCGCCGCCGCGGCCGGCGCGAAGTGTTCCTCGCCTACACCGACGCGGCCAGCATCTGGTGGAAACTGGCCTGGCTGCACGACTACAGCACCGAACGCGACCAGCGCCTCCACCGCTACACCGGCGCGCGACATCGACTCGGAGGACCTCGACTTCCACGACCCGCTGCGCCGCGCAGTCGATCTATCCCGAGACCGTCGCCCTGACCGCGCTGCTGGCCAGCCGCTACTGGCGCAAGAAGATCATCGACCGCCGACCCCAGGCACGCCCAGCCCGACAGGCATTCCACGCCGAGTTCACCCGCCGCGTCACACCCCACCACCACCAGCACGACCGGGTCGAACGCCTCATCCAGGAGCACCTCGCCGATCCCCAGCGCCGCTACCGCATCCCCGACCGGCAGCCGTGACACCGTCACCGAACGGGTCCGCGTCAGAGACACGCGCCTCGCCCAGTCCCAGACCGTTTGAGACGCCCCAGAGCACCGGCGTCTCAAACGATCTGAGGCACCGCAGGTCAGCGACATGATCGTGCCTCAGATCGAATGAGACATGACATGGGCGGATGCGACGACGC
Source organism: uncultured Actinomycetota bacterium (assembly GCA_963825645.1). GTDB lineage: Bacteria > Actinomycetota > Actinomycetes > Actinomycetales > Kineosporiaceae > JADJPO01. The sequence continues at coordinate 449,807 of CAWGTT010000003.1, forward strand.
CAGCGTGAGTTGGTGGCTCAAGTCCGTCGAGTGCTCCGGCACAGTGGGACGAGAGCCAGTCCACACGCCGTGTTTGCATTGCTGGGCAGTTGCGGTCCGCGCCTCAACCAGTTGGCCCGACGAGGCTGCTGGGCGCGCCGCGGTAGGTCACGGCGAGTTCGTCCCGGGCGCGGGTGGCGGCGACGTACAGCAGTGAGCGTTCCCGCAGCAGCGCGTCGGCGTAGGCGTCCTCGGAGTACTGCTGGTCTTTGAGGGCAGCGGGGATGGAGTCTTTGGAGACGTCGAAGAGGAGCACTTTGCTGAACTCGGTGCCCTTGGCTCGGTGCATGGTCATGACCACGGGCTGGCCGGGTTTGATGGCTTCGCGGTCGACGGACCGGATCTGGACGCCGCGTTCGGCCAGCCCTGCGGCGACGCGGTCGCGGGCCCAGCGGTCGCGGACGAGGACGGCGATGGTCTCGGGCGGTGGGGCGTCGTCGCCGCTGACCCAGCCCTGGATGGTGTCCGCGACGGCGTCGAGCTGCCTGGTCAGGCTGGGGCTGTCGATGACCTGGGGTCGGGGACCGGTGCGGGCGCTGCGGTAGGCCGTCGCGGACTCTGCGCTGTCCTCGAGGTCGACGTAGGCGCCGCCCTGCAGGATGCGCAGCGCGTAGGCGAGGGTTTGGGCGGTGGTGCGGTAGTTGAGGGTGAGGCGCCGGGATCGGCCGACGATCCGGATCCCGTACTGGCCGAGGACGACGCGCCGGCCGTAGATGCGCTGGTAGGAGTCCTCGGCGATGAACAGGTCGTCGGCGTGCTCGGCGACCAGCGCCCGGAGCAGCTGCCAGTGGGCGGGTGAGAGGTCCTGGCCCTCGTCGACCAGGACGTGGTCGAAGAGGGGACCGTCGTCGGCGACCCGTTCGAGGTGGGCGGCGGCGATCGCGGTGGCTTCGGTGAAGTCGAGGGTGCCGGCGACCCGGGCCTGGGCGCGGCAGGCGGCCACGACGTCCCAGACCGCGGCCCGCTTGGCGCGGTCGAGGGCGACGCCGCGGCCCGGACGGCGGACCTTGAGGTAGTCCTGCTTCGTGGTGATCCGGTGCGGCAGGATCACGGTGGCGTATTCGGCGGCGAAGAACGCGTCGCTGCGCAGCGTCTGCGGCAGGGCCGCTCCGGCGGTCTCGATGGCGTCGCGCCACGGGTTGGACGCGAACCTCGGTCCGGCCTGTGCCCCGGCGACGCCGAGGACGGTCTGGACGTCGGGGGCCAGATCGGTGGCGGCGGCACGTAGGACGGCACTGGCCAGGGCGTCGATGCCGCTGACGTACACCCCCGGCTCACCGGGTTTCTTCGCCTGGCCCAGGTCCGGGTCGAGCCGGCGCAGGTCGGTCGCCATGGCCTCGGCCAGGTTGGTCGTGAACGTCGTCACCAGGACCCGCGCCTCGGGGGTTCGTCGGCTCAGGGCGTGGGCGCGGTGCAGCAGGACGACGGTCTTGCCGGTTCCGGCGCCACCGGAGAGCCGGAACGGCCCGTTGTAGGTCTTCTGCGCGTAGGCGCGCTGTTCGGGGTGCAGGAACACCCGCCAGGCCCCGAAGTCGCCGCCTTCGATGATCCGGCGTAGTTCCTCGCGGCCTTCGATGGCGGCGAAGGTGATCTGGGCGGCCGGGTCGGTGCAGGCCCCGGACGAGTCGTTCGTCCTCGGTCGCCTCGAGCGGGGTGACCTCGTCGGCGACGGGTTCGAGGGCGAACTTGGCCGTGACCTCCTCGACGGGTGTGCCACCGGCGAGGTCGAGCAGGGCCAGCCCCTGCCATTCGACGGCGCCCGCGGCGACCGCCAGCAGGGCGTCGTCGTCCACGGCGGCCAGCGCCCGGTCGGCGACCGCCGGTTCGATCCCGAGGACGTCGACGAGGGCATCGCGGGTCACGCCGACCCCGACGAGCACTGGTTCGGGTCGCGGAGCAACGGATGGCGCGGTGTGCGGGGGCGGCGGGGCTGCGGGGGTCTGTGCTGTGGTCTCGACGAGTCTGACCTCGGTGACCCCGTTGACCGGGTTGACGCTCAGCACGGCCGTCCTGGCCGTGGCGATGGCGTCGTCGTGCGGCCAGATCCCCAGGTACACGTACGTGGTTCCGCCGCCGGCCACGAGCTTGAACAGGACGGCCCGGTAGAACTGGTCGACCCGTCCGGTGCGCACCCGGGAATCGGCGCTGTTCGCGATCGGTTCGATGTGCAGGCCGGGGGTCGTGTCGTTCTCGCTGAGCTTCTCCAGGAAGGCGTAGGCCTTCTTCCCCACCGACGGGTCGATCTTGCCCTTGACCTTGGCCATGACGATGGTGGGCATCAGGGTCCTTCCGTCCCGGGGGTGGCTGCGGCCAGCGCGGCGAGCAGGGGTTCGAGGTCGGGGCCGAGGACTCGCCAGCCGGCGGCCTCGAGCTCCCGGCGGGTGTCGGGGTCGGGGGTGAGGAAGACCGCGATCCGCCGGTCGGGCCAGGCGAGGTCGACGACGATGCCCTCGACCTCGTCACCGACCACGGGAACCGGAACTTGCCCGGTCACGGCCAGCTTCGGTGAGCAGGTCCACCTCGGCTGCCGAGAAGGCGTTCGCCATCTGTTTGCGCCATTCCGGGGGTAGGTCCACGGTTTCTCGTGCGGTCTCACCGACCGGCGTTCGAGCCGCGGCGGGCTCGGTTTCGACGAGGGTGCCGGCGTCGGCCCCCGTCGTGGTGAGGGCCTGGCTCACGGTCGTGATGCTCATGGGTCCGGTGCGCAGGGTGAGGGCGTTGCTGATCCGCAGCCATTCACGCCACGCCTCGTCGTGCCCAGGGTCGGTGAGCGCGTCGTCGCGGTCGTCGATCACGACGGCGAGGTCGGTCGACAGGGCGCCGTGTCCCTGGGTGACCCGGACCAGGACGCCGAGCGGCCCGGCCCGCCACCAGAACGCGGGCTCCGTTCCCTCCGCCCCCGGTTCGGACGGCGGGTCGTCGAGAAACACCGCGGCGGCCGCAGCGAGCGGGCCGGGGGGTACCGGCACCGGGGTCGCCCCGGGCAGGAAGAACAGCGGGACGACGTCCGCGAGGTGGGTGTGCTCGTCGGGGGCCGGCTTCTGGATCCAGTGGAGCAGGAACGCGAACGGTCCACCGGTGAGGGATTCGACGGTGGTGCCGCTGAACGCGAACTGCCCGGTCTGCAGGGCGGTGGCGACGACCTCGTCGCGGAACCACGACGGTGGCGTCACGGGGATCTCGGTGTGCGCGGCGGACTCGACGTCCCGGGCGGTCACGGCGAGGACGACGATCCCGTGCTCGCGCAGGGTGCGGCGCTTGGTCGCGTCGTCGGCGAGCCGGTTGTGCTCGAGGCTGGCGTGGAACTGCCGCCCGTCGGTGAAGACCGCGACGGGCGGAATGTTCGGGTCGTTGCTGCGCAGCACGAAGTCGGGCCGGCACCCGTGCAGCACCTCCTGCGGGTCGAGGGTCCAGACCCGGGTCGCGCCGGGGAAGCCGATCTGCAGCCGGTTCCCGGTCGGCCACGGGATGTCCTTCACGGTCGCGCCGAGGGCCTTGACCCGGTCCCGGAACACCTTGCGGAAGTGCTGTTCCAGGTGGGACTCGGTGGTGTCCCTGCCCGGCGGCACCGTGGTCGTCGCCCACCCGTCGGCTCTCCCAGGAGGCGGGGTCGACGTCCGAGCGGCCGGAGGCCAGGATCGCCCGCAGGTGCCGTTCGGCGGCCTGCCGGGAGACCAGGTCCACCGGGAGCATCCCCCCGGCGAACGGCAGCAGGCAGCGGTGGCACGCCAGGCGCGGCTCGTCGGCGCACGGGCAGTCCCGCACCACCTGGTAGGCGCGGTGCAGCAGGTCCCACAGCCGGGCCGGGTCGGCGAGTTCGGCGAGGTACCCGGTGCCGCCCGGCACCACGTCGTGGACGAGCAGCGCCTCGGGGGTCGCTCCCCCACCCGCCTCGTAGCTGGGATCGGTGACCTGGGCGACGGCGAGGTGGTCCGGGGATCCGCCGAGCTGCTCGCGCAGGCCGAGCAGCAGCGCCGCGGACAGGCTCGGGACGGCGAAGACGTCGCCGATGGTGACCGACCGGGGCAGCCGCAGCAGCACACCCTGGGTACTCAACGTCCGCATCAGGGCGAGGGTGCGGGTGTTCTCCTGCGAGGAGCGGCGGTGCGGGCACCACGCGCGGTGCTCGTCGGGCCGGTTGGTCTTGGCGGAGCGGTCGAGCTTGCCGCAGCCGGCGCACACCCGGAACAGGTTCGCCGGCCGCTGCACACCGCCGATCGACGTCGCGGCTCCGTATCCGGAGAACCGGCCGCCGTTGACCCAGCGGATGTCCATGCGGCGCAGGTACTTCAACCCGAAGTCGTAGTTCTCCACGTACCACTCGCGGCGCACCGCCGTCGGGTCGACGTCGGCCGCGACGAAGATGGCGAAGCGTTCCCGGCGCCGGTCGTCGCGCCGGTCGGTGATGGCGGCCTCGTCACGGCGCAGCTCGGCGGAGACCCGGGTGAGCTCGACGACGTCGAGGTGCTGTCTGGTGTCCGCGATGCCCTTCCCCCCGCAGCGCGGACACGAACCGACGGCGACCAGGGTGCCGGTCGCGGCCCGGTCGACGGCGTACCCGCAGTCCGGGCAGAACGCCCACGGCCGGACCGCGCCGCCCTGGTAGCCGAGGTCGACCGAGTCGATCTCGATCTCCAACCCCTGGGCGTAGAAGACCGCGCCGGGCGCGAACTCGCGTAGCGCGTTCGCCGAGCCGCGCCGGTAGCCGACCTGGTCGGTGAGGTACTCCTGGGTGTCCGGGTCGATCCAGGTCACCGCGACGTCCAGGGTGACCGCGTCGTCGAGCAGGGTGTAGTTCGGCAGCACCCCGTGCTCCTCGAGCGAGGCCACCCAGAACTGGTCCCGCAGCCCGGCGATCTGTCCCCTGGTCAGCCGCAGCGCCGCGGCGGCCGACCGGGCGGCCCGCGTGTCGTCGTCGGTCGCCGCGGGCGATTCGGCGACCTGTCTCAACTCCGGCAGGGCCGCCTCGATGCCCTGCCGGCGGTGTTTGAGCTCCTCGATGGTCGCGGCCCACCGTTGCGCGGCCGCGTACAGGTGGGCGGCGAGGCCGCTGCTGCCCGGCCCGTCGCCGGGGGTGGCCCACTCCCGCAACGCCTGCGCGCTCACCGCGGACAGGCCGCCGAACGCCCCCAGGAACCGGTCGAGGTGATCGGCCGGGTCCGTCTCGGCGAGAGCGACGAGGTCGGCCAGGAACGAGCCGGGCCCGGTGCGGCCGAGGACGTCGGCGGCGCGGCGCGGGCGGTGGTCCGTCGTCCGGGCCAACCGGTCGATGAGGTGGGCGACGTACTGGCGTTGCAGGATCTCCTCGGCGCCCAGGTACGTCGCGGGCGGGCGGACCCGGCCGTTGACCACCGACAGCGGGTCGCCGAGCCGCGGCAGGTGCTCACCGCGGCCGGTGACGAACGCGAGGTTCAGCGCGTTGCCGGTCAGCCGGCCGGCCCGGCCGACGCGCTGCAGGTAGGACGCCACGGTCCGCGGCAGCGAGGCCAGCATCACCGCCGAGAGGTCACCGATGTCGATGCCCATCTCGAGCGTCGGGCGTGGCGACGAGGACGTTCGGCGAGCGGGGGTCGTCCTGACCGGACTTGAACGCCGTCTCGTAGGCGACCCGGGTGGCGTCGTCCAGCAGGCTGGAATGCTCCCGGGCCACCACCCGGCGCGGGTCGCCCGAGGCGTACAGCCGCCGGTAGTAGTTCTCGCCCAGCGCGGTACGCCGCAGCACCCCGGGGCAGCGCACCAGCAGGCACGGCTGCCCGTCGAGCTGCGCGACGACCGTCGGGGTCGCCGGGTACCGGTTGCGGCACACGACACACTCGAGCAGGCACTCCTTCGCCTGCAACTGCGTCCAGGCTCGGCCGGCTCACCAGCACCGAGGAGTGCGGGACGGCGTAGACCGTCGCCTGGCTGGCGGTCGCGAACGCGCGGACGATGCCCTCGCTCGCGAGCCGTTCGAAGAGTGCCTTCGCCAGCCGGGCCCCGTGCTGGGCGCTGACGTGCAGCACCCGGGCGGTCCACCGGGCGTACCAGCTCTGCGCCGACGTCACCGGGTCGAGCAGTCCCTCGTGGGGCAGCGCCGGGCCGATCCTGGGGTAGGCGGGCGCGGCGCGGCCCTTGGGGAAGGCCGGCATGCCCTGCGCCTTGGGTCGCCCGCCCCAGATCCGGTACCGGGAGCCGTCCTCGGTGATGTAGGCCCCGAACCAGGGGTGCTCGATCGCGCCGCGCTCCCGCATCCGTTCCAGGACGCCGCGCACCCACGCCGCGACGTCGGCGTCGCGGGTCGCGGCGAGTGAGTCGAGGGTGTCCTGCGGCGTGTTCGCGAGCACCACCCGGCCGATCGCCGCCAGGCCCGCCGTGGCGCTGACCTCGGCGACGACGCTGCCGGTCGCCTCGAGCGTGCGGCCGATCCGGGAGGCCAACCCGAACTCCATCACCGCGTCGAACAGCAGCCGGGACCGGACCCGCCTGCGGACCGGCGCCGGCACCGACCGCAGCGAGGCCTTCTCCCAGAACGGTGCGAACTCACCGCGTTCCACCAGGGTCGGCGGCACCAGCCGGTACCGGCGGAACGGGTCGTCACCGGCCTGGCGGATCGCCTCGTCGACCAGTTCGTCGAGGGCGACCGGATCAGGGCCGACGGCGTCGAGCAGCACCGAGCGCAGCGTCAGGGTGTGCGAGCGGCTCTGCACGAACCCGGCCCGGTGCGCGGCGTCCTGCACCGAGTCGGTGAACACCAGGGCCTTCTTCTCGGCGGCGTCAAGGTGGGCGTCGTTGAACAGCGTCGACAGGCTCACCGACAACAGCGTCGCGATGGCGCTGCCGAGGAACCGGATCCCGTCGTCCTGCAGGCACGAGGGGCACAGATCGTTGTGGGACTGCTCGTCCGCGTCCGGGCCCGACCAGGGTGAGCACGGGCAGGATCCACCCGTCGAGGAAGTCCGGGTCATCATCCGGTGGCGGCGCGGGCAGGATCGCCCGCTGCCGCACCGAGAACCACCGCAACCCCTCGACGTCCTGACGGTCGTAGAAGGCCGTGTCCGCCTCCAACGGCGCGTACAGCAGCGCCCGGAACCGGCCCTCCCCCGCGGCGTGGTTGCGGCGGATCGTCGCGTCGTCGGTGTCCAGGTCCACCCCGACCGGGCCCAGACCGACCCCCCACCCCGACCGGCCGCAGTGCCGGCAGAACACCGCGGGGAACGGCGGCCGGTCCTGCTCGCTCGTCGAGTCCTGCGCCGCTGCGGCGACGACGGCGCCGTCGTCGCTCCACAGGTACCTCGCCGTGGAGGAGGCGACCCGGTCGATCCGGGTCAGCTCACGCACCCACAGGTGCAGGTCCACCGTGGCGGCGGCCCGCCCGGACACCGCGCGGACGTGGCTGAGCATCCCGACCAGGTGCAGCAGGAACAGTCGGCGGGCCTCGGCCTGGCGGGGATCCGCCGTGGCCTCCTGGGGAAACAGGTCCTCGGCGAGGTCGTCGACGTGGGCGGCGGCCTCGGTGAGCCCGACCAGCCGCTGCACCAGCGGGTGCGCCGTCGCCAGCGCCAGCAGGTCGGCCTCGTCCAGGGCCGCAACCGTCGGCCGCCGGGGCGTCGAACAGGACGGCGAGCACCGCGTCCGCGAGCGCCCGCCCCGGGTCCAGTCCAGCCTCCACGGCCGCCTCGACGGCATCGTCGAGGTCGGCGGTGATCCGGGTGAAGTCGGCGGTGACCAACGATGTCGGCACCAGCGCGTCACTGCCCTCGGACCCGGCCGACGCCGGGATCGGCAGCCGCCGGACCGCGTCGGCGGCGCCGGCGGCCCATTCGGCGAGGTCGAGCCGGGACTCGGTCACCACGCACGAGGTCGTCGAACTCCTCCCCGAACACGGTGTGGGCGAAGTCGACCATCGCCGCCGGGTCGCCCCGGTCGCCGAGCGTCGCGGACGTCGCGACCGGGGTGATCCGCCCCAACGGCCGCTGCCGGTCGGCCTCGGTGATGGTCGGGTCGTCCGTCGGGCCACCAGCTCTTCAGCGCGATCCCGAGCCGGCGCAGCAGCATCGCGACGTCGGTGCCCTGCGCGCCGTCGTAGGTGTGGAACTCGTCCAGCACCAGGTAGCGCAGGCTCAGCGCGCTGTCCCGCCAGATCCCCTGGTCGTCGGGGCGCAGCAGCAACTGGTCGAGCATCTTGTAGTTCGTCAGCAGGATGTCCGGCGGGTCGTCCCGCAGGATCCCCCGGTCGGTGATCAACCCCGCGGAGCTGACCCGGGTGCGCTGCTCGACCTGCTGACCCGTGTACAGGCCCGCGGTGATGCCGCGCAGCTCATCGTGCGTGGTCAGCCACGACGCGAGCCGACCCGCCTGATCGTTCGCCAGGGCGTTCATCGGGTACAGGATCAACGCCTTCACCCCCGCCCGCCCCGCGCGGCGTTCCCGCAGCACGTGATCGAGGATCGGCACCAGGAACGCCTCGGTCTTACCCGACCCGGTCCCCGTCGTGACCAGCGTCGGCAACGGACGAGGCCGGTCGGCGCCGAGCTGCGCACTCGACAGCCGCGCGAACGCGGCGGCCTGATGACCGTACGGCTCCAGCGGCGGACGCCAATCCAGCGTCTGCTGCCACCCGTCCGCCGCGGCCCGGTACGGAAGGCGCAACCGCAGATACGGACCCTTGAAGATGCCGTCCGCCGAGTCCTCCAGGAACTCGCTCAACGCCAACCGGGCGTCCTGGTCGGCGAGCGCGAACGTCGTCGTCAGATAGTCGAGCAACCCCTGCCGGACGCCGTGCGCCTGCTCGGTCGGCAGCAGCTCCGTCACGAACGCTCCCGCAGCCGACGCTCGAACTCCGCGTACGCGACCCGCATATCGTGCTCACGATCCAGCGTCCGGAACGGCAACTCGTAGTGTAGGTGTTGCCCGCCGCGTTCGTCGCGGTGCGCTCCTCCTCGGACAGCCGATCCCCGCGCTTGCGCCACCGGACGAGCACCTCGTTCGGCACCAGACGACCGTTCGCGTCGTAGTAAGTCCCGGTTGCGGTCGTAGCCATACAGCACCGGGAACTGCGTCCGGTAGATCGTGCACAACTCATCGGCGGTCACACCCGAGCATGAGCGCGACCAGCGCGTCGATCTCCACCAGCGCCTGACGACGGTCGGCCGCAATGCGCAGCGGAGTGTCTGCGGTCCACCCGGCACCGACGACTCCAGCCAGAGCTGCGCGCCGCATGCCGATGGCCTCCCGTCCACGGTCCGCGCCGAAATCCGTCTGCCAGCACCGATGCCCACAGATCGCGCGTAGGCATCGACGACGCAGTTGAGGCGCAGAGCCCGAAGGAGCAGCGGCAGCCCAGAAGTGGGGGTCGAGCCTCGGCGATGGCAAGTCGTCGAGCGCACGTACGCGCCAGATGTCGCTCTTGGGCGCCACACGCACCGAGAAGTCCGCGAGAAGTGACGACAGACACGACGCCAGCCGCGACCAGACGTCTGAGAGCTGATCACTGGGCAGCCGACACGCGAAGACGCCGTCGACGTGGGCAGCGCCAGGCGGGATCAGGGCCGGGATGAGCGTTCGTTCGCCCGTGTTGGCTGCCATGCGTCGCCAGGCGAGGCGGTAGTGGTCGCGGGCGGGGATGGGGTCGTTGTCGGTTCCCCAGTGGGTGTACTTGGTGTCGTAGTCGTCGCGGTTCCCGGCGGGCTTGTACGCCGTGACCGGGATCGCGTCAGGCGGCAACGCCTCGAAGTCGGTCGCCGACCAGTCCTGCTTGTGCAGCATCGTCGGGTTCGGCGACTTGTACAGCGGCGTCGCGACGAACAGGTGCGGTCCCTGCAGGATCACGTCGTCCCACGAGTCGGGCGCCCCCCACCGGGACGTGAAGAAGCCCTTCTGTCGCGGTCGATGCTTCTCGTCCCACCCCGCGGAGAACTCCAGGTCGAGGCTGCCGACCCGGGGCTGCGTCGCCAGGGTGGCGAGCACACGCTCGACGGCGCGGTTGAGGGTGTAGAGCATCCGGGTCCGGGTGAGCGGAACCTCGGGCGTCTCGAGCACGTCGTGCCAGGTCCGCAGGACGTCGGCGTCGACATCGACGATCCGGTTGCGGTGTGGCCGGACGTCCCAGCGGCCGTCCGGGTCCTTCAGACCCGGCTCCGGCCCGGTCCCGTCGTGGACCATCGAACGGAGCACCGTGTCCGGGTGGTAGAGCCACGACGCCTGCCGGAACTGCACGTGCCGACTCGGACGCCGTAGACGTGAACCCCGATAGTGCTTCGTGGTGGTCGACGTCAGCGAACAGGTTCAGCTCGTTGACGAAGTGCCAGTGCCGCCGCAGCCGGGCGTACGTCGCCTCCCGCAGCGGCACCGGCCTTCTCGTCGGTGAAGTGCTTCTCCGGGTGGATCAGCCCGATCGCTCCCCGCGGCGAGGCGTGCCGCCAGGTCTGTTCCATGAAGCAGCGGTAGAGGTCCGGCTGCAGACCGACCAGGTGCGGGTAGTGCTGCACGTCACCGACGAACGCGGCGGTGACCGCGACGTCGGCGGTCGCCGTCGAGCACCAGGTCCCGCACGCCGGGCACGGCGAGGGTGTCGGCGCGGCGCGCCGTCCGTTCGGTCTCGCTGGGTTTGAGGGCGAGTTGCCACCACGGGTCGCCCTCGGCGAGCAGGGCGTCGACGTCCGAGCGGGGCCGCACCCACGGCGGGTTCCCGAGCTGCAGGTCGAAGCCGCCCTGTCGGGCGAAGACCGGCGCGAAGGCCAACTCCCAGTGGAAGAACCCCTGCTGCGCGGCGATCTGTTGGCAGGTCCGCAGCCAGGGATGCTCGTCGACCACCGTGGCGACCCGCGAGGCCCCGGCGAAGGCTCAGTTCCAGTGGTTCGTCGCGGCTCCAGGTCGGCCCAGGTCAGGTCGTCGGCTGAGGCTGATCTGCCCGGCGACGCCCTTGCGCCGCTCCCCGTGAACGCCGAGGAGTTTCACCAGCGCGTCGAGCCACTGCTCCAGCGACGGCGGCTGGATCCGCTGCGGCACGCCGTCCACGGTCGATCGTGGTGAGGGTGTCGGTGAGGGGCCAGAACCACAGGGCGCACCAGGCGTCCATGACGAGCTGGAGCCGGCCGTAGGCGCCGTCGGCGTCGGCGAGCGCGGCCTCGATCTGCTCGCGCTGCACGGCCCCGCCGACGGGGAGGTTCTCGGTGCCCCAGACGGGGATCGAGCGGCGGATCTCCTGTTCGGCGATCCGGAGCCGGGCCAGGGCGAACTGCCAGAGCTGTTCGACCCGGATCGCGAGGTCGGCGAGCGTCTTCTGTTGCGCGCTTGGTGGGTTTGACCAGCACGCTCTTGCGCCAGGCCTTGAGCCGGTCGAGGGCGTCGGGGGCGAGGTCCTTGGCGTCCTTGACGTCGACGGCCGAGCCCCAGCCCTCGGCGGGCAGCAGGAAGTGATGGACCCGCCCGCCGAGGGCCGCGACCGGATCGGCGGCCGTCTCGGGGTCCGGTGAGCGGATGGTCCTCGGGGACGTCCTTGAGCCAGGTCTTCTTCTCGAGCTGGCTGGGGCGGAACAGGGCGCGGCGGGCGCCGATGAGGGAGTTGCCGCGGCGCAGGTGCAGGCCGAACCAGGGGGCCTGCAGGTCCTTGCCCATGGTGTCGAGCCACAGCGAGATCTCGGCCAGTTCGACGGCGGTGGCGTTGAGGTCGACCCCGTAGACCTGGTGCAGCGCGAGGTAGGCCTTGACCTCCTGCAGGCGCCGCGGGTACTCGTCGGGGTCGATCCGGGCTGCCGAGCTCGTCCTGGCGCTTCGCCAGGTAGCGCTCGGCGAGCTGCCGGACGGCCTCGATCGCGAACGCCCCGGAGCCGAGGGCGGGTTCGCAGATGGTCAGGTCGAGGATCTCCCGGGCGGACAGCTTCTCGGTCGTTCTCGCCGAGCAGTTCGTCGAGGGCCTGCCCGACGGTGAACCGCGGTGAGCACCTCGGGGGTGTAGTACGAGGCGGACTGTTGCCGGTCCCGGCCGGACAGCCGGTACACGAAGGTGCCGCGCTGGTGCAGCACGGGCCGGTCCTCACCGGTGACGAGGTCCTTGGCCCGGACGAAGTCGGTCTCGGCGATGCCGTCGGCGCGGGTCACCGGGACCACCCAGGAGCCCTTGCTCGCGTCGCCGCCCTTGGCGACCTCGTACAGGTCGTCCTCGGCGAAGAACCCGGTGTAGGACATCAGCCCCTCGTACACCGCCCCCAGCTGGTTGATGCCCAGTTCGGCGTAGGAGATGAACCCGCGGTCGCGGCCGCGGGACTCCTTGCTCAGCAGCAGGTGCCGCAGCACCTGCTGCAGGGCGGCGTTGCCCAGGCCGACCTCGTCGATGTGCGCCACGGCCTGCGGGGCGAACAGGTCGGCGCGCAGCTGCTGGAAGTCCAGGCCCTCGGTGCCCGGCCGGGTCAGTCGCCCGTCGTCGGTACCGTCGTTGCACCGGGGCGGGGCCGGTCGGGTTCGCGGTCGACGAGCCGGAACAGCACGTGCAGCGAGTCGTACAGGTGGGTGCCCGCGCGGGAGCGCGGCGTGGTGAGGTCGACCAGGGTCAGGTCACGTAGCCGGTCGAGGCTGTAGCCCTGCTGGTACTCCAGGGCGCCGACGGGCAGCACGCCGAGTTCGGGTGAGGCCTCGGCGTAGAGCAGGAACAGGATCCGGTACAGGAACCGCAGCGACTGCCGGGCCAGCACCTGCGCCTGATCGGTCGGCAACGGCGGCAGGCCCTGGTCGCGGCGGCGACGGACCACCTCGTTGGCGATGATCTCGATGGACAGCCGGACGCCCTCGCGCAGGTCCTGGGAGACGCCGACGGTGTGCCGGACGGACTCTTCGAGGGTGGCGGTCCACCAGATGTCGCCGTCCGCGTTCGGGGCCAACGAGTCCGCCGCGAGGCAGGTCAGGGCCCGGTCGATCTCGCCGCCGACCTTGACCTCGTTGCGTTCGCAGACCAGTTGCAGGTCGACCGCCAGGTAGCGGCCCTCGGCCCACCGGGCCTGCTCGGCCACCAGCAGCCACCGCCCGGCCAGGACCAGCGCGAAGCTCGGGCCGTCGTCCGCGACGAACAGCCGCGACAGCAGCCGCGCCACGGAGGTGATCTGTTCCCCCTCCTCGCGTGAGGTAGGGGTCGAGCAGGGTGTCGGCGTCCTTGGCGAGCAGCGTCTCGACCGAGTCGACCGGGCGGGCCTCGACCAGCACCAGCGGGGCGGCACCGGCCAGCCCCGGCGTCGAGATGCGCTGCAGCGGCGGGTCGGCGTCCACGACCAGGCCGTCCCGGGCGAACCCGAGGACATCGACGATCTGTTTGTGGACCGCGCGGGCCGCGTCGGCGAGCCGATCGCCGCCGGACTCCACCAGGGCGCCGAGAGCCGCCTCGAGCTCGCTGCGGGCCGCGAGGAAACGGGTCCGCGGATTCCCGACCGCCGCTGCGTCGCCGGCCTCACCGGCGTCCCAGGCCTTGCGCCGCTCGACCACCCGCGCGGCGAAGGTCTGGCTCTTCGCGTCGGCGGTGAAGAAGTGTTCGCTGATCCAGCTCTCGCCGACGACGATGGCGTCGCTCGCCGCCACGGTCACGACCTGCGAGCGGGCGCGGGCACGAGGGGACGCGCCGGGGCCGCCACCGGATGATCGGTCGGCAGCACGAGCAGCAGCGGACGGACCAGCTGCCGGTCGGGCGCCATGCCCTCGGCGAGGCGACGTTCCTCGTCGACGCTCACCCGGCGCTGCGCCAAGACCTCGCGTTGAGCCAGGCCGCCGGCGGCGCTGTGCCAGTCGTCCACCCGACTCGACCATTCCTCGACCCGCCGCGCGGCGTCCTGCGCTGCGGCCTGGAACACCTGATCCATCGCCTTCTCCGCCTGGCCCACCGCATGCCCGATGAACGCGTCGAGGTTGGTGTTCTCCACCGCGCCCGGGTTGCCGAGAGCGCCCTGCAGGCCGACCAGCTGGACCATCTCGGCCACGGTCGCGTGCGGGGTGACCATGGAGAAGCCGAGGTTGGCCGGGTTGGGGAAGGCGACGCTGACCGGGCACGAGGCGACCAGGTGGCCGCGCCGGGTCGTCAGGGTCCCGATCAGCAGCACCGTCGGGTCCTCGACGGTGCCGCGGACGGCGAAGACCTGGTTGCGGCCGAGCTGGCCGAGGGCACGGTCGGCCGCCCAGTCCAGCACCGGGTGCAGCGGACCGAGGTAGTGGGCCTCGGGCCACGTCGAGCCGCTCTCCTTGCCCCGGGCCGCCTCCAGGAGTGCCTCACCGCGGGCGATCGAGGTCGCCAGCTTGAACGACTGGGTGATCGTGCGGTCGGTCAGGTAGCTCTGCGGCAGCACCTCCAGGCGGACGCACAGGTCCGGCGGCGGGACGAACTCGACGATCTGCTGGTCCGGGTACTCCCGCCACCTGACCCCGCGGGCGCCGACGTCTGCCCCGGGGGTCTCGAAGACCTCGTGCAAGGCCTCGCGCAGGAACGCCGCGTCGCTCTCGAACAGGACGCCGTGCCCGGAATCCGGGGGTGTGGAAGACATCAGCGTCCCCCCGTCCGGGCCGGCGGCGTCCAGGCTGGTGGACGTCACGGGCGGCGCGGTCGGGTGCAGGGCGCTGATCCTGGCGAGCATCGCGGCGATCGGATCGTTCGCGGCGACGTCGTCCAGGGAGCCGACGGCCTCCTCAAGACTCTGCTCACCGGCGAGCACCTTGCGGATCTCCTCCTCCTCCGCCGCGACGTCGTACTTGCCCATCAGCGAGGCGACGTCACCGAGGGCGGTGTGCGCCTCACGTTCCTTCTCCAGCAGCCGGCTGAGCACCCGGATGTCGCCGGAGAACGAGTCGGTGTCGGGTTCGAGCAGCAGCGTGGTGATCTGCGGGCGGTGCCGCTGCCCGTACCGGTCGATGCGGCCGTTGCGCTGCTCGATCCGGATCAGGCTCCACGGGATGTCGAAGTGGATCAGCTCGTGACACTGCAGATGCAGGTTGACGCCCTCGGAGGCGACGTCCCCGGTGACCAGCACCCGGATCGGGGACGACTCCAGCTTGAAGCTCTCGACGATCTCCTGCTGCTCGGCATCGGTGAGCCCACCGTGCAGGATCGCGCACCTGTTCGGGCCGGAACCCGAAGTCCTGCGGCGATCCCCGTCTGCAGCCATTTCAGCGTCGGGATCCGTTCGGCGAACACGACGGCCCGCATCGGCTGTCGCGGTCCGATCCCGATCGACCTCAGGTACTCGACGAGCCGGGTGTACTTCGCGGACGGCGCCACCACCGACGCCTCGGCGAGGTCGAGAAGACGGTTGAGCGCGTCGACCTCGGCCTGCTGCGCCGGGGTCGTCGGGGTGCCCAGGCGGCGCAGCCGCTCGGTGACGGTCTGCGTCAAGCGCGACCGGTGAGGACAGGAACGCCTTGGCCAGCGTCCAGGGGAACAGCCGCGCCGGGGAGCCGCCAGGACCGGTGCCCGAGTACGGGCTGCGCCCGGAGACGGGGTGCAGCCAGACCTCGTCGAGTTCGCGGGCGACGGCGTTCTCCGCGGGCGAGGCCGGGACCAGGAAGTTCTGCGGCTCCCGGCGCTCGGCCCAGTCCGCGCCGACGGTGCGGGCGACCTCGGGGCTGTTGCGGTGCCGCCGGATGACGAGCCGCTCGACCTCGCTCTCGACCAGGTCGCCGTCCGGGCGGACGGCCGTCGGTTCGAGCAGGCGGACCAGCTCGGCGAACGACTCCTTCCTGCCGTTGTGCGGGGTCGCCGAGGCGAGGATCAGCGCGTCGGTCGACGGCGCGAGCACCCGGGCCAACCGGTTGTTCTGGGTGCTCGAGTTCGTCACGTTGTGGGACTCGTCGATGACGACGGCGTCCCAGCGCTGGCGACGCAGATAGGCCAGGTACCGGTCACTCTTCAAGGTGTCGATCGAGATGATGGCCCGCTTGAAGTACGAGAACGGATTCCGGGTCGCCGGCAGCTTCTGCCGCACCCGCTGGATGCCGACCGAGTCCAGGCGGATGAACGGCAGCGCGAACCGGGTCCACATCTCGTGCTGCATCTGCTCGAGCACATGTTTCGGCGACACGATCAGGATGCGTTCGCCGCGGCCCCGACGCACCAGCTCGGACAGGATCATGCCGATCTCCAGGGTCTTGCCCAACCCCACGGCGTCGGCGAGCAGGATGCGGGGTCGCAGGTTCTCCGGGTCGAGAGCCGTGCGGACCGCTTCGCGCTGATAGTCCAACGGCCGGGCCAGCATGGTGGTCGAGACCGTCAGATCCGACATGTCCAGGGGCACCGCGGTCTTGCGCAAGGTGGCCTCGAGCCAGAGCCTGGCGCGCCGGTAGCCCGGCGACGGATCGGCCTGGACCGAGGCCTTCGCCGGATCCAGCACCGCAACCTGGTCGTACCGCTCATAGAACGTGGCGGTGGTCTCGCGGACCAGTTCCGACAACCCCTGAACCCTCAGCAGGACACCGTCACGGGTGTGCTCGACCCCGGTGACCAACCATTCCTCGTCACGCACCACGACGAGCGACCCCGGAGCAACACCAAGACCCGAACCGGAACCCGTCGGCCGGTCAACCACCTGGACATCACGATGAGCCACGATTCGTGACTTTATGTGCTGGCCGTCGGTCAGGACTCGACCTTGCCCGCCAGATCGAAAGACTCCCCAGTTTGGGCTACCCACCGCCCCATCTGTTCAGGGGGCAATCCGTCACGATCACCTGCGCCGGCTGCCAGCTCTGCGCCATTCGGCGACGTATCAGCCAGTTTCAGTCTGGAGGGACCGTCACGATGCGCGGAACACGGTGTCGGCGTGCCAGGTCAGGAAGTCGTGATGCGGACGGTCGGCTCGTCGGGGCGGCATGGTGATCGGCTCACCGGATCGTTCTCGCTGGTAGAACTCCTCGCCGTTGCCCCACTCCGACCGCAGCCGGGGGCTGACCATCAGCCGCTGCGTAGTCGGGTGCACACCGAGATAGCCCCGGTCGAACAAGGTGTGGACATCGGAACGCAGCAGCACACCGTTGTCGACCCGGTTCTCCCCCTCCTGGGTGACCGGCCGAATGTGCGCAGCTTGCAGAACCGGCACGATCTTGTCGCCGGTCACGGCGCACCGCCGGCCATAGGCCTCCTGCACCAGAGCCTTGAACGCCGCCTGCCCCACCCGAGTCGGTGCCAGTCGGGGCGCGCCGAACACCCCGCCTGGAACGGCGACCGGCTCCTCGGCAACGGCCAGGTGGTGTCTCCACAGGAGCTGCCGCAGGACCTCTTCGAGGTAGCTGCCCTCGGCAGAGGCCAGCTCATAGCTGCGGCCCTGGACGATGTTCCCCGACCACCCCGGCGGCGCAGCCATCGCCTCGTCCGGGTCGAAGAAGCGGACGTCGCGCAGCATGATGCAGCCGATCTCCGGGTCGCCGCGGCCGTCGTCGAGCTTGCCCCGATACTTGCCGATCCGCTGGCGCATCTCCGCCTCGCTGGCGCAGCCGTTGTCTTCACCGAAGAACTCCCAGGCCCGCGACATCGGCAACGACGCCCACCCAGACAGGTACCCGCCCCCGACGATCCGATTGCCATGCGAGTAATGCGTCTTGAACAGGAACGGCGCCCCGGGCGGGATGGCCCCGAATCGTCGGCCACCGCTGGGCTGCCAGAAGTTCACCTCACTCGCGCCACGGCCATGCAGGAACCGGTACCAGTCCCAGTCCGTGACCCCCACATAGGCGCGCACGGCAATGATTCTGCCCTCCCGCACCGTGAACATGGCGCATGCCCGGCCCCTCGCGGGAATCAGGCTGCCCGGAACCGTTCGTAGCGGTGGGCAAGCCGGTCGGGGTCGGGCCGGTCCACGCGGCGAGCGGGCACCCGCATCAGGGGTTGATCGTGGTGGGCCTGCAAGCCGTGCAGCAACATCGGCCCGTCGATCTCCGCCAGCAGCCGGTGGTGGAGTTGCACCACGTAGTCCGGACGGATGCCGAGCACGTTCGCGTCGTAGGCGGCGTGGTGGATCTTGCACAGCGCCAAGCCGTTCGGCACCACCGGATCACCGCCCGGGGCGTTGTCGGGAACGATGTGCGCGGCGTCCAACAGTTCGCGGTGGGCCAGGTCACACACCGCGCACCGGGTCGAGTAGGCCAGCATCACCTGGCTCGCAAACACCGGTTGGTGCAGCCGCCGGCGAGTCTGGGCGACGATGTAGCGACGCAGCGCCCCTTCCACGACGCTGCCAGGAGTGATCTCCCACTGGTCATCGGTCAACGCGAGCACGAACTGATCCCGCTCGACCTCCTCGGCCACCAGATAGACCGGGAACACCGCCTGGAACACCCCCGGAGCGACCCCGTAGAACCAGGCCAGCGGCAACCCTTGCCGCATCGCCTCCCGCAACCCGGCGTTCTCGGCATCCCCACCCGCGTCCCGGCGCAACTTGTACCGGTGCAGCCCGTCCGGACCCTCCGTGTCGTCGTACGGGCGGGGCCGGCCCGACTTCGGCGCCGCCGTCGTGATCGTCAGCGCAGCGCCCCAGCCCAGCGGCTCGCGGATCCCGCGACCGCGGTCGATCAACGGGAACCGCACCCCGTCGACGGTGAAGTCGTTCGCCAACTGCGACCGAGCAACCTCCACCTGCCCATCCATGCTCACCCGGGCCAGCCAGGCCAGCGCCGCGGCCCGCACCGCCACGGGGTCACCGACCGTCGTCACGAGACCCGATCATGCTCACCACTCTCGACACGTTCAACCCTGCCGCTCCCGACCCGCAACCCGGGCTGCCATCCCCAAATCAGACACGCTGCGGCCGGGGGGTTTCTCCGCCGCGCCACGCCGCCAGGGGATTCAGTGGCGCACGTCACATCTTGGTCCGCTGGAGTCCGCCCGGGGACGGCAAGCTCTGCCCACATTGTGCCCACAAAGTGATAATTCAGGCCCTCTACCAATATTCGGTAGAGGGCCTGTCACCTGGGAGTTCGCGTGGAGTTCGCGGTGGAGCTGAGGGGACTCGAACCCCTGACCCCCTCCCCATGCCATCGAGGTTCGCCCCATCCTGACCTGTCCACCTGGACCGACGAGCATCTGGTCACTCACGGCGAGCGCTGCGTGTCTGCGCTCCACCGAATCGGCGGCCCGGCCGTGGGTGGTGCTGACCGAACTCCCATCCACGGGCTGCCCGGTTGAGTCAGCGGCTGGGTCCACGGCTGACCGGTCCGGGTGCGTGCCCGGGGATCGGTGGCGGTGGGCGGGTCGGCCCGGTGCGGGCGGGGATGGTGGCCGGGTGCACCGGGCGGACCATTTCCAGGTGCGGGGCCAGCCGGGTCGCCGCCGCGACGTGGGGGGTCTCGGTGGTGGGGGTGATCGGGCGGACGGGGCCGACCGCCACGGCGGCGGCGTCGGTCGCTTCGGCGAGGGTGGTGAGGGCGCCGAGGACGCGTCGGTGCAGGGCCCTGACCATGGGCAGCGGCGTCCAGGCGCCGGCCGTGTCGGCGGGGGTCAGGAAGGCGCCGTCGGCGATCGCGGCGTACAGGTTGTCCTGGACGGTGCGAGCCAACCGGACCAGGCGGGGCGCGGCGAGGGCCGCGAGGTCGGCGGTCAGGGTGTCCTCAGGACTGCTGATCACCAGGGCGGCGACCTGCCGGGCGTGGGTCACGGCGCGCGGATCGCCGGCGCTGGTGGCGGCCAGCGGCCAGTGGTGCCAGGACTCGGCGAACCGGTGATGGACCTGAGCGAGGTGCGGCCAACGCCGCGGCGGCCGGGGGGTCGTCGGCGGCGCGGGCGAGGTGGTGAGCGATCACCGCGACGGCGCCGGCGAGCAGCCGGTATTGGGTGGCGGTCAACGGCGGTCCGTCCCCGACCGCGGTGCGGGTCCAGTCGAGGGCGGCGGGAGCCTGGGTGAGCGTGGTGATCGACGCGGGGCCGGGGACTCTGGACGTGGTAGTCGGCGGGCAGGGCACCGGAGCGGGCCAGACGGATCACGACGTCGGCGGCCGCCGCCAGGTTCTGGGTGTGCGGTCGCGCTTGGTGCAGGACGGCACTCGCGCGGTGCAGCTCCGGGCAGGGGGCTGGCGTGGAGCTGGTCGGCCAGGTCCGGGTCGAGGACGGCGACGGTGCCGGCCAGGGCGGCGAGGTCGCCGATCATCGCCCACCGCCCGGTGGACGGATCCACCTGGGCTGGCGTCGAGGGGGTCACGGCTGGCGTGGGCGGCGACCCGGTCGACGGCTCGTGCGGCCTGGACCCACGCGCGGGCCGACGGGGCGGTCGGCGGGTCCAGCACCAGGTCGGTGGGTGCCGGGCCGGCCACGTCGGTGAGGGGGTAGCGCCGCAGCAGGACCCCGGTCGCGGCGACCGGGTTGTGCTGCAGTTCCTGGGCGGCAGTCAGCGCCAGCGCCCGGGCGGTCGGCTCGGCCCGGTCCTGGCCGGGAAGCATCGCCCGCCAGGTGACCACCAGCCCGGTGACGAGCTGGTCACGGGCCTGCACCGCCGCGACCAGGTCCCGGTCGCGGCCGGTGAGGTCGCCCTGCCCGGAACACAGGAGGGTGTGCAGGTGCGAGGCCGCCGCGGCGAGCTCGGTGCTCGTCGACGCGCCGGCCGAGCCGGCCGGGCTGGCGGCGGCGGCGGGCTGGTCATTGGTGCCTGCGGAGGCGGCCCGCGGCGGTGCCGGCCGCGATCAGCTCCCCCACCACCGCGTCCGCCGGCGGGCTGGCCAGGATCCGGTAGGCCTCGCCCAGACTGCCCGGTCGCGGCTGGACCGGCAGGTGCAGCGCGCCCGCGGGGACCAGCGCGTCGAGGTCGCCGATGGCCTCCTCAACCGTCCACCACCCGGCGATGTCCAACCCGCCGTACAGGGCGTTCCAGGTCAGGACGGCCAGGGCGTCCTCCACCCAGCCGCTGTGCCGCCACACCGTCACGCTCACGCGAACCTCCCAATACCGATCCCGGCCACCGCGTCCCGGTGGCCTCCGAATACGTCACGGTCAATGCCGTCGCGCGGCCCGCACCCCGGCGGCGTCGTCCGGCTGTGGACAACGAGACGCCGCAGCGCCGTTGTGGACGACCACCCGGGGCGGTGAGCGCCGCCCGCTGAGCGTCAGGTGCCCCAGGGCGAGGGCGACGCGGCCGGGGACGTCGGTGTCGGCGCCGGCGGTGACGCCGACGGGGTGGGCACCACCGTCGGGCAGGGCTGGGGCGGCGGGTTGTCCGGTGTCGCGGTGGTGTCGCCGCGGCTGCCACTACTGCTGCTGCCCCAGGTCAACGCGGCGTACGCGGCGGCCGAGCGGGGGTTGGCGGTGGTGTTGTCGATCCGCCAGCGGGCGTCCCCGCCGTGGTCGACGTTGAAGTACACGTCGTAGATCACCCGGCCCGCGGGGTCGGCCCCGGGCGCGGCGGCGTGGGCGGCCATGAACGCGTGCATGTTCTCGATGAAGCCCGGGTGATCCGACTGCCGGAGGGGTCGTCGGCCCGTAACCCCCACTCCGGGAACGCCAACGGCACCCCGTGCGCCGCCGCGAACGCCTGGTGGGCGCCGATCCCGCGGGGGCTGTCGCCCCGTTCGGTGTCCATCAGGTGGGTGTCCCAGTCGGCCCGGGAATCCAACGGGACCCAGCCGGTGTACAGATCGACGCCGTAGACGTCCACGACATCGTCACCGGGCCACATCGCCGGGATCCCGATATCGGAGGCGGTGCCGGCGTTGGCGGTGAACACGATCCGCGCCGCCGGGAACTCGGCGCGGAGGATCGCCGCGTAGCGGCGCCACCCGGCCTTGAACGCCTCCACGGTGGACGAGGTCACCGACCACGGCATCCAGTCGCCGTTCATCTCGTGCGCGATCTGGACGAACGTCGGGCCCTTCCCGGCCCGCGCGGTCGCCAGGGTCCGGGCGGCGTCCCTCCACCGCTCCTCGAACGCCCCGTCGGCGGCCTGCGCCCACGTCTCCCCCGCCACCAACGCGCCGACCGCCACACTGACCGCGCCGTCCCAGCCGGCCAGCACCGCCGACCACCCCGTGCAGGCGTTGCGCGGCGTCGTCGGTGTCCCCCCAGGCCCCGATGATCCCCAACGGCTCCCCGCGCATCGCCGCCAGCGACCCGTCCACCGCGGCCGGACCGGACGCCCCCGACAACCACCCGGTGGCGATCGAGCCGCCGGAACTCCGCGCCCGGCTGGAGCCGGGATCGGCTCGGTGACAAGGGCACCCGCGGTGGACAGAACGAGCGCGGTGATGGCCGCGCCGACACGCGGGCCAGGTAGGGGTGGTGGTTCACGCCGAGACTCCAGACGGTCCGAACGGGCACGGGGTCGGTCACCACCCCTACGACCCGTCTCGGTGCCCTGGCGATCACGTCGACGACCACGAGATCGCTGCCCGCACGCCGCGCGCGTGGACACGTCGGCAGGAACGAGCCGCGCTACCCGAGGTCACACCGACGCGATGGTCTGCTCGACAGAGGACCCGGCGCCACCGGGAGGCCGCAGCCGTAGCGGGTGCGATGCGGCGTCCGCGCCGACCGGGACGGCGCGAGCGCCGACACGCCGCCGGGGCAGCCACCCACGCAGGAAAGGCAGGAGCCCTCGCACAGTTGCTGGAGCGACGGGGCCGGACCCACCGGGCCATGGTGGGTCCGGCGCCGTCACCGTACGCGGGACCAGCGACGATTCAGAGGGATGTCTCGTGGTCGCGGAGTCCTCACCGCGACGCGAGCTGCTCACTCACCATGTGAGGCGGCCACGTCGCCTGCCGGTGGCCGGGTCGCCACCGGCTTAGGCCTCAGGTGCCGCGGGCACGCCGCGGCCCGTACGGGTCAGAGGCCGGACGGCGGTCGCCGGCGGGTTCGTCCCCTCCCGCCAGCTTGCAGTGCCGATACCGCCAACGTGCCGAAGTGGCGGGATGACAGACGCTGAGGGTCGTCAGTGACCGAGGTGTCGTTCGAGAGCGTGGCCTTTGCTGCGCGGGTTGGCAGGACCAGCGATTGTCTGCGCAGCGGCCGACGGGGCCTTCTCGCGGCAGACTCCCTGCGTCGGCTGTGCACACTGGACTCCGCTCGCGTGGACCGGCGCGGCCTTCAGGTGAAAGGCGCTGAGATCACGGGGGCGGTAGACCTGCGTGGGCTGGATATCCCGTTCCCAATCCGGTTCGACGACTGCGAATTCACCAGCGCGCTCTTCGTGGACGGGGCCCGAATTCCCTCTCTCTCGATCCGAAGTTGCGTCTTGCCCGGGCTGCTGGGGAACGGGCTCTTCGTCGACCGCGACCTTGATTTGTCCGGCAGTCGTATCGAGGGCACCTACAAGACCTCTGCGAGTACGTCAAAGTCGGCAGCCGTGTGGCTGTGCGAATCGCGCATCGGCGGCCGGATGCTGTGCGTCGACACGAAGATCACCGCTCCTGGCCAGCGGGCGATCCAAGCCGATCGGATGCATGTCGCAGGCACAGTGCGACTGCTCCATGACTTCGAGGCTCGCGGTGAGATCCGTCTACTGGGAGCGCGGATCGATGGTTCACTCGATCTCACCGGGGCGCAACTGCGCGATCCATTGGACGGTCTCGCCCTCGACTTGGGTGACGCCGAGATCGGCGGCAGCCTCTTCTTGATCCCCAGCCAGTCCGGGCGGCCGCCGACTGTCCAGGGTCGAATCGACATGGGCAGCACTCGGATCGGTGGCCAGTTGCTCTGTCGAAGCCTGCGCGTGGAAGCCCAGCGAAGCGATGTGTCTGGGAGTGGCTATTCCACACTCAGACGGGGTGGCTCCGCCATCAGCGCACCCCGGCTTTCCGTGGGCGCCGACGTCACATTCGAATCCAACTGCGAGATCAACGGGGGTATCGACATGACCCTCAGTGAAGTCGGGGACATTTGGATCGATGGATCAGCGCGACTCTTGGCGCCCAACGCCACTGCCCTTGATCTCACAAATGCCACGGTGTCGGGCAGCCTGACCTGTATCGCAGGCTTCACCGCGCAGGGAACCCTTCGCCTCACCGGCGCTCATGTGCGAGGACGGCTCACGCTCGTCGGGACCACCTGGACAGATCCCGGCGGCGCCATGGTCATCAACGCTCCGTCCGCGACCGTCAACGGCGACCTTGACTTCCACTCGATGCGCGTCCTGGGCGGGGCAGTGAACTTCCGCTCCGCGGCCATCGGCGGCATCGTCGACCTGGAAGCAGCCGACCTCGTCAATCCCGACGGGTTCTGCACATTGAGCCTGCACAGGGCCTCCGTCAAGGGGTCGGTCCGCCTCGTCGACGGCTTCCGGTCCGATGGCCTGGTAATGCTCAGCAGAGCGACGATCGATGGTCGCCTGGATCTGCGCGGGGGAACTTTCTCCGGTCCGCAACGCCTTCACCATCGGAACCCTGCAGGAGATGCCGTCCACGCGATGTCCGCCAGCATCCCTGGCGGCGTCTCGCTCGGCTGGAAATCGGTCAGCCCGAGTGTCGACCTCACGGGAGCATCGACCACCGCCCTCGGCGATCATCCGGGCACCTGGCCGTCGCAATTCGGCATCTCCGGGCTTACGTTCGACCGCTTCGAGGACCCGGACAACTCGGGTGACGCCGACCTTTGGGACTGGCGCGCTCGAGTGGCGTGGCTGCAACGTCAGCGAGACTTCGACTCCAGCCCTTACGAGCAGGTCGCGAGCGTGTTCCGACAACACGGGTACGGCCTCGAAGCCGAGCGCATCCTGATGGCTCAGCGTCGTGACGCCCAACGCGCCGATCGCAAGCGCCGTCGTGGTCAAGGGTGGCACCGCCAAGTCGAAGGTAGAGTCCGCGACATCTGGGATCTGCTCCTCCGCCTCCTCGTCGGCTACGGCTACCGACCTTCCCGCGTGATCTGGATATTGGGAGCCCTAACGATCTTGGTGGCCCTATCCCTACGGTTGCCCCTCGCGACAATGGACATGCGCGCGGTCGACCCCCAAGGAACCGTGTACACCGTTAACGGCCCCCTTGTGCCCGCCGCCGCAGCCGAACCGGACACAAGCGCCACCGCTACTGTCCGAGGCGACGCCTGCGGAGACGGGGCCGTTCGCTGTTTCAACGCCAGCTTCTTCGCGATCGACACCGTCATTCCCCTTTTATCACTCGGGCAACGCACAGCCTGGTACCCCGACGAGAGGCAACCCCACGGCACCGTGCTGAGCTGGTGGCTCAACGTCAGCACGGTCCTTGGGTGGCTACTGACGTCGATCTTCGTCCTGTCGTTCACCAGACTCGCCAGAAGCAGCCCCTAGCACGCGAAGACCCGTTGGCCACTTGGTCCCCTTGGACGGGCCCACCCTGCTTTCGGCGACGTCCCGGTGCGGCGCAGCTAGCAAAGCCAGGCGGTCATCTTGCAGCACCCAACATTTCCCTCGGTCAGCCGTGTCGCCAGTTCCAGCTCACTCTCCCAGCCCCTCCCGTGCCACCGCTTGCAGACCGGACGGCGCTGCGGTGGCCGGCTCCGGGGGCTCGGCCCCGCTATCCGGGGTCTCCTCGCCGCCGGCGCGTGAGGCAGGTGCCGCGGGCTCTGCCAGGCGGACCAGGCGGGTCACCTCGCGCACGCTCAGGTCACCCCCGCACCACTGCGCGGCCGCCCGCACCGACAACCCCTCCACGGTCGTCATCGCCCGCAGCGCCCGCCCGGCACGCAACTCGGCAGCAGCCAACGCCGCCCGGCCCTCGCCGAGCTCCACCGCCACCGTCACCGCGAAGGCATCCAGCCGCGCTTCCCGCTCCACCCGCGCCGCCCGCCGCGTGGCCTGCGCCGCCATCGCCGCCCGCCGCGCCACCTGCCGCGACCTCTGCTGACCCATCCCCGCTCACTCCCCGTCCCGACGTCGCCCTCTCCCGCCTCCCCCGACGACAGTCCCGACCCCGTCAGCGCTCACCCCCGCCACAACCCCTCACACAGCCGCACCGACGTACCCCCACTCAACCATCGATGATCATGTGCCACACACCTCTTGCATGCCCGGACCATTGAGTGGCGAATCGCATCCGATGCGAAGCCCCATCGGCGTTGCTCCGCAGTCGAGAACGCGCTGATCCCGAGCCTCACAATCACCCGCATATCAAGCAGATGGGGTCATTGACAACGCGCCGGGACAGGGACCCGACCGGGGATGATGGGGCCATGGCCACGGCAGCGTTTCCCGAGCCTTCCTCGACGCCGGACCTGCGGGGCCTGTTGTTGAGTTACCTGGACTTCTACCGGGCAGTGATCATCGGCAAGATCGGTGGACTGCGGGGCGATGACCTGCAACGGGTGACCGTGCCCTCAGGGTGGACACCCGCCGGTCTGGTCAACCACCTGGCCAACGTGGAACGTCGGTGGGTCCGGTGGGGGTTCATGGCCGAACCGATCACCGATCCCTGGCGTGACGCCGCCCAAGACGG
The DNA here is from genome assembly GCA_963825645.1 of uncultured Actinomycetota bacterium. Taxonomy (GTDB): domain Bacteria; phylum Actinomycetota; class Actinomycetes; order Actinomycetales; family Kineosporiaceae; genus JADJPO01. The sequence goes on from CAWGTT010000003.1 coordinate 476,168, forward strand.
ATGGGTCTCGCCGGATCTGTCGGTGGACGAGCTCACTGCCCTCCTCGACGACACCGGCCGCCGCACCCGCGCCGTCGTCGAGGCCCACGAACTCACCGACACCGCCCGCATCGGCGGTCGGTTCACCGACGACGGGATGGCTCCACAGCTCCACTGGATCCTGCTGCACCTCATCCAGGAGTACGCCCGCCATGCAGGTCATCTCGACATCGCCCGAGAACTCATCGACGGCGCGATCGGCGAAGAGCCCTGACCCCCACCGGCCACGCCCGCGCGAAGGCACCCGTGGTCGCCACCGGTGTTCTCCGCGGCCGGAGCGTCCGTCTCGTACGCCGTCCCAGCGGCAGGTACACCGCCGCGTCGCCCGGCGGCTCCGGCTACGTGTCGGTGCTCCCGGACCACACCTGCCGGGCGGCCAGGACACCGACGAGCCATACCGGGCCCATCGTGATCAGGAACGGCCGCAAGGTGTCACTCGCGGAGTGCGAACCGCGGTCGAAGGCCAGGAAGACCAAGACCGTGCCGACGAGCAGAAGACCACCGCTCGCGGCGACAACCAACCTGCGTCGGGCCATGCCCAGAGGATCCCAGCCCACTCGGGGGCAGACAAGGCACGTCCCGGGAAGCGGGTCTCCGGTACCCCACCCGTCCACCCCGAGGCCAGTCACCAAGGAACAGCGGGACCTCCGCGCCCTCGGCGGCGAGCGTTAGTGGACGACACGGACGACACGACCCGCGGCAATAGCGGATGTTTGCTGAGCCTGGCGCTGTAGGAGGATGGGGTCGTGACGGGTGTCCCAGAGTTCGTGTTCGGGCCGATGCATCACGTCCAACTGGCGATTCCGCCGGGATCTGAAGCGGCATGCCGGCTCTTCTGGGGGGAACTTCTGGGTATGCGCGAGCTGGACAAGCCCGCGATGCTCGCGGCCCGTGGCGGCTGCTGGTTTCGCTCCGGCGGGCTGGAAGTACACCTCGGCGTCGAGGCCGATTTCCGACCGGCGCGGAAGGCGCATCCCGGCATTCTGGTCTCTGATCTGCAGGCACTGGCCGACCGGTTCCAGGCCGCTGGCCTCGACATCACCCCCGACGCCGACTTCCCCGGCCACGACCGGTTCTATGCCCATGACCCCTTCGGCAACCGGCTGGAGTTCCTTCAGCCGAACTGATGCCCCGACTCCGCGGTGGCACCGACCGTGGGTGACGAGCCGCGAGGGCTACTCAGTCCGCGGCCGGCAGGACGAGGCCATGGTCGCCATCGACGACGACGGGCGTTCCCGTTGTCAGCACCGACGTGCCGGTGGCGGTCCCCGCGACGAGCGGGAGACCGCACTCGCGGGCGGACGGACCCTCCAGAACTCGCGGGCACCCGGGGGTAGGCGGTCGAGCACCCGGTCGAGCGCCGACTCGTCGAGATTCTTCCGAAGGGCGATGGCAACGGCGTCGATGGCGTTGTCGGGGGAGAAGTTGTGGTTCTCGCGCAGCGCCTTGACCTCGTTGGTCATTTCCACGCGATCACCGAACTCGCGTCGAGGCTCGGCAGGGTCCCAATCTGCGACGAAGAGCGCGCGGGTGAGCGCTGGAAGCACGTTCGCGAACGCGAGCGCGTCGTTGACGTCGAGGCGACGCCGGAACGTTCGGAGCACGCCCTCCACCATCGTGAACGACTGGTTGGTGGTGACCAGGCCAGCCGCGTCTTGGGCATCACGCAAGAACGTCCGGAACTGGTGCGTGGCGTTCTCGTACGCGAATGGGACCGGCACCCGTCCCCCCTCCCCTCACCTCACCCCCGGAGCCGCCGACGCCCCGAGTCGTCGTCCACACGGCTGCGCCGCGGCCGCACACCATTTCCCATGATCCTCCACCATGAGCGGTACAACACGTCGCAGCCGGCGGCGCGGAACGCGGCAGGATCGAGCGGTCGCCCAGCGGCATGAAGCGGGCGTCCCGCCGGTTATCGCCCCTCACGGGCACGGATCTCGGCGCGTGCCAGGAAGTCCGCGGTGCTGTTCTCGTGGGGGAAGGGCAGGTTGGGGACGGGTACGCCGAGTGCGCGACAGATCGGTTCCCAGCCGTCACCGGGCTGCCACTCGGTGAGCCGCTCCGGCGCGATCTCCGCGCGGACCTCCACGAGCCGCCGCTCGTAGCCAGCCATGACGTCCTGCGGGTCGTCGGCATCGGTGAAGAGGTCGGCGAAGATCACGGAGAAGAGCGGCACCATTGGATCGTCGTCGTGCTTCATCAGCATCTCGTGGGTGCGGGGCAGGACGGTCGCGTTCATGCTGCGGTGCCAGACCTCGGCACTGCCGCGGTGGGACAACACCACAGGGGTGTCCGGGTACGCCGCGGCCAGATCGCGCCAGCAGTTCGAGAACGGAGTGTCGACCCCAGCGGCGTACTCGGCCAGGAAGTCGTCCCACACCGGCGGATCCCCTTGGATCGCAGCCACCCACGTGGGGGCGTGCTCAGGATGAGCGAAGGCTTCGCTCATGTGGTAGATGGGCGCGTCGAGCAGGTGCCGCAGGGCCTCGCGCAACGAGGACGTGCCGGTGCGGGGTAGCCCGGCACCGATCAGTCGCAGGGGCACATCGGCAGGATAGTCGTTGACCGACTGGGCAGCTCTGTAGGTGTGGCCCTCAAGAGCGACAGACCTACGTCGTCGGCAATCCGTACCGACACCGCAGAGCGCGCTCGTCGGCGCAGAAAGGCTCCTGAACGTCTCGCTGGGTAGCGTGACCGGCATGACGGTCACGAGCGGCTGCTATGCCTGTGTTCAGGAGCAGATGTTCGACCAGCTTCCGGTACGGGAGCGGATCGCTTTCGACCAGAACTGGCGCGTGGCCCATGCCATCGGCTCCGCGTTGGAGGCGTGGCTGGTGCTGCTGCCTCGACGCCACGTCACGACCATTGCGGAACTGACCGACACCGAAGCCGACGGACTCGGGACCTGGCAGGTCCGCTTGTCCCGGGCGCTTCACCAGGTAACCATGTGCGCGAAGACCTACGTCGTTCAGTTCGCCGAGGCCGAAGGCTTCGCCCATGTGCACTTCCACATCATCCCCAGACTCCCAGACCATCCTCAGGATCGACGGGGGCCTGCCGCCTTCTCCTACCTGTCCGGACCCGCGCACGAGCAGGTGCCGGCGCAGCGGATGGATTCGATCGGCGAATCGCTTCGCCGAGCTCTTCAACGCTGATGTCATCCCAACAACGAGCTCCGCGGCTACGAGCGGACGGCATGGAACGCGGCGGATGAGTGCGTTGAGTAGAATGGTCATGGCGATCGGCTACCGCGCCCACGGCCTCCTTCTCAGCCGCGGGATGATAGGCGTGACCAGGTCCGCCGCTTCTTCTCGGACAACGAATCTCGTGATGCCCCACCGTCGCTCATGAGCGTGGACCGCGGCGACGATTTCGTCCTCGGTGCCCATCAACACGAAGGGCGCGGCAAGTACTTCGTCTACCGATCGCCCTACGCGGGCAGCCAGTTCGGCTGCCGCCGTCGCGGCGTCGTCGGTCACCACGACCGCCTGCACCAGGGCCTCGAGTTCCGGCGGCTCAGCCCGTGCGGCCGCCCCTGCGGCGACGTGGCGCAACTGGGCCTCGATCTGTTTGTGTGACCACCGCACCTCGTGCTGGTGGCCATCCGGCAGGGTTCGTCCGAACCCGGACAACCCGACGATGTCCGCGTGGGCGCCGGCCCACCGCAGCATCTGCGAGTTCGCGGTGCCGACCGTGAGCGGGATCCGAGCCTGCACCGGCCTCGGCTCGACCAGCCTCGCGTCGTCCATCACGAGTTCTGGCTCGCTGACAGTCACCGTCTGCCCATCGAGCAACGCGCGAACGGCCTGCGTGACTGCCAGGCAGCGTCGCACACGACCAGCAATGTTGGGCCGCTGCCGACCGATGGCCTGCCACTCGGCCGGCGTGTGGCCGGCACCAATACCCAGTCGAGCCCGACCCGCCGACACCACGTCCAGCGTCGCCAGGTCAGTGGCGAGGAGGATCGGCTCGCGGACCGCGGCGTTGGACACATACGAGCCCAACCCGATCGTCGACGTCACCGCGGCCGCGGCGGCCAGCGCCACGAACGGCGATGCGGTCGAGCCGGGATGATCAGCTGTCAGCAGCGCATCGAACCCCGCCGCCTCGCATCTGGCGGCCAGCCGCAGCCAACCCGCCGCATCCGCAGGGCTCGCCTGCACCGAGAACGAGATCACCGCGCAAGCATGCCGGACCCTCATCCTCGCCGCGTGATGACCCGGTGCAGCCGCACACGGGCCAAACAACCCCCCACCGGGGACCGGCCATCGCCACCGGACACGAGCCCGGGTACCACCTGCATATCCAGCAGAAGCGGATGTGCGTTGAGCAAGTTCCTCCCCGCCGATGGGGGCTGTTCGGGCGGGAGCCAGCCACTGAGTCTGGTCAGCCGCGCTCATCAACGAGCGCATCGACAACCTGCTGCGCAATGCACTCGACCACTACCTTGCCGCTGCCCCGGGACACCACGGACCGGCTGCTGCGCCCGCCTGTTCCGTCACGGCGAGGAGCCTCGACTTCAAGCACGGAATCGCCAATCCAGAACTTCACCAGTCGCGCGCTGACGACGGCCTGATCGTTATCCAGAGTCGCCTCGCCATCCGCCACCACCCGCTGCGCGCAGGCCAGCGCGGCATCCCACCACTGTGCCTGCGCTCGCGCCCTCGCTGCGCGGTAGAGATCTCGTTGCTCCTGGTTCGACCGCCGCATGGCGGCGAGTTCCTCCTCGGTCGCCTGCCGCCCGCCGTCAGAAGTGAGCACCGCTCTCTCGCGGAAGCTGACCGCGGCTGTCGGACATGGCGGCCGGTCGGGTCGACCCGGGTACCGCGATCGTGGCGGCACCCGGCGCAGATAGCGCTGCGCTGGCGGAATCAACCACCAGACCAGCCACCCCGGCACACGCACCCCTGAACACTACGCCGAGCGGCACCGTCAGATGCGGCCGCTCGGCGGCACAAAGGCCGCGCACAGCCTTGAGCGTGTGGCCGCAGAGCGGCTGCGGATGCTTGGGTGGGGTCAAAGGTCTCGCGGTCGGCCCCATCGGGCACTCTGGTCGTGTGACTGATGACCCTGCGGGCGGCGGACTGGTCAGTGGGCCCGGATCTGTGCGCAGCGTCGTCGCTTTGGCGTCGTTGTCGATGGCGGCGTTCTGCTACGTGACGGTGGAGCTGCTGCCCATCGGTCTGCTGCCGGTGATCGCGGCTGATGTGGGGGTGTCGCTCCCTGCGGTGGGCCTGCTCGTGACCGGGTACGCCGTCACGGTCGCGATCGCATCTCTCCCGCTGACCCATCTGGTGCGTCGGATTCCACGTCGCTACCTTCTCACTGCATTGTTGGCGGTGTTTGTGGTGGCGACCTGTGTGTCGGTGCTGGGTGGCTACGGGTTGCTCCTGGGCGGTCGGATCGCCACGGCGTTGTCGCAGGCGGTGTTCTGGGCAGTGGTGGCACCGGCTGCCGCGGCGCTGTTCACGCCGCAGTTTCGCGGGCGAGTGACCGCCGCGGTGTTCAGCGGGGGCTCCCTGGCGACGGTGGTGGGTGTGCCTGTCGGCACCTGGCTCGGCCAGGAGGCTGGCTGGCGTGTCGCCTTCCTCGCTGTTGCGGGGCTCGGTCTGCTCGCCATGATCGGTGTGGCGGTGCTACTTCCGTCCACCTCAGCGGCTCACGGCAACGCCGCCACCGGCTCTGCTCCCCACCCTCGACGCTACTGGCTCACCATCGCCGCCACTGCGGTCGCCATCACCGGCGGGTTCGCCGCGTTCACGTACATCACCCCGTTCCTCACCGAGGTCGGCGGTTTCGCCCCCGAGAGCGTCAGCTGGGTGCTGCTCGTGTACGGGGTAGCGGGTCTGGTCGGCGTCGTGGTGGGTGGCGCGATGGCCGACCGGGCGCCACACACGGCGATGCTGATCCCCGTACTGAGCCTCTCGGCGGCTCTGCTGGCTCTCTACGGGTTCGGTACGGCGCAGGTCGCGGTGATCGCGTTGGTCGCTCTCTGGGGGTTTGCGCTCCCGCAGGTCCCGCCCACGTTCCAGAGCTATGTCCTGCGTGTCGCGCCCCGCAGCACCGACATTGCCTCTGCCATATTCTCGGCGACCTTCAACCTCGGCATCGCCGGCGGCGCGCTCGTCGGCGGTGTGCTGTTGGCGGAGACGGGCGTGCGGAGCACGTTCCTGGTCGGCGGCCTGCTGACGGCACTGGCCCTGGGCCTGCTGCTGAGTGAGCCCGGGATGCGACGTGACCGAAAGGCCACAAGTAGTTGACGGCACCTCGACGGCCCGCGCCTTCATTCGTCCAGCCATCGCGACGACCGCTCATCGGCAGGGGATCCGGTCGGATCCGCACCTCGGCATGTCCGGACGGGTCCGCACCCGATCCGCACCTGCTCCCCATGTCGCATCAGCACCTGCCCTGTACCCCTGGGGGTGACCGGTCAGAGCCGTTCGCGTGGGGCCTGATCCGAGGGGTCGACACAACAGCTTCGGGTAGCTCGCCAAGGATGCTCTCGCCACGGGGCGTTCTTGCCGCGCCGCCAACCCGATCCCTCTGGGTGGCCGCCGAGGGGCGCGGCGCGGCTTGGGGGGGCGTGACGATGAGTGTCCACAAGCTGACGGCGGGGTCGGGGTATGACTATCTGACTCGGCAGGTCGCGGCTTTGGATGCCACGGAGCGGGGCCATGTCGGTCTGGCGTCGTACTACACGGAACGGGGTGAAGTGCCGGGGGTGTGGGTGGGGTCGGGGATGGCCGGGATCGACGGCCTGGACGCCGGGGACGTGGTCACGGCGGAGCAGATGCAGGCGTTGTTCGGGTCCGGTCATCACCCGTTGGCCGGCTGAGCGCCGCGACCGGTTGCAGGGTCCGGGCCTGACCGAGGCGGACTACACGGAGGTTGGGCGGCTCGGTGCCCCGTACCGGGTCTACCCCGGTGATGTGAGCGCGTTCCGGGTCGAGGTGGCCCGGCGGATCGCCGCCGTGAACGCGGCGGCGGGGCTGCCCGGGGATGGGCCGGTGCCGGCGGCGGAGCGGGCCCGGGTGCGCACCGAGGTGGCCCGGGAGGTCTTCCGTCGCGGAGTTTGGCCGGGAGCCGGATGGTGCCCGGGAGCTGGCGGCGACGATCGCGAAGCAGTCCCGGCCGAGGACGACCGCGGTCGCCGGGTATGACTTGACGTTCTCGCCGGTGAAGAGTGTGTCGGCGGTGTGGGCGCTCGCCGACCCGGCGTCGGCGGCCGCGGATCGAGCGGGCTCACCGGGCCGCGGTCGCGGATGCGTTGGCGTTCGTCGAGGCCCACGCCCTGTACACCCGGACGGGGACGAACGGGGTCCGGCAGGTCGACGTCTGCGGTCTGGTGGCGGCCGCGTTCACCCACCGGGATTCCCGCGCCGGGGACCCGGACCTGCATACCCACGTGGCGGTCGCGAACAAGGTGCAGACCCTGGAGGGGCGGTGGTTGAGCATCGACGGGCGGGTGTTGTTCAAGGCGGCGGTGACCGCGAGCGAGACCTACAACACCGCCCTGGAACGCCACCTGCACGCCGACCTGGGGGTGGTGTTCGCGCCGCGGCCGGGTGGTGATCCGCGGAAACGGCCGGTCCGGGAGATCGTCGGTGTCCCCGGTGCACTGTTGGCGCGGTGGTCGCAGCGGCGGGCCCGGATCGACGTCCGCCGTGGTGAGCTGGCCGCCGCCTTCCACCGCAGCCATGGCCGGCCGCCGACCCCGGTCGAGGCGCTGCAGCTAGTGCGTCGTCCACCAAGATCAAACGGGTTTCCGCGACACGCCGTGGCCGGGTAGCTGTTCAGGTGGGCGACACGCCTGGGGTGTCGGGTTGCTGATGTTGGCGGCGTGATCATGTTTGGATTCCGGGGTGTCGGAGCCGGAGGGTGTGTCGCGCGAGGAGTTGCTTGCGATGCTCGCGGCCAAGGACGCCCGGATCGATGCGTTGTTGGTGCAGGTCGCGGAGCTGACTGCGCAGGTGCAGGAGCTGGTGCTGAAACTGGGCAAGGACTCCTCGACGTCCTCGAAGCCGCCCTCATCGGACGGGCCTGACCGTCGCCCGCGCGGCGGGTCCTCGCGGAAGTCGTCGGGTCGTAGGCCGGGCAAGCAGCCCGGGGATCCCGGGACGACGTTGCGGCTGGTCGAGGACCCGGACGACCGGATCGGGATCCCGGCGCCGGCGGCCTGTTCGTGTGGGACGTCGCTGGTTGAGGAGCCGGTGGCGGCGGTGCGCCGCCGCCAGGTGCACGACTTGCCGCCGATCCCGGATCCGGTGGTGACCGAGTACGCCGCCGACGTCAAGTGCTGCCCCGGTTGTCGGGCGAACGTGACCGGTGAGTTCCCGGCCGGGGTAACGGCTCCGGTCCAGTACGGGCCCGAGATCACCACGGTTGTCGCCGACGTGGTGGTCGGTCATCACGTGCCGGTGCACCGTTCCACGGTGCTGGTGATGGAACTGCTCGGGATGGCCGTCTCGACCGGGTTCGCTGCGTCTGTGCGCGGTCGAGCCGCCCGCCTGATCCGTGAGGGCGGGTTCATCGAGGCCGTCAAGCGGCTGCTGGCGTCCGCGCCGGTGGTGCACGCCGACGAGACCTTCGCCCGCGCCGACGGCGCGACCGCGTACGTGCACGTGGCCTGCACCGACCATCTGACGTTGCTGCACACCGGCAACCGCTCCGCCGACGCCATCGACGCCGGCGGGGTCCTGACCGAACTGGGCGCCGAGCAGGTGCTGGTCCGGGACGGGTACGCCGGGTACGCCCATCTCAAGGACGTGCTGCACGCCTGGTGCGGTGCCCACCTCCTTCGTGACCTGCGGGGGATCCACGAGGCCGACCCGGGCGGGCAGCTGTGGGCCAAGGCGATGGCCGACACCCTCACCGAGGCCCACCGGATCGCCTCCGCAGCCCGCGCCGCAGGACGCGAGGCACTGTCCGACAAGGAACTTCGCATCATCGACCGGCTCTACACCGGCGCCCTGGCCCGCGCCCGCACCGACAACCCCGCCACCGACACCACCGTCTTGGCCGGGCACGCCCGCACCCTCGCCACCCGTTTCGAGACCCACCGCGAGGTCATCCTGCGATTCACCACCAACCTCGCCGTCGGGTTCACCAACAACTCGGCCGAAAGGCAGATCCGCCCCGTGAAAGTCCAACAAAGATCATCAGGCGGCTGCTGGCGAACCCTGCAAGGACTCGCCGACTTCGCCGTCGTCCAGTCCTACCTATCCACCGCCGCCCACTGGGGCCTCACCCGATTCCAAGCCCTGCACCGCCTCTACAACGGCGACGGCCCATGGATCCCCACCACCCTCACCCCACCAACGGCCCCAGCCTGACGGGCACCTGAATAGCTACGGCTCGTCGCCGATGTCGAGGGCAACTTCCCGGAACTCCTTTGGTGGACACGGGGGCTGGCTGCCCCTGATCTTCAGGAGTTCTCAGAATGGGTTCGACACGCCGTAGTTTCACCGAGGAGTACAAAGAAGAAGCCGTTAGGTTCGTCATCGATGGTGGCCGTTCTATCGCCGAGGTAGCTCGGAATATCGGCGTTCACGAGATGACGTTAGGAAAATGGGTGAAAAAGGCAAGAGACGCCCAGGAATCGGCGAGACCGGCCGGCGCGCCGTTGAGCGAGTCCGAACGGGCCGAGCTGATCCGGTTACGGGCCGAGTCGGAAGATGACAGGTCGACGATCGCTGAGCTCAGGATGCAGGTCGAGTTCGCGAAAAAAGTAGCGACCTGGTTCGCGAAAGGAAAGCAGTGATCTTCGCTGCGATCGCGGACTGGGCTGACTCCGACGACTACCCGGTCACACTCATGTGCGCCTGGCTGGGCGTGTCCCGCGCCGGCTACTACGCCTGGCGCACCGCCGCACCCTCCGCCCGCTCGAAGGAGGACACCACCCTGATCGCGATCATGCGCGCCCTGTACGCCCAGGGCCGCGGCAACCCCGGCGTCCGCCGGCTCCGGGCCGGGCTGGCCGCGGCCGGGCACCGCGTGTCCCATAAGCGGGTCCACCGCCTCATGCAGGCCGCTGGCCTGCAAGGACGCCACCCCAGGGCCTGGAAACGGACCACGCTGCCCGGGCAGCGACCGGTCCCGGCACCGGACCTGATCGGGCGGGTGTTCACCGCCGAGCGCCTCAACGAGAAGTGGTGCGGGGACATCACCTACGTCAAGACGTGGGACGGCTGGGCCTACGTCGCGACCGTGATTGATCTGCACTCACGCGCCATCATCGGCCACGCCGTCGCCGACCACATGCGGACCAGCCTGGTCACCGACGCCCTCGACATGGCCCTGGCCGCCCGCAAGCCACCAGCCGGCGTGATCTTCCACTCCGACCGGGGAACCCAATACACGTCGCAAGAATTCGACGACTACTGCCGCAGAGAACAACATCCGTCGTTCTCTGGGCCGTACCGGGATCTGCTACGACAACGCCGTCTCCGAATCCACGTTCGCCACCTACAAGAAGGAACTCATCCACACCCGGCCGTGGCCCGACCTGAAGACCCTCACGGCCGCAACACTCGACTGGATCAACAACTACTTCAACACCATCCGCCGCCACTCCACCCTCGGATACTTGACACCCCGAGAATACGAGCTAGGGTTCAGAACAATCAACCAACTGGCAGCCTAAACCGGTGTCCAGAAAAGCGGGAACACTCTACGCTGGAAGTCGGCAGGCGTCTACAGCTCGATGATGTCGTCGTGGTCGAGTGGACCTGCAACTACGGTGACGGACGCCTGTATCGGAACGTGACCATCGGCGAGCTGGAAGACGGGTGCGCCGTGCGCGTCACCGATTACTGGGGCGAGCCCACCGTGACACCCGAATGGCGCCAGCGGCTGACCGATCGGCTCGACATGCCCGGCGACGGCATCTGGCCTGACGCAGAACACCTCGGCCACCACTAGCTGATCGCGGTACGTGAGGGTGTTCGCGGCAAGGCCGTCGTCTGGCCGGGCCTGCCGCGTCCGCCGGTTGACACCGGCCGGCAGTGGACATCGCATCGGGTCGCTACGCGAGCGCGATGGAGGATTGCCATGACGGGGGTTCGGCAGGTTCTGTTCATCCAGGGCGGCGGCGCGGGAGCGCACGACGAGTGGGATGACAAGTTGGTCGAGAGCCTGAGGCGTGAGCTCGGGGACGGGCACGATGTCCGCTATCCCCGCATGCCCGACGAGGACGACCCGAGTCACGCCCGGTGGAGCCCGGCGATCCGACGTGAGATTGCGGACTTGGCCGACGGCACGGTCGTGGTCGGCCATTCGGTCGGCGCGACCATCCTCACCAACGCGCTCGCCGAGCAGCCGCCCGAACGGCAGCTGGGGGCGATCGTGCTGATCGCTGCTCCGTTCGTCGGTGAGGGCGGCTGGCCCGGCGACGAGTTCGAGTTGCCGAACGACCTCGGCGCGAGGCTGCCGCGAGGCGTGCCAGTGCACGTGTTCCATGGACTCCAGGACCAGACCGCGCCACCGTCGCATGCTGACCTGTTTGCCCGGGTGATCCCGCAGGCGCAGGTGCACCGGCTGCCCGGACGGGATCACCAGTTGAACGATGACCTGAGCGAAGTGGCCAAGGCGATCAGCACCAACGAACCCAGGCCCGTCACCCACATGTAGATCCGAAGGGCCGCCTTCACCCAATGCGGCAGAAGCGTGCACGTCAGAGAGGCCCCGGTGTGCGGCTGGACGTAGCATAACGCGTAGCGTTATGCTACGTGTCGTGATCAGGTCGTTTCGAGACACGGCCACCGATCGACTCTGGTCGCGCCAACGAGTCAAACGGTTCGACTCCAGAATCGAACGGGTCGCCCTGCGCAAGCTGGTCATGCTGGACGCCGCCGAAACGCTCGAGGACCTGCGGGTCCCTCCCGGCAACCGCTTGGAGGCCCTGAAGGGAGACCGGGCAGGACAGCACAGCATCAGGATCAACCAGAAGTGGCGGATCTGCTTCGTCTGGACCGCGGCAGGGCCCGAGGACGTCGAGATCGTGGATTACCACTAGGAGGTGGGCGACATGGCAACCATCGCGCCGATTCATCCGGGGGAAGTGCTCATGGAGGACTTCCTCGAGCCCTTGGGCCTAACTCAGCACCGGCTGGCCACCTCGATTGGCGTCCCTCCCCGCCGGATCAACGAGATCGTGCACGGCAAGCGCCGGATCACCGCCGACACGGCACTGCGCTTGGCACGCTTCTTCGGAACGACCGATCGGTTCTGGCTGAACCTCCAGACCCGATTTGACCTCGAGGTCGAGAAGGACAACCTCGGATCGAGCCTGGACGGCATCCGTCCACTTCGGTCGGCGTGAGCGTAAGGCCGCGCTCATCGCGGCACGAGCGGAAGGCCGCGCGTGGCTGCTCGGTGATGGTCGCTAGACCAGCCAGCGGCCGTCCCGCATGAGTGTGCGCCCGGCCAGCTCGTTCTCTTCACGCCATGCCTGGATGCGCATGGGACGGAGCACGAGCAGGACGTACCCGCCCCCGGCGGTGCGGGGATCCCAGCCGGCCTGAGCGGCGTACCGCTCGACCAGCTCGTCATCGTCACCCACGACGACGCTGCGATCGAGCGTAGCGTCGATCATGACCACGTCGCGGGTGGGTCCCAGCGCCAGCCGTGCGACACCATGATCGGTGATGTTGCGGGCCGTGCGTGAGATTCCCGGGAGCGCCACGACGACCCGGTCCTCGATCCAGGACAGTGACAGCGGAACTATGTACGGGCTGGTCACCCCCTGGTCGACTGATGCCGACGCCACCCACACGTCCGCCTCCACGGCGGCGAGCTTGCTGAGCGCGTCGGCCTTCCGCTGGAAGAGACTGCGGGGAGGTGCTGGCCTCATCCGGGTCAGCGTAGCGATGGGCGGTGGCTCACCCAGGCCGCCGGGCGAACCGTTGGGCACACAAAGGGTTGTCGGCGGACGAGCATGTCGACGGTATGGCCGCGCGGTTCGCGGCAGTGAGTTGCCTTGGTGCGACTGAGTTGGGCGGCCAGCTGCGACCTGAGCGGGGTACTCAGCTCAACGGGCGCGGTGTCCTTCGAGGAATGCGGTGACGGCAGCCCGCGTGTCTAGCTTCACGGGCGGCTCGGCGCCGGTGCGCGCCCAGAGGCCGCCTGCGACGAACGGGCCCAGCAGGAGCAGGAGCTGCTGCCACGGGTCGCCCGGGGCGAGTCGGCCGTGCCGCTGATGCGCCTGCAGGACGTGCACAGCTTGGCCCAGGTTGACCAAGAGCGGCGCCATGGCTTCACGCAGCGCCGGGTGACGCGCGGTCTCGACGAGCAGCGTGACCACGGCGCCGCCGAACATCCGTGTGGTTACCTGGAATGCGTCGACCATCCTGAGCAGGTCAGCCTCCACGTCGTCGCCGACCGAGAGGTCGGCGAAGGGCGCCGTCGACAGACCGTGAGTCAGAGCAGCCTCGACGAGTGCGGCCTTGGTGCCGAATCGCCGGTAGATCGTCACCTCGTTGATCCCAGCACACCGGGCCACCTCCTGGGTGGTCAGGGCGTCGTAGCCGCGTTCGGTGAACACGTCGATGGTGGCCCGGAACAGGGCGTCGGTGTCGATCAGCTTCGGCATGCGCGCTCCCACACGAAGGTATCCACCGCCCATTCTAATGCAAGTTACTACTTGCATTAGAGGTTCAGTGGCCCTAGTCTCGACGGTGGGACCGACCCACCCGGGGGTCCGCGAAGGAGAGCGAGGATGCGCAGCAGCGACCGCGAACCGGGGGCCCTCGCCGGACCTGCTGACCAGCGCCCCGCCGAGTGCCCGCGACGTGCAGCGGTCGCACGCCGCCGACGGCGTCCGACCGTGGGTCCAGCGGAACCCGCTCTGGCAGATCAAGCTCCGGCTCCAGTTCACCGGATGGCTGCAGTACCTCGCCCCGATCGGCCCAGCGTTGCTGCTGCTCGCCGTGGCGGGCGTGGGGGCGCTGATCGGTGGTGCGCGGGTGCTGCTCGTCGGACTGCCGCTGACCCTCGGCCTGCTCCTGCTGCTCGTTGTCGCCGTCGATCTGGTCACCGTGCGGCTCGACGTGCGCCCCCGAGAGCCGCACCCGCCGCGGATGGACGACCTCGACGTGTTCGACATCATGCGGGCTCGTCGCTCGTGCCGCTCGTTCCAGCACCGGACGCTCACCGATGACGACCGCGCCGCACTCCTGGCCTGGGCCGAGGAACACACTCGCCCACGCACCCTGCTGGGCACCGCACCGATCCGCCTCGAGTACCTCGCCGTGCCGCTGACGGTGTGGCCGGCCGTCGGCGCACACGAGTTCCTCGTCGCGGTCGCCCCGCGCGACTACGACCGCGTAGCGATCATCGACGTGGGCCGCAGCCTCCAGAAGATCGTGATCGAGGCCACCCGCGCGGGCATCTCCACCTGTTGGATCGGGCCCGGCGCCGACCAGTCGAGCATCAAGGCGGCGCTCGGTGACCGCTTCGACCCCGCCCACGACCACGTCATCTGCGTGTGCGCCATCGGCTACCGATCCCGCTTCGTACCCCTGCTCATCCGGGCGATGACCGCCAAGATGCACACCAGGCTCCCGCCAACGCAGCTGTTCTTCGCCGACGACGATCTCACCCGCCCCCTCGACGTGACCGCCCCGCCCTACAGCGAGTTCGGACGATGCTACGAGGTCTGCCAGTGGTCACCCTCGTCCTACAACGGCCAGACCACACGCGCCATAGTGCAGGCCACAGACGCCGTCCACCGCGTCGACTTCGCCACCTCCACCTCCTCGCGGTACTACGCACCGGTCGCGCTGGGCATCTGGCTGGCGAACTGGGAAACCGGCTGCCAGGCCTTGGACATCCACGGACGCACCACCGTGCTCCCCGAGCACCCAACCGACACCACAGACACCCCCGGCCGACTCACCTATGGAGCGACCTGGCTGCGCGACCACCCGGCGACGACCTGAAACTCCTGCACCCGACGACGCATATCGATCGATCTGACGTACGCGCCGGGTCGGTACTGGTACCGAAGCATCCCCGCGTCTGAGCTGGGGAGGTCCCCACAACGCCCCTTTCCAGCCGCGTGGCAGAGAGCCAAGATCCGGCGCCGAGCCCGATGCATGTCATCTACTCGCGGCAAGAGCGGACGGCACGGAACGCGGCACGAGCGGATGGCCGCGCTACTCGCGGCATGAGCGTAATGGCCGCGCTCATCGCGGCATGAGCGGAATGGCCGCTCCGCGGCATGTCCGTACGTTGGTCGAGGACCAACCTGCTCCGGCGTGGTTCTGAACCCGCTGAGCGCCGGTTCGACGGACCCCGCTGGCGACGGGGATGGACGATGAGCGGCTCCTCGGCCGGAGGATCGTGGCTTGGGGCTATTCAGCTGACCGGACTAGCGCAGGTCAGTGGTGCGCCAGGGACGCGCTGCCCGCGGGCGGTCGAGGCTCGGCGGGTTACCGCCGCCCCCGGGTGGAATGGGCGTGATCTTCTTGGGCTTGGAGTCGATGACGAGGTCGCGGTAGCGGACCGGCTCGTGGCCGACGGCGAGCTCGAGGATGCGGTAGAACACCATGCCGCGGCTGCTGGACGGCGGCGGTTGAAGCGGAAGGTGAACTCGTCCAGGTAGCTCTGCAGGTGGGCCTCCTCGACCGAGCCTTGGTGGGTACCGAGCAGCCAGCGCTTGGCCAGGGAGGCGACGCGGTGCACTCCTGGCAGGAGCTCGCCGGGATCCTCGCCGCGGGCGCGGGCGGCCCGTTGGCTGCGTCGGTCATGGGTGTAGCCGAGCCGCTCGATCCCGCGGTAGCCGTGCCAGCCGTCGGTGATGACGGTGGCCCCCGGTTCGATGTTCGCGGTGACGAACGGGTGCAGGCTGGCGGCCGAGGCGTCGGGGATGATGCTCATCCGGGTGCGGCCGTAGCCACGGGGTTCGTGGACCTCGACCGCCACTGCCACAAGGGCCTTCTTGCCTGGGCCCGCCCGCCGGCCAGCCCGGCTTCCTCGCCGCGGATGTAGGTCTCGTCGACCTCGACCGTGCCGGTCAGGCGATCGCGGCCGGGGCGCACCAGGACCGACCGCAGGCGGTGCAGCATGGCCCAGGCGGTCGCGTAGGAGCCGATCTCCAGCGTGCGCTGCAGGCTCAGCGCCGAGACGCCGTCCTTGCCGAGGCGAAGATCCAGCAGGCGGTGAACCAGACCGTCAGCGGCGTGCGTCGCCGGTCGAACAGGGTGCCCGCGGTCACCGACGTGCGCTTCCCGCAGCCGGGGCACTTGTACCGGCCATCCCCGATCGCCCAGCCGCCGGCGTGCTCGCAGCGCGGGCAGGCGAAGCCGTCCGGCCAGCGCAGCCACTCCAGGTAGTCCAGGCAGTCAGCGTCGGTGGCGAACCACGCCTGGAACTCCCCGGTCGACCTGGGATAGTGCTGGCCCGGCCTCGGGCGCTGCACGTCCACGCCCGGATCATAGTCCGGTCAGCGTCGGGTAGCCCGGGGGATTTCACCCCCGGGCTCCCACAGATCCGGGCGTGACAGTCTCCCGTTACCGGGCTCTTGTCGTCCTGGTCACCAGACAGGGGGCCGGTGGCCCACGCCCAGTGCGCGAACATGCGCGGGCATCGCTGGACGATCCTGCGCCAGCACCGGAGGGCCTTCTTCTTCGCCCGCAGCCGTTTGTACTTCTTGCGGATCCAACGCATCAGGTAGGCGTTGATGCGCGCCAGGAGGGGATACAGCGCCGACCGGTAGAAGGCACCGTAGTACTTCATCCAACCTCGCACGATCGGGTTGATCTCCTTCGCCACGTCGACCAGGTCAACGCCGGTGCGATGGTGCAGCCGCCAGGACCGCACCTCCGCACTGATCTTCTTCAGGGCGTCCTTGCTGATCGCCGGGAGGAACGACCTGAACATCCGCCCGTTCTTGGCCCGCGCCGTGCGCTGCCGGAACGTGAACCCCAGGAACGTGAACTCGGTGTGCTCGTAGGCGGCACGCCGCCTCTCGTCCTGGCAGTACACGATCCGGGTCTTGTCCGGGTGCAACCGCAGCCCGACCTGGGCCATCCGCTCCTGCGATCGCGGCCAGCACGTATCGTGCCTGCCGCTCGCTGACGCAGTGCACCACCGCGTCGTCCGACGTAGCGTTCGAACTGGACGGTCGGGAACTCGCGGGCCATCCACGCGTCGAACGCATAGTGCAGGAACAGGTTCGCCAGGACGGGCGAGATCGCGGAACCTTGCGGGGTTCCCCGGTCTCGCTGCTGCAAGCGTGCCGTCGGGCTGCTGCAGCGGGGCTCGAGCCACCGCTTCACGTACAGCACCACCCACGGGTGGTCGGTGTGGGCCTCGACCGCCTTGACGACCAGGTCCCACGGGACGCTGTCGAAGAACGTCCGGATGTCCAGATCGATCACCCAGTCCGTTCTTCCAGCAGCGCTGCCGGCACACCGCGACCGCGTCCAGCGCGGACCGTCCCGGCCGGTAGCCGTAGGAGTCGGGATGGAAGATCGGTTCGACCTTCGCCTCCAGCACTGCGCGCCACCACCGTCTGGGCGATCCGGTCGGCCACCGTCGGCACCCCGAACATCCGGGTACCCCCGCCGTGCGGCTTCGGGATCTCCACCGCCCGCACCGGGGGCGGGAAGTAGCTGCCCGAGGACATCCGATTCCAGATCTTGTACAGGTTGCTCTTCAGATCCTTCTCGAACTCCTCGATGGACACCGCGTCCACCCCCGGCGCACCCTTATTCGCCTTCACCTTCTCCCACGCCTCCCACACCTCCCGCTTCGAAATATCGAACGGCTTGCCTGGTGCTTTCAGCTCGTCCACGCAACTCCTCCCAGGCAGACCCTGGTTGATCGAATAAACACAGTCACGAACGACCCGGCCCCTTCGCTCCGCCCCCATTACAGGAGCCTCATCACTACTACGAGCCGGTCCGCCAGCGCATCCCGCGACGGTACTCAATCCCTCACGGCTTCAGGACCGCTTGGGACGCTCCCTGTCTCCCACCTGACCAGGCAGGCATGTGTCCGGGACACGCCTTCTCCCGTTCCACACCGACGCAGCAGACCGGGCTCACGTCGCCTACATGCCGGACACCGCCTGGCCAATAGGCGGGCACCCGCCAGGCTCATCCCGGGATCGCATTGACACCCCGGTTTTGATGTCATCTCTAAGTTTCGACACGTCAACAGCGATTCGCTTCCGCTCGTCTTCCCGATCCCCACCTGACACCTTCACCGGTGCCTTTTCCTCATCGCTCACCACGACGGTCTTCAGCCAACGCAGCATGAGGTGGTTTGAAGCCTCCCCCCGCAGGGCGACTCCGAAGGGCCTACCTTCATCTCCCGTGCAGCACCGCTCAAGAAGCCTCCTACATCAGACCACCTCTCCTGCGTTCGTGACACACGCACGAGCGTATGGGCCGCGCGGATCGCGGCAGAAGCGTAAGGCCGCGCTCACCGCGGCGTGAGCGTAATGGCCGCTCGGCGGCAGATCAGGGCGAATGCGGGTTGGTTGGAATGACGCCGGGATGTTGTTTCACTGAGCGGCCGCCCCGGGGCTGACCTCGCCCTGACGGCTGGGCGTCCGACAGGCTTGACGGCTTACGGTAGGTCCGGTCCCGGATGCTCGGCGAGGAAGTTCTGGGCTTGCGTCTCGTCGACGATGTCATTGTCGACGAGCCATTCCACGGCACGGCGCTGCGCGCGGGGTCACGGAAGGCGTACCAGGCGGGCAGCAGGTCCGGGTATTCCTCGTGGAGTTTGTCCTTGAACCGCCGGAACGCCCCTTTCCCTCGGATCGCTCGGGCGAATCGGCGTCCTGCGCGCTCGTCGCTGATCCCGTCAGCGAAGTCGGCCATGTCCTGGTACCACACGGACGACGGCAGCGGATGGATCCCGATCAGATCAACCTCGTCCAGGTCGACGGGGTGTT
>CAWGTT010000004.1:0-167267 GCA_963825645.1 uncultured Actinomycetota bacterium
GTTGCTCATGCACGTGTCCCGCTGCCGCGGCGGTGGCCGAGGTGTTCCAACCAGCCGACCAGCACACGATGCATGGCATCGGCGCCGACGATCTGGTTGCCCGGTTCCGGGAGCGAGGTGGGCCAGACGAGCATCGCCCGGTCCTGCCAGCCACCCAGCCCGCCGTGACAGCCCACCAGGTCCTCGAACGCCGCCACCTCCTCGAGGTCGTCGAGGAGGCTGTTCACCATGATGTCCGGCGACTCGGCCATCGACGCGGCGCGGAGCACGAAGCCAGCAGCGTGGGGGCCGAAGCGGGCCAGCGGATCCTCGCCCCGCACGACCCCGTCGCGGACGTGGTTCTCACCTCCGGTGCCGATCGCGACCGGACCGTGGTCGGTGGTGTCGACGACGACGAAGGCGATTCCGGGATGGGCCACCAGCCCGGGAACCAGCGCCGGGAACCGCTCGGTCAGGTCCTGAAGGCTCAGCCGTCGGTGTTCGCCCGCCACGTAGACCAGACCGAGGTTCCCGGAGCCGAACACCACGAACCGGTCCCCATCCGCGTTCTCGCCCCCGGACTCCTCAGGTGGTGACGGTTCGGCCTGCCCGGCCTGGTCCGCCTCGGCGAAGCTCTGGGAGGCCACGCGATCCGCGACCCTGCCCAGGGCCCGGCCGAGCACCCCGTCCCGCTCGGCGGTCGAGGCCAGGAAGGAACTCAGCTGACCGCCGGCCTCCGCGTTCTGCAGGGCCGCCACGACGTCGACGTCGCTGAGCCGGTGGACGAGCGTAGCCAGGTCCTCCCCGTACCGGTCGGCGAACACCGCGCCCTGGGACTGCCCGTGATCGGACAGGACGACGATGTGGTAACGCCGCGGGGCCACCTCGGCCACCTTCTCGATCTGGGCGAGCACAGCGTCGATGCCCTCCAGCGCCGACAACGACTCCGGTTGCATGATCCCGGCGTGATGCGCGACGGCGTCGTAGTCGACGTAGTCGACGTAGATCGCCCGGCGCCCCCGAAGCATGGAGTCGGCCACGAGCGTGGTGTTGAGATCACGCAGGACACCGTTCAGTCCGGCGCGCTCCAAGGCGAAGTTCCATCCCCGGTGAACCCGCGGCCGGACGTCACGGCGTCTGGCCCGCATGGCCTGGAACCGTTCGCGGACGACCTCGCTGATCGTCCGGGACAACCCACGGGCCAGTCCCTCGGGCCTGGCGAGGAACTGGTAGACCGCCAGGCGAGCCTGGCGGCTCTCCTGCGCTCGGCCGATGGCGCTCATCGTGGCGAAGGCCGTCGGCGCGTCACCGGTGAACAGGTTGCCGATCGAGACGCCGTCGTCGACCAGCAGACCCTTGCCGTTCGAGTGGATCGCCTCGATATCCGCGGCGTCGCGCGGCCTGTTCGCCACGAACACCCGTCCGCTGGCGCGGTCGATCCACCGGAAGGCGGGGATGCCGTCGATGGTGCCGTGCAGGATGCCCATCTGGCTCGCCGGCGTCGTAGCGGGCAGCTTCGGACGCCACTCGACCATCCGGTGGGACCCGTCACGAACCCAGCGGGACAGCGTCGGCAGGGTGCCCGCACGCACTCCCCACTCCAGGACGGGGAAGGGCACCCCGTCGGCCTGCACGAACACCACGCCGGGAACCTCGGCGTCGGCGGGCGGTTGCGGACCGCGGCGGCGTGCCGTGCGCAGCAAGGTGGCCGTCACCGCCTCGTCGGTGCCCGCGGTGGCCACCCACACGAAGAAGGTCGATACCCCGGCCACGATCCACGCCGCGAGGAACGACGGCAGAAAGCCGGTCTCTCGCTCACCCGAGGAGACGTAGACGACAACCCAGATGACGAACGCCTGGAAGAAGAACCCAAGCAGGACGGCGCCGACCCATCCCAGGAGCACGGCTGCCCGGACGAGGACCGGGCGCAGCAACCCGCTGAAAACGAAGATCAAAAGCGCCGACGCGAGCGCCCTCTCCCACCCACCGACGTCGAAGCGCGGCACCAGCCACGAGGCGAGCAGGAGCCCCAACACCGCTCCTGTCAGACCGAGGAGAGCGCGACCAAAGTCCTCCCACCGAAGCCGGAGAGGCAGCGACACCCGCCGATCATCCGACACGGACGCACACACTACGCGACCCGACGACCCACGCCGCGGCCGGCGAAGGGACGTGGACCGAGCAGTGCGCCCGCCCCTGGTGGACCCAGCCCGCCAGTTCCCGAACGCACTTCATCCCCACCTCACCGCTGCGCTCCGAGACCGCATCCATGCCAGGCGGCCCGCCCCCCGACTACCTGCCCGCGGCTCACCGCCACGTGTGAGGTGGCGGAAGCCGTACGGGTTCCCTGTCTGGACCGTAGGAAGATCCCGTGGCGGACCAGCTCGCCGGGGGGCATGGCGTAGATGAACTGGGAGATCGCCTCGCGGGCGGCGGTCACGCCACCGGCCGGCAGGGAGCCCCTCATGAGCTCCACGGTCGCCTCTTCGGCTTCCAGCTTCAACCGGCCCGCGATCCGGCGGGGTGTAAGGGAGGCCCACAGATCGGCCAGCACCCACTGCCACAACACCGGATCGGTGGCGACCTTGCGTGCCTGAGGCCGGGCACGGCGAGTTCGGCCTTCACGTCCGCGGCCACCACGCGGTGCCCGCAGGTCTTGGTCGAGTTTCGCGCGATCTCCCGGGTGATCACCGACCGGTGCCGACCCAGATCCCGCGCGATCCGCGCCGGCGTCCAGCCCGCCTTCAACCCAGCCCGATCTCGACCCGGTCCTTGATCGTCAACTGCCGTCGTGTATCCGCCACGCGCTCAGGCCTTTCAGCCCTCAGCCCCGATCCCGTGGAGGCTGTTGGCTGGACGCTGTGACCCTGCCAACGTCCAGGCCAAGACCTGAGTCGTTGACACCTCCTTGATCGAATAGTGACTGCAGGCTGCTGACCAGTGGCTTTACCTTCGCAGGGAGGGAGCAATGATCGAAACCTGTGGATGAGGTCCTCGGCTTGGCAACGTGAGTGGGCGCACCTTCCCGGGGATGATTCGAGGTGTCAGGTTCTCGATCAAGAACCGGCGTTGGCGCGATGGTTCGGGAAGGTATGCCCGTGCTTTCGGTAGTCAACGGGGTCGGCGGTTGCGCGGCTGAGGTGTCGGCGCGTTCGGTGTTGGACGAGATCGTCCGCGACGGTGCTCGGGCGATGCTGGCGGCGGCCGGCGCGGCGTCACCCGTTCCGTTGCGCGGCGCGCCGGCGACGACGTCGGAAGACGCCCAGCCCGAACCAGACCATCCCGCCGAGCGCGGCAGCACCCAGAACGAGCAGCCACAGTGGCCAGGTCAGGTCCCAGAATAGAAAGGTGACCGCTACCTGCTCGGTGTTCTGTACCATGAACACCACGAGCAGGGCTACGCCGGCGATCGTCGCGATGGCCCCACCACTGAGGCTTGTTCCGATCCGCCGAGCGTCGTCTGGTGTGTCCGGTAGTGGGGGCGTTTTGTCGGCCATCGTTTCCTCCGTGATGTCTACTCTGCTCGCACAAGCTACGGGCTGCATACTCAAGAACCTGGGCCGCCATGGTGCCATGTTCAAGCACGGCACAATGGGTCAGGGCATCTATGTCGATCCGGCCCGCGATTTCTGCACGCCCAGTTGGTCCGTGGTCGCCAAGGAGCGCCCAGGAACGGCCCCTGCCAGTCGCCGGCTCGACCTCCGAGCTCGAGAGCGCCGTAGGCGAGCAGGCCGGCGACAACCGACCATGAGGCCTGACCGGGTATCACCTGGAACACGACGACGAGACCGACCGTGAACACCACGAGGAAGATCCACTTCACGGGTGCCCCCGGTGAGCCCTGGTCCGGAACGACGGGGACGCCGATGATCGCCCGGACGACCATCGCCCCGATCGACGCACCCGCGAACAGGGCGAAGGTCTGTACCACCGCCTGTATGAACCGGTTCCATGCCAGCAGGGTGTGACCAGCCGCGAGCTCGAAGGCACCGAGGGTCGACCCGAGTCCGGGGATCAGGACGACGAACGCGCAGAGCGCCACGACATTGGTGTCGCTCTCACCGAGGACGACCCCGAGGACGCCGGCCATCGCGGAGGACACGAACGTCGAGATCACGTAGATCCGATTCCCCAACCACGCTGACCGCCCTGATGCCTGTACCAGGATGAAGACGATGAGGCTGAGCCCGGCCGCAAGCCCGACGTCGCGCCATCCAGCCGAAAGGATGACGGCAAAGCCGGCGCCGCAGGCCGCATAGGCGACGCCGACCACCGGTGCGGGATAGGGCGGACGGAGCGCCTCGATCTCGTCCAGCCGCCGGTTCGCCTCGTCGACAGCGACCGTCCCCGCGACCAAACGGTCGGTCAGCTTCAGCGTCTGCGACAGCTTCTGCAGGTCGTTGGACACGTCGTCGAGCCCTTCCACGATGCGACGCTGCTCTGCGATGTGTGGATCGTCGATCGTGCAGTCCAGGAACGTCGGAGTTGAAATGACGTTCGCAGTCAGCCTGAGCGCAGCCGCCACCTCCCTCAACAGGCCGTCCGGCTCGTAGGCCGGCAGCCCGTATCGGTGCGCCATTCGACCGACCCGCAGTGTGAGATCGATCCCCGGTGTCGATCTCATGCCATCGTGTCCAGCGGGGGAGAGATCCTTGGTATCGGCACGGTTCGGCTCCTCGAATCCCGCCCCCTTATGGTCGGACCACGTCCAACCTAGGAAAACTGTCGCATCCCGTGCCACAGGGAGAATGGGTGAGTTCGCGCTCACCCGGGGTGGAACCGCAGATCGAGCAGTTGAGACCTGACACCGGCGCCGCCGCTTGCGGGGTTCACCTCCGTCCGGGCCGGCGGCCAGCGCGGGGCGAGCCCGGCGCCGGCCGGTGCCAAAGCCGGGGCCTCACGGCCGCCAGGTCCGGCTGATGCCGGCGCATCTTGCGGACAACGTGCGGACGAGCACCATTGATGCGTGATCTCTGGACGGTAGGCAGTGCTCTTGACCTGCTGGTTTGTGGAGCCGCCTGTGGGAGTCGAACCCACGACCTACGCATTACGAGTTCCCGGCACCCTCTTCGCAGCGCTTCGCACAGGGTCGTCCCGTGCTCAACACTGCTGGTCCCGGTGGCCGGCGAAGACCAGCGAAGCCGCACGCACTGCAACCACAACGGCAACCAGCGAACTGCGACCACGCCGGTTCCCGGCGGTCAGTAGGTGGGCATCTGGTCGAGGACTCTCGCGGCGGCATCGATCATCGCGGCGGCCGCGGGGATGGCTTCGTCGACGTCCTGGGGCTGCGCGGTGGGGTGATCGGGCGTGGGGTACTCGGTGTGGTTGCGCAGCGGGCGCATCCAGGAGAACGGCCGGAAGACGGCGCCGAGCGGCGGGTCGAGCTGGGCCATGACGGCCTCGGCCAGGACGGCGTGAGCGCCGTCACCGCCGGCCCGCAGCCCCTGGTTGACCAAGACCGCGGCCAGCGCCTTGCGCGCCGCGTCGTGGACCAGCGTGAACGCCCCTGCCGGGTCGGCCTCGAGGACGGTGGCGCCCGAGGCGAGGTGTGCCCGCGCCTGGATGATCAGGGTGTCCGCAAGGTCGCGGTTGGGCGTCACCCGCGTCAGCCGACCCCGAGCCAGCAGGCCGTCGATGACGTCGCGGCCCTGCTCCCAGCGCAGGATCACAGCGCGTCCTCCCCTGGACCTGTCTGGTCAGCGGGCAGGGGAATCGGAACGAGGGGCCGCGACCGGAGCGTCGTCACGAACGGGTCCTGCCCGGCGTCCCATGTGGTCGGGGAGATCCTGGTGATGGTGACCTCGCGGTGCAGGCGACGGGTGGCTTCCTCACCCGCCTCGGTGAGGCGAGCCCGCGTGGTGGTGCCCACCACGACAACGTCGACGTCCCGCGGGGCTGCACCCGGCTCGCCGACGCGGCGCGCAGCCCACGACCCGTACGCGAACGCCTCCCGGACGCCGGGCACACCGGCCAGAACGTCGGGCAACACCACAGCCGGACCGTAGGTCAGCTCGAGGATCTCAGTCAGTGGACGAGCCAGAACGTGATCAGGGTTGGCCCGCACCAGGCGAGCCTGACCGAGGCGCCGCTCGGCCAACAACCCCGCCGCAGCCAACCGCCCCACCTCGCCGTGCACGGTCGGCAGACTCACCCCGACCCGCCGCGCCACCTCCGACAGGCTGAACTCCTGACCCGGGTTCAGGAACAGCAGCGCGAGCAGCTCCCCCTGCGCATCCGAACGCAGCAACGGCGCCAACGCCGGAACACCTGGCTTCACAAACCCCGAAGATACCTTCAGTGAATACGAACATCAAGTCACAGTGATACCACCCAGCGTGCCCAAGGACGGCGTGGGTCCGGGTAGAGGAAGCCACGCATTCACGTGCGTGGACACGGTCCTTTTCTTGCGCGTGATCACCTCCTCGACCCGCCCGGCATGTGTCGTGAACGCCTTCGCGACCTGGCACCGCAGAGTCGACACAGTAAGCATCGTGTGAGTAGCATAGTTCTCACGCGAGCAGTTTATTTCTTGCTGGGGGCGGCGATGGACATCTCCGATCCGATGAGTCTCGTGGTGCCCTCAGCCCACGGCCCCGTGCTGGCCGTCCTGGCGGGCACCACCACACCGCTGACCGGGCGGAAGATCGCCGAGCTGACCCACCCGCGGGTGTCGCAGCCTCGCGTGGCACGCATCCTGAGCGAGCTAGCCGCTGCGGGCCTGGTGGACCGCACGCCAGCCGGCTCGGCATCCCTGTTCACCCTCAATCGCGAACACCTCGCAGCCGGCGCGGTCGAGGCCCTGGCGTCGCTGCGCCAGCAGCTGTGGATGCGGATCGCGCAGCACGCACACAGCTGGGCGCACCAACCCGAGGCCGTCGTGGTCTACGGCTCAGTCGCACGCGGCGACGGCGATAGGACCAGCGACGTTGACCTGCTCGTGATCCGCCCAGACGACGTGGACCAGGACGACTCCAGCTGGCACCGCGACCTCACCGACCTCGCCACCCGAGTCAGGCGCTGGACCGGCAACCCCTGCGAGGTGCTCGACCGCTCGGCTGGCCAGCTGCGAACCATGGCCACCGACGGCGAACGCCTGCTCACCGAGATCCGCCGCGACGGTCGCGCGCTGGTTGGGTCGATCGGCCTGGTCCCAGCCCCCGAGGCGGCCTGAGATGGGCGTCCGCGACGACGCGCGCAGCCATCTGAACAAGGCCCGAGAGTTCCTCCACGCCGCCGGCCTGGAGCTCGAGCACGAGCTCTACACCGCAGCGGCCTCCTCCGCGGTGCTCGCCGGCATCAGCGCTAAAGACGCAATCTGCCTGCAGCTCACCGGACGAACCGGCAAGGCCGACGACCACCGCGCAGCCGTGCCCGAGCTCGCTGCGGCCGGACCCGCCGGCAAAGAACTCGAGTCCACATTCCGACGGCTGCTCGGCCTCAAGACCACCGCGCAGTACCAGGCCGCGCCCATCGGCCACATTGACGCCACCAAAGCGGTCGAATGGGCCACCCGCATCGTCGACTCCGCACGCGACGTCACACTTACCTGAACTCGATGGCGATCATTGCCCGGGCAGACCCACAGCATGAGCAGAACGCCACACGGCCCACGCCACCCATGCTGGCCGCCAGCACGAACTCAAAGGCCGCGCTCACCGCGAGGCCCCAGCGTAAAGGCCGCGCTCACGGCGGCATGAGTTGCCCTGTGTCAAGTCCCTTGGTCAGGCAGCCTTCTGTTGGTCTCTAGTGGCACGCCAACCGCCAACCTCGTTGCGTCGAGTTGTTCGCGGTCTCGTACTGCCCACGCCACACGAGTCGGAGGACTCCGATGTCCAGGTAGGTCGTGCAGATCGCTCGGAGGTTGGACAGGGTCACTCGCCGGTTGGCTTGTGGGCCCGCCCCGGTGTCGAACCAGCCCAGCCAATCGACGTCGAGGACCGCGTAGCGTGCCCCACGGCTCTCCAACAGCGCGCCGATGTCGGCGATCACGGTGCTCTTGCCCGACCCGTAGACACCGGTCACCAGCACAGCCGACGGTTCAGCTGCAGCGGACATACCTGCTGTCTAGCCCAGGTCGGCGGGCATGGTCCACCGACCCGGCCGCATCCCGCACAGACGCACCGACTCAAGACCCGCCCGGTGCCTTGCTCGCGCGGATCGCGGCACGAGCGTGAGCTGTCGCGCTCCACGGATGAGATGACGCCCTGCCCGACCCAGCTCCAGCACGGTTGGCTCTCGGTCACGACAGCTACGCACTCAGGTACGTGGACACCGCGCCGGCCACGCAACCCGTCGGGCAACGCCGCAGGTCAAGAGCCTGCCGCCTACGCTCCGGAGCCATCACAAGCGTTCTGCGCCAGCTGCAACTGCAACACAACTGCAACCACGGGACAAATACCCACACGGGGTATCAAGACGAAGTCGCTGGTCAGAGGTCAGGGAAAAGCGGAGCCGCCTGTGGGAGTCGAACCCACGACCTACGCATTACGAGTGCGTTGCTCTGGCCGACTGAGCTAAGGCGGCGCGCGCCGTCCGCATCGGCGGCACGGCTGTCGAGTATAGAGGTTCCCGGGATGCACTCCGGATCTCTACCTTGCCCACCGTAGGAGGCAGCCGTGGGCAGACATCATCGAACGAGCGACCACCCGCCTCGGGCCGCTCTGCTGCGGGCCGGGGCCCCCGCCGTCCGCACCCGGCACCGCTCGAACCGGAGGGCGCACCCGACTCGGGTCCCCCGGCCTCGACCCGCCGACGAGGTGATGACCGACAGCGCCGAGGACGCCGTCAAGGCCCACCAGCGGCCCAAGCTCGAGACCTACGGGGAGGTGCCGTCGGTCGTCCTCAAGCGCGAGATCACCGAGTTCCGGCTCGCCGTCGTCCCGCTCGCCTGGGCTCTGCAATGCATCACCGAGGGCGAGGTCCGCGGGGTCGAGCTCGCCGTCCGGCGCCTGTTCCGCGACGTGCACGACCACTCCCTCTGAACGGCGGAGGCGATCGACGCCCACGACCGCGTGCTCTCCGACGTCGTGCGGTGAGTCGCGGTTCGGGCCGTCAGCCGTCCGCCGCTAGCTGCAGCGGGTGCCGTCGGCCGGCACTACGCCCTTGACCAGATAGTCCTCGATCGCGGTGTCGATGCAGCTGCTGCCCATGGTGTACGCGGTGTGCCCCTGGCCCTCCCGGGTCAGCAGCGCCCCGGACGACAGTTGATCGGCCAGACTCTGTGCCCACTCGTACGGCGTCGCCGGATCGCCGGTGGTGCCGACAACGAGAATCGGCGCGGCACCCGGCGCCGTTGTCTTCTGTGCGGGGACCACGGCCTCGACCGGCCAGAGCGAGCAGCCGATGGACTGCCAGCCGATCACATCTCCGAACGGCGGATACTTCTGCTCCAGCTCCTTCGCCGAGGCGCGGATCTCCTCAACGGTGCGGTCGTCACCGTGGTCGAGGCAGTAGATCGCCCCGAGCGCCTGCAGGGTTTGACCGTACGACCCGTCGTCCTCGCGTTCGAGGTACAGGTCCGCCAGGGTCAGCATCGTGGAGCCGTCGCCCTGCAATGCCTCGGCGAGGGCGTCTCGGACATAGGGCCAGAGTTGCTGGGCGTACAGGCCCTGGATCAGCCCGGTCACGAGCAGCGCCTGGGTCAACGGCCGGGACGACGTGCGCAGCGGCTGCTCGTCCGCCCGGGCGAGCAGCCGTTCCAGCTGGGCGTAGGCGTCATCACGGCTGCCGCGCAACGGGCAATCGCGCCGGCCGAGGCAGTCGTCGACGAAGGCCTTCACCGCGCGCGAGAACCCGAGTGCCTGTCCTTCCACGTACTGCTCGGCGGTCAGCGAAGGGTCCACCGCGCCATCTAGCACCATTCGGCCGACCCGCCATGGGAAGACCTCGGCGTACCAGGCGCCCAGGTAGGTGCCGTAGGAGGCGCCCATGTACGAGAGCAGCCGGTCGCCGACGGCCGCCCGCATCACGTCCATGTCCTTGACGGTGCTGATCGTGTCGACGTGCTGGAACAACGCGTCCGAGTTCGTCTGGCACGCCTGCGCGTACTCGGTCGAGTCCTCGATGAACGCCTTCTCCTCGACGGGGGTGTCCGGGGTTGAGTCCGCCGCGTAGTAGGCGTCGAGCTTGCTGTCGGGCAGACAGGTCAGCGGGTCCGACTCGCCGGTACCCCGGGTGTCCCAGGCGACGAGGTCATAGACCCGCCGGATCGCCCGTCCGTCGGACGCCGCCGCCGTGCGCAGGTAGTCGACGCCAGGGACCCCCGGGCCGCCTGGGTTGCGGAACAGCGAACCGATCTTGCTCCCGCCGGCCGGCAGCCTGATCATCGCGAGCTCGATCGTCTCGCCGTCCGGCGCGTCCCAGTCCACTGGGACCGTAACCTCGGTGCAGTCGAACCCCTCCCCGCAGCCCGTCCAGTCGAGCTTCTGCTCGTAAAACCGCGCGTAGGCGGGGTCGGTCGCTGGGTCGGGCCGGTTAGGCGAGACCGAAGCAGACGGCGCCGCCGCCGCGGCGGTGCTGTCCGGCTGACCCGTACGGCGCGTCAGCAGCAGACCGGTCGCCCCGAGCACCAGGAGCAGCACGAGTGCGACCGCGAGAGCTCGCGCCACGGATCGGCGGGACGAGCCAGACATGGCCATGAACGCGGACTCCGGACGGTCGGACGCTGACGAGGTGGTGGAGGCGGTCGGTGGACCAGGCTATCTCGGACGGCTGACAGACCCGCGACCCGTCCGGCGCCGCCGAGTGTGGGTCCGGTCGACGCGGCTGGATCGTCGGTGGCCGACGACCAGTATCTTTTCGGGGCAGGTGTCACAGAGCACCCCTGTACGGCACATTCAGGTAGCAACCACGCATGTGAAGGAGGAGCACGGTGCCCGAGCATCACCGCCGCGACCGGGGGTCGGTGAGCGTGTTCCTCGTGCTCGGCACGACCATCGCGGTCATGTTCGTGGGCGTCGCCGTCGACCTGACCGGCAAGCTGCACGCTCTGCAGCGCGCCCAGGACGTGGCCCGGCAGGCGGCGCGGGCGGCAGCGCAGGCAGCGCACGGTCCGACGGCGATCAAGGGGCTGCCGGTCTCGGTCGACCCGGCCCGTGCGCTCCGGGCGGGGCAGGACTACCTCGATGTGGCCGAGGTACCCGGGACCGTGTCGATCAGCGGGGACACGGTCACGGTGACCACGGTCGCGACCTACGCGCCGGTGATCCTGTCGATCGCCGGGATCGGCACGCAGACCGTGACCGGGCAGTCCACGGCGAGGCTGGAGCGGGTCGCCCAGGGGGTCGCTCGATGAGGGGTGAGGCAGCGATGGCCGGACGACTGAGGCGCCGAGCATCCCTGGGCAGCGTGGGCATCGCAGCTCTCCTGGCCGCTGCGGCCTGTGGGGGCGATGGCCAGAGTGACGATCAGACCGCCGTGCCCTCCCCCAGTGCAGTGATCTCGGCTCCGGCAGCGACGCCAACACCGTCGCCGAGCATCAGCATTCCGTCGTCGTTGTCGCCCGAGGAGTCCGAGGCCGTCACGAAGGCGATCGAGGCGTATACGCAGTGGGTGGCGGCGCTCGACCGGTCGCCCAAACGGGTGGGGCCGATCTATCAGATCTGGAGTCTATCGCCGCCCAGGCAGCATTGATCGCGGGAAAGAACGAAGCTGCTCTTTATGCGCAGCGAGGTTGGCACAGCGACGGACATACGGATCATTCGAAGAATCGAAGTAGATAGAGTGAGCCTCTTGAGGGACGCGGAAACCTCGACTGTACCAGAGGTTACTCCTGATCAGTTGCGTCGACTCCTCTCACGTTGTTGTGTTGACAAGGCCGAAACATCGGTAATCACGGACCTTCGCCGCGTGTTCGAAGCACAGACCTGGGTGCGCTACTACCCGCAATCCGAGTACCCCCAAGTTGGAAAGGGTGTAGACGGCTGGGTCGTCGGACAATACCGGAACAAGGAGGTCGAATCATGTTGACTCCCCTCTTGATAGCCACGTTATTGACAAGTCCGCTTGCAGCGCCGCCGAAGACCGCTGATTGCGTTCAGGTTGGCGAACGGTTAAGGAGTGCGTCGAGTCGGCGATCGCCCCTGGCCAAGCGGGGAGAAGTGGTCAGCCGTGCCAGCGGCGAGAAGTGGCGGAAAGCGGGCGCCTCAGCCAGTGTGCCGACCCGTCGCCCTCAGTCCACAACCCGCACCGAACGATCCACTCTGGCAAGGCCGCACAACAGGAACGATCGTCGCCGAACTGTGCGACCGGCTATCTGACACAGGCGCCTTCATTCCCAACGCTCCAGGAACGCCTTTCTGGGTGCCGGGTGCGCCGCCGGCCGTCGATCCCGCCGTCCTCGCTCGCCAAGTCCTCGCCTCGCTGCGGATCTCGGCGATCGAGATCGGACTGGTTCCGGAAGCGGGCCCCGACCGGTTGGGGGCGGTCGGCGTGCCGATCTGGATGTGGGTGAACGATCCCGGGCCGCAGACCCTCGGCCCGCTCACCGCATCCGACACGGCCGGCGGGGTCACCGTCACCCTCGACGCCAAGGTCGCCTCGGTCGACTGGGACATGGGCGACGGCACGATCGTCCGCTGCGACGGCGCCAACGCCGGGGGCACTCAGTACGTCGACGCCTACGACCTCGCCGAGTCACCGACCTGCGGTCACGTGTACCAGCACCAAGGCGATCCGTTCACCATCACCGCCACCTCGCACTGGCAGGTGAACTGGGTAGGCGCCGGTCAGTCCGGAACCCTCCCCGTCGACATGGTCAGCACCACCACCCGCACCATCGGCGAACTTCAAGCAATCACTGTCGAGTAGCCGCCACCGCAATCACCAGCACCCGCCGAAGCGCCAAGTCCGTTGCCGAAGAACCGCTTTCACCACGGATCCGCCGCAGCGGTGAATGCGCAGCGGTCGACCCGGCTCAGGCCCGAACAACCGGCGCAACCCCGTGCAACAGGGTGACCATCATCGCCTCCACGGCGAGCAGCGGCGCGACGTTGGCGCCGATCCGCTCCCGGGCCAGGCCGATCGCCTCCATCCGTATCAGCGTCGCCTCGGGCGTCGACACCGCGGCCAGCTTCTCCAGATCCCGGAGCAGGTCGTCATTGGTCAGCTCCACCGGCGCGCCCAGCTGCACCATCAGCACATCCCGGTAGAACGAGGTCAGGTCCACCAGCGCCCGGTCCATCACATCGCGCTGCGCCCGCGTCGCCCGTCGCTTCTGGTTCTCCTCCAGCGCGCGCACCTGGGCCCGGACCGCCGGCGGTAAGGTCCTCGCCCCCTCGGCGCCGAGCGCCCGCAGCAGCTCGGCGCGCTCCGTGGCGTCCCGCTGGGTCGTGGCCGCCCTCGCCTCCTCGGCCGAGACCTCCACCAGCTGTCCGGCCGCCATCACCGCCGCGCCGACGCTGCTCAGCTGTACCGGTAGCCGCAGGATCTCCCGCCGCCGGATCCGGGCCTCCTCGTCCGTCGCCAGCCGCCGGGCCAGGCCGATGTGGCTACCGGCGGCGCGCGCCGCATACGCCGCCAACGCCGGGTCCACCCCGTGTCGTCGCACCAGCAAGGCCGCCACGTCGGCCACCGGCGGGATCCGCAGCCCAACATGCCGGCAGCGCGACCGGATCGTCACCAAGACGTCGTCCGGGCTCGGGGCACACAGCAGCCACACCGTGCGTGGCGGCGGCTCCTCTATGGCCTTCAGCAGCACATTGCCCGAGATGTCCCCCAGTCGGTCGGCGTCCTCGATGACGATCACCCGCCAGCGCCCCAATGCCGGACGCTGCTGGGCCAGGGTGACCAGAGGGCGCACATCCTCCACCCGCAGATGGACGTGCTCGGTCGCCACCAGGGTCACATCGGGATGCGCGCCCGCCAGCGCCGTCCGGCAGTCGTGACACCTTCCGCACCCCGGCGGGTCCATCGCACACTGCAGCGCAGCCGCGAACGCCCGCGCCGCCGTCGATCGGCCGCTGCCCGGGGGACCGGTGAGCAGCCAGGCGTGCGTCAACGCCGACCCGGCCACGCGGACCGCCGGATCGACGGAACCCGTTGCCGTGGAACCGGAATCGGACGCATGCTGGACAGACGTCGACGCCTGCGCCGCCTGGCTCAACATGGCGACAGCAGCGTCCTGGCCGACCAGGTCGGCCCAGACGCTCACCACGTGCCCCGCCGCCGGAAGATCTCATCGCGCAGGTCGATCGGGCCCGTCACATCAGAGTCAGCACTCGTCTGTCGGTCCTGCTGGAGTGCCGGCAACGGAATCGACTCGGTCTCGCCGAGCCAGGCCGGCTCCTCGGCCGTCGATTCAGCCTGTGGTGCAGCAGGTGGGTCAGCCTGTGGTGCAGCAGGTGGGTCAGCCTGTGGTTCGGCGGTCTCTTCGACCGTCGGTTCGGGGTCTGGCTGGGCCGGCAACGCGGCGGGATGCGGTGGCGCCGGGCTGTGCCCCGGGCCGGTGGGGACGCCGCGCCCGTTCCACCCAGTGCGGCCCGGGTCCTCGCCGTGCGTCTCCACCGAGAACCACGCCCGCCTCGGGACAGTCAGCGCGTGCTCGCCCACGTGGCGGCCCGTCCGGCGTCCCGGCGGCTCCTCCTCCACCCGGTCGGCACCCGACCGACCGTCCTGGTCGAGCGCCCCAGGCAGGGCAGGTCCCACCGTGCGGATCCCCACCGGTGGGGTCTCCGGCTCGGACACTCCCGCCTGCTGCGAAGCGGGCTCCCCGGGCTCGGCGCCGTCCGGTGTCTCCTCGGGGAGGTCGGCGGCCGGCTCGAGCTGGTCCGCCCTCGGCTGGGCCAGAGCCGCGACGATCTCGGCACCGGCCTGCGCGTCAACGGCGAGCCGTGCCTCCTCCTGAAGCTGACGTTCGGCCTCCTCCTGGAGCTGGCGCTCGGCCTCCTCCTGCGCCCTGCGCCGCGCCTCCTGCCGGGCCCGGGCCTCGTCACGGCTGCGCCCGCGCAGCTCGGCGTCCAGTCGCAGCACTTCGGCCTCTGCACCCGCCCGACGCCGGCGCGCGTCCTCCTCCGCGGCCAGGCGGGCCGCCAGCTCCGCACGCCGCTTGCGGGAGATCGGCACGATGTCCCGCAGCCGGGCGCGGATCGCCGCCTGGATCTGCTCGCGCGGATCGGACCCGTCCAGCACCAGGTAGCGACCCGGGTCGCGGCGGGCCAGCTCGAGGAACCCCTCCCGGACCCGCTCGTGGAACTCCTCCGGCTGCGCCTCCAGCTTGTCCGACCCGGACCGTTGCGGGTCATTGGCCCGACGCACCCGCGAGATCTCCGGTGGCACGTCGAGCAGCACGATCAGGTCAGGCACCAGCCCGCCGGTCGCCCAACGCGAGATGTAGTCGATCTCCTCAACGTTCAGGGCCCGTCCCGCGCCCTGGTAGGCGATGGAGGAGTCGACATACCGGTCCGTGATCACGATCGCCCCGCGTGCCAGGGCCGGCTGGACGAGGGAGCCCACATGGTGAGCCCGGTCGGCGGCGAACAGCAGCGCCTCCGCGCGGGGCCCGACCGCCTCACCCTCGCCGAGGAGTACCTCGCGAAGCCGCACCCCGACGGCGGTCGCCCCCGGCTCCCGGGTCAGCACCACGTCATGGCCCTGGTCTCCGCGCAGCCAGTCGGCCAATGCCCTCGCTTGCGTGGACTTGCCGGTGCCGTCACCGCCCTCGAAGGCGATGAACCAGCCGTTGTGCGGCCGCGGAGACTGGTGCGGCGCATCGGGCCGGCCCGCCCGGGCCTGCGCCAGGTCCGAGCCCAGCCGGGCACCCCGGCGATCGTCCATCTGCCGGTAGGCGACCACGCCCGCCAAGATCGCGATCAGACCTGCGAGCGCGAAGACCCAGGCAGCGCCGTTGTAGTCCAGGCTCGTCCCCCAGGGCAGGTACACGGTGTGGGTGCCGATGAACGCCGCCGCGAACGGTCCTGCGGCCAGCACCGACACCAGGACGACGCGGGCCGACGAGTCCAGAAACGCGAAAGTGCGCCCGCGCACCTCGTCCTGGACCTCGAGCCCGAGCATCGTGTAACCAGTCACCCAGGAGACCCCGCCGCACATGCCGACCGCGACCGTGAACAGCACGGCCATCACCAGGTCCTGCATGAGGGCCAGACCGACCAGACAGACCCCACCGGCCACCAGGGCAAGCCCGAAGAGCCGGCGCCGGGAGAACCCGCGCAGCACCCGTGGCCCGACCCACATGCCGGCCGCCAGGCCGACGAACACCGCGCCGAACAGCACGCCGAACCCCGGTTGGCCGCCGCGGAGGTCGTTGACGTAGGTCTGGGACAACCCGACCACGAACCCGCCGGCGGCGAACGCCCCGAGCATGCCGAGCACCAGACCCCGAGCCAGCCGGGTGGTGCCGACGAACCGCCAGCCGTCCAGGATCGAACCGACGACGCCGCGCTCTCGGGCGGCCTCGCGGGCCCCGGTGTCGGGAAAGCGGAGCCGGGCGATCACCAGCGCCGAGACCAGGAAGGTCAGCGCGTTCACCCACAGCGCTACCGTGATCGTGTTCTTCTCGGACAGCTCCGGGGTATCGCTCGCGGCGGCCGCGAGCACCCCCAGGACGGTGTACAACCCAGCCGCGAGCGGCGCCGACCCATAGGTCGCGACCAGGCTGAGCTGGTTGGCCGCCTCGAGCCGCCGCCGGGGCACCAGGTTGGGCATGGTCGCGTCGTTCGCCGGACCCCAGAACAGCGCCACGCACTCGATCAGCACCGTGGCGACGAACAGCCAGGGCAGGGTGCCGACCAGCACGATCGAGGCGAACAGCGCGAACCGCAGCAGGTCGCCGATCACCATCGTCCAGCGCCGGTCCAGCCGGTCGGCCGCCGCACCGGCCAAGGGTCCGAGCACCACGGCCGGCGCCAGGCGCAGGATGAACACCCCGGCGATGGCGAAGTTCCTCGCCGCGTAGGACTCCCCGGCCAGCGACCGGGCGAGCGCCACGGTGGCCAGAAGGCCGAGCCAGTCGCCGAGGCTCGACAGCCCGAGCGCCAGCCAGAGCCGGCGGAAGGTCTCCAGGCGCAGTACAGCGCGGACGTCGTGGTCGGGCGCCGCGTCGGTGTCCGCCATTGCAGCGGTCGGGGCCTGGCTCACTGCACCAGGCTAACGGGGGCCTTCTGTGGCCTGCGCCACGTTCACCAGGTCCAACCCCGGCTGCGCAGCTCGGCCTCAGCGATCACACGGCGGACCTGCCGGTCGTCGGGCAGGTCCGTCACGCCGGCCATCCGGCAGGCCTGCTCGAGTAGGTGGTCGTAGGCCATCCGGGCGGCCCGCAGATGATGCCCGCGCGCGAACCGCTGCTCGTCCTCCAGCAGGGACTCGATATGCGCCTCAACACGGGCCAGCGAGACCTGCACCTCGAGCGCACTGAACGGGTTCACGTCGCCGCGGCGGACACGCCGCATCAACGACTCGGCGACTTTCGCCTGCCAGGTGGGCATGACCACCCCCACCGCTCAGCCACGGGACTGATTCCACGGTAACCCGGACCGTCCGTCCCAGCACAGCCGAGGACCACGCCCAGGCTCCGGCGGGGCACCCACTGCTCACGAGCCGCTGTTCGTCGCCTTCTTGGCGGCGCTCTTCTTGGCGGCGCTCGTCGTGGCGCTGGCCTTCTTCGCTGTCGCCTTCTTCGCTGTCGCCTTCTTCGCCGTGGTCTTCGTGACGGCGCCCTTGCGCGCCGTCCGCTTGACCGGCCCCCTGGCCCGCTTCTCGGCCAGCAGCTCGGTGGCCCGCTCCAAGGTGACCGTCTCGACGTCGTCCCCCTTACGCAGGGTGGCGTTGGTGGTCCCGTCGGTGACGTAGGGACCGAACCTGCCGTCCTTGACCACCACCGGTCCGCCGCTGACCGGGTCGGGACCCAGCTCGCGCAGCGGGGCCGCCGCCGCGGCGCGCCCGCGCTGCTTAGGCTGGGCGTACACGGCCAGCGCTTCCTCCAGGGAGATGTCGAAGATCTGGTCCTCACTGGTCAGCGAGCGCGAGTCGGTGCCCTTACGCAGGTACGGCCCGTACCGCCCGTTCTGCGCGGTGATCTCCTCCCCGTCGACGGGATCGATCCCGACCACCCTGGGCAGCGACAGCAGACGCAGCGCCTCCTCCAGCCCCACCGTGGCGACGTCCATGCCCTGGAACAGGCTGCCGGTGCGGGGTTTGGCCCCCTTGGGCGCATCGTCACCGAGCACCTCGGTGACGTACGGCCCGAACCGGCCGGCCCGGACGACGATCATGCGTCCGGTGGCCGGGTCCGCGCCGAGCTCGCGATCCCCGTCGCCCTGCGACTCGAGCAGCTCGCGGGCCTTGGCGACGGTCAGCTCGTCGGGCGCCACGTCGTCCGGCACGCTGGCTCGACGCGCCTGCTCACCCTCGCCGGCAGCCTCCAGGTAGGGCCCATACCGGCCCACCCGCAGCACGATCCCCGCACCCAGGGGAACCGTGTTCAGGTCGCGGGCATCGATGTCGCCCAGGCTGTCGACAAGCGCCTTGAGCCCGGACGACGGCCGGACGCCGTCCTGCGCCGCGGGGACAGCCCGGCTGTCCCCGAAGTAGAACCTCGACAGCCAGACCGCGCGCTGTTCCTGACCCCGGGCGATCCGGTCCAGGTCTTCCTCCATCGCGGCGGTGAAGTCGTAGTCGACCAGCCGACCGAGGTGTTCCTCGAGCAGCCGGGTCACCGAGAACGCCAACCAGGACGGCACCAGCGCCGAGCCCTTGCTGCTGACGTAGCCGCGGTCCTGGATCGTGCTGATCGTCGCCGCGTACGTCGACGGCCGGCCGATCCCGCGCTCCTCCAGGGCTTTGACCAGGCTCGCCTCGGTGTAGCGCGGCGGCGGCTGGGTCTGGTGACCGTCCGCCTCGACGTCGAGGGTGTCCAGCGGGTCGCCGGCGGTGAGCTCGGGAAGGCGTCGCTCCCGGTCGGTGCCGGACGACACCCTGTTCGTCGTTCCTCGCCCACCGTTGCGCTCTTCGTCGCGCCCTTCTTCATAAGCGGCCATGAAACCGCGGAAGGTGATGACAGTTCCGGACGCCGCGAACTCGGCCTCCCGGGGTGGGGCGTCCTGCGCGTCCACGGCGCTCGTAGCGGCCGTGCCACCCGGGGCCCGGTCGAGCGCAGCGACGAGACGCACCGACGCGGTCGAGCCGCGGGCGTCGGCCATCTGCGAGGCCACCGTCCGCTTCCAGATCAGCTCGTAGAGCCGGAACTCGTCGCCGCGCAGCTCGCCGGCCACCTGGGCAGGGGTGCGGAAGGAGTCACCGGAGGGACGGATCGCCTCGTGCGCCTCCTGGGCGTTCTTGGCCTTGCCGGTGTAGACCCGCGGCCGATCCGGTACGTAGTCAGACCCGTACAGCTCTCCCGCCTGACGGCGCGCCGCGTTGATCGCCTGCTCGGAGAGCACCACCGAGTCGGTCCGCATGTACGTGATGTAGCCGTTCTCGTACAGGGACTGGGCCACCCGCATCGCCTGTCGCGAGGACATCCGCAGCTTGCGCCCGGCCTCCTGCTGCAGCGTCGAGGTGGTGAACGGTGCGGCCGGACGGCGGGTGTACGGCTTCTCCTCGACCGAACGCACCGTCACCGGCGCGCCGTCCATCGCTGCGACCAGTGCTTCGGCACGCGCCTGGTGGAGGTGGATCGCGCCTGCCGCGCTTGCCGCGGCGGTCAGCGAGCCGGTGTCGTCGAAATCACGTCCTGAGGCGACCCGGACGCCGTCCAGGGCCGCCAACCGGGCCAGGAAGGACCCGGCGCGTTCGCCGGAGGGACCCTGCTCACCGGCTTCACCCGGAAGGCTGTCGGCGGCGTCGGTCGGCGCGAAAGTGCCCTCGACGTCCCAGTACGACGCCGACCGGAAGGCCATCCGCTCCCGCTCGCGCTCGACGACGAGCCGGGTGGCCACCGACTGCACCCGGCCGGCCGACAGTCCGGCCCGCACCTTGCGCCACAGCACGGGAGAGACCTCGTAGCCGTAGAGCCGGTCGAGGATCCGGCGGGTCTCCTGAGCGTCGACGAGGCGCTCATCGAGGTCGCGGGTGTCCTGCAGCGCGCGCTGGATCGCCTCGCGGGTGATCTCGTGGAAGACCATCCGGTGCACCGGGACCTTCGGCTGGAGGACCTGGAGCAGGTGCCAGGCGATGGCCTCCCCCTCCCGGTCCTCGTCCGTGGCCAGGTAGAGCTCGTCGGCTTCCTTGAGCGCCCTCTTCAGCTCAGAGACCTTGCTGCGTTTGTCAGCGTCGACGACGTAGTAGGCCTCGAAACCGTTGTCGACGTCGACGGCGAACTTGCCGTACGGGCCCTTCTTCATCTCGGCCGGCAGCTCGCTGGGCTGAGGCAGGTCCCTGATGTGACCGACGCTCGCCTCGACCTCGTAGCCGGGGCCGAGGTAGCCGGCGATGGTGCGCGCCTTGGCCGGCGACTCGACGATGACCAGGCGCTTGCGCGCCGTCGACGTCGCCGTGCCGGAGGCTGCCTTGGTAGCCACGATTGCGTCTCCGAGAGATGTCAGGTGAGAGAGCCGTCGCCCGCGGATCGACATGAAGGATCTGAAGGGGTAGCCGGACGACCGCGGAACGCCATGACGGTAACCCCACTGTGGCCCTGGACAGGAACGCCGCAGCGCATGTCGGTTCGATCCGTGGTCATTCTCGGCCACGGAACCAGTCCCGATCACGGGCGGTGCCTACCCAGAGTGACATCGCGTCACATCAAGTTGGGCCGGGCGGCGATTCGCGGCACTATTGGGCGCGAGGGTGTGCTGAACGGCCCAGCGAGCACGTAGCGTCGTCCTTTCAACGTCTGTCACCATCAACAACGGCCCAGGGCCTTCAGAATCGGAGTAGGACTTACGGCGACGACAGGCCGCGGGGCCGGCACCGTCGCACCACGCCCGAACGCGTAGGAGGACTCGGTGGCCCGACATGGTTCGGCACCAGCTGAGTACCCGAGCCCGGTCATGACGCCACCCGGCTCGGCCCGGGGAGGCCCGGCCACCTGGCCGATCCGCCGCAAGCTGGTGGCCCTCGTGGCGTTGCCGACTGCCGTGGTGATCGGACTGATCGGTGCCCTCGTCGCCCAGTCCTACCTGACCTGGCGCCAGGCCGAGCGAACCGACGTCGCCGCGGACGCCCTGATCTCGGCCAACAACGTCATCACCGCGTCCGACCTGGAGCTGCAGCAGTCCCTGGCCGTGCTGCTGGGCGCCGAGAACGCCCAGGCCGAGCTCGACACCCGGCGCCAGGCCACGGATGCCGCCGTCACCTCCCTCGGCGAGACGCTCAGTGTGACCCCCGACGGTGGTTGGACGGCGCAGACCGCCTCGCGAGTGGGCGGCGTAGCCACGATCCAGGAGGGCTTGCCCGACCTGCGCGACCTGGTGATCGACCCTGAGGTCAAGCAGGCGACGGTCGCCCAGGGATTCGACGTCGTCTTCCAGCCCGCGCGCGATCTGACCACCGCGTTGTCGACCGAGCTCGGGGCCCGCACCCCGAACCCGCGCACGGCGGACGCGACCGCCGTGCTGAGCGCGGTCGCCGCGACCGCCCAGCGCGCCTCGGTGGAGATCGTGCTGGTGACCAACGCGCTGAAGGAGAACCAGACCACGCTGCCTAAGGTCAACCAGATCGAAGAGGCGGCGTCCGGCCAGATCGCCCTGCTCGAGCTGGCCGCCTCGAGGGCCGATGCCGGTCAACGGGACCAGATAGCCAAGATCAGAGCTCAGGACGACCAGCTCAGCGCCGCCCGCGGCAACGCGATCAACATCGCCCGCAACGGCAACGGCACCCCATCGCCCCAGGCCGAGCAGGATGCCCTCACGTTCGCGACCCAGGCGGGTGAGCGGCTCGACCTGCTCGATCAGCTGGTGGCCAGCACCTCACAAGACCTCGAGAGCCAGACCAGCGGCGACGCTCGGGCCGCGCTGCTCAGGCTGATCTTCCTGTCCGGTCTGGGCCTGGTCAGCCTGATCGTGATCACCCTGCTGGTCTCCTCGCTCTCGCGCACGATCACCGCCCCGATGCGTCGCCTTCGCAGCGGCGCGGTGGACGCAGCGACGGTGCGGCTGCCCGCCGCCGTCCGCCAGATCGAGCGTGACGGCCCTGAAGCGGTCGTCGACGTGCCGCCGGTGCTGCCGTCCGACGCCAAGGTTGGTCCCGAGACCCGCGAGGTCGCCCAGGCCCTCGATGGCCTGAGCGGCGAGGCGATCCGACTGGCCACCTCGCAAGTGCGCCTGCGCCAGTCGCTGGACGAGGCGTTCGTGGCCATGTCCCGCCGCAGCCAGGCAATGGTCGAGAAGCAGCTGGCGATCATCGATGAGCTGGAGAGCACCGAGGAGGACGCCGAGCAGCTGCGCAACCTGTTCCGGCTGGACCACCTGGCCGCCCGGATGCGCCGCTACAACGACAACCTCCTGGTGCTGGCCGGGTCCGCAGTGCGCACCCGCAGCGCCGCGCCGGTGGCGGTGGCGGACGTGTTCCGGGCTGCCACCTCGGAGATGGAGCAGTACGAACGCGTCCGGCTGCAGCCCCTGGCCGGCGCCTCGGTGGCCGGCGCCGCCGCCGGCGGGCTGATCCACTTGATCGCCGAGCTGCTCGACAACGCGGCCATGTACTCCCCGCCGACCAGCCCGATCGTGCTCGCCGCCGGCTACACCGAGGACGGCGGGCTGCGCCTGGAGGTCACCGACTCCGGTGTGGGCATCCCACCGACCGAGATGGCCGAGCTCAACGCCCGTCTGGCCGCCCCGGGCGCCATCGACACCCAGGTGCCGTCCCGGATGGGTCTGTACGTGGTGGCCCGGCTCGCCCAGCGCGGCGGCTTCGGCGTCCGGCTCACGCCGCGGTCGCAGGCCGCAGGCACCGTCGCCGAGGTACGCGTGCCCAAGACGCTCGTCCTGGGCGCCCCGACCGGCCCGCTGCGGGCCATCCCCGACACTCCGCCCGCCTCGCTCGAGCAGCCCAGGCTTCCCTCGCAGCACGGCGTCGGCTCGGGCGGGACGTCCCGTCCGGTGATGCCGATGTCGCCCGAGCGTTCGCAGGAGCTGCCGACCGTGCGGCCGGCGCACCCTGCGCAGCCGGCGGTGTCCGGGACCTCCGACACCGGCGCATCGAGCGGACTGCCGTCTCGCCGCCCGGGTGCCGCGCTCGCCGGTAATCCGCTGGGCGCACAGAACCTCGAGCAGAGCACCGAGCAGACCGACAAGCCGGCGGCCCCCACCCGCTCAGACGCCGACCGGAGCAGCGCCGTCCCCGCCGCCGCGGATACCTCGAGTCCCCCGGACGGCGCGCCACCCGTCTCACCGTTCGGCATCGCCCCGCCGTGGGCCGCGGACGCACCCCAGGGCGGCCCCGGACCCGCCGAGACCGGCCCCGAACAGCCCGGCGCCCTGCCGCGACGCACTCCCGGGACGACCCATCACGGACCGACTCCCTTCTCCACCAGGCCCACCAGTGACTCCCCCGAGCAGGGGGTCACCTTCGAGCCGGCGCAATCGGCGTCCAGCGACGAAGCCGCCGAGGCCGGCACCACCGACGGAACCCGCCCAGGCCTGCCGTCGGCCGTCCCCGGTCACCGACCCGGGGCCCGGCCGCTGCCCGTCCGAGCGCCCGGGCAACCCGGCGGCGGCCCACCGATCGGTCCCTCGGCGGCCATTGCGGTCGCCGCCTCCGCCGCGGCGCGGCCGCGTCCTGCCGCATCCGCTTCGGGGTTGTTCGCCGCCACCGGTCCCTCGCTGGAGACCGGTGCCGTCACCGCCAAGCGCGAGCAGGATGGCGGGCCGGATCACGAGGAGGCCGGCCGGCCGGCCGAGGAGCAGGCCCCCCAGGACCGCGTAGGCGAGGTGCCCCCTTCGGAGCCGTCGGCCCCCGCGGCCGCCCGCAGCAGTGACGCCGACCGCCCGAAGGCCCAGGCCACGTCGTTCGAGGCCGAGGCCCGCGAGGCCGCAGCAGCGCGCTACCAGCCGGCCGACCCGGATGCACCGATGATCGGCAGCGCTCCAGGGAGACCGGACCGCGCCCACACCCCGATCTTCGACTCGATCTCGGTCTGGTTCTCCGACGACAGCACCGCCACGGCGCACCGCCCCGCCGAGCCCGCTCAGGTGATCGACCTACGTGATCCCGGCCTGGCGCAGGCCGGAGCCGCCGGTCGGGCCGGGTCGGGTCCGGCCGGGGACGCGGAGGGGTCCGGCGCGCCGGGCGTCGGACGTTGGGCGAGCCTGGGCGACCAGCGCTGGATCGCCGCGAACGCACGGGCCTCGTCGGCGCCCCAGACGGCCGGTAGCACCACCACCGGGCTGCCACGGCGCCGCCCAGGAGCGAACCTACTGCCGTCGGCCACT
This sequence comes from uncultured Actinomycetota bacterium, assembly GCA_963825645.1. Classification (GTDB taxonomy): domain Bacteria; phylum Actinomycetota; class Actinomycetes; order Actinomycetales; family Kineosporiaceae; genus JADJPO01. The sequence goes on from CAWGTT010000004.1 coordinate 24,306, forward strand.
GCCGCCGCCGGCGCTCCCACCGTCGCAGCCAGCCCTCCTGCCCGGCGCACCGACGCCGAATCGGTACGTGGTCGCCTGGGCAGCTACCAACGTGGCCTGAGTTCGGCCCGCCGGGCGCGTCATCTGCCGAACGACGGCGACTCCCGCGGACTGTTCGACGCCAACACCGAGTCCGGAAGTAGTTCCGGTCGTCAAGGAGGAGATTCGTGAGCGTTGGGACCGGGACCGGGGCCGACGTCGGCTGGCTCGTCGACGGTTTCACCCAGCGGGTACCGGGTGTGGCCCACGCGGCGGTGGTGTCCGCCGACGGTCTGCTGATGGCCAGCTCCGTCGGCCTGCCGCGAGACCGAGCCGACCAGCTCTCCGCAGTGGCATCGGGACTGGGCAGCCTGACCAACGGGGCCGCCCTGTGCTTCTCGGCGGGAACTGTCATCCAGACCGTGGTCGAGATGCAGGGCGGATTCCTGCTGCTCATGGCCATCTCCGACGGATCGTGGCTCGCAGTGCTTGCCTCGCCCGCCTCCGACATCGGCCTGGTCGGCTACGAGATGACCATGCTCGTCGACCGGGTCGGTGACCATCTCTCGCCCGAGCTGCGCCAGGCCGGCCCCGGCTGGTCTGCGCCGAGCTGAAGGTAGGCCGGGAGGAGATGGCGAGCCAGGATCGCCACGGCGGTGTCCTCCCCTCCGCCGCAACAGGCCCCCAGAGCCGTCGCGGACGTCGCGACGAACGGGACGACGCACCGTCCCGGGAGGGTGCAGTCGGCGCGGAGCGGCCCCATGAGACCGAGCCGACCCAGATCCCGGTTTCCGCCGACGGCGAGGACTGGATGGCCCAGGCCCGGCGGGAGGCAGAGGCTGCCGCCTGGTCACCCGGAGACTCCCAGGAGTACCTGGATTTCGACCTGACCGCCTCCCCATCGCTGGTCAGGCCCTACTCCAGGACGGGGGGACGCACCAAGCCGGGCCGGCACCTCGACCTGGAGGCTCTGGTCCATACGACGGTCAGTGGCAAGGAGGCATCGACCGGGCCGTGGCTCAACCCCGAGCACACGACCATCATCGAGATGTGCAGCGGGACCGTCTCGGTGGCCGAGATCGCCGCCCGGCTCACAGTGCCGATCGGCGTGGCTCGCGTGATCATCGCCGATATGGTCGACCTGGGGCTGGTCGAGGTCATGAAGACCGCAGCCGCCGAGGGTGACGAACGCGACCCCGCATTCCTGAGGAGGGTGCTCAGTGGCCTTCAGCGGCTCTGAGGTGAGGCCGACTCGGTCCACGAAGATCGTGGTATCGGGTGGGTTCGGTGCCGGAAAGACCACCTTCGTGGGTGCCGTCTCCGAGATCGTGCCACTGCGCACCGAGGCGGTGATGACCTCTGCGAGTACCGGTGTCGACGACCTGTCGGCCACCCCGAACAAGACCACGACCACCGTGGCGATGGATTTCGGGCGGATCTCGATCGACGACCAGCTGGTGCTCTACCTGTTCGGCTCGCCCGGACAGAACCGTTTCTGGTTCATGTGGGACGACCTGGTGCGCGGCGCCATCGGTGCGATCGTGCTGGTCGACACCCGCCGCCTGGAGGACTGCTTCGGGCCGATCGACTTCTTCGAGGCGCGCGGCCTGCCTTTCATCGTCGCGCTCAACGCCTTCGACGGTGAGGTGCCGCACCCGCCCGAGGCGGTGCGGGAGGCACTTCAGCTGAGCGCGCACACTCCCGTGATCGTCTGCGACGCGCGGGAGAGGGAGTCGGCCAAGCATGCGCTGATCGCCGTCGTCGAGCACGCTCTGCGCACGTGGTCGCAGATGGCCACGCCGTCCGGTTCGGGCGGACGCTGACCCACCGACCCGGTCCGACGAACGACTCTGGGCCCTCCCCGATGACCGGAGAGGGCCCAGATGTGTCGCGAGGTACTCAGGCGGTGGCGGCCGCGGGCACCTCGTCGTGCATCGCCGAGGCGCGGCGCTTGGACACGGTGACCGCGCCGACGATGACGACGACGGCGATCGCGGTGACCACGGTCCGCAACGCGGTGTTATCGGCGTACTGCACGATCGCCGGGGCGATCAGCAGTGAGACCAGGTTCATCACCTTGATCAAGGGGTTGATCGACGGGCCGGCGGTGTCCTTGAACGGGTCACCGACGGTGTCACCGATCACTGTCGCGGCGTGGGCGTCGGAGCCCTTTCCGCCGTGCAGGCCGTCCTCCACCAGCTTCTTGGCGTTGTCCCAGGCCCCACCGGAGTTCGCCAGGAACACCGCCATCAGCACGCCGGTGCCGATCGCCCCGGCGAGGTAGCCGGCCAGGGCGCCGAAGCCGAGACCGAACCCGACGGCGATCGGCGCCATCGCCGCCAGCAGCCCGGGGGTGGCCAGCTCGCGCAGCGAATCCCGGGTGCAGATGTCGACCACACGCCCGTACTCCGGCTTCTCGGTGTAGTCCATGATCCCCGGGTGCTCCTTGAACTGGCGGCGCACCTCGAACACGATCGCACCCGCGGCGCGGGTCACCGCGTCGATGGCCAGCCCCGAGAACAGGAACACCACCGCGGCACCGATCATCAGCCCGACCAGCACATTGGGCGAGACGATCTGGTAGGCGTCCACGGCCTCCTGGGCGGTCTTGCCGGCCGCCTCCAGCGCGGTGATCACCGAGTCGTTGTACGAGCCGAACAGCGCGGTGGCGGCGAGCACCGCGGTCGCGATCGCGATGCCCTTGGTGATCGCCTTCGTGGTATTACCGACGGCGTCCAGCTCGGTGAGGATCTTCCCGCCCTCCTCGTCCACGTCACCGGACATCTCCGCGATGCCCTGGGCGTTGTCGCTGACCGGGCCGAAGGTGTCCATCGCCACGATCACGCCGACCGTGGTGAGCAGGCCGCAGCCTGCCAGCGCGATCAGGAACAGGGACAGGATGACCGACCCACCGCCGAGCAGATACGCGGCGTAGACGGCGGCGGCGATGGTGAGCGAGGTGTAGACGGCGGACTCCAGGCCGACCCCGATGCCCGACAGCACGACCGTGGCCGCGCCGGTCAGCGAGGTGTCGGCCACATTGTGCGTCGGCGGGTGGTCGGTGCCGGTGAAGTACCCGGTCAACCAGAGGATCACCCCGGCGAGCACGATGCCGAGCACCACCGCGGAGATCGCGAGAATCCGCGGGTTGCCGTCCAGCGCCATGATGTCCGCGCCAACACCGGTCAGCCCGGCGAAGCTCGACGGCAGGTAGACGAAGGCGGCGATCCCGCACAGCACGGCCGAGATCAGCGCCGAGCGGTAGAAGCCCCGGTTGATCGCCTTCAGCCCGCTCTCGCCCTCGCGCGGCTTGGTCAGGTAGACGCCCATCGCGGCGGTGATCGCCCCGATGGCCGGCACGATCAGCGGGAAGACCAGACCCTCGGAGCCGAAGGCCGCCTTGCCCAGGATCAGTGCGGCCACCAGGGTCACCGCGTAGGACTCGAACAGGTCGGCCGCCATGCCGGCGCAGTCGCCGACGTTGTCACCCACGTTGTCGGCGATGGTCGCCGCGTTGCGTGGGTCGTCCTCGGGGATGCCCTGCTCGACCTTGCCCACCAGGTCGGCGCCGACGTCGGCCGCCTTGGTGAAGATGCCTCCGCCGACCCTCATGAACATGGCCAGCAGGGCGGCGCCGAAGCCGAAGCCCTCGAGCACGGCGGGAGCGTCGCCCCGGTAGATCAGGACGACGGACGAGGCGCCGAGCAGACCGAGGCCGACGGTGGACATGCCCACCACCCCACCGGTGCGGAACGCGATCCGCGTCCCGTTGTCCCGACCGTTCGGCTCGCGGGCCGCGGCGGCCACCCGCACGTTGGCGCGCACGGCCAGGGTCATACCCAGGTAGCCGATGCTCGCCGAGAACAGCGCCCCGACGACGAAGAAGAGGCTGCGGCCCACCCTGATGGAGCTGTCGTCGGCCGGCAGCAAGAACAGCAGCAGGAAGACCAGGACGGCGAAGCCCGCCAGCGTCTTGAACTGCCGGTTGAGGTACGCCGAGGCGCCCTCCTGAATCGCTCGGGCGATCTCTTTCATCTTGTCGGTGCCCTCGCCGGCGGTGAGGACCTGACTCCGGAACATCGTCGCGACCGCCAGCGACAGAGCGGCGATCACCGCCACGACGACGACCAGGGTCACGTTCCCTCCGTCGAGAGATACCGCTACCACCTGACCTGTTGCGGCCTGGGTACTCCCCAGCATCCGTCCTCCTCGACGTGTGCGTGCGGTCCCGCCCATGACGGCGGACGCCGAAGACACTGGGACGGGGCATAGCGGCGTATCGAGTGACAACCCGATCACCGAACGCGGCGCAGTCTACGGAAAGTGACGGCACCCGCAAAAGCCATGCCGCTGTGACCTATCACATCGTCTCGAACCGCGGCGTACCACGGCCACGAGGGGCATTGCTGCTACGGCGTGCCCACCCCACCTGGTCAGACCGGCGGGGCCGGCTCGATCGGTGCGGAGAGCGCGGAGTGGAGCTCGGCATGGATCGGGAACACGCCGGTCAGCCCGGTGATCCGCAAGACCTTGAGGATCCGCTCGGTGCCGCAGACCAGGGTCAGCGAGCCACCCTGGCCCCGCACCCGGTTCAAACCGCCGACCAGGACTCCCAGACCGGTGGAATCGAGGAAGTCCACCCCTGACAGGTCGACCACCAGGTGATGCTCACCGGCGTTGACCAGATCGCTGAGCCGCTCGCGCAGCCTCGGCGCGGTGTAGACGTCGACCTCCCCGACCACGGAGACCACGCTGCGATCACCTACGGGCCGGCTGGTGACACTCAGGTCCACTGGCCTCTCCCCCTCGTTGGCACGCAACCCGCATTCAACCACTCTGTGGGGCCAAACTGTGACGGTGTGCACCGTCTGCGCCCACGACACCGCTGCCTGCGTCGGGGCACCCGGATCGGCCGGCCGCTCGGCGATCGGCATGCTGCCCCTGGAACCGCCGACCCGGGCGTGATCGGGCGGCCCGGCTCGGGCGGTCGCGGAGGCCGGACCCCATCGAGCCAGGACGCCCGCCACCGGCACGGTGACCTGAACGGTGACGCTGCCGTCCCCGACCGGGTCACATCGCTGCAGGCGCGCTCCGTTGGCGATCGCCACGGCGTCCGCACGCCGGCACGGGGAAGAGACGACGGATGACTCGGGCGACCCACCGAACGGCTCGGCGAGGACGCCCGCCGCGGCCAGCGCGGCCAGGTCCGCCGCCGCCTCGGCACGGTGCCGGGCCAGGACCGCGTGGCCCAGGGCCGCCACGGCCGAGGCAAGGCCGGCCACCACCACCAGGAGGGCCGCGACGAGGACCGTGCCCGACCCGCGGTCGCGGCTCATCTCGTCGCCGCGTCGGCACGCAGCTCGGCATCTGCGCTCGCCGTGCCCGAGATGGTGACCGACGGCACGCCCGGAAGCACCAGATCCACCGGGGTGCTCACCCGAACGGTGACCGACGCCGCGGCCCGGCTGACCTCGACCCTCGCCCCCGGAGGGCCCACGGCCCGCCCCGCGGAGAGCACCCTCGGGTCGCTCTCGCCGCGGGCGGCCGCCCGAGCCCCGGCCCGGGCGGCGTCCAGGCACTGCACTTGGGCGGCGACCACCTGACCGACGGCGAGCACTGCCGTCAGCGCCACGGTCAGCGCCGGCAGCGACAGTGCCAGCTCCGCGGTCACCGTTCCGCCCTCTGGTCGCCGCCCGAACCGGATCGGCGGGCGTGGCATCAGCTCACCGACAGGGCTCGCTTGATGATCCCGAACAGGAGAGCCCGCACCTCGCCACTTGTCATCAACGTGAGCAGCAGGGCGGCGAAACCGCACGCGGCCAGGGTGGCGATGGCGTACTCGGCCGTGGCCATGCCGAGGTCGCGGCCGGGGTATCGCCGTCCCGGGAGACGGGTAGGCGCGGTGCCGCGGATCGCAGCAGGGCGACGCAGGTAGGGGCTCATGGGTGACTCCTCGTCCTCCGGCGACCGGGCCGGTTCCGGGCGCCGCCGTCCGGAGGCGCACGGCGACTCTGCGCCGGCCGGACGATGGCCCGCAGCGTCGGCCCGGGGCCCTGTGGAGGACGCGCACGGGGATGGGCGAGGGGGACGGAACAACGGCGTCGTTGCGAGCACGCGTCCGCTAGCGGTGTGTGGACGACCGGCAGTCGCCCGGCGTGGGTCAGAGCAGCGCGAGGACCAAGGGCACCACGGTGAGGGTCACGAAGGCCGGCAACAGGCAGAGACCGACCGGCAGCACGATCAGGACGCCCAGGCGACGCGCGGCCAGGGTCCGCGCCGCCGCCTCCCGGCGGCGCTGCTCGGCGGCCGCGGTGCGCACCAGGCTGCCCGGGGCAACCCCGGTCCGGGAGGCCAGGTCGAGCGCCTGCCGAACAGGAGCGATGTCCGGTGGTTCCCGCAGTCCGGCCTCCACCACGTGATGACGCAGCACCTCCACGGCATGATCCGCCGGCAGGCCGGCGTCGAGCAGCGCGACCAGCAGGTCGGCCAGCACGGCAGCCGGCACGCTCCCTGCAGGGGCGGGCCGCTGCGCCGGCGGCTCGCGGTCCCGCGACCGCACCCCGACGACCGACCGCCGCGGAGGGGCGGCCACCAGCACCGAGGCGGCCGCCAGCAGCGCGGCGGCCGCGATCGCCCGACCGTGGCTCATCGCACAGACTGCAGGTCGGGGGATTCCGCGCGGCGCAGCATCCGGGACATCCACAGCCGCCCGGCGATCCACAGCAGGCCGGCGATCACCAGGCATCCTCGCCCGGCGGCAGTGGCCACCAGAACCCCGATCGCATCGGCGCCGGTGAGCAGGCCCAACCCCAGCCCGGCCAGCGGGAGCCAGGTGAGCACCGTCGCCGTGGTCCTGGGTCCGGCCAGCGCTGCCTCCCGTTCGCGGGCCGCCTCCCGCTCGGCCCGCAAGGTCACCGCGATCCCGTCGAGCACCCCGGCCGGCGGGGCGCCGCTGGTGTGCGAGACGTCGCAGGCCAGCGCCATCCAGGCCAGCGGACCGTACCCTCCACCCGCGACCCGTAGCCCCTGCGCCTCGGTGCCGCCCAACGCCACCACCCTCGCCACCACCTCGGCCACCTCGGCGATCGGCGACCCACCGGCGGCCCCAGGTTCACCGACCGCCTCGGGTTCACCGGCGAGCACCCTCCACAGCCGCTGGGTCGGCAGACCCGCCCTGGACAGTGCGGCGACCTGCTCGGCGAGCTCGGCGACACCGTCGGCGTCGAGCCGCGGCGGGTCAGGGCCGACCCGCCCCGACGAGCGGGGTACCTCGCGGCGGCCGGTCAGGGCCGGACGGGCCGGACGGGCCAACAGCATGGCGAGGAGGGTGAGTACTGCCGCGCAGGCAGTCAGCATCATCGAGCCCATTCCGGGAGCGCTTCGGACCCCATGTCTCCACCGTGCGGCGCGTCACCGGTGACCACCGACGCGGGCAACCCCAACCGCCGAGCCAAGTGGGGCCAGCCCGGCCCGAGTACGGTCGACGCCGCATGACGGGCGGCCGCCGGCCCAGGCGCCGCGTCGTCGCTGCGCCGCAAGGCCGAACCGACCACCAGCTCGCCGCCCCGGTCCCGGCCGAGCACCGCGATCTCGACCACCTGTCGACGCCGATGGCCACGCCGCATGTGCAGCACGGCGTCCAGCCCGGCGGCAGCCTGGGCGGCCACCCCGGACCGGCTCAGCCCGGCGACCAGCCCCAAAGCCTCCAACCGGGCAGGCACCTCGGACGCCGCGTTCGCGTGCAGCGTGCCGCAGCCTCCGGCATGGCCGGTGTTCAGGGCGGCCAGCAGGTCACGCACCTCGGCACCGCGACACTCGCCGACGACCAGCCGGTCCGGGCGCATCCGCAGAGCCTGGCGCACCAGCACGTCCAGACCGATCTCGCCGCGTCCCTCGACGTTGGCGTGCCGGGCCTCGAGCCGCACGACGTGGGGGTGCTCGGGAAGCAGCTCGCCGACGTCCTCGACCAGGACCATCCGTTCGGTGTGTGGCACGGCGGCGAGCAGGGCTGACAGCAGGGTGGTCTTGCCGGCCCCGGTGCCGCCGGTGACGAGGAAGGCCGCTCGCGCGGAGACCATCGCGGCCAGCACCGGACGCCAGGTGGTGGGCACCGTGCCCCCGGCGACCAGGGCGTCCAGGTGCGGCGGGCCGCCGCGCAGCAGCCGCAGGCTGATGTGGGTGCCCTGCGGGCTCACCGGAGGGATGACCGCGTGCAACCTGATGCCGCCGGGCAGCCGGGCGTCCACCCAGGGCATGCTCTCGTCAAGCCGGCGACCGGCCAGCCCGGCGAGCCGGACGGCGAGGGCACGAGTCTGTACCTCTGCGCCGGGCACCACGCCGGCCTCGTGGAGGCCGTCGCCCCGGTCGACCCAGATCCGCCCGCCGGAGTTGACCAGCACGTCGGTCACGGCGGTGTCGCCGACGAGCTGGTGGAGCGGGCCGAGGCCCACCGTGTGCTCCCGAACGGCGTCGACGGTCCGACGCAGCTGCTGGGCGCCCAGAACCCGGCCGTGCTCGGCGCCGACCGCCGCGACCTGGTCGGTCAGGCCTTGGGCTCCGGTCGGCGCCAGGGCCAGTCGGTCCCGCAGAGTTCCGAGCAGAGGGACGGTCCGTGGATCGGACGAAGGGTCGACCGGGACGTCGGACGACATCACCCCACCCCGAGGTCACGGACCAGACGGCGGCACCAGACGGCCAGTGGGCCGCGGCTGCGAGCCGGTGGCACGAGGCCTCGGTCCAGCGCAGCGGCCAGACCCGGCTCCGGGCGAAGGTCACCGGCCAGAGGCAGGTCCAACGCATCGGCGAGCGAGGTCGCCGGGAGCCCGGTCGGGGCCGGACCGCGCACGACCAGTCTGACGTCGCCGGTCAACGCCTCCAGGGTGGCGAGCAGCCGGCCGGCCGCGGCCGCCGCCCGCACCTCGGCCGGGACCAGCAGCAGCGTCCGGTCCGCACCTCGCAGCCCGGCCCGGGCGACCTCGTCGAGGTGACGGGGTAGATCCAGCAGCACCAGGTCGAAATCGCGAGCCGCAGCCTTGACCACGGCACCGGCGGCGGCCGCCGAGGGGTCGAGGTCGATGCCGCGCTGCCAGGTCAGGAAGTGCACCCCGCCGGCGCACGGCAGGGCGGACCGCAGGACGCCGGTCCGCATCCGCCCGCGGGTATCGGCCAGGTCATCCCACCGCAGGCCGGGCTCGTCCTCGGCAGCGAGCAGGAGGTCCGCCCCGCCCCCGTACCGGTCCAGGTCGACCAGCACCGGGCGCCGAGCGGACTGCGCTGCCGTGACGCAGAGCGCGACGGCGAGGGTGCTCGCTCCGGCACCCCCTCGGCCCCCGATCACGGCCAGCACCGGCGCTCGCGGGCCGATGTCCGCGGCATCGAGCAGCCGCTCGACCAGCCAGGGCTCTGCCTCGGGCAGCACAGCGACGTGCTCGGCGCCGAGTCGGACCGCTCCCCGCCACACCTCGGCGGGCACCGGCGCGACGCCGACCACGACAACGGCGCCGTGTCGCAGTCGCTGGTCCGTCGCCACTGCGGCCGCGTCGGCTCCGACGAGGACCAGCGACACCTCGCTACCGGGGCGTTCCGGGCGGGCCAGGGTCGCGAGGTCGGCGAGGCGTTCAGGCGTCAGGCCGGCCGTCGCGACCAGACCGGCCAGCCTGTCCGCCAGCAGCGGGTCGGCGGTGGCCAGCAGCACCGTGCGGGCGGGCTCTGCCCGCGCGGGTGTGGCCGCGACGAGTGCGGCAGACGGACCGGGCGAGCGGGATGAACGGGGCACGGCGACCTCCACGTGAGTGGAGACCGAGCCTGACGTGGCTCCTGTCCGGCGCGCCCGGAGCGGGAGCGCGCCTGTGGAGGACCACGCGCGGGTAGGTCCCGGGGGACGCGACAACGGTGGCGTCCCGTCCCCGGGAATCGTCACCGACCGGGAGTCGGGCGGGCAAGAAATGACGGCCCTCGCTGGGGGGAGCGAGGGCCGTCTGCTGGTCCGGCTCGGGGGGGAGGAGTCGCACCAGCAAGCTCGGCTCTAGGCCGGCTATATCTCATACTGGACGCCGACGGCTGAACATGCAACTGCATCTGCGAAACCCCCCGCTCTCGGCTCAGTCGCCATGACGGAGCCGGGCGATGGCCCCTCGGCATCCGGGTCGGCGGCTGCCTATCCTGGAGGTGTGCCCGGCCCATCCACCTCCCCAGACCGCCCCAGCGGCGCGGCCTTCTTCGACCTGGACAAGACGATCATTGCCCATTCCAGCACCATGGCCTTCGCCGGACCATTCCGCGCCGGTGGACTGATCAACCGCCGGGTGGTGCTGCGCAACGCCTACGCCCACTTCATGTATCTGGTCGGCGGAGCGGACCACGACCAGATGGAACGGATGCGCGAGTACCTGTCTCGACTGGTCACCGGCTGGGACGCGCAGCAGGTACGCGACATCGTCGCCGAGACCCTCGACCAGATGATCCAGCCGATGGTCTACCGGGAGGCGACAGCGTTGATCGCCGACCACAAGGCGGCCGGACGGGACGTGGTGATCGTGTCCGGCTCCGGCACCGAGGTGGTCGAGCCGATCGGGGCCATGCTCGGCGCCGACCGAGTCGTCGCCACTCGGATGGTGATCGAGGACGGCGTGTACACCGGGGAGATCGACTTCTACGCCTACGGCCAGAACAAGGCCGTCGCCATCCGAGAGCTCGCCGAACGCAACGGCTACGACCTGTCGGCCAGCTACGCCTACAGCGACTCGGCCACCGACCTGCCGATGCTCGAGGCGGTAGGCCACCCACACGCGGTCAACCCCGACCGGGCGCTGCGCAGGGAGGCGGCCACCCGTGGGTGGCCGGTGCTCGACTTCACCCACCCGATCACGCTTCGGGACCGGATGGACCGGGTCTCCGGACTGGTCGGTGAGCGCCTGCCGACGTTTCCCCCGCTGCCGGTCCTCCCCTCTCCCCCACGGCCGGCGATGCTCGGGGCGGCCGCGTTGGCCGGCGGCGCTGTGACGATCGCCCTGGTCGCGGCGCGGCGCCGAATCCGCCAGGCCGACTGAGCACCCCCCGGTGCCGATGTGAGCCGCGAGCTGCTCGGCACCGACGACGAGCGCGACGGCGACGACCAGACCGGTCGGGCGTCCTGGCGCGAGGAGCCGACCGACCTCGACGGCGAGCAGCGCTTCCTGTCGCCCCCTGCACGGCCCGCGACCCCCGGTAGACCGGTTCAGCCACTGCGACCTCGGCGCCTCGCGGCCGCCGGCCTGGTGGCCGGGCTCGTCGGGATGGCGCTGGGCTGGGCGGACTCCGGGGTCTCCCTGGCCCCGACTCCCGGATCCGAGAACCCACCGCTGGTCTGGGCCGTGGCCCAGAGCGCCAGTCCCTACCTGGCGCTACCAGACCCCAGCGCCGATGACTCCGCCGACTCGGGCGCGGACGGCTCTCGCTCCGCCTCGACCCTCCTAGTGGACCTCGGGGTGCAGCTGGTCAACCGTTCCCCCGCCCCCCTGACGTTGGTGGGAATCGCTCCCTCCGTCTTCGCCGTCGGCGAGATCGAGCTGCGCCCGCTTCCGCTCGCGCTCGGTGCCGGCGCGAGCGGTCAGGCGACCGCCAGGATCGAGGCGCGCTGCTGGTCCCCGCTGCCGTTGGACCTGCCCGGCCTGATCGTCAGTGCACCGGACGGAGGGCGCCAGATCGTCCCGGTCATCGGTGCCGCCGCGGAACTGGTCGCCGCCTGCAGTGCCTTCTTCCCGGACTCGGCGCTACGCGCGGTAGCAGCCCGCGACGGGGACCGGTTGACGGTGAACCTGTGGGCGACCAGCGGGCGCAGCCTGAGAGTGGTCGCCATCGAGGCCGGTGGCGTGCTGCTGGAGGCCGAGCCCGTCCCCCGGCCGATCGACGGGTACACCTCGACGATCTGGCTGGACCCGCCGGACTCGTGCCCCACCTCGTGGCGACAGCGTGGGATCCCCCAGCAGCTCGACCTCGTCGTTGAAGGCGTGCATGGCCGGGTGGTCGGAAGCACCCGCGCCCGGATCCGGATACTGATCGGTGCTGATCTGGGGGACTGGTTGTTGGAGGGGCCATGCCGAGACGGGTGACCCGGGCGAACAGCGGTCTCGCCGCGCGTCCCTCACGCCGCCGACGGTTCGACCCCCTCGCCGCCGTTCTCGTTGCGGCCGGCATCGGTGGCCTGGCGGTGGGAGAGGCGTTGCGCCCCGAACCGGTGCCGCCGCCTCCGGGCGCCGACGTGCTGGCTACCGTGAACGTCACCGATGTGATCTTCGATCCGGACCTGGTGGCCCTGCTCGACGTCGGTGTGTACAACGGCGGCGGGTTCCCGGTCCGGGTGCAAGAGGTCAGCGTGATCACTCCCGGACTCCCTGCGGTGGCCGCCCCGGCCGAGGTGGTCGTGGAACCGGACGACGTTGCCGTGCTGCACGCTCGGGCCGACCTGGTCTGCGGCCGGGTACCTGTCATGCAAGGCGCCGTCGCCGTGACGGTGAGCCTGGCTCGGGACGCCGACGCCGACGCCGACGCGGACGCCGGCGGACCGGGCACGACGGTCTCGACCGTGATGGCGGTGCAAGGGGGCGCGCAGGCCGATCTGCCGGCTTGCATAGGCGCCGACCTTGAACTCGGGTGGACCGCGGACATCCCGCGGGCAACGGGTCGGCTGATCAGCAGCCCTGCCGGCGAGCAGATCCGGGCCGATGGCCTGCCACCGGGGTCCGTCGTCGATGGCGTCATCGCGAGGCTGGACGACCGCAAGTGGGCCTACGTGCGTCTGATGGACAGGACTCAGTTCGCGGCCGGCTGGTGGCTGGGCCTCGAGCAACCGGTGACCGTCGGCCCGGACGGCGCCGCGACCCTGCCCCTGACCACGGCTGCCATCAGCTGCGGGCTGTCGCTGCGGGACTGGCGGGTCCTTCCGACGGGGGTCACCCTCACCTTCGCGGACTCGATCGGAGCCGCCGCCTACGTCAGCGTGGGCCCTGAGTTGGCGCGCTGGGCCGTGAAGTCCCACGAGGCGGCCTGCAGCTGACCGCGGCGGCTCAGATCGTGTTGATCAGACAGTGTTGATCAGACAGTGTTGATCAGACAGCGTTGAGCCGGCCGGCCTGCACCGCGTCGCAGACCGCGGCGCCCTCGTCCGCGCCGTCGCGAACCGCCTCGGAGAAGGTCCGTACCCACCCGGCCACACCGTCCTCGTCGCCGCCTGCGTACTCGGCCAGAGACAGGGGGTACCGCGGACCCATCGCCAGCAGGCCGGCCTCCCAGACCACCACCCCCGTGGTGTCCACCCCCCGTCCGACCATGACCGCACGGCACAGTGCCCGGGCGACCACGCCATTGGCGGCCACGAAGGGGCGCAGTACGGCGACCTCGGCGTGCACGACGGCGGCGACCAGCAGACCCGGGGAGACGGCGGCACCCGGCTTGGCGAGAAGCTTGCCCAGGGCCTTCAACCGCTTGCCGACCTTCTCGCCGTCCACCGCCGCGATCGTCGAGCCGTTCTGGGCCAGCAGGTCCTGCCCGTCCTGGGGCTGCTCCCCGGGCAGTCGCGGCCGACCGAGGGCGGCCTCGTCGACCAGGCCGGCGCCGGCTGCGACGTGCAACCGGGCCAGCGCCTGCATCGGCGCTCGTTGCCAGAGGGTGCCGAACCGTTCCGTCTCGGCGTGCGCCCGGACGGCGCCGCGCACCGTCTGCCCGGCGGCGTCGCTGGGATAGGGGGCGGCTCCGCGGACGGCGTCGCGCACCGCATCGAGCGGCAACCTGGCGCCGTCCAGCGCGGCACTGGCCCGGGCGGCTCGCACTCCCGCCTCGACCGCGGCCGCCTCACCCTGTCGGCGCAGCACGGGATGACGGCGCAGATCCAGGCAGGCCGAACGCGCTGAGTCCACCGCCTCGGCCACGTCGAGACGGGCCGCCAGCGGGGCCAGGGGGTCGGCTCGCGGGCTCATCGTTTCCAGCATCTCAGGGGTGGTCCGGCGGCGCAGCACAAGCCACGCCCATGGCGGCTCGCCACCCCGCTGTCAGACCCCCACCGCAAGGGTCATGCACGCCGTGCGCAGTCCCGTGGCGCCCCGGAACAGGTGAGCGTCCAGACCCGCACGCCGGGCCGCGGCCACGTGCTCGGTGCGAGCATCGACGTACAGGCGCGGGCCGTGCTCACCGGCGACGGTGCGCAGCACAGCGGCGAAGAACCGGGGGTCGGTGCGGGAATGGTCGACGATCTCGTGCACCTGGTCGAAGACGGTGAGCTGCTCGGCGAACTGCCCGCCCCAGCGGGCGCGACGCATCGGGTCGGCCTCGGCGACCTGGGTCCCGTCGAGCACGCCGACCAGGTGCCAGCCGCGGTCGCGCAGCTCCACGAGCAGCTCCATCACCGCGACATCGACCGACCCGTACAGGTCGGCCATGATCGCCAGGAGCGCCGGGTCACTGCCGCGCCAGCCCAGCCGGGCCCTCAGGTGCAGGGTGAACTCCGCCTCCCCGATCTGCCCTGCAGCGAAGGCGTCGAAGGTCTCGTCACGCAGAGCGGCGGGGTCGGTCACGGCCAGCCAGTCGCCGTTGGCGTCGGTCAGCGCGGCGTGCACGCGCTCGAAACTGACCTGGTTGACGACGCTGGACAGATCGCAGAGCAGCACGGACATGTCTGCTCACGCTAGTCCGCCCGGGGCCGCCGACCGGGGTACGACACCGACATCCGCCCGATCGCGCCCCACAACGGCCTGTTCGGCCCCGGTGTCCTCTCGCCCGTTCGGGGCACCGTCGGCGACGATGGCGGGCCCCTTGCGCATTACCGTGAGCAGCGTGACCGGCAGCCCAGCCACCTCGATAACCGCCCTGGCTCTGGTCGCCCTGCTGCTCACCGCGGCGGGAGCCGCAGTGGCGTGGTTGGTGTTGCGCCGCCGAGACCTGGGCACCAGCGCCGACCGTACGACCTTCGCGACCCTGCATCGTGCCAGTCTCGCCGCCCCGCACCTGCGCGAGGGACTGACCCCGACCGGCGCCGAGCGGTCGATCCGGCACCTGCGAGCGCTGCTGGGCACCCCGGCGGTCGCCCTGGCCAACGCCTCGGCCACCCTGGCCTGGGACGGCACGGGGGAGAACACCCACTCCCCGGCGGCGGTCTCCCTCGCCTCCGGCGTCCTGCGCTCCGGTCGCACCGAGGTCAAGGGCGGCCGTGAGATGCAGTGCATCTCGGGGGACTGCCCGTTGCGCTCGGCCGTGGTCTGCCCGCTGGTCAGCGACGAGCGGGTGGTCGGCGCCCTGATCGCCTACGCGCCGGACCCCACGGCCGCGCTGGTCCGGGCCACGGAAGAAGTCGCCGACTGGGTGTCCGCACAGCTCGACCTGGCCGAGCTGGACCGCTCCCGGACCCGCGCGATCGAAGCCGAGCTTCGGGCTCTGCGAGCGCAGATCAGCCCGCACTTCATCTACAACTCCCTCGCGGCGATCGCCAGCTTCGTGCGCACCGACCCTGGGCGCGCCCGGGACCTGTTGCTCGAGTTCGCCGACTTCACCCGGTACGCGCTGCGCCGGGGCGGTGAGTTCACCACTTTGGCCGACGAGCTGCGCAACGTGGAGCGCTATCTGGTGCTGGAGCAAGCACGGTTCGGCGACCGGCTCCACGTACAGCTGCAGGTGGCTCCGGAAGTGCTACAGGTCGCGGTGCCGTTCCTCGCCGTCCAGCCCCTGGTGGAGAACGCCGTCCAGCACGGACTGGAGGGTCGCTCAGGGGGCGGCACGATCACCCTGGGCGCTCAGGACGCCGGCGCCGAGGCGCTGATCTGGGTCGAGGACGACGGCCAAGGCACCGATCCTGCCGTTGTCCGTCGGGTGCTCTCCGGCGAGAGCGAAGGCGACTCGGTCGGCCTGGGCAACGTCGACGCCCGGCTGCGTCAGGTGTTCGGCGACGACTGCGGGCTGGTCGTGGAGACCGCCCCGGGCGCCGGCACACGGGTCAGCTTCCGGGTGCCCAAGTACGCACCGGGCGTTCACGCGGGCTGAACCCGTGCCGTTCGGAGCGAGTACTGGCCGGAGTGATCGCCGAGCTGCGCCGCCCCGAGACGAGCCGGTCTGACGCCCGATCACGTCGCGATGGTTCATCACGATGTGACGAACTGCTCATGCACCCGTTACACGGCGGGTTTCAGCACGTACCCTCACCGCATGCCCGTGCCCACCGCGCCGCAGCCCGCACCGCTGCGGGCCCTGCTGGTGGACGACGAGCTGCCCGCACTCGAGGAGCTCACCTACCTGCTCGGCAGCGACCCGCGGATCGGCTCGATCCAGACCGCCTCCAGCGGCGCCGAGGCGCTTCGGGCCCTCGAGGAGCAACCCGTCGACGTGCTGTTCTGCGACGTTCGGATGCCGGGTCTGGACGGACTGGACCTGGCCCGGGTGCTGGCCCGGTTCAGCCAGCGTCCGCAGGTCGTGTTCGTCACCGCCTATGACCGCCATGCCATCGACGCCTTCGACCTGCGGGCGACGGACTACGTCATGAAGCCGGTGCGTCCGCAGCGGCTGGCCGAGGCGGTCAAACGGGTCGCGGAGACGGCGGCCGCGACCGCCGGACCGGGCGACGAGCAGACGGAGGACGAGACCATCGCCGTGGAGCTCGGCGGGGTGACCCGGTTCGTGCAGCGCTCCCAAGTGCGGTTCGTCCAGGCGCACGGCGACTACGCGCGGCTGCACACCGACACCAGCAGCCACCTGATCCGGATCCCGCTGTCCACGTTGGAGGAGCGCTGGTCCGATGCCGGGTTCATCCGGATCCACCGCAGCACCCTGGTGGCCCTGCCCCACGTCGACGAGATCCGGGTGGACGGCGGGCGGTGCGCCGTCCGGCTCGGCGACCGAGTGCTCCAGGTCAGCCGACGGCACACCAAGGAGCTCCGTGACCGGCTGGTGCGCTCGGCCAGCTTGTCCAAGGACCAGCGGTGAGTCCGCCCGGGAGGCCAGGGCAGCGCCCCGGGCCGCGGTCAGGACAGACCAAGCTGGCCCGCGTGCGAGTGACCAACCCCTGGATGGGCACCGCCGCCCGGCCGCCAGCCCGGTCGCCGACCAGCGAGATCGACGAACAGACCGGGCTGGGCGAGGTCTACATGCGCTCCCTGATCCGGGCCCAGCTGCGGCTGGCGATCACGCTGATCGCGGTGATAGCGCTGACCCTGGGCACCCTTCCCCTGGTCTTCCTCTGGCAACCTCAGCTCTCGGCGACCCGGGTGCTCGGTCTCCCGCTGGCCTGGCTGGTGATCGGTGGTCTGCTGTACCCCGCTCTCCTGGCCGGGGGGTGGTGGCTGGAGCGGGCGGCCAACCGGACGGAGCGGGACTTCGCCGAGATCGTCACCCGGTCGCGAACGACCCGGTGACCTCGCGATGAACGGCAGTCACGGGTGGGCCTCGGTGGTGGCGGTAGTCCTGGTCGCCATCGCCACCCTCGGAGTCGGGGCGCTGGGCCTGCGGATGTCCCGCACCACATCGGACTTCTACGTGGCCAGCCGCGCGGTCAGCCCGCTGTGGAATGCCTCGGCGATCGGCGGGGAGTACCTGTCCGCGGCCAGCTTCCTCGGGGTCGCCGGGCTCGTGCTGGCCTTCGGCGCCGACATCCTCTGGTACCCAGTGGGTTACACCGCGGGGTACCTGGTGCTGCTCGCGCTGGTCGCCGCTCCGCTGCGCCGCTCCGGGGCCTACACCCTGCCAGATTTCGCCGAGATCCGGCTGAGCTCGCCCACGGTCCGCCGGATGGCCTCGGTGCTGGTGGTCGGGATCGGCTGGCTCTACCTGTTGCCGCAGTTCCACGGTGCCGGGCTGGCGCTGCGCACGGTGACCGGCTCGCCGAAGTGGGTGGGCGGTGCGGTGGTGGCCGCGGTCGTGGTGGTCAACGTCGTCGCCGGCGGCATGCGGTCGATCACCTTCGTGCAGGCATTCCAGTTCTGGCTCAAGCTCACAGCGATCATGGTGCCTGCGGTGTTCTTGGCGCTGGTCTGGCGCGGCGACGGCCTGCCCGACCCGGCCGCGGCAGGTCCGCCGGTGGCCCGGACAGCGACCACGGTCACCATGCCGTCCACGGTTCGTCTGGAGGTCACCGAGCCCGTCACGCTCGTGGTGGACGGCGCGCCCACCCGTTTCACTCCCGGACCGGCCGAGCTCAGCCAGGGAACCGTCGTGACGATCCCCGCGGGCGCGGTGGTCCCGCACGCGGAGCAGGTGGCGGCCAGCGACGGTCCGACGTGGGCCACGCCGTCCTCGGGTAGCGGCGGGCGGGAGTACCCGCTCTACCGCACCTACTCGCTGATGCTGGCCCTGCTGTTCGGCACGATGGGTCTGCCGCACGTGCTGGTCCGCTTCTACACCAACCCGACCGGCCAGGCCGCCCGGAGAACCACGCTGATGGTGCTGCCGCTCCTCGGGCTGTTCTACCTGTTCCCCCCGGTGTACGGGGCGCTGGGCCGCCTCTACACCCCGGACCTGCTACTGACCGGCCGCACCGATGCCGTGGCCCTGCTGCTCCCGGGGAGGATGCTGCCTGATCCGTGGTCGGGAGCGGTCTCGGCACTGGTCACCGCCGGGGCCTTCGCCGCGTTCCTGTCCACCTCCAGCGGGCTGACGGTGTCGGTGGCCGGCGTGCTCAGCCAAGATCTCTTGCGCGGACGATTTCACAACAGCGTCACCGGGTTTCGGGTCAGTGCCCTGCTCGCGGTGGCAGTCCCCACCGTGCTGTCGCTACTCACTCTGCACGTCAGCATCGCGGACACCGTGGGCTTGGCCTTCGCCGTCGCCGCCTCGACGTTCTGCCCGTTGTTGGTGCTCGGCATCTGGTGGCGGCGACTGACCCGCCGCGGCGCGATGGCGGGTCTGGCCACCGGCGGCCTGCTGGCCACCCTCGCCGTCGTGGCGACCATGCTCGGAGGTACCTCCGACTCCCCCCTCGCCGACGCGCTACTGGCCCAGCCGGCCGCCTGGTCGGTCCCGATCGCCTTCGCGGTGATGACGGTGGTCTCGCTGCTGACCCGGCGGACCCTGCCACCGGATGCCGCTCACACCATGGTCCGGCTACACGCCCCAGAGAACCTGGGGCTCTACGCCATTCGTCGCTGAACGAACGCCACTGGGCGCACCCCCGCCGTCCGCGTGCCGAAGGCCGGGCACCACTGACCGCAGCCGGTCCGTGGAGGCGTTCTCCACGGCCCCGAAACAGGCAACAGTCGCCGCATCATGTCGCGCGGTCCAGCGCGACATCCCACGCAACGGCGCGAGCGCACTCCCCCGAGTGTCGCGCTACGAGAGCGAGGTCTCGTGTCCATGACCAACCCATCCCGCCGCAGTGGCGGGGCGACGTACGCGGAGGTGCAGAGCAGTGCCGAGTTCGCCGCGTTGAAGTCGAAGTTCCGCAAGTTCGTCTTCCCGGTGACCGGTCTGTTCCTCGCCTGGTACTTCCTCTATGTGCTGCTGGCCGCCTTCGCTCCTGACTTCATGTCAACCAAGGTGTTCGGCAACATCAACATCGGCCTGATCCTCGGCCTTCTCCAGTTCGTGTCGACCTTCGTGATCACGATGGTCTACGCCCGCTGGGCCGATCGAGTCTTCGACCCGGCCGCGGAACAACTTCGCCATAGCATCGAGGGAGATGCCCGATGAGCGCCGCCCCCTTCGTGGCCGCTGCCCCGGCGGTCGGCAACCCGGCCATCAACATCACGATCTTCATCCTGTTCGTGCTGTTCACCCTGGCGATCGTGATCAGGGTGTCGCGGCAGAACAAGACCGCCGCCGACTACTACGCCGGTGGACGCGCCTTCAGCGGCCGCCAGAACGGCATTGCGATCTCGGGTGACTATCTGTCGGCCGCGTCGTTCCTCGGCATCGCCGGCGCCATCGCCCTGTCCGGCTACGACGGCTTCATGTATTCGATCGGCTTCCTGGTGGCCTGGCTGGTCGCCCTGCTGCTGGTTGCCGAGCTGTTGCGGAACACCGGCAAGTTCACGATGGCCGACGTGCTGTCGTTCCGGCTCCGCCAGGGCCCGGTGCGCACCGCTGCCGCCGTGTCTACCCTGGCGGTGTCGCTGTTCTACCTGCTGGCCCAGATGGCCGGCGCCGGCGGTCTGGTCAACCTGCTGCTCGGCGTCTCCGGCGCTGCGGCGCAGAACATCACGATCGCCGTGGTCGGCATCCTGATGATCGTCTACGTGCTGGTCGGCGGGATGAAGGGCACCACCTGGGTTCAGATGATCAAGGCGGCCCTACTGATCACTGGGGCCGCGGTGATGACCGTGTGGGTGCTCGCCAAGACGGGGTTCAACCTGTCGAGCCTGCTCGGCGACGCCGCAGCGGCCAACCCGCAGGCGGCACCGCTGGCCGCGGATGCGGTGCTCAACCCCGGTCTGCGGTACGGCGCCACGACCACGGCCAAGATCGACTTCATTTCGCTGTCGATCGCCTTGGTTCTCGGCACGGCGGGCCTGCCGCATGTGCTGATGCGCTTCTACACGGTGCCCTCGTCCAAAGAGGCGCGGCGCAGCGTGGTCTGGGCGATCTGGTTGATCGGCCTGTTCTACCTGTTCACCCTGGTGCTCGGCTACGGCGCGATGCTCTTCGTCGGTCCCGACAAGATCAACGCTGCTCCGGGCAAGGCCAACGCCGCAGCACCACTGCTGGCCTTCGAACTCGGCGGCACTCTGATGCTGGGTCTGATCTCGGGTGTGGCGTTCGCGACGATCCTGGCCGTGGTGGCCGGTCTGACCATCACCGCTTCGGCCTCGTTCGCCCACGACGTGTATTCACATGTGATCAAGAAAGGCCAGATCAACCCGGACGACGAGGTGAGGGTCGCCCGCATCACGGCGGTCGTGATCGGTGTGGTCGCGGTCTTCGGCGGCATGCTGGCCAAGGACCAGAACATCGCCTTCCTGGTGGCACTGGCCTTCGCGGTCGCCGCCTCGGCGAACCTGCCGACGATCCTCTACTCGCTGTTCTGGAAACGGTTCACCACCCGGGGCGCGGTATGGAGCATCTACGGCGGCCTGATCAGCGCGATCGTGCTGATCGCGTTCTCGCCCGTGGTCTCGGGCGGCAAGGTGAGCGAGGCCACCGGCAAGGCGGCCTCGATGATCACCGACCCGAGCATCGACTTCCACTGGTTCCCGCTGTCCAACCCGGGGCTGATCTCCGTGCCGCTGGCCTTCTTCCTGGGCTGGCTGGGCTCGGTGACCAGCAAGGAGCGCCCGGATCTGGCCAAGTACGCCGAGATGGAGGTCCGCTCACTCACCGGTGCCGGCGCCGAGAAGGCGGCCTCGCACTGATCATTGCCGACGAGAACGACCCGCACCACCCGCGACGAGCCGCTGCGCAGTCCTTCACGGCAGGACTGCGCAGCGGCTGCACCACCCCGATGGCCGGCCTGTCGTCCCTCCCGACGCGGCCGGCCATCGGCCTGTTACAGGCCGGCTGAGGCAGGCGCCGTCCGGCGCACACACCGCCCGCTGATCGCTGGTCGCCCAACCGCCCTGGGCATCGGCGCCTCGCCTGGCTAGGGTCAGCGCAGGATGCGTGGACCGAGTGACGCCGGCCACCGGGCGGCGCCACACAGCCCCCGCGCATCGCTCGCCGTCAGACCAACGACGTTCGACCCGGGAGGCCAGACGTATGTCCAGCGAAGCGATCGAGAACCTGAGCCACGAAGACCGCAGGTTCCCCCCCGACCCGGATTTCGTGGCCGGTGCCATCGCCACGGCTGATCTGTACGACCAGGCCGCCACCGACCGGATGGCCTTCTGGGATACCCAGGCACGGGCGCTCAGCTGGGCCACCGAGTGGAACCAGGTCCTCGACTGGAGTGACGCCCCGTTCTCGAGATGGTTCGTCGGCGGCACCCTGAACGTGGCCTACAACTGTGTCGACCGGCACGTCGAGGCGGGCAACGGCGACCGGGTGGCCATCCACTTCGAGGGCGAGCCCGGCGATACCCGCGCCATCACCTACGCCGACCTGCAGAACGAGGTCAGCCGGGCCGCGAACGCGTTGCTGTCCCTGGGAGTCGCCAAGGGCGACCGGGTGGCGATCTACCTACCCATGATCCCGGAGGCCGCGATCGCGATGCTGGCCTGCGCCCGGATCGGCGCCCCGCACTCAGTGGTCTTCGGCGGCTTCTCCGCCGACGCGCTGCGCAGCCGGATCGAGGACGCCGAGGCCAAGGTCGTGATCACCTCGGACGGCGGGTACCGGCGAGGCTCGCCGTCCGCGCTCAAGCCCGCCGTCGACGACGCGGTGGCGAGCACGCCGTCGGTGACCCACGTGCTCGTCGTCCGACGCACCGGCCAGGACATCGACTGGACCGAGGGGCGCGACGTCTGGTGGCACGACGCCCTCGAGAGCGCCCAGGCCCAGCACACCCCGGAGCCGATGGACGCCGAGCACCCGCTGTTCATCCTCTACACCTCCGGGACCACGGGGAAGCCGAAGGGCATCCTGCACACCTCGGGTGGCTACCTGACCCAGGTCGCCTACACCCACCGCGCCGTCTTCGACCTACACCCGGAGACCGACGTGTACTGGTGCACCGCCGACGTCGGCTGGGTAACCGGGCACAGCTACATCACCTACGGACCGCTGGCCAACGGCGCGACCCAGGTGATGTACGAGGGCACTCCGGACTCCCCGCATCAGGGTCGGTGGTGGGAGATCGTGCAGAAGTACGGGGTGACGATCCTCTACACGGCGCCGACCGCGATCCGCACGTTCATGAAGTGGGGCGAGCAGATCCCGGCGCAGTTCGACCTGTCCTCGATCAGGCTGATGGGCAGCGTCGGCGAGTCGATCAACCCCGAGGCGTGGATGTGGTACCGCCGGGTGATCGGCGGTGACCGGGCGCCGATCGTCGACACCTGGTGGCAGACCGAGACCGGCGCGATCATGATCAGTCCGCTGCCCGGGGTCACGACGACGAAGCCGGGGTCGGCGCAGCGTCCGCTGCCCGGCATCGTCGCCGACGTCGTGGACGACGAGTCGCACCCGGTGCCCAACGGCGGCGGCGGGTACCTGGTGCTGTCCGAGCCGTGGCCCGCGATGCTGCGCGGCATCTGGGGCGACCCCGAGCGGTACAAGGACACCTACTGGTCGCGCTGGCCGGGTCTGTACTTCGCCGGTGACGGCGCGAAGAAGGACGAGGACGGCGACATCTGGCTGCTCGGCCGGGTCGACGACGTGATGAACGTGTCCGGTCACCGGCTCTCCACCACGGAGATCGAGTCCTCGCTGGTTGCCCACGCCAAGGTGGCCGAGGCCGCGGTGGTCGGGGCGACCGACGAGACCACGGGTCAGGCAGTGGTGGCCTTCGTCATCCTGCGCGGCGGCGCCGCCGACGGGGTCCCGGAGAAGGACCTGATCCTCGAGCTGCGCAACCACGTCGGAAAAGACATCGGCCCCATCGCCAAGCCGAGGAGCGTGATGATCGTTCAGGAGCTGCCGAAGACCCGCTCGGGGAAGATCATGCGCCGGCTGCTTCGGGACATCGCCGAGAACCGCGAGGTCGGGGACCAGACCACGCTGGCGGACTCCTCGGTGATGGCTCTGATCGCGCAGGGGATGACCAAGCCCTCCGACGAGGACTGACCACCAGCCCCATCCGGCGTATGCGTCACCACCCTGGATGGGCACAACGTCCTCACCCCGGATGGGCACAACGTCCTCACCCTGGATGGGCACAACGTCCTCACCCTGGATGGGCACAACGTCACGCCGTGCCCGTCTGACGGGCACGGCGTGACGTTGTGCCCATCCGGCTGTCGGCCCATGGTGCCGTCCCGTGGTGCCGTCTCCGATCCGCCTCGATAGCCTTCTGACATGCCGGAGATTGCCAGACGCCCAGTTCGCCGGTTGTTCGCCAGGGTCACTGGACGTGACGACCCGTTCGTCACCGATCTGCTGCGCACCGAAACCTTTGGCGGCGCGCTGCTGCTCGCTGCTGCCGTGATCGCCCTGCTGTGGTCCAACTCGCCGTGGCACGAGTCCTACACCCAGCTGCTGGAGACAACGGTCGGGCCGGCGGCGTTGAAGCTGGACCTGGATATCGCTCACTGGGCGGCCGACGGGTTTTTGGCGATCTTCTTCTTCGTCGCCGGCGCTGAGCTCAAGCGCGAGTTCGTGGTCGGCGACCTGCGTGACCCGGCGCTGGCCGCCGTCCCCGTGGTCGCTGCGATCTGCGGCGTGATCCTACCGGCGCTCCTCTATCTCCTGATCACCATCGGTGACGCCGAAGCGCGCTCCGGATGGGCCATCCCGGTGGCCACCGACATCGCGTTCGCCCTGGCAATCCTGGCCGTGGTCGGCCGGCACCTGCCTGTGGCCCTGCGCATCTTCCTGCTCACATTGGCCGTCGTCGACGACCTCATCGCCATCGTGATCATCGCGGTGGCCTATACCTCGGACCTGTCCCTGCCCGCACTGGCCGCAGCCCTGGTCCCCCTGGCCGCCTTCGGAGTCCTAGTGCAACGCCGTGTCGTGCGCTGGTGGCTGCTCGTCCCGCTGGCGCTGGCCACCTGGGGCCTTGTTCACGCCTCGGGGGTGCACGCCACGGTCGCCGGCGTGCTGCTCGCGTTCACCCTGCCCGCCCGCACTCGGGACGGCGAGGGACACAGCGTGTGCGAACGCCTCGAACATCGCGTCGAACCACTGAGCGCCGGGGTGGCGGTGCCGGTGTTCGCATTGACCGCGGCGGGGGTCCGGGTCCTGGACGGCGGACTCGGCGCGGCGGTCAGCGACCGGGTCTTCCTCGCGGTCGTGGTGGGCCTGGTGGTGGGCAAGGCGGTGGGTGTGGTGCTCGGCACCTGGCTGACCGCTCGGTTCACCCGCGCGGAGCTCGACGACTCCCTGCACCGCAACGACGTGGTCGGGGTGGCGCTGCTGTCGGGCGTGGGCTTCACGGTCTCGCTGCTGCTCGGCGAGCTGTCCTTCGGCATGGGCAGCGACCGGCAGGACCATGTCAAGCTCGCGGTGCTCACCGGCTCGCTGCTGGCCGGCCTGCTGGCCGCGGTCGTCCTGCGTCAGCGCAACCGGGTGCACCGCGAGCGTGAGGTGGCCTGACCGCGGCCTGGCGCCCGCCACGCATGGGCACAACGACACGCCGTGCCCGTCTGGCGGGCACAACGTGACGTTGTGCCCAACCGGGGGGTGGTCCCCGTACCCTCAGTAGCAGCCAAGGGAAGGATCAAGCATGGCGACCGAACCGACTGTTCAGCACAGCGAACGCAGCCTCGGCCAGCTGGTCGCTCAGGCCTCGCAGGACATGACCGAGATCGTGCGCGCCGAGGTCGCCCTGGCCAAGGCCGAGATCAAGGACGACGTCAAGCACGGCGCAATGGCCGGCGGCCTGTTCGGTGCCGCTGCCTACATCGTGGTGCTGGCCACGATCCTGCTCAGCATCGCCGCCGGCTACGGCATCGTCGCCATCGGCCTGGCCCCCGGTTGGGCCTTCCTCATCCTCGCCGTCCTCTATCTCCTCCTGGCTGTGGCGCTTGCCCTGGTCGGCAAGTCGCGGGCGTCCCGGATGGGTCCGCCGAAGCGGGCGATCCGCTCGGCCAAAGAGACGATCGCGGCGGTCAAGCCGGGCTCCCGCGTTCGGTGACCGCCGACCCCGCCGAGATCCTGCTCCAGGGTCCCTGGCGCCACCGGTTCGTCGCCGCCAACGGCGCCCGGTTCCATGTCGTCGAGGCCGGTCATGGCCCGCTAGTGCTTCTGTTGCATGGGTTCCCGCAGTTCTGGTGGGCGTGGCGACATCAGATCCCGGCTCTGGCCGAGGCCGGCTTCAGAGTGGCAGCGATGGACCTGCGCGGCTGCGGGGCCAGCGACAAGCCCCCGAGCGGATACGACACGGCGACCCTGACCGCGGACGTCGCGGGGGTGATCCGAGGCCTGGGCGCGAACGAGGCCGTGGTGGTCGGGCACGACTGGGGAGCCTGGGTGGCCTGGGCGATGCCGGCGCTGGAACCCGGCGTGACCAGGGGCATCGGCGTGCTCTCGATGGGTCATCCGCTCGCCATGCGGGCCGCCTTGCTGCGACCGAGTCAGCTGGGCGCGTTGGCCGAGCTGCTCGTGGGCCGCCTGCCCTGGCTCGCCGAGCGGCGGCTACGCCGGGGCGGAGTGCGACGCCTCGTGCAACGGGGCTGGGGTGAGGGCAGGCCGGACGACGAGGCGCTGGAGCGCTACCAGCGCGTCGCGCTGCTGCCATCGGCCTCGCACACCATCCTGGAGTACCTGCGGACCACCCCCACGCTGGCCGGGCGCACGGCTGGACGGCGCTCCACCCGCCATCTGATCCGCGCACTGGCCGCGCCGGTGCCGGTGCCGGTGCTGCAGATGCACGGCAGCCGAGACCCCTGGGTGAGCGAGCGGGCTGCGGCCGTCTCCCGGGCCCGGGTCACGGGCGCATTGAGCGCCCGGATGGTGCCCGGGGCCGGGCACTACCTGCCCGAAGAGGCACCCACGGCCGTCACCGCAGCCCTGCTGGAATGGCTCACCGCGACGGCGCTGCGTCCCCCTGAACTGGACGTTGCCCGAGCCGATCAGCCGGTTCGTCCGGACCGTCGCGACCGTCCGGACCAGGCCTGAGTGGCCCGATCGGGGCCTGGGCCTCCACGGTCCGTCAGGGAGCGGTGGTCCAGCCGATCACATTGCAGTTCGTCGCGGGCGACGTCATGTCGACCTGGGCGCCCAGGTCGCCGCGGACCGCGTCGCTGAACTGGCCGGCGACCCGGTTGTACTCGATGACCGGCCCGAGGCACTGACGCACCGCGGAGACCAGCGCGAACCCCGCTGAGAGCGGAATCGTCTTCTGCGAGGTCGGGTAGGCGGCGTTGAAGGCCTTCTCCGTCGTGGCGTACTTCTCGTTCGCCGCGACCACCGCCGCCCAGCGTCCCTTGACGTCGAGTGCCTGATAGCGCTCCTGCACCTCGGCATCGGCGGCGGCCTGGGAGTCGACGAACGCGGCATGCTCCGCCTTCAGCTCGGCGGTCGTCTGGGCACGCTGGTCGGCCTGCCGGGTCCACCAGACCCCGATCCCGGCCGTCGCCACGAAAAGGAGCGCGGAGAGCAGCGCGAGCAGGGTCACGATGCCGCTCTGGCTCCCGTTCCTTGCCCGACCCCTCTCGTCGCCGGCTGCACCCTGCGGCGCCGTCATGGCGGCCGGCTGCCGCTCTTCGCGTGGGAAGGACGCGGGCGGGGGCGGGAAGGACGGAGCGGGGCGGGACGGGAACGAGGGGGCCGGGGCGGGCTGGAGCGACTGGACGTGCTCCGACCCCACGGAGGGCGTGGGGTCTGGCGGCGCAGGCGTCGGCGGCGCAGCGGTCGGCGCCGCAGCGACGGGGAACCACTCGGGCTCCCGCACGAAGGGCGCCGGCGGCGGAGGCGGGTCACCGCGGTCCGGCGCCGTCGGCGCCGGGGTGGATGGGTCGCCGGTGGACGGCCCGGGGAAGGGAATCGGGTCCGGGACGGCGAACAGCTCGGCCGTGGACCCGGACCGTGCGGCCGGGGCACCCCGCCCGATCGTCGGCAGCCGCGGCGGGGTATCCGGTACCGGGTCGATGACCCGGTTGTCCGCCGTGTCCGGGGCGGGCTTCGAGCCGGGGACCTCCCCGCGCGAAGCGGGCAGCGGGGGCGGGGCGGGCACGGCCTCGCTCTCGTCTGGCAGCGGAGGTGGCTGCGGCTCGGACCTCGACACTAGAAACCGGCTCCCTTTGCGTTCTTGGCCAACGTCGCCGCGCCACAGTCGGTGGCCGCCGCCTTGACATCAACCGTGACGGGCAGCCCGCCGAGTTCGGCAGCGGTGAACCAGCCCGCGGTCCGGTTGTAGCCGTCGACCAGCGCCATGCACGTGCCGACGGACTCCCAGACGATCTTGAGCTGGCTGCCGCCCTGCCGCCACTTGGCGGAGTTGGTGTCCACGGCTTTGTCCGCTGCGCGGATAGCCTCCAGCCGGCGACTCAGCGCCGCCTTGTCCAGCTCAGGGCGGTCGACCTGCTCGGCGGCGCTCACCTGCCGGAGATCGGCTTGTCGCTGTGCCTGCAGCGCGGCCAGCTCCCGGTTCTGATCCGCGAGCGAGCCCCTGGCCAGCAGACCGACGGTGATCACGGCGATCAGCAGCAGAACCGTCAGGGCGACCATTGAGGGGACCAGCAGGTCCGTCGATCCGCGATCCGATGACCGGCTGCCCGGCGGCGTCCCAGGACGACCCGCATCGCGGTTCGGATGCGGTGTCGTCATCGCCTCTCCCCACGGGCCCAGCAGCCTCCCGAAGACTGCGGCAGACGATCCGCCCGCGTCTGGACTATAACCACAGCCCGCGCGTAATGGTCCAGAGAGAACGCCCGTGAGAACGATCAGCCACGACGCGCCAGGCCGCGATCGGGCGGGTCAGCCAACGGTGCACCCCCCGGTGCTGACCGCCGTCCGCGCCGCGATCCCGGTCCGGATCTCCTCCCGCACCTCGGTCAGGGTCAGGGCGTAGCCGGTCTGTGCGTCGTCCAGCGACTTGGCGAAGACCACGCCGGCGAGCGAGCCGTCCAATGCCACCACCGGACCGCCGGAGTTGCCCTGCTCTACCGTGGTGAACAGCGAGTAGACCTGTCGGACGGCGCCGGCGCCGCCGTAGATGTCCTCACCGGTCGCCGAGAGGGTGGCCCGGACCCGAGCGGGCACGGCCACGTACGGCCCGTTGCCCGGATACCCCGCCACCACCGCGGCGTCCCCGCGTTGCAGATCCTCCCCGAGAGGCAGGGCCGGGGCCTGCAGGCCCGGGACGGCGAGGACCGCGACGTCGGTGCGCGGGTCGAAGAGCACGACCGAGGCCGAGTAGCGCCGCCCGTTGCCCGAGAGCTGGACCGCCGGTCGGCGGACCCCCGCCACCACATGGGCGTTGGTGATCACCCGTCCCGGGGCGATCACGGCTCCGCTGCCCTCCTGACCACGCTCGCACGCCGGGGCCTCTCCGGTGATCTTCACGACCGAACGGCGCACCTGGGCCTGGACGGCCGGGGCCATCGCCCCCGCGTCCGGCGGCGCGACCGGTACCAGCGGCTCCGGTCGCACGCCTTCGAACACCCGCGGGAACGCGGACGTGGACACCCGTTGGCGGAAGTCGGCCGCCAGGTCCGCGAGGTGCCTGGGCACCACGCGGTCGATCGCGGCCAGCACCTGCGACGAGGCCACCTGACGGGCCAGCTGGGGTGGGGCCACTTCACGGACGGAACCGCCGACGAACCAGAGCACCAGACACGCGGCGAGCAGGCCGGCCAGGGCGCCCAGCACCTGGTCGACGGTCCGCACCACCGGCAGGTCCAGCCGACGCCGCAGCCGCACCCCGAGCACCCCGCCCAGTAGCTGACCGAGCCAGGCCGCGACCAGTACGACTGCCAGCACCACGGCGGAGCGGGCCACCCCCTCCAGGAACCGCCCCGCCAGCGGCGGCGCCACCGCCACCGCCAGCAGGGCACCACCGATGAACCCGGAGACCGAGAGCACCCCGATGGCCAGTCCTTGACGGAAGCCGATCGCGATGTTCCAGAACAGGAGCAGCAGCAGCACCAGGTCGATCATGTGATCACGTCCAGGATCCGCCCCCGGTCCCAGGGCCGTTCCCAGTTCGCCAGGTGCAGCACCCGGTCCAGCAGGAGCGCGGTGAAGCCCCAGACCAGCAGGCCGGCGACGGAGAACGCCGGTCCGACGAACCCGCTGGGATGCCGGACCATGAACCGGTTGCCCGGCTCGACGAGATCGGCGATCGGTACCCGGGCCACCCGGGCCACCTCTGCCGGGTCGACCACGCCGATCGGCGAGGGCCGCCGCCACCAGGCGAGCACCGGGGTCACCGCGTAGTCGCTGACCGGCAGGTAGATGTCGGGCAGCGTCCCGACCACCTGCACGCCGGTCGGGTCGAGGCCGGTCTCCTCGGCGGCCTCGCGCAGAGCCGCCCCCTCCGCCCCTGCGTCGTCCGGGTCGAGTCGGCCGCCGGGGAACGACACCTGCCCGGCGTGCGACCGCAGGGTGTGCGCGCGCTCGGTGAGCAGCACGTCGACCGGCGGGTGGGCGTCGCAGTCGGCGAAGAGCATCAGCACCGCCGAACGGCGCTGATGGCCCTGCGGCGGCAGGAAGCGGCTGAGCTGGTCCGCCGTGGCCTCCTGGAGCAGCCGGATGAGCGGCGCGAACCAGCCGGGCAGGTCATCACCGGGCAGCTCCGAGACCAGCCTTCCGGTCACGCCGCCGGGTCCTTGACCAGGCGCTGGGCGCGGACCGGGTCGGTCTGCCCGATGCCGAAGGACGGGCACAGCCGGGCCAGCGGGCACGCACCGCAGGCAGGGGTACGGGAATGGCAGATCCGCCGTCCGTGGAAGATCATGCGGTGGCTGAGCATGGTCCAGTCCCGGCGCGGGAACAACGCCCCGAGGTCGCGTTCGACCACCAGCGGGTCCTCGGACTCGGTCCAGCCGAACCGGCGGGCCAGCCTGCCGACGTGGGTGTCGACGGTGATCCCGGGCACGCCGAAGGCGTTGCCCAGGACGACGTTGGCCGTCTTTCGGCCGACACCGGGCAGGGCGATGAGCTGCTCGAGCCGGTGCGGCACTTCGCCGTCGTGGTCCGCCTGCAAGGCGGCACCGATCCGGATCAGGGCGTCGGTCTTGGACCGGAAGAACCCGGTCGGCTTGATGATCTCCTCCAGCTCGGCCCGGTCGGCCGCGGCGTAGTCGGCAGCGCTGCGGTAGCGGGCGAACAGGGTCACGGTCACCTGGTTGACCCGCGCATCAGTGCATTGCGCGGACAGGATGGTGGCCACGAGGAGCTCGAGCGGGTTGGTGTGGTCGAGCTCGCAGTGGGCGTCGGGGTGCCGTTCGGCCAGGATCCGGTGCATCCGGCGAGCCCGCCGGGTCAACGCCGTCCCGTTGCGGCGCGTCACCAACGCTCTGTCCGGTGCATCGGGTGGCACCCCGACAGCCTACGGCGCTCACATGCACATACTCGCCGTGCTCGCGGCGGTGCGCCGGCGGGTGACCTGGTGTGCGCCGGGCGAGTGGTCCGAGCCGGGCCTTCGTCAAGCCCCTGACCTGCGGGGACGACACCCTAAGAGATCATCGGAAGTGGTCGGGTCACGAACCGGCCGCCACATCACGAGGAGTCGGGGATGAGCGTCGTGACCAGTCATCGCGAGGTGCTCGACGAGGTGCCCGACCGGCGGCGCCGGCTGCTCGCGGAGCTGCGCGAGGTGGATCACTGGCGCCGCCTGATCTCTGCCCGGCTCGACCTGGCGATCGCCGTGGTGACCGCCCTCGATGAACCGGTGCCCCGGGAGCTGCCGTGCACGCCGGCGATCCCCGACGATCTATGCGACCTGGTGGGCCTGCCGGGCGACGCGCCGGCAGAGGCCGCCGTTCTGGAGCGCCTGCGGGCCGCGCTCGATGATCTGGACTCCTATGCCCTGACCTTGCGGGCGCTGGCAGTGACCGGCGACTGACCGACCGCTGATCCCCTCGAAGCACCCGCCCAGCAGCCAGAAGGTAACCGTCGGTCATCTGATGGGCTCCGCCCCCTGCCACGGCGGCCCGGGGTGCGGCAGACTTCCCTCGACCACACGTCGACGCGGCGGCGCTGTGCACGCAGCATTCGCCCGAACCGGACGCACCGATAGGGTCACCGGATCGGGCCCTCGACCGAGGTGAGGAGGAGTTCGTGGACGACGACGTCGTGCGCCAGGCGCCTCTGTTCGCGGCGCTGGACGACGAGGCGGCCGAGGCGCTCCAGGCGACCATGGCCCGCCGGGAGATCAGCCGCGGGGCGGTGCTGTTCCACGAAGGCGAGCCGGGTGACCGGCTGTACGTCATCGTCGACGGCAAGATCAAGCTCGGCCGCGCATCCGGTGACGGCCGGGAGAACCTGCTGGCGATCCTCGGCCCCGGCGAGATGTTCGGCGAGCTGTCGTTGTTCGACCCGGGCCCGCGCAACGCCACCGCCACTGCGGTCGCCGACACGGCGCTGATCGGTGTCGGCAACGACGACCTCACCGCCTGGCTGACCGGGCGTCCGGACGTGGCCCGCCAGCTGCTGCGCGCCCTGGCCCGACGGCTGCGGCGTACCAACGAGGCCCTGGCCGACCTCGTCTTCTCCGATGTTCCGGGCCGGGTGGCGAAAGCACTGCTGGACCTGTCCGAGCGGTTCGGTGCCCCCACCGACGAAGGCCTACGGGTCGCGCACGATCTCACCCAGGAAGAGCTGGCCCAGCTGGTGGGCGCCTCACGCGAGACCGTGAACAAGGCCCTGGCCGACTTCGCCGCTCGCGGCTGGCTCCGCCTCGACCAGCGCGCGGTGCTGCTGCTCGACATCGAACGGCTGCGCCGCCGCGCCCGATGACGAAGGTCACGCTGAAGATCACGTTGCGTGGATGCGGCTCGATTCCATCCGCCTCCGCGCCACGTGATCTTCAACGTGATCATGGGCGGGGGTCGGGCCGGGGGTCGAGCCCCAGGTAGACCAGCGCCGCGTGGACGCTCCGCTCGGCGGCCGGCCACAGCACCTGCTCGACATCGGCGTACACCAGCTCGACGATCTCCCGGGCGGTGCGCGCGCCGCTCTCGACAGCGGTCTGCACCTCGGCCAGGCGCTCGGCCCGATGATCGAGGTAGTACCGGACCACCCGTTGCGGCTCATCGAGCGCCGGTCCGTGCCCGGGCAGCAGCATTCGGCAGGCCAGGTCCTCGACCACCCGGTCGAGGCGGCGCAGCGAGTCCAGGTAGGCGCCGAGCGCGCCGTCCGGGTGGTGAATCACCGCCGTGCCCCGGCCGAGCACGGTATCGCCGGTGAGCACGACCCCGTGCTCGCGCACAACAAAGCACAGGGAGTCGCTGGAGTGGCCCGGAGTGGCGAGCACGTCCAGTCGCACCCCGCCGGCGTCGACGACGTCACCCTCGCCCAGGCCCTGCGAACCGAGTCGGTGCGCCGGATCGAGCGCCCGGACGCCGACGCCACACCACTGCGCGAATCGTCCGGCCCCGGCGCTGTGGTCGAGGTGGCCGTGGGTGAGCAGCACGTCGGTGACCCTCACCCCGCGCCCGGCCACGCTGTCCTGGACGGCGCGCAGGTGCTCCTCGTCGTCCGGACCGGGATCGATCACCACGGCACGCCCGCTGTCCGGGGCGCCGAGCACCCAGGTGTTGGTTCCGTCGAGAGTCAACGGCGAGGGGTTGCGCGCGAGCACGCAGTACGCGACCGGCGATACCGCACCGCCCGACCAGGGCACGGTCATCGCTCAGCCCCCGATCTCAGTGTTTCCCGGGCCCGCAGCCAGGGCAGCGCCGCGAGCAGGGCCACCGCGCCGGTGACCGCGAACGCCAGCGGGTAGCTGCCGTGGTCGACGAGCAGCCCGGCCAGCACGGGCCCGACGATCGCCCCGCCGTCCTGGGCCATTTGAAAGGTCGCCAGCGCGGGACCGCCGCCACGCTCGCGACCGATCACGTCGCCCAAGGCGGCCTGCTGGGCCGGGTTCATCGCCCCTGACCCCAGACCGGCCACCAGACACAGCGCGATGAGCACGACCAGGGTGCCAGCCAGCCCGGTCACGGCAGTGGCCAGACCGCTGACCAGCAGCCCACCGACGATGAAGGGCTTGCGTCCGTACCGATCCGAGGCGCGACCCGCCAGGTTGAGCCCGACCGCGTTACCGGCCGCGAATACCGCCAGAGCCAGCCCGGCCACCCACGGCTGCGAGCCAACCACGGCGGCGGCGAACAGCGGCAGGACGGCGTTGCGCACCCCGAAGTTCGCCCAGCCATTGGCGAACCCCGACCCGCAGGAGGCTCGGTAGGCACCGTCTCGCCAGGCCTCCCGGACCCCCAGCGGCGGTAGCACGGGTGCGTCCGGGCGGGGACGCAGGGCGTCGGCGCGGATCCCGGCGGCGACCACCACGGTGGCGATCAGCAGCGCCGCGGCGTAGATCAGGAACGGCACCCGCAACCCGAACCCGCCGAGTGCACCGCCCAGTCCCGGACCGCCGATTCCGCCGAGCAGGAACGCCGAGCCGTACGCCGAGGACACCCGGCCACGAATCGTCGGCGGGGCCAGGCGGACCACCAGCGCCGCCGCCGACACGGTGAACATCGTCGAGCCGATGCCGCCCAGCCCGCGAAAGAGCAACAGCTGCCAGTACGAGTTCGCGAACGCGGTGGCGCCGGTCGAGACCGCGACGATGACCAGGCCGAGCAGGTACACCGGCCGCTCGCCCAGCCGCGAGATCAGGCGGCCGCCACCGGGGGCGAAGACCAGCCGGAAGAAGGCGAAGGTGCTGACCACCACCGAGGAGGCTGTGACGCCGACCCCGAAGCTGCGGGCGAACTGAGGTAGCACCGGGGTGATCAGGCCGAACCCGAGCGCGATCACGAACGCGGCCGCAACCAGCACCCAGATCTCCCGGGGGATCCGTTGGTCCACACCGCTGTCGGCGCGGGCCGGGACGGCGCTCACCGAGCCCCCTCCCGGCGTTCTCCTCCACCGCGCCCATCCAGGTCGACCTGCACCGCCCACCGTGCGGCGCCGTCCGCGCCCGCGGCCGAGCCGTGCAGCTCGACCAGCCATGGGCAGACCGGTCGCACCACCCGCTGGGTCGTCAGCAGCTCTTCCACGCTCCCCGCCGCGGCGACGTCCTCCAGGCAGACCAGGGTCGGCGGCAGCAGCGGCAGCCGTCCGGCCCGGTGCTCGGCGACACCCCTGGCGGCGGTCAGCCAGCCGGCGTCCTCACCCTCGCCCCCGATCTCGCCGGGCTGCTGGCCGACCGGTAGCCGCGCGACGAAGAACGTGGTGTCGAACCGGCGCCGCTCGAAGGTCGGGGTCACCCAACGCGCCCACGCGTGCAACAGCGCAGGATCGAGCGACATCCGAGCTCGCTGTAGCACCTCGGCCAGCCCCGACCGTCCGGCCAGCAGCTCGGCGCGCAGCGAGCCCAAGTGCGCGACCCGGTCATCGCGGTCCCGGCTGTGGGGCTCCGGCGCCGGGTCAGGGACCGCGAGCAGCACCCCGCACTCCTCGAAGGTCTCCCGGACGGCGGCCACCTGCAGGACGGTCAGGTCGCCCGTGGCAAGCGCGGCGTCCTCGGCCTCGACCGCACCGCCGGGGTAGACCACCATGCTCGGAGCGAACGCCATGCTCCGGCGGCGCCGGAAGGTGAAGACGTCGACGCCGCGGATGCTGTCCCGGACCAGCAGCACGCTGGCCGACGGACGTGGGGTGGCAGGAGGCTCCGCTGCGGTGACCGCCCGGGAGGACGGCTCGGGCGCGGGCAGCGTGCCGCGCAAGGGCGGCACCGGGAAGTCACGCAGCACCGGACCATCCTCGCCTGGCCCTGCCGTCGGCGCGGCACCGGGCGTCACGCTCCACGAGCGTCACAGTACGTAAACGTTGTCAGACCCACCCCATGTCCGTCATGATCCGTAATGGAGGATTACCGCTGGGGGCGCTGGGAGTTCTTTGAACGACGGGTTAGAGTTCTCCGAGCACCGGAGGGCAGGGGGAAACGGACGTGACACGTGCCCGATCGCCACGGCAGTACACCTTGCCCGAGCTGGCCGCCGCCGCAGGCATGACGGTGCGCAACGTGCGCTCGTACCAGACCCGCGGGCTCATCCCCATCCCGCAGCGACGGGGACGCCACTCGGTCTACTCCGACGAACACCTCCGCCGCCTTCGCCAGATCCGTGACGCGCGGGCCCGCGGGGCCAGCCTGTCCCTGATCTCCACCCATATCGCCCAGGGCGGCTCCCTGGATGCGAGCGGCATCGACCCACCCTGGCTGCCGCTCGCCGGGGGCATCGCGAGCACCCCGCGCCGGCGGGCGCCGCGCACCACCGTGCCCCTCGACGCGATCCTGTCCACCTCGACCGTGCCGGCCCACGTCGTCCAGACCATCGACCTGCTGGTCTCGCAGGGGGTGTTGTACCGCAAGGGCGACCAGGTGCACGCCGAGCGCTCGCTCGCGGTCGGGCTTGCGGGAGCGGTCGCCCACGGTGTGTCGGTGGACCGCGTGCTCGACGTCCTCGCGGCGGCCGCCGGAGCCGGCCGAAGCATCGGCACGGCCCTGGAGTCCGCCCTGTCCAACGGCCACGGCCGGAACATCTCCCGCCAGCAGCTGCTCGACCTGGTGGCGCGAACACTCAGCACGGTGGTCCGCGGCTGAGCGGTCGGCTCATGGACGCAGCGATGCCACCAGCTCGACCTCGACCGGAGCATCCAGTGGCAGCACCGCGACACCGACCGCGCTGCGGGCGTGCACTCCCGCGGGCCCGAACACCTCGCCCAGCAACACGCTCGCCCCGTTGATGACGCCGGGCTGACCGGTGAAGTCGGGGACACTGGCCACGAACCCGACCACCTTGACGATCCGCTGCACCCGGTCGAGGTCCTCGACGACGCTGGCCAGAGCGGCGAGCGCGTTGAGGGCGCAGATCCGAGCCAGGGCGCTCGCCTGCTCGGGGCTGACCAGGCCAGGCCCGTCACCCACTTTGCCTCGGGTGACCAGGGTGCCGTCCACCATCGGCAGCTGCCCGGCCGTCCAGACCCGGTCGCCGTCGCGCACGGCCGGCACGTAAGCGGCGACCGGCGCCACAACAGACGGGATGACCAGGCCGAGATCGGACAGACGCTCCTCGATGCGGCTCATGGCGCCAGTCATAGCAGCCAGGTCGACAGGGCACACAGTGTCGCGGCGCTCTAGGCTCGGCGTCGTGCCCTCCTCCGCCGCCGCAGCCCGCCCACCCGGTGCGGTTGACGCCCTGTCCGGGGCCCGGTTGCACGTGGTGACCGGAAAGGGCGGCACCGGCAAGACCACGGTGGCGGCTGCCCTCGCGCTGGCCCTGGCGGCGGGCGGGCGGCAGGCCCTGCTCTGCGAGGTCGAGGGCCGCCAAGGTATCGCCCAGCTGTTCGACGTGCCGCAGCTGCCTTACGCCGAGCAGCGGATCGCGGTGGCCCCCGGTGGCGGCGACCTGTACGCGCTGGCCGTGGAGCCCAAGGCCGCGTTGTTGGAGTACCTCGAGCTTTTCTACCACCTGGGCCGGGCCGGCAAGATCCTTGAGCGTCTCGGGGCGGTGGACTTCGCCACGACGATCGCACCGGGGCTGCGCGACGTCCTACTCACCGGAAAGGTCTACGAGGCGGTTCGCCGGCGGGAGGGCGCGGGCCGCACGTATGACGCCGTGGTGCTGGACGCCCCGCCCACCGGCCGGATCGGCCATTTCCTCAATGTCAACGAGGAGGTCGCGGGCTTGGCCAAGGTCGGCCCGATCCGCAACCAGGCCGCTTCGATCATGGCTGTGCTGCGGGCTCCGACAACTGCCGTCCATCTGGTCACCGTGCTGGAGGAGATGCCGGTGCAGGAGACCCAGGACGCCGCGGCCGAGCTGCACCGGATCGGCCTGCCGGTCGGTGCGGTGGTGGTCAACATGGTCCGCGACCCGCAGCTGCCGGCCCGCTTGTTGGGTGCGGCAGCCCGGGGACGGCTGCGGCATGGGGAGGTGGTCGCCGGACTGGAGGCGGCCGGCCTGGGCGGTCCGCGGACCAAGGACGCCTCGTCCACCCGGCTGCGCCACTACGCCCGGGCACTGATCGCCGAGGGACGCGACCACGCCCAGCGGGTGCTGATGGAGTCCGAGCAGCGCCAGGCGCTGATCGCCCTGGACCGCCCGCTGGTCGAGCTGCCTGCGCTGGCCGGCGGGATCGACCTCGGAGCGCTCTACCAGCTCGCCGACATGCTCGCTGAGCAGGGACTGTCATGACGCTGTCACGCAGGC
The DNA here is from genome assembly GCA_963825645.1 of uncultured Actinomycetota bacterium. GTDB lineage: Bacteria > Actinomycetota > Actinomycetes > Actinomycetales > Kineosporiaceae > JADJPO01. The sequence continues at coordinate 62,126 of CAWGTT010000004.1, forward strand.
CGTCCCGCCTGGACGTCGACGCTCTACTCACCGACCCGGCCACCAGAGTCGTGGTCTGCTGCGGCGCGGGCGGTGTCGGCAAGACCACCACCTCGGCGGCGCTCGCGCTGCGAGCCGCCGAACGCGGGCGCCGGGTCGTGGTGCTCACCATCGATCCGGCGCGCCGACTGGCGCAGGCGATGGGACTTGTCGAGCTGGACAACAGCCCGCGCCCGGTGCCAGGGATCGGCACTGAGGCCGGGGGCAGCCTGGACGCGATGATGTTGGACATGAAACGCACCTTCGACGAGGTGATCGTCGCCCACGCCTCGCCCGACAAGGCCCGCCAGATCTTCGACAACCCCTTCTACCAGGCGCTGTCCAGCTCCTTCGCCGGCACCCAGGAGTACATGGCGATGGAGAAGCTCGGCCAGCTGCGGGCCCAGGCCGAGACGAACGGTTCGATGGGAGCGGCTTGGGACCTGATCGTCGTCGATACCCCGCCCAGCCGGTCCGCCCTGGACTTCCTGGACGCCCCCCAGCGGCTCGGCTCGTTCCTGGACGGACGCCTGATCAGGGTTCTGGCGGCGCCGGCGAAGGCGGGTGGCCGGGCCTACCTCAGAGTGGTCTCGGCCGCGGTGAGCGGGGCCACCGGGGTGCTGACCCGGCTGCTCGGGGCCCAGATCCTCAAGGACGTCCAGTCGTTCGTGGCCGCGCTCGACACGGTGTTCGGATCGTTCCGGGAGCGGGCCGAGGACACCTACCGGCTGCTGCAACGCGAGGGCACCGCCTTCGTGGTCGTGGCCGCGCCGGAACCGGACGCTCTACGCGAGGCGTCCTACTTCGTCGAGCGGCTCGGTGCCGAGCGCATGCCGCTGGCCGGCTTGGTGCTCAACCGGGTCCAGGGGGAACAGGCCGCCGACCTGTCGGCAGAACGGGCCGCTGCGGCGGCCGAAGAGCTGGACGACGCGGGCGGCCACGCGCTGACCGCGTCACTGTTGCGGATCCACGCCGACCGCATGCACCGTCGGGCTCGGGAACAGGCGCTAGCCAGGCGATTCACCTCGGCGCACCCCGACGTTCCCGTCGTAGAGGTGGCAGCCCTGGCCGAGGACGTGCACGACATGGAGGGATTGCGATTGATCGGCCAGGAGATGACCGTCGCACTGGCCCGATCCGACCCGCTCCGGGCCGGATGACACGTCGCGCAGTCCGAGAAGTGCGGTCAGGCGCTCTCGCGCGAGACGGTGAACATGCGCTCGTGCTCGGAACGGGCAGTCTCCAGGAGCCGCTGCCACGAAGCGACGTTAGGCCGGCGACGGAGCAACGCCCGGCGCTCACGCTCGGTCATCCCACCCCAGACGCCGAACTCGATCCGGTTGTCGAGTGCGTCGGCGAGGCACTCGGTCCGCACGGGGCAGGCCATGCACACGGCCTTGGCGCGATTCTGCGCCGCACCCTGAACGAAGAGCATGTCGGGGTCCGTCGCGCGACAGGCCCCCCGCGCCGCCCAGTCGTTGGTGCCGCTCATTCCAGTTCCTCCCGTGTGGTCGCCCCGTTGAAGCGTCCGACCTCGTCCCCCACGCCCCACCTTGGGCCCTCTGACACTACGTCACGCAGCGTGCCCAGGGTACGGTCCGGATGAATGATATTCCGTCGTCACCTCGTTGTCGTGCATCACTTTCTGTAACGCCAACGTGCGTGGGTGCGCCCCGCACACCCATGTGGCCCATCGCTGCGGGACGCCGGGGCGTTACACCCCGACCCACATTCTGCACGCCACCGGGGATCCGCGGCTCCGAAGGGCGCCGTCCGGCTCTCACCTGCTCGGAGCCGCGGTGCGCGCGACCCGCCGACCGTGCCGCGGATCGCGGCTCCTCACCGTAGGCTGACCAGGCAGCCTGCATTGTCGAGGAGCACACATGCGCCCCACCGCGTCGAACAGGTCATCCCTGTCGATGTCTCAGTCTCGTCTGCCCGTCCTGCTCTCGGCGTTCGTCGCGACCAGCCTGGTCGCCGGTGTGCTGCTGGCAGGTCTGGTGCTGCCCGCGGCAGGCGCGGCCGGGCTGTTGGCCCGTGACGGGCTCACCCTGTTCAACACCCTCGACGCGCAGCTGGAGGAGATGCCGCTGCCCGAGGGCTCGACGATGTACGCCAGCGACGGAAAGACGGTGATCGCCAAGTTCTACGAGGAGAACCGGGTGGTCACCCCGCTGAGCAAGATCGCACCGGTGATGCAGCAGGCGGTGGTCGCCATCGAGGACGCCAGGTTCTACGACCACGGCGGCGTCGACCCCAAGGGCCTGGCCCGGGCCCTGATCAGCAACGAGCTGAACGACGGTCAGATCCAAGGTGCCTCGACGTTGACCCAGCAGTACGTGAAGAACGTGTTGCTGGAGAGCGCGATCGCGGCCGGCAACAAGGACGCCGCGGCTGCCGCCACTGAACGAACGAACGCGCGCAAGATCAAAGAGATCCGGATGGCGATCCAGTACGAGCGGGACCACTCCAAGGACGAGATCCTCGAGGGCTACCTGAACATCGCCAACTACGGGCAGAACAACTACGGCGTGGAGGCCGCGGCCCGGTACTTCTTCAAGACCAGCGCCGCGAAGCTCGACCTCGCTCAGGCGGCGCTGCTCGCCGGGCTGGTGCAGATTCCCGAGACCTACAACCCGTTCAACCATCCTGAGGCGGCCACCGAGCGGCGGCGACAGGTGCTGACCCGGATGCTCGAGCTCGGTCTGATCACCCAGACCCAGTTCGCCGAGGCCGACGCGGCGCCGTTGCCGACCGAACCCAACCGGGCGCTGTCCGGGTGCGTGACCGCCGGGCAGTTCGGCTACTTCTGCGACTACGCGCTGAAGATGCTGCTCACCGACGCGCGCTACGCCTCGTTGGGCGAGACCGACAAGGACCGGCTGAACGTGATCAAGCGTGGTGGCTTGAAGATCGTCACCACGGTGGACGCCAAGCTGCAGAAGGCGGCGACCGCCGCCCTGATGAAGAAGATCCCGGCTGCTGACCCGAGCGGGGTGGCCGCCGCCGCGGTGACAGTCGAGCCGGGGACCGGCAAGGTGCTGGCGATCGCTCAGAACTCCCGCTTCAACCCGATAAAGGGCCCCGGTCAGACCGAGGTGAGCTATGGCGTGGACCAAGTTTACGGCGCCTCGCTGGGCTTCCAGGTCGGCTCCAACTTCAAACCGTTCACGCTGGCGACCTGGCTGAGCAAGAACAAGGGGCTCTACACGAACGTGAACGGCGACATCACCAAGCGCCCGTTCAGTGACTTCACCGCGTGCGGCAAGCGGCTGAGCGGTCAGACCTACTCGTTCAGCAACTCCGAGGGCCGTGGGCAGCCGACGATCGACGTCATGTCCGCCACCTACCGGTCGGTGAACACCGCCTACGTCGACATCGAGAGCCGGCTCGACATGTGCGACATCGCCAAGACCGCCGAGAAGCTCGGTGTGCACCTGGCCTCGGTGCCGTTCGACAACTCCTGCCAAGCTGACGGCAAACCATCGACCAAGGTGCCGACCCAGTGCCCGAGCCTGACTCTCGGCTCGTTCAACATCTCCCCGATGACGATGGCCAGCGCCTATGCGGTGTTCGCCAGCGAGGGCACCTACTGCCCGCCGACCCCGGTGTTGTCGCTGGCCGACAGGGCCGGCACGGCGATGGCCGTGGGCAAGACCGTGTGCGATGCCAAGGCCCTGCCGGTGAACGTTGCGCGCGGGGTCACCTACGCGCTGAAGAACGTGTTCACCCGGGGGACGGCGACCAACATCGGCCGGACGCCGTGGCCGGCCGGGGGCAAGACCGGCACCACCGACGCCTCGATCCACACGTGGTTCACCGGGTACACCAAGCAGCGGGCCACCTCGGTCGTGGTGACCGACCCGAGGGTCTACTCACGAGGGACCCTGAACTCGCCCGGCCAAAAGAGCCTCAACAGCCGCGAGATCGGCGGCCGCTACTACAGCAGGGTGTACGGCTCGACGATCGCCGCCCCGCTCTGGCGCGAGATCATGGGTACCGCGATGGCCGGTCTGCCCGACAAGGACTGGAAGGCGCCGACCGGCAAGGTGCTCACCGGCAGCGGCATCCGGGTCGCCGACGTGACCGGCCGCAGCATCGGAGAGGCCACCGGCATTCTGAGCAGCCAAGGCTTCAGGGTCCGGGTGAGCCGTCCGGTGGCCTCCGCCCTCGGCGCCGACCGGGTGGCTCGTACCTCCCCCTCGGCCGGTGGACGCCTCGAACGGGGCAGCACCGTCACCCTCTACCCGGGTGACGGAAGCCTGGCTCCGCCGCCGCCACCGCAGGTGAATGACCCCGGCCGCGGTGGCGGTGGCGGTGGCGGTGGGAACGGCGGTGGCGGTGGCGGTGGGAACGGTGGCGGTGGCGGTGGCGGTGGGAACGACGGAGGCGGAGGCGGCCGTTTTTGAGGCTCAGCCGAGCTGACGCCGGACCTCCGCGGCGACCCGCCCGCCCTCGGCGCGCCCTGCCACCTGGGGCTGCACGACCTTCATGACCCGGCCCATCGCGGCCATCCCGCTCGCACCGGACGCCGCGGCGCCCGCGATCGCCGCCGTGACCAGCACGGCCAGCTCGTCGTCCGACAGCTGCTGTGGCAGATAGCCCTCGAGCACGGCCAGCTCGGCCAGCTCCCGCTCCGACGACTCCGAACGGCCCGCGTCGGCGAAGGCTGTGGCGGCCTCGCGCCGCTTCTTGGCCTCCTTGCCAAGGACGGCGACCACCTCGTCGTCGGAGAGGGTGCGCTCGGTGTCGCCGGCGACCTCGGCCGACCGAATGCCCGTCAGCGCCATCCGTAGCGTCGCCGCCGCGACCTCGTCCCGCGACCGGATCGCTACGGTGAGGTCGGACTGCAAGCGGGACTTCAGGTCATCGGCCACCCCCGCATCCTGCCACCCGCTCTTCCCTGTCCGGGCGCAACCCCTGTCCGGGCACAACGTGGCGTTGCGCCCGTCTGGCGGGCACAACGTCACGCCGTGCCCATCGGGGACGGGTGCGATGCCACTCACAGTCGTCGGACGACGTCACGTCGGGTGACGGAACCACGAGGGCGGGACTCGAGCGGACGGCGTGTGATCGTTGTCTCTGCGACGATGGTCGGATGCACCACACCGCCCACGCCGACTCCCGCAGACGCCTGTCGCCGGCCATGGCCGCGCTTGCCGTCGGGGCGACCGGGGTGGGCGGTCTCGGCTACGCCTGGCTGGAAGCGCGCCATTTCGCGCTGCGCCGGTACACGCTGCCGGTCCTGCCGCCGGGCAGTAGCGCGCTGCGGGTGCTGCACATCTCGGACCTTCACCTGGTCCCCCGTCAGCGCCGCAAGTCCGCCTGGGTGCAGTCACTGGCCGGCCTCGAGCCCGACCTGGTGGTCTCCACCGGTGACACCATCGCCGCCATGGACGCGGTCGGGCCGGCCCTGGCCGCACACGGCGCCCTGCTCGACCGGCCGGGCGTGTTCGTCATGGGCTCGAACGACTACTTCGCACCGAAAGTGAAGAGCCCTACCCGGTACCTACTCCCCCACGGCGGCGCTCGCCGGATCCATGGCGGCTCGCTGCCGACCGACGACTTGGTGAAGGGCTTCCTCGACGCGGGCTGGATCGACCTCAACAACCGCCGGGCGGTGCTGGACGTCTCCGGCAAGCGACTGGAGTTCATCGGAGTCGACGACCCGCACATCAAGCGGGACCGCTACGACTTGGTCGCTGGGCCGGCCGCCGAGTCGGCGGCGCTGACGATCGGCGTCGCCCACGCGCCGTACCGCCGAGTGCTCGATGCGATGACCGTGGACGGCGCCGGGCTGCTGCTCGCCGGTCACACCCACGGCGGTCAGCTCTGCCTGCCGGGGTTCGGAGCTCTGGTGACCAACTGCGACCTCCCACGGTCCCAGGCCAAGGGGGTCTCCCGGTGGCCGGCAGACCGAGAGCAGACCGAGGACGGCGCGCCGCCACCCGCGTGGATGAATGTGTCGGCTGGCCTGGGCACATCGCCGTTCACCGCCGTCCGGTTCGCCTGCCGCCCCGAGGCAAGCCTGCTCACCCTGGTCGCCGCCGAGTTCTGAACGGACGGCGCGACGCCGGCGAACCGGTTTCGTCGCCACCCTGGGGCTCGGCTATCCTGACGAGGCTTGACCGGGGTGTGGCGCAGTTTGGTAGCGCGCTTCGTTCGGGACGAAGAGGCCGTGGGTTCAAATCCCGCCACCCCGACCCGCAAAGGTGCAGGTCAGGGGCTTCCTCTCAAGAGTGAGGGAGCCCTTTCTGCGTCGAGTACAGCAGCAAAGTACAGCAGTAGCTGTCACTCGAGGCTGTCTCCCAGCCTCCGCAGCGCCTCGGTCGTCGCTGCGGAGCTCGCTTTGGCATAGATCTCCATCGTGACCGACAGGTCCGCGTGGCGCAGGATCCGCATGATGACCCGCGGGTGCACATCGAGGTCGACCAGCAGCGTCGCGCAGGTCCGCCGGGCGTCGTGGATCGTCAGGTGACGCACGCCGGCGGTCTCGCACCGGGCGGTGAACCTCCGGTTGAGGGTCCTCGGGTCGACCGGCGTGCCGTACCGTCCCGTGAAGACGAAGCGGGCTCCGGACTCTCGTCCGACCCAGGCATCACAGCTGCGATCTGGTCCGCCGTCTGAGCCTCGCGCCGGCGAGCAAGGGCGGTACGGACGATCCGGGGCATCGGCATGGAGGCATCAGAGGCCTCCGTCTTGGTCTCGCGGTATAGCAGTTCGCGACGGACCCGCTGGAGCTGATGGTCAACCACGAGTTCGGCAGCGTCCAGGTCGACGCTGTCCCATGTCAGTCCCAGCACCTCGCCCTTGCGCAGCCCGAGGACCAACACGAGTACATAGGCCGCGTAGAAGGGGTCGTCATCTTCAGCAGCGGACTCGAGGAACCGGCGCGCTTCGTCACTGGTCCACGGAATCACGTTGCGCTTGCGTTGCTTGGGGAGCTTGACGAGCGCGGCGACGTTCTTCTCGACGAGTTCCTCCCGCATCGCCGCCGCAAGCGCGGACCGCAAGACCGTCCGGAGGTCCTTGATGGTGCGTGGTGACGGGTTCGCGTGGCAGCAGCGGCCCACGGCGCGGCACATCGCCAGGGCAGGATCTCGCGCAAACCGCCGGTCGTCTCTACCTTGGGCGCAGCACTGACACTGATCCGGCAGGGCATTGAGCCAACGCTGCACGTCCGCGACTCGAACTCGGTCGATACGGTGGTCCCCCAATCCCGGCACAAGGTAGTTGCGCACGTGACTCTCGTAGGTCGCATGCGTCAGCGGAGCAAGGTTCGGAGCAACCGTCTCCTCCAGCCACCGATGGAGGAACTGCTGCACGGTTGGCACCCGAGTCGCCACCGGGCCACGAGCAGCGGCCTGGGAGAGATCGAGCCACTTTGCGTGCACTTCTGGGCGCGTCTTGCCGTAGACATACTTGCGCTGCCTACGGCCGCTCGGTGTCGTGATCCAGACGTACGCGGCGAACCCGTTGCGGTACGGGTAGATCGAGCCTTCGCCGTTCGACCGAGTTCGATTACGAGTCATCGCGTGCCCCGCTCGAACTCAACGCTCTGGTGAGAAGCGGCGTCCTCGCCCACTCCCTGTCGTGATGCCTCGGGGACTGCGTCACGGCCTGTCGGTCGCCGCCTCGGCTGCGCGCCGTGCCACGTACTCGTCGATCCAGGCGGGAAGGATCCGCCGGCAGCCACCGTCCTTGAGCGAGCGCAGGTCGCCGGTGAGCACGAGCATGCGGACCTTGGTTTCGCCGTAACCCAGCATCTGCGCCACTTCCGCAACGGTGTACCAGCGGCGACGCAGTTCCGACTCGTAGAGCGTGACCGGAGCGCGATCATTGTCTCTCCTCGCAGTGGCGGACATGAGACCTCCTCTGAACGACCCCAGTAGGCCTGACCGAGCCAGGCGTGATGCCTGGTCGGGGCGGGCTGTGGACAACCCGCCACCTCCTTAAGGCGCTGGGGACGGTGTTCGAGGACACGAACCGGGGGAACTCTTTGAGGTGATCCTCGGGTTCGCAGACATCCCATTGGCGGCCACGCGCAGCGATCGCACGAGATCCCTACCGCTGGTCTGTGGTGCCCACGCCATCACCTGCGATACCGCGGCTCAACAGGCACCAGCAGCCCCCAAGAGGCCGGGCGCCACATGCCTCCTGACTCCCAGCCGGCCTTGTTCAGTGACCGCTGCGCCGAACCTCGCCCGGGGACCGCTATCACAAGACGCAGAGCCGGCTCATGGTCCCTCGACCAGCTCACAAGCAGGCCGCTGCCAGGCGCTTCGATGTGGAGCGCCCAGACACGCCAGAGCGAGCGATCTGCCTCGGCCTCAGTCCCCTCAGTCGTCACAGCCATCAGGCCAGCCCGGCTCGCGCCATGCCCGGACCGGGGGCCTACACGAGTGCGGCGACCGCGGATGCCTTCGTTGGCGCGGCCGCTTCCTGGTTCCAACGTCACGATGATGCAGATCGAGCACGCTCAGGGGGGGCGGTGGAGCGCGTCGCCTCGGTAGACCCTGCGCCGCGGCGGGCGAGCCCAGCGAGTGGATTGGTCCGGGCGGACAGGAGTCCCCCGGTCATCGCGGGGGGCCGGGCCGGGCCGTGGGTCCGCGGGGGGTCAGCGGCGTGTCGCGGGCCCGTGTTCGGGTCGCATCTGGCGCGGAACGAGCCGTCGAGCCCGGCGGCAGCACCCGCGGGGGCGGGGTGTCGGGCGGTGATGCTCCGGTCGCGGCCGCCAGCGGCGGCAGAGCCGCCTGTGTCGCGGCGGCGGCGGTCCTGGCTGCCGTGACCATCTCGGCACGGACCGGTGCGGGTAGTGCCACGGGTCGGTTGTTGGCGTAGTCGGCGGCGCAGACCAGAGGAGTCGTGGAGGTGTGGTGGGTGGCGAACCGCCAGATCGAGCGGGCGGGGGCCGGGAGGTCGCGGGAGGCGGTGGCCTGGGTGAGCACCTGGGCCAGGCTCGCGGCCGCGGTGGTGGCCTCGGCGATCGCCCGGGCCGCCTCCGGCAGGTCGAGCCGTGCGGCGATGGTGCGCGGGGCCGCCGGGACGGCGCCATCGAACACCACGCCGGTCAACGCGGACCGCACCCCGGCCGCGCCCTCGCGCAGCTGGGGGTCGAACCGGCGGGTGGCGGGCGGCAGGAGGCTGGCCCACGATGTGGTCAGCGCGCTCCAACGGTCCTGCGCCGCGCTCCATGCCGCCGTCAGGCGCGGCCAGGCAGCCGGGTCGAGGTCGCCGACCTCACCAGCCGCGGACAGGATCTGCCCACCCAGACGCATCACCACCGTGGTGGCCTGAGCTGCCAGGAGAAGATCGGCAGGGTTCTGCGGTCGCGGCGAGCACCCGGTGGGCGCGCAGGTTCCAGGTCGCCAACGCCCCGGCCACAGGCACGCCGTCCTGGTGGGCGCCGGCCAGGGCCGCCGGCCAGCCCAACCCCAGACTGTCCCGGCAGACCTGCTCGAAGACCTGGACCTGCCTGACCCGGGCGTCGAACCAGCCCCGGGACTGGCCGGCCGGCCACAAGCGGCCAGGCCGGGTGATGGCGGCCACCTCGCGGCGCTGGGCCCGCAACGCGAGGTCAACCCCGTGGGCGCTGACGTACAGGGCGTGGGTCACGCGGGTCAGGGCCGCCTGGACGTCCGCGCGCTGCGCGGGTCGCAGCGGGCCCACCGTCGGGCCGCCGCCGGCGATCAGCTCCGCCGCACGCGACAAGTTCTCCGCGGCCGCGGCCAAGCTGGCCTGGGCCGGGCCCGGGCCCGGCCAGACGCCCCCGCGGACCGCCTCGTGGAAGGCCCGACCGGTCAGGACCAGCCGCTCGAACCGATCGGACTGCACCTGCCGCCTCACCTCGTCGGCGACGGCCTGCTGGTGGTAGGGCTGCACCGCCGCCCAGACCTGGCCGGCGGCCTGGACGACCTCGGGCCAGGTCCGCACCACCGCGGCCGGGTCCTGCGCGCCTGCATCGGCCAGCACCGCCCGGGCCAGGTGGTCGCTGTCGATCAGGAGCTCCCCGACGCTGCGGCCCGCAGGATCAGCGGGCGACCGCTCATCCATCGCGTTGCCCCGACGCCAGGCGCACCAGCTCGGCCACCTCGACCACCACCGCGCTGGTCCCCGCAGGGAACACCTCGATCGGGTGTGCCATCAACGCCTCATGGGCCCGCCGCAGCAACGCACTCACCGCCGGCGGCGCCGACGCCGGCACCGTCGTCATCGGCGCCGCTCGCACCACCGTGGCCGTCGGCGGGCAGCAGGTCCGCAGCGGTGGCGGCGGTCAGCTGCGCGCCCAGACCGATCGCGGCCCAACCGGCCCCGGCCTGGGTCAGGGCGTGGTCGCCAGCTCGGGTCAGCGCCTGCACCGCCGTGGCCACGGCCTCCGCCGGACCGGGATCGGCGGCAGCCGCCCCCGCCCGACCCCGCCGCGGCTCCCCAGCCCAGGGCACCGCTCTGCTCGTGCTCCATCACCGACACCTCATTCCTCGTCGATCACTCGTCTCGTCGGGGCGGATCGTCGATCCAGTACGCCGCGACTGGCGGGGGCGGCAGGCCCCGATCGGCGGATGTGTGGATAGACCCGCAGACTTGGCCCGTTGTGGATCGAGGCGGCGTGAGCCCACCCCGCGCCGCCCGGGCCGCGGCCGTCTGCGGTGCCTACTGCGGGGGGTTCCCCCAGGACAGGGCCGAGAAGGTGCCGGCCGCGGACGGGTTGGCGGCCAGGGTGAACCCGGGATCACCGTCGTGGACGACGTTGACGTACACCGAGTAGAGGACCTTCCCGGCCGCTTCAGCCGGGATCGGCTCTCCCAGAACCCAGCTCGCGGTGTTGGCGTGCTCGCTCATCCAGGTGTGCATCGCGGTGATGTACGCCGGATGGTCCCCGCCGCAGCCCGTCCGCCGACACAACCCCCACTCGGGCAACCCCAACGGCTTGCCGTGCTCGAGCGCGAACAGCCGCCACGACTCCACCCCCGAGGGGTCCGCGGCGCTCCCCCGCGCGATGTAGGCGCCCACCTGCTCGACGTCCCACGACCCGGGTGTCCAGTCATAGGAATCCGGGGCGAGGGCGTCGACCACATCATCACCCGGGTACATCGCCGTCACCGCCAGGTCGGTGTGGGTGCCGTCGTTCGGGGACCACACGATGATCACCTGCGGCATCGCCGCCCGCAGGATGCCCGCGTAGCGGGCGAACGCCGCCCTGTACTCCGCGACGCTGCCCGCGGTCACCGACCACTCGTGGTACCAGTCACCGTTCATCTCATGCCAGGGCCGCACGAACGTCGGCGCCGACGCCCCGCCGCGGGCCGCCGCCAGCGCGGCCGCCGCCGCCCGCCACCGCTCGTCGAACTGTCCCGCCGCGGCCTGCGCGTAGGTCTCCCCCGAGCCGAGCACCGTCCCCCCGACCGCGATATCGACCGCACCGTCCCACCCCGCCAGCGACCGCAGGCCCGGCAGGGTCCGCTGCACGCCATCACTGGTGTCCGACCAGGTGCCCCGGATCCCGTCCGTGTCGGTGACCGGCGACCCGGAACTACCCGCGTACCAGCCCCCCACCATCGGCCCGGACCCGACAAGCCCCGGCCCCCGTCGTCGGCACCGACGTCACCGACGGCGAGGCCTGCCCACCCGCCGAACCGTCCGGCGACGGATCCGGCGAGGAAGACGTGCCCGGCGTGGAGGACGTGGCCGGCGGGGACGACGCCGCCGTGGAGGCAAGAGGAGTAGTGCTCGAGGCCGCGGACGTGGGAAGCGGCACGTCAGTGCCCGGTCACAGCGAACACCCGCCGCTGCCCCTCCTCGACCACCCGGGTCCACGCCTGCACATCCGCTACCGCCCCACCCGCGCCGTCCACCGACGACGTGCCGGCGACGCAGGCACCGTCATCGGCCGACGCAGGCGACGACCCCGCCCACGGCACAGCCACCACCAACACCATCAACGCCGCCAGAAGCACCACGATCGACCGAGAGCGGACCGGCCGCGCACGGCTGCTCTCACTGCGCCACCGTGAAGCCCACGGAGAAGACCGCTCGGCCATGCTCAACTCCCTGCCCAGGCCACCCCGCCCGGCCGCACCGGACAGGCCCCGACGCCCCGACGGCCTCGGTCACCACCCAGAAGCAGAAACAGCCGACCCTCAAGGCCAGCTCACCACCGACTTCTTCTTCTTCTTCAGGACCGTCGCAGAGACCGAAGGTGCACCGCGGGGATGTCGCGCCGGGGCTCAGGGGTAGGTCACGAGAGCCGGAACTACTACACCGGTGGCTCGGTGACGGGCAGCCACCGGACCAGGCCTCGATGGTCGATACCGCGGCGGCACGCGACCAGACCCGTGGCATCGTGATCCACCAGCTGATCCAGGCCGCCGCCGCGCCTGGACACAACCCGAGGGCGTGGAAGCGCACCACATCGCCCGGGCAGAGGCCGGTACCGGCACCGAACCTGATCGGGCGGGTGTTCGGTCCCGCACATCCTCCGTTAACCAGCGGATCTGCCGAGGTGCGGATCCGACCGGATCTGCCGATGAGCGGGTATTGTTCTTTCGCTCTTGTGACCTGGCGTGGTGACGAGATCGGGCGCAGCTGAACGGATCATGCATTCTGGTCGTTGAACCGTGCGTATTGTTGGCCAATGACCACTCCGAGAGCGAGGATCCTCAGAGCGTTGAATGCTGTGCCGATGAGGAAATAGCGTAGGGGGTCGCTTGTTGGTAGCTGTTCAGGTGGGCGACACGCCTGGGGTGTCGGGTTGCTGATGTTGGCGGCGTGATCATGTTTGGATTCCGGGGTGTCGGAGCCGGAGGGTGTGTCGCGCGAGGAGTTGCTTGCGATGCTCGCGGCCAAGGACGCCCGGATCGATGCGTTGTTGGTGCAGGTCGCGGAGCTGACTGCGCAGGTGCAGGAGCTGGTGCTGAAACTGGGCAAGGACTCCTCGACGTCCTCGAAGCCGCCCTCATCGGACGGGCCTGACCGTCGCCCGCGCGGCGGGTCCTCGCGGAAGTCGTCGGGTCGTAGGCCGGGCAAGCAGCCCGGGGATCCCGGGACGACGTTGCGGCTGGTCGAGGACCCGGACGACCGGATCGGGATCCCGGCGCCGGCGGCCTGTTCGTGTGGGACGTCGCTGGTTGAGGAGCCGGTGGCGGCGGTGCGCCGCCGCCAGGTGCACGACTTGCCGCCGATCCCGGATCCGGTGGTGACCGAGTACGCCGCCGACGTCAAGTGCTGCCCCGGTTGTCGGGCGAACGTGACCGGTGAGTTCCCGGCCGGGGTAACGGCTCCGGTCCAGTACGGGCCCGAGATCACCACGGTTGTCGCCGACGTGGTGGTCGGTCATCACGTGCCGGTGCACCGTTCCACGGTGCTGGTGATGGAACTGCTCGGGATGGCCGTCTCGACCGGGTTCGCTGCGTCTGTGCGCGGTCGAGCCGCCCGCCTGATCCGTGAGGGCGGGTTCATCGAGGCCGTCAAGCGGCTGCTGGCGTCCGCGCCGGTGGTGCACGCCGACGAGACCTTCGCCCGCGCCGACGGCGCGACCGCGTACGTGCACGTGGCCTGCACCGACCATCTGACGTTGCTGCACACCGGCAACCGCTCCGCCGACGCCATCGACGCCGGCGGGGTCCTGACCGAACTGGGCGCCGAGCAGGTGCTGGTCCGGGACGGGTACGCCGGGTACGCCCATCTCAAGGACGTGCTGCACGCCTGGTGCGGTGCCCACCTCCTTCGTGACCTGCGGGGGATCCACGAGGCCGACCCGGGCGGGCAGCTGTGGGCCAAGGCGATGGCCGACACCCTCACCGAGGCCCACCGGATCGCCTCCGCAGCCCGCGCCGCAGGACGCGAGGCACTGTCCGACAAGGAACTTCGCATCATCGACCGGCTCTACACCGGCGCCCTGGCCCGCGCCCGCACCGACAACCCCGCCACCGACACCACCGTCTTGGCCGGGCACGCCCGCACCCTCGCCACCCGTTTCGAGACCCACCGCGAGGTCATCCTGCGATTCACCACCAACCTCGCCGTCGGGTTCACCAACAACTCGGCCGAAAGGCAGATCCGCCCCGTGAAAGTCCAACAAAGATCATCAGGCGGCTGCTGGCGAACCCTGCAAGGACTCGCCGACTTCGCCGTCGTCCAGTCCTACCTATCCACCGCCGCCCACTGGGGCCTCACCCGATTCCAAGCCCTACACCGCCTCTACAACGGCGACGGCCCATGGATCCCCACCACCCTCACCCCACCAACGGCCCCAGCCTGACGGGCACCTGAATAGCTACGCTTGTTGCGGTGAGAGTCTTGCCGGGTACCTCGATGAGCACTGTGACGAGGATCAGGGCGATGACGCTAAGCGCCAAGGACTTGAGGGTTGGGCTCTTGACGGGAATCGTGTCATAGAAGCGGATAAGGGCATGGCTTACTCCGAATCCGATGATCAAACCCCCGAGCAGGGCTTCGAGAAGCATCGGCCCATAAGAAATGGACAGAGCAGCTCTGTACTCCGCCGCGATGGGGGTGAGGGAAATGGTGAGGTTGGTCGTCCAGAATCCCAACGCTCCTCCGATGGCCAACGTGGACGCTCTTTTCCAGATTTTCCGTGAAGGGAGGGTTCTCACCATTGTCTTCACCTCCGTGTTTCTTGGCCGCTGACGTCAACCTTGCCGACGCGAGCGGAAGCCCGCATGTGGGGTGCGCCTCGTGCGGCGTGCGGCGGTGACTCTGTGGGCAGCGCTATCCGATGGTGATGGCGACGCCGCCGCGTTTGTGCCCGCCTTCGACGAATCGGTGGGCTTCGACGATCTCGCCCAGTGGGTAGGTCTTTCCGAGGACCGGCGTGAGGGTGCCCGTCTCGATGAGGGTGGTGAGTCGGTCGAGGCGCTGGGAGCTCGGTTGGAGGTCGCCGTCGTCGATGGAGACGTATCGCCCGCCTGGGGCCAGGGCCTGCCGGCAGGCTGTCTTGAGTTTCGAGGACTTCAACCGGCCGACGGAGTCGAGCATGACGGCGTAGTGGGCACCGGGCGGCGGTGTCTGGACGCGGGTGTAGTCCAGGACGTCGTCGGCGCCGAGGGAGGCGACGAGGTCGAGGTTGTGGGTGCTGCAGACGCCGGTGACGTGGGCTCCGAGTGACTTCGCGTACTGGACCGCGATCGTGCCGGACGTTCCGGATGCCCCGTAGAGGAGGAGGTCGTCGCCGGGCCGGAGCGCGGCCTGGTCGACGTACTGGACGGCGAGGGAGCCGCCGTAGATCGCGGCGGTGGCTTCGTCATGGGTGAGGTTGGCCGGCTTGCGTGCCAGCCATCCGTGGCGACGCGTATCGGTTTCGATCATGCACCGGTACTGAGCGTAGGCGCCGAGCCGGAAACCGGTCATCCCGTACACCTCGTCGCCGGGGCTGAACCGGTGGATCTGGTCGCCCACCTCGTCGATCACGCCCGAGAAGACGAAGCCGAGGATCGGGTGGCGCGGCTTGGTCACGCCGATCATGAGTCGGAACGGGATCTGCAGCATCGGTGTCACGTGCCCGGACCGGATGAAGATGTCGCTCGCCGTGACCGCGCTGGCAAGGATCCGGACCCGGGCCTCATCCGGTCCGGGCGACGGCCTGGGGACCTCGACAAGGTGCAGGACCTCCGGTGGGCCGTACCGGTCGCTGACGACCGCCTGCATGCTGGGCTGGCTGGTCACGAGACTCACCTCACAGGGACTCAGGGAGACGTTGGCAGGGTCTTACCCGAACGCGGGAGAGGCAAGGCCGCCTCAGGCGGGCAGCGGCACGAGCGTGTCTGCGGGTTCGCCGTCCGGTGTGGCGGGTGTGGTGTCGAAGCCCTTGACGAACAACCAGGCGGCCAGGACGAGCTCGTTCAGGAAGATCGGCAGGTTCATCACGATCTGCGGGGTCGAGAACGCCGTGATGACGTCGAAGAAGACCATCAGCGCCGCGGCGAGGCCGAGCGCGGTACTCGCGATGCCCCACAGGGACAGCCACCGGGGCACCAGCCGTGAGGTGTAGAAGAGGTAGTAGTACATCGTGCCGCCCACGTAGAAGGCGAGCGTGCCGGTCATGCCGGCGTGGTCACGAAACGCCAGCAACAGTGCGCCTGAGCTGTCGAGGGATGCGGTCTGCCCGGTGGCGGTCTGGGCGCTGAGGTCGATCAGGAGCAGGGCACCGATGGCTCCGGCGATGTACAGCAGCCCTTCCATGAGCCGCAGGACGACCGATCCGAGCGCCAACGCTTCCCCGTGGCGCCTGATCACGGGGTAGAGCGTGACCGCGATGCCTGCGCAGGCCATGCCGGCGACGATCTGGAACAAGGCCCCGGCCCGGATCCGGCCGGAGTTCTCGACGGTGGTGGTCAGGTAGTCCGAGCTGCCCAGGACCGGGGCGAGCAGGGCGCGGTCGATCAGGCTGGCGGCCGTTGCGCCGACGAACAGGACCGCGGCGGTTCGGGCGGCGAGGACGTGGGATCTCATGGCTCCTCCACTTCGGGAGTGGCGACCGGGGTACCGGTCGGGTGATGGGCCGGGGGTGCGTCATCGGTGGTCCGCAGGTTGATCACCTCGTGGCCCCGTAGCGCCTCGAGGAACGGTTGGAAGCTGCCGGTGACCCGGCATCGCAGGTCCTGGCCGTCGACCTCGACATCGCTGACCCCGCTGGCGCGTCGCACCCGATCCACCGGCGGGCGGCCCACGCACCGCACCTGCACACGCTGGGTGTGTGGCTCCTCGGTCATACCTCCACGCTAGGAAGGCCAGGCTGCCGGCGGTATCCGGGTGATCCCTCACCGAGTACCTATTCGCGTGCCTCCTGGACCTCGCCGCTGGACGGCGCGGGATGGTTACCTGTGACCATGGCCAGGGCGAGGCGGCGTCCGGGGAATCTGCCCGCGGAGGTGACCACGTTCGTCGGCCGTCGCCGCGAGCTCGCCGAACTGCGGTCCAGGCTGAGCACGGCCCGGGTGGTCATCCTGGTCGGGCCCGGCGGGGTGGGCAAGACCCGCCTGGCGATCCGGGTCGCGACCGATCTCGCTCGGGGGTTCGGGGACGGTGCCTGGCTGATCGGCCTGGCGCAGGTTCGTGACCCGGCGCTGGTCGCCCACTCCGCGGGGGCGGCCTTGGGACTGCGAGACCACGCGGCTGTCGGGGGCACGACGGCGCTGCTGCGTTCCTTCCTGGCGGACAAGGAACTGCTCCTGGTGGTGGACAACTGCGAGCACGTGCTCGCGGCGGCCGCGCAGCTGGTCACCGAGATCGTCGAGGCCGCGCCCGAGGTGCGCGTGGTCGCCACCAGCCGCGAGCCGCTGTCGGTGCCGGGCGAGTACGTGCTGCCGGTGCCGCCCCTGGAGCTGCCGGCGGCCGACCAGCCGCTGCACGAGCTGGCCCAGAACGAGGCGGTCACGCTGTTCGCCCAGCGGGCGGAGGCGGCGTCGGGCAGCTTCGCGCTGACCGCCGCCAACCAGGCGGCCGTCGTGGGCCTGTGTCGCCGGTTGGACGGCCTGCCGCTGGCGATCGAGCTGGCCGCGGTCCGCACCCGGGTCCTGGCTCCGCAGCAGATCCTGCAGCATCTGACTGACCGGTTCGGCGTGTTGGCTGCGGGTGGTGGGGCCGCCCTGCCGCGCCACCAGACGCTGCGGACCACCCTCGACTGGAGTCATGACCTGCTGGATGCGGACGAACGGATGCTGCTGAGACGGCTGTCCGTGTTCGCCGGACGCTTCACTTTGGACGACGTCGAGGGGGTCTGCGCCGGTGAGGACCTGCCGGCGTCCCGGGTCCTGGGCCTGTTGTCCTCGCTGGTCGACAAGTCCCTGGTCACCAAGCAGGATGCGCGGGCGGTCGCCGTCCATCGCCTGCACGAGACCACGCGCGAGTACGCCCGGCTGAAGCTGCAGGGCGCCGGAGAGGCCGACGTCCTGGCCGAACGTTGCGCCGAGTACTACGCGCAGCGGTGTTACCGCCGCGCCCCCGAGGCCCGGTACCGGCTGGTCGAGTGGCTCGAGTGGCTCGATCTGGAGATCGACAACATCCGCGCCGTCCTGCAGGGGTGCCTGTCCCGCGCCGACGCCCAGCGGGGCGCCGATCTCGCCGCGTCCCTGAGCTGGTACTGGATCACCCGGGCGACCACCGAAGGCGCGCACTGGTTGGACCTGGTGCTCCAGGTGGCCCCCGCGGACTCGGCCGAGGCGCCGCCGCACGCCGGGGCCCACTTCATGCGGGGCTTCCTCGCCGTGCTGCAGGCCGACCCGACCACGGCCGGACTTGAGCTGCAGCGCGCGGCCACCGCGGCCCGCGACACAGACCAGGTACGCCTCCTGGCCGAATCACTGGCGATGGGCTCGGTCGCGGCCAACATGGCCGGCGACCGCGGCACCGGACGGCGCCTGCTGCGCCAGGCCGGGGCCGTCGTCACCCGCCTCGACGACCTCCCGGCCCGACTCGCCCTGCTCCAGGCGCGGGCCGTCGACGGCTTCGTCGACGGCGACCTCGACACCTTCCGCTCCGCCTCGGCCGAGGGCGCCCGCCGCAGTCGCGCCGCCGGTGACCTCTACACCCTGCAGATCTGGCTGATGAACCAGGGATTCGCCGCACTCACCGCGGACACCGGCGAGGACCCCGAGCCGCCGCTCACCGAAGCGCTCCGGATCGCCCAGCAGATCGACGATCGGCTCGCCCAGTCCTATCTGTTCGCCGCCCTCGGATGCCACGCCGCAGCCACCGGTGAACCCCACCGCGCGGCCACCCTGTTCGGGGCCTCCGACGTCCTGCGCGGTTACACCGGCGCCCGCGTCAACGCGATCCTCGCGCCCCTGCTCGCCGTGGCCACCGAGAACACCCGAACCGCTCTCGGCGGCTCGATATACGACACCCGGTACGAGGAAGGACGTCGGTCCGGCCGCCACGCCACGGTCGGGGTGGCCCTGCGCGAACCCGCGCGCCGTCCCGCCAGAGCGGCCTTCGACGCCCAGGCCTCGCCATTGGCCAAACGCGAGACCGAGGTGGCCCACCTGGTCGCCGACGGCCTGACGAACAGACAGATCGGAACCCGGCTGTTCATCTCCGAAAGAACCGTCGAGAACCACGTCCGCCACATCATGGACAAGCTCGGATTCACCTCACGCACCCAGATCGCCGGGTGGATCGCCAACCCCGACTCATAGACCGACACCCCCGGGGACGCGCAGCGGCTGAACGCCCCTCTCGAACAACCGAGTTCGTCCCCCTCTCAAGATCACACGCCACGATCGGACGTCCGCCCTAGCCGTCGGCCAGGGGCTCGATCGCAGTCGGCGGCTCGGATACTCCCGGAGTCAAACTCGATCACAAACCCACCGCCACCGTCGACACGCCCCAGGTCACAAGGGGTCTGACTGCTTATGGACGAACAGAGCCTCGCGTGGTGCTTGCTGCGGCCATGGCTGCCTCGAGGATCCGCGAACGGTGGATCACGACGTCGGTGTCGGTGAGATTGCGGACGGGGCGCCAGATGGCGCCGAGGACCGCGGCGGCCGAGACCTGTTCACCCCGTCGTCTGTTTCCCGCGAGCAGGTGACGCATCTTCGTGTTGTTCGCCATGAGGCGGGCCCCCACAACCGTGTGACTCAGCACCGACTTGTCGCCATCAATCCAGATCGCCACTCGGCGGTGCGCGGCAAGCGCATCGAAGTAGCGACCGAGCAACTCCCGGACCCCGTCTGGCCAGTCGGGAGCAACAGGACTCCCGGCGATCTCGTCGAGGGCGTCCAGGAGAGGTGACGCCAGCTCGATCAGCAGGCTTTCCTTGGTTGCGAAGTGGTAAGTGAACGCGGCCTTGCTCATGCCTGCGCTCTCGACAATGGCCGAGACCGGCGTGCCGTCGTACCCGGCCCGGCTGAAGGCGTCCAGGGCCGCTTCGAGGAGGTCCTGGCGTCGACTCGTCATGAGGGTCTCCGGTCGGTCAGGCGAGCACGACCGTGAAGTGGTGCCCGCGCCGGGTTCTGGCGGGTCGCGTGCAGAGCCGTCTCGCTGTGACGGTCATCTCAGCCCAACCTCTACTGGACGTACGTACAGTATAAGTGTCTCTCCAGTGCGAGGCGAACCGTCTCCCCAACGGGCCCGTCTCCCGGTGCCCTGCTGAGCGTCCAGAGGAATGGGAGGGGTCGAGGCCATGTATGACGAGTCTCCGGTGAACGTCAGGATCAGGCTCGCAGGATTGTGGACGTCGATGCTGTTCGTCTTCGCCTACGTCGATCTGTTCAGCCTCTACCGCGAGGACGTTCGTGCGGATCTGGAGGCCGGGACGCTGGGCGGTTTCACGGTTGGTGACACCTTCCTGCTCGCGACCACGGCCTACGTGCTCGTCCCTGCACTCATGGTGTTCCTCTCACTGGTCCTGGCCGCGAGGGTCGTCCGGATCGCCACCATCGTGCTCGCCATCGCCTACGCGCTGACCTGTGTCGGCGGCGCGATTGGTGAGCGGCCGTACTACCTCCTGGGAACCGTCGTGGAGGTCCTCCTGCTGACCGGCGTCGTCTCCACGGCGTGGCGGTGGCCGAGAAGGGCCTCGGCGCCCGCCTCGCGGGGCGTCGGCGGCACCGTCACGGCCAGGACGCCACCAGCTCCCTGACACCGACGCTCGGGACTGCCGACGAGAGGTGGAGCAATGAACGCGGACACCGACCTCACATCCGCCAAGAGGATCGGCACAGGAATGGCTCTCATCGCGTTCCCCGCTGTGTGGGTGTTCGCGTTCGCGGTCCATCCAGACCTGCTGCGCCCCCGGCTGCTCGGGCCCGAGGAGCTCATCGAAAGGGCTCACGGCAACGATCTGCTCCAGTTCGCGCACGTCCTGGTCACGCTGAACACGGCGCTGCTGATCGTCATCGCCGTGCACTTCATGAGGCTCCTCGACGGTACGCGTTTCGCCCGGGCCGGCTTCATCGGTGCGGGCCTGGCCGTCCTGGGCGCCTGCCTGCTCGCAGCGGACAAGGGGGCGATGTGCCTGACGATGAGTGCCCTGGACACGCTGCCAGCCAAGGACTTCGACCAGATGATGCCCGGCCTGGTGGCGATCTTCTCCTTCAAGGGGTGGATGGCGCTGGTCTGGGGCATGGTGTTCGGGCCGCTGGGTGTGGTGATCCAGACGATCGGGATGTGGAAGGCGAGGCTCTTTCCTGTCTGGCAGCTGGGGCTGCTGGCGGGCAGCCTGCTGTTCATCGCCTTCCCCGACGGCGCCGAGATCATCAACCTCGTCGCTGCCGTCGCCATGGCGATCGCGCTGGTTCCGTACGGCTTCTCACTGATCACTGCCTCCCGGTCCCGAACCGGCCACGTTGTGGCCGCAGGGGCCGGGTGACATGTGGCCCTTCAACGACTCGAGGAGGTCGAGATGACCCCGACAAAGACAGCCACGGTGCTGACCACTGGTGCGCAGGCGAAGAACCCGCAGCGGATGGGCGGTATCGCCGCACTGGCAGGGGCAGCCACGAATCTCCTGGGCCTCGTGGTCTTCGTGGCTCTCCTTCTGCCCAAGGGACTCGGCGACGCGGATGCCGATCCCGGCACGGTCGTGGCGCTCCTCGCGGAGAACGAGACGGCCATGCGCGCCTGGTATCTGATCATCTATTTGGTCTTCGGCGGGTGCCTGATCTTCCTATCGCTCGCGCTGTTCGAACGGTTGCGGACCGCCTCGCCCGTGATGGCCCAGGTAGTGACGATCGTCGGACTGATCTATGCCGTCCTGGTCATCGTGATCGGCACTCTGTCGATCACCGATCTGAACACCGTGGTCCGACTCGAGGGCGAGAACCCGGCCCAGGCCGCGGCGGTCTACACGACGCTCACGTCGGTCGAAACCGGGTTGGGTGCGGGCGGCGGGGAAACGATCGTTGTTGCCCTGTGGCTCCTCCTGCTCAGCTGGACAGCGCTGCAAGCACGAGCACTCCCCAGGCTGCTCAACTACCTTGGTCTGCTCCTCGGGGGCGTGGGCATCCTCTCGGTCGTCCTGAACTCCCTTCCCCTGATGTGCGCCAACGGGCTGGCACTCATCATCTGGTTCGGCTGGCTCGGGATCGCCATGCTGCGCGGCCGTCCCGGCCGTACGGCCGCGGACGTCTCATCGATCAAACCTGGGAGAGACCATGACTGACACCCTCGCCCCGACGGCACCGGCCGCAGTGGGCACTCAGCTGCGACGTACGGCCCGAACCACCGGGGCCCTCTACCTTGCGTTCTTCGTCGCAGGGATCCTCGGAACCTTTGTCGTCCGCGGGCAGCTCTTCGTCGGCGACGACCCCGGCGCCACCCTGTCCAACCTCACCGGCCACGAGACGCTGGCCCGGTTCGACATCGCTCTCGAGCTCGCCGTCGTCGTCACCCAGGCCCTGACAGCGGTCTGGTTCTACCGGCTGTTCCGCGGCGTCGACAGCTTCGCCGCGGCAGCGCTCGTCCTGTTCGGGATGGTCAACGCGACGGCCATTCTCGGCAGCGCGGCGCTGCTCGCCACCGCGCACCAGGTGGCCACGGACACGACCCTGACCGTCACCGGCGGCACGGCGGCCACCGTCCAGCTGCTCTACGTCGCCAGCGGTCACCTCTGGGCAGTCGCCGCGGTCTTCTTCGGACTGTGGCTGATCCCGATGGGCTGGCTCGTCCTGCGCTCGCGCTGGCAGCCCCAGATCCTCGGATGGCTCCTCGTGGTCGCCGGGATCGGGTACCTGCTCAGCGCCTTCACCGCCTACCTGCTCCCCACCGCCGACCTGCTCACCCAGCTCCTCACCCTGCCCTCCATCGTGGCCGAGCTGTGGATCATGGGGTACCTGCTCACCATCGGCGTCCACGACCGCACACCCGAACCGGCGGCACCGACCGCGCTCACGCACTGAGACGACGCGGCACCCACCGCGCCGCGACATGGAGGCTGCCATCAGTACCGAACCGGCGCCCCGCCAGGACGCCCTCAGCGACAGAACCGCGGCCACCCTGTGGGACCGCGAGGGCGACGTCGCTCGGCCCGCGCCGGAGCGAGTTGACGTGCGCGGCGAGATGGAGCAGGGCGGGGTGAGTCCGCCCTACCGTCGCACGGCCACCGTCGTCGGGGTTCTCCTGATCGTCTGTACGGTCGCAAGCATCCTGAGCGTCGCGCCGCTGGGTTCCATGCTGGACAGTCCCGTCGACCTGGCGCGACTGGCAGCAAACGACGATCGGGTGGTGCTGTCGGCAATGATCGAGTTCGTCGCGGCAGCGACCGGCGCCGGCATCGCGGTAGCGCTCTACCCGGTGCTTCGTGGTCACGGCCGCGGCCTGGCGTTCGGGGCCGCGGCCGCACGCCTGGCCGCGGGCGTGCTGGTACTCATCGGCACTCTCGGCCTCCTGGCACTCCTCACGCTGGCCCAGGAGTCCGTGGGCGCGGGTTCGACCACCAGCGCCGGGAACGACGCTTCCGTACAGGTCCTGCTGGCCGTGCGGGACTGGGTGACGAACTTCGTGGTCTCACTGCCGTTCCTGCTCGGCGCCGGGATGTACTACTACCTGATGTACCGCTCGGCCGTCGTCCCGAGATGGCTGTCGGGGTGGGGCCTGCTCGGGGTCGCGGTGTCGCTGGTGGCCACCCTCTACTCCGGATTCACCCAGGACTTCGGGTTCTCCACCGTCAGCACCGCCCTGAACGCCCCCATCGCGCTGCAAGAGATGGTGCTGGCCGTGTGGCTGATCGCCAGGGGGTTCCGTTGGCAGGCTCGGCCCGCGCCAGCAGGACGGCGGTCGTAGGCCATGGGATCGAATGCACCCCGGCTCCGTCGGGCAGCAGGGTACGCGGCCTTGTACATAGCGGCCGCCTACCTCGCGGCAATCCCGTACTTCGTCTTCGTCGTGGACTACCCCAGCGCCACCGACCCGCAGGACCAGGTCGCGCTGTTCGCGGACCACCACACGAGCATGTACCTCATGCACCTCGTCTCATTCGAGCTGGTCGCCCTCGCACTGATCGTGGTGACCCTCGGAGTGCATCAGCACCTCCAGGAGCATGCTCCTGCCACGATCCAGGTGGCGTCCGTGGTCGGGCTGGTTCGTGCCACGCTGCTTCTGGGCAGCGTCATGGTCTTCGACCACGGCATGGCCGTGGTAGTGGACCAGCACGCCAGTGATCCGCGGCAGGCGGCGGCCACGTGGCAGGCGATCGGGCCGATCGCCGACGCGTTGGGTGGAACCGGAGGGGACGTCCTCGGCGGTGTGTGGTTCGTGCTGGTGAGCTGGGTGGCGCTGCGTTCGGGGGTGTTCCCGCGTGCCCTGAACTGGCTCGGCCTCGGAGTCGGTACCGCCGCGCTGCTCTCGGCGGTGCCCGGTCTGAGCGTTCTGGAAGTCATCGTCGGCCTGCTACAGATCATGTGGTTCCTCTGGTTCGGAATCGTCACGGCAAGAGCCAGATCGACAAAGCCGCTCGCAAACGCCTGATCTCGCCCAAGCGGCTGCCATTCGGCAGCACAGCTGACCCTGGGCTGCCCCATTCATTCCGGACACCTGACTATTGGGGTCTTCAGGCGACTGCGGGCTTTCCGTAGTTGGACCGTGGGCATGTAGCCGTGCAAGTAGTCCTGGCGAAGCTGAAGAAGTTCGGGGCGTCGGTGGCCGGGTCGCGTCTCATTCGAACTCCACCTCCGGCAGCGGCGAGGCACCCGTGTCGGTGATGTGCGCCTAGGCGTGCATGAAGTCCGGCGAGGTGTGCACGTAGTAGAACGTCGACTCGAAGCCCGCGTGACCCATGTAGCGCGACAGGTAGGACAACATCGCGGTGACGTCCTTGCCCTGGGCCATCCACCGTTCGATGTTGGCCTAGGCGAGTGGTGGCCGACAACGACAGCGGCCAAGGTCCACAGCGGTTGCACTTTGCCTCCAACTCCATATCGGGTCCGTTCCGACTGTCCCTATCAAGGTTTGGGTACTGTGACGAGAGCATCTACTCTCCCCGCCCGCCGATATGGACTGTGAGTCCGAGCTGTCGATCTCCGCAGCCTGGGATCGACCAATGGCACGTCCCCATCTCCACTCTGGTCACCAGCCACGAGCAGCGCCGCTCCCCGACTGAGCGCCATTGCCAACCCCGACTTTGCCGCCCGCAGTATGCCCGCTGGATCCGCCGCCACCGGCCCCATCGACCGCCACTGCCGCGAGTGGCGCGAGCCATTGCCTCTGCAAACCAATCAAATTCGGGCCCGTCACCCTGGGCACCTATCCTCCCGCCATGGATAACACGCTAGGCGAGTCCGTGCACCGCTCAGGGCAGCGTGGGACGCGTTCCAGTCTGATGGCGTCAGCCTGCTCGACCTTTCGCGGCTCGCGGAACAAGCATCGAGTGCACTCGACAACAGCACCGCTCCGCTACATCAGCTGCTTCGAACCGCGGCCAGCGATCTGAGTTCGCCTACTAAACGATCTGAGTTCGCCTACTAAACAAACGAGCACGAGGACCATCGCCAAGCCGGCGCACGAATCCTTGGCCCCGTGATGACGGAGATGAATCGCGAAGCGGCAGTATCGCTCATGCCGCGAAGCGGCAGTATCGCTCATGCCGCGAAGCGGCCATACCGCTCATGCCGCGAGTAGCGCGGCCTTACGCTTCTGCCGCCGAGCGCGCAAGACGTGTTTCTATGCCGCTTCGAGGCCGAGGCGGGGTCGCCTCCGGCGACCTCGACGTGACGTTCGACGGTCCCTCGAGGCGGTCTGCTGGACCCGGGACTGCGCAGGATGATCCGCGACCCAGATTGAGCGGTTGGGTGCCCGCGCCTCGACCCGGGCGAGGGGTGCCGGGCGGAGGTCGATGTTCCGCTGGTGCTCGCGAGCCTTGACGCAGCTGTTGCCGCTACGCCCTGGCCGAGGCGTTCGCGCTCGGGTCGCTGAGGATCATGCCTTGTCGTATGTAGGGCGTGTGGGGAGTTCGCGGCCCCGGTTTCGGGGGAGTTGACCACGGCCGAACCGGGCGAGCGTCTCTGCCGCCCGCAGGTGGGCGGGCAAGGGCCGCACCATTTGTGTTGACCGTGTTCTTGGCCGCGGCGCAGCATTGCATTGCGCGACCACGACGCCGTGCCCAGGGAAGCCGGGTGGCCGCGAGCGGGGGCGAGCCTATGGACGAGCCGATCCGGAGGCCGACGAGCTTGTCGGCCGGCGCCGATGTGACCGGCGTATTGTTGCTGCCCTGTCCGGGTCGCCCGCCGCAGGTGGTGCCCATCGACCGCGACCTCCTGCTCGGGCGTGACGACCGCTGTGACCTCGTGCTGCCTAGTGACCTCGTCAGCCGCCGACACGCGCACGTATGGCCCCATGGCGGCGGGGTCGCCGTTGAGGACCTCGGGTCGCGCAACGGCACCCGCGTCAACGGCCGGCGTGTCACGTCGATTTTTCAGCTGCAGGACGGCGACACCCTCACGCTGGGCGACGTCCAGCTGCAGTTTCGCCTGCTCGGCGACGGCGCCGTACCGCCCGTGTCTTGGCAGCCGGTCACCCCCGGCCCGGACGTCTACCGAGGCCCGACGAAACCCATGGCCCCGACGGTGCCACCGGCACCTGAGGGGGGCAAGGACGGCGCCGCCAAGCCGCTGGCCCTCGCCGTCCTGGAGTCCCTGGTCGGCACGGCCTTCAGCCAGGCGATCGGGACGGGCCTCGCGGGAACGTACGCCCTTGCGGTGATCACCCCGCTGCTCGGCACAGTGTTCGCCCTCCGCAAGGACGGCAAGATCCGCCTCGGTGCCGTGGTTCTCGTGACCGCGATCGCCGTGACCGTGACCGTCGCCGGCGTCACGGCGGCGGATACCGCACTCGGCCGGTCGGTCTTCCCCTGGAGCAGCTCCGAGCGCACCTTCATCCCGCCCCCCGACACCGGTTCGCCAGGCGCGACCAAGCTGATCATGCCGAAGCTCGTGGGCGAGAACAACGTCACGGCGATGCAGCTGCTGATCCGCTACGGCTTCAACCCCCAGAACGTGCTCGTCGTCGACACGCCCTCGTCCCAGCAGCTGTTCGGCAAGGTCGTCAGAACCGACCCGGTGGCCGGCACCAAAGTGCCTGACGACGCGATCGTGAGGATCTTCATCGGCAAGGGCAGCAGTCCCTGACCCGAACGGTGGGTGCGGCATTGGTCGGGCCAGATTTCGTTGCTTGAAAGCAACTTCCCGACATAGCCGCGATCCGCGCGGCCATTACGCTCATGCCGCGAGGAGCGCGGCCATTACGCTCATGCCGCGGAGCGGCCATTACGCTCATGCCGCGAGCGAGCCATGCGGCCATTACGCTCATGCCGCGGAGCGCGGCCATTACGCTCATGCCGCCGAGCGGCCATTACGCTCATGCCGCCGAGCGGCCATTACGCTCATGCCGCCGAGCGGCCATTACGCTCATGCCGCCGAGCGGCCATTACGCTCATGCCGCCGACCGGGCGACCATACGCTCGGGCCGCGATGAGGGCATGGCGTCGACCGCTGATCAGCGCACCCCCGGTGCGATCTGGACGAGTGGGGCTGTCCGCGGAGGCTGCGCGTGAACGCACGCCGGCGAGAGGCGGTGGGCGGCTCGGCCGAGGGTTGGCGTGTCGAGCGACGGCTGGATCGTCGCCATTCTGTGTGGTGTGACTGCCGTGGGTGGCCTTGCGGCTAGGCGTGGGTTGGCGGTTGTCGCGTTGCTGGCCGCGACCGTGGTGTGGGGCTCGACGTTCCTGGTCACCAAGCAGTCGCTTCCGGGGTTGGCGCCCGCGCCGTTCCTGACCTGGCGGTTCGGGATCGCCGCGGCGGTCCTCCTCGCCTTCCGGCCGGGGGCGGTGGGGGCCCTGACGTCGGTGGAGCGGCGGCGGGCAGTCGTGCTGGGGGTCTTGCTCGGCTCGGGCTTCCTGCTGCAGACGGTCGGGCTGCAGTCGACCGCGGCGGGTGTGTCCGGCTTCCTCACTGGCACCGCGGTGCTGCTCACCCCGGTGGTCGCCGCGCTTGTCTTCGGCGAGCGGGTGGGACTGGGTGGCTGGGCCGCGGTGGGCTTGTCGACGGTGGGGATCGGGCTGCTCGCCGGTGCCGGCACGTCGAACCTGACCGTTGGCGCGCTGCTCACCCTGGCTGGCGCCGTCTGCTTCGCCGGGCACATCACCGGGCTGAGCCAGTGGGCCACCCGAGCCAATGCGTACGGGATGACGGCGCTGTCGGTGCTGGTGGCCGCCGCGCTGGCCGCGACCACGGCCGGGGTCACCCATCAGTTGGCTCTTCCCCCGAACGGTACCTCCTGGCGTGCGGTTGCCTACCTGGCCCTGGTGGCCACCTGCCTGGGGTTCGTGGTGCAGGCGTGGGCGCAAAGTGCGCTCCCCGCCACCACGGCCGCGGTGGTCATGACGATGGAACCCGTCTTCGCCGCCGCTCTGGCCGTCGGCGTGGGCGCAGAGGCGCTTGTCCCTTCCGGGTGGATCGGCGGGCTGCTCATCGTTGTCGCCATGTTCCTCGCCGAGCTCGGCCCACGCGCCTGCTGCGACGCCATGAGCCCCCGCATCGATTGCTGTTGACCGGCACACCCCGTCCCCGAACCAGTGTCGGGCGCTGACCGGCTGCGGCTTCGGCTCGACCACGGACGTGGTCGACTACATCGATCGCGACGGGACGGCCGACTGCGTCCGCCTGACTGCTGCTGAAGGTCCTCCGCCTCCGGCGGCGAGTCAACCGCGCGCCGTGCTCGGGCGTCGCACACGGCGACGACCACGTAAGCAGGACGTCGGCCTGCGTACATCAGCAAACAACCGCCACTCGCTCACGGCGACCAGCCCGCCGACACCTGCGCCGTAACAGGCGGTCATCAGCCCGACCAGACGCTCACCGACGTCCGCTTCTGCCGCGATCCGCGGGGTCAGGCCGACGAGCGGATCTCTGGGGAGTTGCGGGTCGGGACGCGCTCAAGATTGCGTTTAGGAGGGGCTGACAACGACCTTGCCGAGAGCCCTTCCTTCACCGACGCGAGCAAGAGCGTCGGGAAGCTCCTCGAGAGTGAAGGTGCGGTCGATGTGGATCCTGACCTTCCCGGTGACGCACAGGTCGGCAACCGGTTCGAAGTGGGCCGGCCCCTCCTTCACTGCGAGCACCCCGATCGAGCGACCGGTCAGTCGCCCCACCACGGGGCCGACGGTGAGGACGCGCAGCAGCGCGCGCACCGACCCTCCGACACATCGATACGTTCCGCCGGTGGCCAGCGCGCGCCGGTAGGCGAACACCGATCGGCCGGCGACCAGGTCAAGTATCAGGTCGTACGGCTGGGTCGTCGTGAAGTCGTCCCGGCTGTAGTCGATCACGTCGTCCGCACCCACCGACCGCATGAAGTCCTGCTTGGCGGTGTTGTCGACACCCGTGACGTGTGCACCGAGCCGCTTGGCCAACTGTATGGCGAAGGATCCTGACCCTCCGCCAGCGCCGTTGATCAGGACCCGGCTACCCGCAACAGCCCTTTGCGTGCCCTGCCAGGCAATCGCGCCGGCCTGCGGGATGGTGGACGCCTCAGCGAACGTGAGCTGGGTCGGTTTGTGGGCCAGCGCGAGCTCCGGGGCGAGCGCGTACTCCGCGAACCCACCCTTCAGCGCCAGGTTGTCGCCGTACACCTCGTCACCGGGTCGGAACCGGGTCACCCCTGACCCGACATCGTCGACCATGCCGGCGATATCCGACCCAAGCGTCCTGCGAGCGGGGAACCGTAGCCCGCCGATACGTGCGGACGCCGGCGATCCGCGCAGGCACTCCCAATCGCTGAGGTTGACCGACGTCGCAGCCACTTCCACCCGCACCTGGCCGGCGGCGGGGGTAGGCATCGGAACATCCTCGACGCGCAGCACATCGGGGCCCCCGTACCGGTCGTAGACGACCGCCTTCACGCCCATCCCGCGGCCCCGGTCACGCCAGCAACATAGCAACCCGGGACGGACGACACGGAGGTGCCAAGGAGCGGGCCATGGTCTGTATGGCGCCGTACAACACACGTCCGGACATGCCGCCGAGTGTGAGCGTTGCGATGCCGTTCGAGGCGCCACCCCGCCGGCATGTGGCGTAGGCGCTGACCGGTCCCCGACTTGCTGTCGGGTGCGCGACGTGGTCACTTTCGCTCGCCATTGCGGTGGGGCGTTGCAGCGACGATGCTGGGCGAACCGTGGACGGGAGCATCGGATATGGGCCTGAGCAAGCAGATCGGCCCGGAGTTCGAGGCCTTCGACTTCACGCACGACCGGCGCACGTACGAGGTCTTCCGGGGTGGTTCGGGGCCAGCGGTCCTGGTGCTGCACGAGATCCCCGGTCTGCATCCGGGCGTCATCGATTTCGCTCGTCGGCTCATCGCCGCCGGGTACACCGTCTACCTGCCGTCGCTGTTCGGGCGGCCCGCGGCCCCGGCGACGGGCCGCGAGATCGTGCGATCAATGCTGCAGGTCTGCGTGGCGCGGGAGTTCACGAAGCTGGCCGACCGCACGAGTCCCGTCGTCGGGTGGCTACGGGCACTCGCCGCGTCGGCATTCCGTGAGTGCGGGGTTGGCGTGGTCGGGATGTGCTTCACCGGAGGTTTCGCGCTGGCCACAGCCCTCGAGCCGTCGGTCATCGCGTCTGTCATGAGCCAGCCGGTGTTGCCCGCGCCGATCGGACAGCGTCGCCGCGCCGCCCTGGGTCTGGACGCCGAGGACCTCTCCATGATCACGGCCCGAGCCAACGATGACCTGCGCGTGCTCGGGCTCCGGTTCACCAACGACCGCGGGTGCCCGCCGGAACGTTTCCAGACCCTGCGTGCGACGCTCGGCACGTCGTTTGAGGGGATCGAGATCGACTCCTCGCCGGGCAACGCAGCCGGCATCGCACCGCCGGCGCACGCGGTGCTGACGGTCTCCCTCGTCGACGAGCCGGGGCATCCGACCCGGGCCGCCCTCGACCGGGTCCTGACTCTCCTGGCCGAGCGGCTGCGCCGTTGACTAGTCGACCGCCTCCCTCCGCAGCTCAACGGGACCAGCCAATGCGGATCCGGCAATCCGCTGCACGACGTCGTACTGCCATCCTCGATGCCACTGACGTCACGCGGCCCTGACGCAGCCGCAACCAGGTGCCGGCGCGGCTGCTTCGCCAGGCCCCTGACAACGCACGCAATTGCTGCGGAGCGGCCCTACCGCTCATGCCGCGGAGCGGCCCTTACGCTCACTGGTCCACTCTGGTCGTGTCGGGGCCGTTCATCGGGTGTTCGGGTGAGACGGTTCCGGCAGCACCCCTGGTCCCGTCGGGTCATCGCCCTCTTACGCTCGATCTTCGAGATCCAGCATGAGTTCTGCGGGGCCCGGCGGTACCGGGACACCCCGACTGGCTACAGGGCTACGCGCCGTCGAGCGCCGATCAGTGAGCGACCGGGTGTGGTGTCCCGGGACCACCGGGTGTCCCCCCGACTGAGGCAACAGCGAGGAGACAACAGTGAGTATCCCCGAGCCGGCTGCGATGCGTGTGACCGCGGGCGTGGACTGGGCCAAGGAGGATCACGTGGTCTGCGTGGTCGGCGAGCAGGGAGAGGTGATCGACCGGTTCACGATCCACCATGACGCCGCCGGGTTACGGCGGATGTGCCGTCGACTGCTGCGCGCCGGCGTGGGCGAGGTCGGCATCGAACGCGGGGACGGGCCCGTGGTGGAGGCGCTGCTGCGCGCGGGTGTGACGCTGTACGTGATCCCGCCCGGGCAGGTGAAGAACCTGCGCAGCCGGTACGGGTCGGCGGGCAACAAGGACGACCGGTTCGACGCCTACGTCCTGGCCGACGTGGTGCGGACCGACGCCCGCCGGCTGCGGGCGATGGTCTTCGACTCCGGGCAGACCACGACGCTGCGGGCCAGTGTCCGCGCGCGGCGGGACCTGGTCGCTGCCCGGGTCGCGCTCGGCAACCAGCTGCTGGCCCACGTGCAAGCCGTGTTCCCCGCGGCGGCACCACTGTTCAGCGGCATGCACAAGGGCGTGACACTGTCGTTCCTGGAGCGGTTCACCACCCAGGACAGGCCGACTGGCTCTCGACCAAGCGACTGGCGACCTGGCTGAAGAGCGTGTCCTACCGTGGCGGCGTCGCCCCAGCGGTGCTGTACGCCCGGCTGACGGATGCTCCCGGCGGGGTGGTCGGCCCCACCGCGGCGACCCATGCAGTGACCACCGCCGCCCTGGTAGCGGTGCTGCGGTCGTTGAACAGCCAGATCCGCGTCCTGGAGGACTCCATCACCGAGCAGCTCGACGCGCACCCCGACGCGGCGATCTTCACCAGCCTGCCCCGCTCCGGGACCGTCCGGGCGGCGCGGCTGCTCGCCGAGATCGGTGATGCGAGGGGCCGGTTCCCCACCCCGGAGTCGTTGGCCTGCCTGGCCGGGGTGGCCCCCTCGACCCGCCAGTCCGGCAAGGTCAAGGCCGTGGTGTTCCGCTGGGGTGCGGACAAGCAGCTCCGCGACGCGGTCTGCGACTTCGCCGCCGACACCCGCCACGTCCACCCCTGGGCTGCCCGCCTGTACGCCCAGGCCCGCGCCCGCGGCCACGACCACCCCCACGCCGTCCGGATCCTCGCCCGTGCCTGGGTCGGGGTCATCTGGCGCTGCTGGCAGGACAACACGCCCTACAACCCGGCCGAACACCGCGCCCTGCAACAGCTCCTACACCAAGACCAACCCAAGGCTGCCTGACCAAGGGAGTTGACACAGGGCAACTCATGCCGCGATCAGCGCGGCCATTACGCTCATGCCGCGACGCGCGCTCATCGCTGGGGCCCCGCTGGGGCCCCGTTACCCCCGTGCGTTCCGAAGGCGAGGGGACGCCCCATCGACGTGGTGGCAGGGCATTACAGGGCCGAGCGCCCGCGATGTCCCGGGGGTGTCGCGGCGGATGCTGGGGACCTGCAGGCGCCTCGTGGTACCAAGCGATGGTGATCTTCCGATCCGAACCCGTACCGGCGCCGGAGGCGGCGGCGCCGCGACCCTCAAACGCTACAGATCGCGGGTGGCGTTCAGGCAGAACCCCGCACGACATCATGCGCTCGCGCGGCGCAGCGCGCGACGCAGGCCATCTGGCCTGTGCGCGGACGGGGCTTTCTTTCCTCGTCGGCCTGGCGGTGTCCGTTTCATCGACTCCACCAGGCGAGAGCCGAACGGCAAGAACTGGGGCTGCGGTTGCCGGCTGAGGTGCTCCGCTTTGTAGCGGCGCATCAGCGCCTCGCCACCGTTGCGCCATGTGAACCTCTTCTGCCGCAATACCTGCGACAGCACGGCGTCCACACCGTCCGGGTACAGCTCGGCACAGCGGCGCAGCACCACCGGGGAGACCGAGTCGTCGCGCAGATACTGCTGGACCACCTGCATGTAGCGAGGCTGGCGGGCCAGTTCCGGCCGCTGGAACACCTCCTGCAGTGCACCGAAGTCAGCGAAGAAGCCCAGCCCCTCCCGTTCGTCGTAGATCAGCCCGACCGTCTCTCCGTCCCCGAGCTCACCCAGGTCACCCGCGGCGGGCGCGTCGTCCCCGTGCCGGAACCGCCAGTACTCCGCCCACCGCGCGTTCCACTGCGTCCGCGGCACCACCACCAGATCCGCTCCGAAGAACTCGATGAACCGCGAGCGGTCCTCCGCCTGCATCTCCCACCCGATCCGTAACCGCTCCGGGTTGCGGAACAGCAGGCTCGGGGACTGCATCGCAGCGGACGCCGCCATGGCCAGCACTTCCTCGGCCTGCTCCGGCCCCAGCGTCGACATGGAGCCGCTGATCAGCCACTCATCCAGCACCGGCACGACCCGAGCAACCAGGAACGACCCGGGGGCGGTGTGCTCGCGGAGCAACTCAACGCCCCGGTTGGAGCGGATCCGGTAGGGCAGGTCATCGATCACGTTGGAGGCAAGCAGCACCTCACCCTCGAACGCCTCGACCTCAAAGATCCCCTCCACGGGGTCCCACCAACCCAGCAGCATGTCCCGCTCGGCCCGCGGCAGGTCGCCGCGGGCGCGGACGAATCGCTCGACGACCGTCCGCCCGTCGGCCAACCGATGCCGCAACACCCAGTCGTCCAGAAAGGTGATCAACTCGTGCTCGTCCGCGACGATCGGATCACCGAAGCGCCGCACCAGCCCGGTCGCCAACTCCCTGCCGGAGCGACCCGCGTGAGCGAAGTCCAGCAACTCCTGCTTCAAATCGCTGCTGCGCTCCACCAACTCGTCGATCGTCGAACTCATCCGCCACTACCACCCTCGATCGGCCAAGCCCCACCGGCTGAGAGACGACATCGTCCCAGCCCAGCCACCGACCGCGCGCGCAACACGCGGATGCGGCCACCCCAGGTCAAAGACGTCGAACCCGGCACGTTGTGTAGGCAACCCGCCAGGAGCCACCATCCGCCCCCCGCCCAGCCAGTCCAGACGCTGCTGGTCCGGGTGCCTGGCCAGGTCCCGACACACTCATGATCATTATCTTGCATGAGAGGTGGCCACCGGGCCACGGTCAGCCCGCTCACGCTCCCAGCGCGATCCTTCGGAGTGCCGCCACTTGAGCGCCAGAGGCGACATCCGCTATGCCGCGGAGCGGCCTTTACGCTTCTGCCGCGGTGAGCGCGGCCGTTCCGCTCGTGCCGCGGTGAGCGCGGCCGTTCCGCTCGTGCCGCGGTGAGCGCGGCCGTTCCGCTCGTGCCGCGGTGAGCGCGGCCGTTCCGCTCGTGCCGCGGTGAGCGCGGCCGTTCCGCTCGTGCCGCGGTGAGCGCCGCCGTTCCGCTCATGCCGCGGAGCGGCCCTACCGCTCATGCCGCGGAGCGGCCCTACCGCTCATGCCGCGGAGCGGCCCTTACGCTCATGCGTGTGTCCCGAACAGGAGGGGAGTCCGAGTCCGATGAAGGTAGGGCCTTCCGACTTGGTGCTGTGCTGGTGATGGAGGTTGGCCCTCCGGGATCTCCCTGCGGGGGGCGGTCCCAAACCGCCCACTGCTGCGTTAGCTGAAGACTGTCGTGGTGAGCGAGTGGGAAAGGCGCACGGGATGCGTCAGGTGGGGGTCGGGAAGACGTGCGTCGCTGGAGCCACGGCCTTCTCTCTCCGCGCATCGGGTCTTGATCAACTAGGATGGGGGTGTGACTCCCCCAGGTCGCGACGACCAGCCGTGGCGGGCCCTGTCGCCGGAGGTCGACCGGCTGCAGGACGCCGCGGACGCCGCGCAGGCCCGGTTCGATGACCTCGCCGCGGTCGCCGACGCGGAGGGCACCGTTACCGACTCCCGCCGGGCCGAGCTCACCCGACTCCAGGCGCAGGCCTGGCGAGGGGTGCGCGCCGCCCGCGCTCGGCTGACCCGCGCCCAGCGCCTCGCCGACCCGGCCGCCATCCAGGCGGCCCGCCGGCATCTGGACGCCACCTACGTCCAGGCCGCGGACACCATCGCCGATTGCATCGCCCAGCTGCGGCAGATCCTGGTGGCCGGCCTCGACCTCACCGACGACCTGCTCGACCGGGCCACCGCCGCTGACACCGCGCACTACGACGTGACGCAGGCGCTCGCCGAGGCCCCGCCGGGCCGCCTCACCGGCCCGAACCGCTGCACCGGTCGGTCCGACAACGACCGGTCGCCACAGTGAGCCCGCGGGCCGCGGCGGTGTCGGGAGACGCTGGGGCTGTCGGCTTTCCGGGGCTGCGGGTGGTGGGCGGGCCTTGGATGCCAGGTCATTGCCCACGGAGCGCCGAAGGAGGGCGAGGGACAATGGTCCCCGGTTACCGAAGAACCGCGGGAGCAGCGTAGGTAGACATAAGGCAAATCTGGATCCGGGGCTGGGCCATTCTTCCGAGTCTGATGGCATGATTGCGTCCGGCCGCAACGGGGGTGGTGACGGCAAGTGCACGGTAGGCTGTTGGCTGGCTGAGTTCTTGGGCTCTTTGTGGTGGCTTATCAACGTTGGACATCCGTCTTATTGATATTGCGCCATGTTCCTAGAGCTATTTCTCCATGGCTTTTTCTGATATGGCCGTTTCTGGTGTGGGCCTGCCGAGATGCTTTCAACGGTAAACGGCGGCTGGGACGGCACGGCGAGGATGACGTCGGCCAGTGGGCGGGGACCTGTTGGCAGGTGTGGGCCGGAGGCCGGAGGGCAGACTCATGGTGCAACGATTCGATGCCGTGGTGATTGGCGCCGGCTTGGGAGGTCTGGCGGCGGCGGTCGATTGGCCGGGAACGGCCGGAGTGTGGTGGTGTTGGAACAGCACACCAGGCCGGGCGGCTATGCGACGTGTTTCCAGCAAGGGGCCTACCGGTTTGACGCCAGCCTCCACGCGCTGGCTGGCCTGGCGCCCGGCGGGGGGGTGGATCGAGTCCTTCAGGAGTTGGGGATTGCGGGCCGGTTGCGGCTGCACCGACTCGATCCGCTGTACCTGTTGCGGCTGCCCGATCGTGACGTCGTCGCGCACGCCGACCTCTTCCGGTATGAGTCGGAGCTGATCCGTCATTTCCCTGAGCAGCAGACCGGGATCCGCAGCTACCTGGACGAGGTCCTCGCGGTCTATCACCAGACCCGCAGACGGGAAGAAGATCAGGCGGCCGGTCGAGTCTCGCCGCTAGCGGAGTTCGCCACCCGCTATCCCGCGCTGGCCAGGGCCGGCGGGCAGACGTGGGCACAGCTGATGGCTCAGCACGTCCCAGACGGCCGGGTCCAGGCAGTGTTGGGCGCCCTGTGGTTCTATGTGGGTCTGCCCCCCTCCCGCTGCGACGCGATCGTGGGCGCCGCCGTCACCGCTCTCTACCTCGAGCACGGCGGCTGGTACCCCGAAGGCGGCGCGCAGGCATTGAGCGACGCGCTGGCTCGGGTCCTCACCGAGCGGGGCGGGCAGATCCGGTATGAGCAACTCGTCACCAGCATCGAGCTGGAGGGCGATCACGCCGTCGCCGTGAAGACCCCGGCGGGTCGGCTCGAGGCGGACCTAATCATCTCTAACGCCAGCGCCCCCGTGACCATGCTGAAACTGATCGGCGCCGACCGGCTGCCAGCTGACTACGCCACCCGCGTGGCCACCCCGACACCCTCCTACACCACCGTCGAGGTCTCCCTCGGGCTGGGCAGCGATGTCTTCGCCGACCACGGCCTGCCTCATGAACTGTTCGTGGCCACCTCCTACGACCCCGACGCCGCCTGGCAGGCGGCCCTGCACGGTGACTGGGATCGCGTCGACATGGCCATCACCGACTACACCCACGTCGACCCCGGCTGCGCACCGGCCGGCGAAGGCGTGGTCGTCCTGTCGACCATCGCCAGCTGGGACTACCAGAACACCTGGGGCACCGGCGGCGACCTGACCACCTACCGGGATAACCCCCGCTACCTCGAACTCAAGAACACAGTGGCCGACCAGCTAATCGCCCGCGCCAGCCAAGCAGTGCCCGGGCTGGCCGCCGCCATCCGGCACCGCGACGTCGCCACACCCCTCACCAAACACCGCTACACCCTCAACCCTCGAGGAGCGATTGAAGGCTACGAGAACTCGCCCGCCAACAGCGGACCAGGCTGGCTCCCACAACAACCCCCCATCCGCAACCTTCTCCTGGCCGGCGCCTGGACCAACACCGGCGGCATGACCACCGCGATCACATCCGGATTCACAGCCGCCCGACTCGCCGCACGAACACCCGCACCGGTCTGACCCCGACTACCAGGAATTCGGTCAACCTCAACTGCCGCGATGAGCGCGGCAGCGAGATAGAGCAAGTGGGTGATGTCGTGGAAAGGATCTGGTTGAAGAGTTATCCGCCCGGCGTGCCCGCCGACGTCGACACGACGGAGTTCTCATCATTGAAGGAGATCATCGAAGAGAGCTGCCAGAAGTTCCGCCGGCTGCCCGCCTATTCCAATATGGGCGTCACGCTGTCATACGCGGACCTGGATCGCCTCAGTCAACAGTTCGGCGCCTATCTTCAGCACGACATGGGACTGAAGAAAGGGGACCGCGTCGCGATCATGATGCCGAATCTGCTGCAGTACCCGGTCGCCGTGTTCGGTGCGCTGCGCGCCGGCATGGTCGTGGTCAACGTCAACCCGATGTACACGCCGCGCGAACTCGAGCACCAGCTCAGTGACGCCGACGCCCGGGCGATCGTCATCCTGGAGAACTTCGCGACGACGCTGCAGAAAGTGATGGGCACGGTGTCGGTGCGCACGGTGATCACCACCCAGGTCGGCGACCTGTTTCCGTTTCCCAAGTCCTTGCTCACCAACATGGTCGTGCGTTACGTCCGCAGGATGATCCCGCCGTGGGACATCGAGGACACGGTGCCGTTCACCAAGGCGCTCTCGCGTGGTGCGTCCCACGCGCTGGCGCCGGTGGCGCTGACACAGGATGACCTGGCGTTCCTGCAGTACACCGGCGGCACCACGGGTGTCGCCAAGGGCGCGATGCTGACCCACGGCAACATGGTGGCGAACCTGCAGCAGGTGTCCGCGTGGCTGTCGGACGTGATGCAGGAAGGGGAGGAGCGCGGCATCACGCCACTCCCGCTCTACCACATCTTCTCGCTGAACGTGAGCCTGACACTTACGAAGCTGGGCGGAGAGAACGTTCTGATCACCGACCCGCGAGACATGCCGGGGTTCGTCAAGGAACTCGCTGCGAAGCCGTTCACCTTTTTCTCCGGCGTCAATACGCTGTTCATTGGCCTGCTGAATACGCCCGGATTCGCCGACGTCGACTTCGGTCAACTGAAGGGGACGCTGGGCGCCGGCATGGCCGTCCAGGCTGCGGTAGCGGAGCAGTGGCGGCAGGTGACCGGCAAGCCGTTGGTCCAGGCCTACGGTCTGACTGAAACCTCGCCGGCGGTCTGCATCAATCCACTCACGGACGCCGCGTTCAACGGCTCCGTCGGCCTGCCGATCCCGTCCACGATCGCCACGGTGCGCGACGAGGCTGGTAACGAGCTGCCGGTGGGCGAGGTGGGCGAGATCTGCATGGCGGGCCCGCAGGTGATGAACGGCTACTGGCGGCGCGACGAGGAGACGGCGGAGGCGATGACCCCGGACGGTGCGTTGCGTACGGGCGACATGGGGCGCCTGGACGAGAACGGCTACCTGTACATCGCGGATCGCAAGAAGGACATGATTCTGGTGTCCGGTTTCAACGTGTATCCGAGCGAGCTGGAAAGTGTGCTGGTGTCCCACCCGGGAGTGCTCGAGGCCGCCGCGGTGGGCCTGCCCGATGCGAAATCCGGCGAGGCCATCAAGATCTTCATCGTGAGGAAGGATCCGCAACTCACCGAGCAGCAGGTCAAGGAGTTCTGCCGCGAGCAGCTCACCGGCTACAAGGTTCCTCGTTTCATCGAGTTCCGCGACGATCTGCCCAAGAGCAACGTCGGCAAAGTGCTGCGCCGCGAACTGCGTGACGCGGAGGTGGTGAAACTGGCGAAGAGCGCCTGAGGCGGCCCCTGGTCAGCGCCTCAGTGATACACGCTGAGCGTGCTCTCCAGTCGTCGAGCGGATTCGTATAGTCCGCTGGCAACGCGATTCTTCGTAGAGACGCCGCTCACGCACGCTCATGCCGCGATGAGCGCGGCCGTTACGCTCTTGCCGCGATGAGCGCGGCCGTTACGCTCTTGCCGCGAGTAGCGCGGCCTTACGCTTCTGCCGCGGAGCGGCCATTACGCTCATGCCGCCGACCGGGCGGCAATACGCTCATGCCGCCGACCGGGCGGCAATACGCTCGTGCCGCCGACCGGGCGGCAATACGCTCGTGCCGCCGACCGGGCGGCAATACGCTCGTGCCGCCGACCGGGCGGCAATACGCTCGTGCCGCCGACCGGGCGGCAATACGCTCGTGTGCCGCAGGTCGGATGCCTCGCAGGGGTGATCGTGCCGCAAGTGGCAGGTTCGGCCCGAGTCTGAGCTGCCGTGACCCAGGCCATCGAAGGAGCCTGGCAAGGCAATCCTGGTCGTGGTCTGTGCGGGTTTCGAGGGAAGGAGGATGCCCGAGTGGACAGCCGCAGCAGTGTTCGGCCGATCCGTCTTGCTCGGGTTCGGGATGCTGGCGCGCTGCTGGCTCTGCGTCGCTCTGCTGAGGACTGGCTCGCCGAGCGTGGCATCGAGCAGTGGAATCGCGGCGAGGTCCGGCTGGCAGACATCGTGAGGCAGGTGGAGCGAAGAGAATGGTTCGTCTCGACGACGCCGGGCGGTGTCATCACTGCAGCGCTGCGCTTGCTGGAGGACGTCGAGGACGTGTGGCCCGACGACGAACCAGACGTGGCGCGGTACGTGCGCGGGTTGATGGTGAACCGTACCGTGGCGCCTGTGGGTGCTGGCGCCGCGATCCTCGCGTGGGCCGAAGCCAGGGCCGTCGGCCAGGGCGCGACCGTGATGCGTCTGGACTGCGTCGAGTCGAACGCGCGGCTACGCCGGTTCTACGCCGATCTGGGCTACAGCGAAGTTGGTCGCCGTGATTTCGCCGGCCCATGGTTCAGCGCCATGCTGTTTGAGAAGAACCTCGAAACAGCGACCTGAACCCGTCTGCGAGCCAGATGATCGGAAACGCGTTCACCAGAACGCCGCCCCGCCGGATATCCGCTATTGCCGCTCTGCGGCCATACGCTCATGCGGGTCTAATCGGGGAACGATGTTCGTGTCGCCGCGTCTCAGTTATTTCGGGGGCGATGTCCTCGATGACGGTGAATGACTCGATCGACGACGGCGCCTGCATGCCGGGGGCCTGCGCGTCGGAGTGCGCAGTCTTGAAAGAGTCGGACTTCATCCACGCGGTAAACGACTCCCGAGAGTCGAACTCCATAGTCGATACGTAGGGCTGGTCTTTCTGGGCGGGCCTCATCAAGGTGGTGCGGATCAGCCCGGGCACCCCGCTAAGGCTGGCGCGCATGCTGGCTACGAATGCCTCCTCGAAGGCCCCGGCAGCCTCCACGGGTGGAGCAATCCGGTTGTGCACGACGAACATGGGGCTTCTCCTTGGCGAGGTGTAGGTGGCGGCCGCCCGAGTGAAGCGCGCGAGTTCTCTCTGCGAGGGCCGCCATTAGCACATGGGGTTGCCATGTTAGCAACGTGCCCTTGCTAGGCTTACTTCGCGGCTCGACCTCCCGTTGCACCTCGCCGTCCAGCCGCGCCACAGCGCCGCCCTCCGCCTGATGGCCGACTACGCCGGCCTCCCCGAGGCCATCAGTGACTCCGTTCGGCTGGGACACCAGCGAAACCGGGACTCCGTGGCCGGCACTTGCGAAGGCGTTCAACGCGGACAGCTGGCTGCATCCCGTCGACGACATCCAGCATCAGGTCGGATGCCGCGAGAGTCGCCTCGGGTTCGATCCCCACACGACTCGCAAGGGCCTCGGCTCGGGCGGCCCGTGTCCACCTGAAGCCCATCCAGCCGGGTGCTCAAGGTCGGACACGAGTCCATTCGAACACGCCCTGAACGGCGCACAGGTCGGCCGCACTCACCATGCTGAAACCGGCATCTTCTCCTTACGGACGCGGCCCCAAAGAACGCACTCTTCTGCCGCGGAGCGGCCAATACGCTCATGCCGCGAGTAGCGCGGCCATTACGCTCATGCCGCGATGAGCGCGGCAGTTACGCTCTTGCCGCTGTCCGCTTGCCGCGCCAGGTCCCGGTACAGAGTGGGCTATTCGACGACGTGGAACTCGATTCGGTAGACCAACGTGTCGTCCTGGACGGGTCCAGCGTGAGCTGTGCGGCGGCGGCGGCGTAGGGATTCCCGGTCGGCTTCGCCGGTGTGTTGAAGATCCGTCTCGTCGATGGATGCGAAGGGGACGAGCTCGACCGTGTCGATTTCGATGTGTGCCGGGCCGACCCGGTAGCGGCCTCCGGCCTTGACCTTGGGGTTGCGCCAGAGCCGGAACGTGACAGTGATGTCGCCCGAGAGCACGTGTGGTCGCAGTTCCCGACTGAACTCCACGTCACGATCGTATTCGGCGGCTCGCCGACAGTTGCCCCCGCGAGCTTGGCGGCTTCGCTCATCCGCTCAGGGGGCCCCTGACCAACACCCCCCGGGCGAACGCCCGCTCCTGCCGCGTTGGGTTGGCGGCTGCGTCGCTCGCCCGGGCGCGCCGCTCCGCGGCCGTCAGCAACTGCCGTCGACGCGGTGTCCGGCAGTAGCGGGGGGCTGCCTGGCCGGGATCGACCGCGTCGGGCGAGAAGCTCGTCGGCCGGGGTGGCCGTGTGGTGCCACCATGCAGCGATGGACGACTACTTGCTGGTCAACCGCGCTAACTGGGACGAGCGCGCTGCCGCCCACGCCGCCTCGCCTGGATACGCCGTTGAGCGGTTCGTCGCCGACCGGGAGTTCCTCAGTCACGTGGTGCGTTTCGACCTGCCGCGGTTGGGTGATGTCGCCGGCCTGCGTGGGGTGCACCTGCAGTGTCATATCGGCACGGACACCGTGTCGCTGACCCGCCTCGGCGCGCGGATGACAGGTGTGGACTTCTCACCGGCCTCCCTGGCGCAGGCGCGGCGCATCGCATCCGCGACCGGAGCGGACATCGAGTTCGTGGAGTGCGACGTCTACTCGGTACCGGACCACCTGCCTCAGGGGGCCTTCGACCTTGTCTACACCGGGGTCGGCGCGTTGTGCTGGCTACCTGACGTGCGCCGTTGGGCCGGGGTTGTGGCCGGTCTGCTGCGGCCCGGCGGGCGTCTGTTCCTCCGCGAGGGGCACCCAATGCTCTGGTCCATCGACGAGCGCCGCGACGACCTGGTGATCGGCTTCGCCTACTTCGAGACACCCGAGCCGCTGGTCTGGGAGGACGACTCGACGTATGTGGAGACCGCCAGCACGTTCGTGCACACCAGGACGCACAGCTGGAACCACGGACTCGGGGACATCGTCACCGCGCTCCTTGACGCCGGCATGGAACTCACCCAGCTTGTCGAGCACGACTCCGTGCCGTGGGAAGCGCTGCCCGGGAAGATGGAGCGGGCCGACCTCGACGAGTGGCGCCTCGCCGACCGCCCCTGGCGTCTACCGCACACCTACACCCTGCAAGCGCTCCGCCGGCCACGCTGACCCAGGGGTCCGCCCGCAGCCCCGCGATGATCCCTGACGGGCGGCGTCGAAACATCCTCATCTGCCGCAATCCGCGCGGCCTGCGTCGCTCGTAGCCGGTGAGGTCGGCCAGTCGTCGGCCCAGCATCCTGCAATGGCGAACGTCGGGCGCAGGCTTGTGGACAGCTTCTGGGATCTCCGCGACGACGCCCATGACCATCCAGCCCGCTGGCAGGAAGTCACGGCCGAGGTCCTCTTCCAACGGC
The DNA here is from genome assembly GCA_963825645.1 of uncultured Actinomycetota bacterium. Lineage (GTDB taxonomy): Bacteria > Actinomycetota > Actinomycetes > Actinomycetales > Kineosporiaceae > JADJPO01. The sequence goes on from CAWGTT010000004.1 coordinate 105,363, forward strand.
TGGCCAAGTACGTCGAGGAGGCAGAGGAGCGGGGTCAGCCAATTGACTGGTGGCATGACGTAGCAGAGCGCATGATCGCTTGGCGAGCGCGCGAAGGTGAGGGATGACGGAGTTGGTTCGACCTGGCGGAGCTTAGACGTGACTCGCCATTGGGCCGAGAGCCATCGCGCCAAGCGCCCGCTGTTGCCGCGGACAGGGCGGTGTGTTGCGACCGATCATGGCCCGGCCCGACGTGGCCGTGCCCCCTTCATTCGTGGCCGGTAGCAGTGGCCGTCAGCTGCGCGAACAAGGGCCCGTCAGCGCGTTGGCGGTGCTGGACATTGGCTCCGGTGTCGGGCAAGGAACGGACGGCAGCCGGCAGATCGGCCGGCGGTCGCGGGCTGGTGGGCAGGAGGTGGCGGCGGATGCGTTTCGTGTTGACCGGTGCCCCCGGGGCGGGGAAGACGACGCTGCGGGAGCTCGCCGGGCGGGGGCATGTGGTGGTGGCGGAGGCGGCGACCGACGTCATCGCGATCAAACAGGCAGAGGGGATGGATGAGCCCTGGCGCGATCTACGGTTCACCGAATGGATCTGTGCGCTGCAGGGTGAGCGGCAGCGCGCCGCGGATCAGCAACGGTGTCGGCTGACGATCTACGACCGGTCCCCGATCTGCACCCTGGCCCTGGCACGGTTCCTCAGTCACCCCGTCCGCTCGGTGCTGGCCGCCGAGGTCGAAAGAATCGCACGCGAGAGGGTCTACCCGCCCGCGGTCTTCCTGGTTCATCCGCTCGGACGGATCGAGGCGAGCTCGGCCCGGCGGATCTCCTACCAGGAGTCGCTGCGATTCGGGGCCCTGCACGCGGCCATCTACCAAGAGTTGGGTTACCAACTGCTCGAAGTACTGATGCGACACCGGCCATACGCGCCGATCTGGTGGAGTCCCTCCTGCAAGATCGCATCTGACCAATCAGCCGCTCAAGTGCTGACGAGCAGGAACTGAGCGGCTCTCGGATGGCCTCCCACCGTGTCGCCGGAACTTGCGAGCAACAAGCGGAAATGGCCCCAGCCAGCACCTCCCGAACTACCGGATCTGCCGCGGAGCGGCCATTACGCTCATGCCGCGTTCCGTGCCGTCCGCTCTTTGGTCCGTGCTGAGGGTGGCCGTCGCAGGCTGTCGACGATGGCTGAGGCTGACCTGTGGCGAGGTGGTAGCCGTTGGCGACCTTGTGGCATTCGGTGTGCCTGCATCGGGCGGGGCGGCTGGTCATTGGCCGAGGTGGGCGCCGGCCACGCTCTTTGGGGCGACCACGTGCCAGGCGTCGAGAACCAGTTCGATGAACTCGCCGTGGCCGGTCGAGGTGAGGCGGACGTCGCGCCGGAGGGAACGCAGGGCTGGCGCGCCTGGGTCGGGCGAACTCCTCGGGCTCGGCGGCGAGCAGTGCTTCGCACTGGCGCCTGGGGAAGGCGACCCCGGGCATTCGATCAGGTCTCGGACGAGGATCTGCCAACTGCGCGGCGGGTCACGCACGATCTGCTTTCGAGGACCGAGTGACGTACGCGGTCGTCGTCCGGCACCCTCTTCCTGTCAGGCCTCCGACGAGTCGGCCCGAGCGCGTCCGCCTGGCGGGCGTGGCTCCCAGTCGGTGCGGTGAGATGGAACAGTGACGGGTGGTGCCTGATGAAGGTCTTCGTGTCGTCAACGTCCCGCGACCTGGCTGACCATCGGGCGGCCGCGATCCGTGCGCTGCGTCGCCTCGGCCACGAGGTGGTCGCGATGGAGGAGTTCACCGCCGCGCCCGCGTTCCCCCTCGATCGGGTGCTCCGGTTGGTCCGCGAGTCGGACGCTTACGTGGTGATCGTGGCCTGGCGGTATGGCTTCGTCCCGGACGCGAGTCGGGCCGCCGGGCTGCCGGAGGTTCCTGAGGGCCGGGAGGCCGACCAGATCTCGATCACCGAGTGGGAGTATCTGGCGGCCCGGGAGTATCCGGGCGGTGAGAACCGGGTGCGGCCGGGGCAGGAGAGGGAGCCGTCTGAGCGGCCGATCCTGCCGTTCATCCTGGCCGAGAGCGCGCCGTGGCCGCCGCAGGAGATGGATGGGTTCAACCCCCACGCCACCGGGGACCCGGGCTCCCTTGATCGGATCCGGGCCTTCCGGGCCACCCTCACCTCCGACCACGTGGTCTCGTTCTTCAGCCGCCCTGAGGACCTCGAGGCGTTGGTCAGCGCGGCCATCACCTCCGCCCGGCTGTCCCGGGGGGTGCAGATCAACCGGATCCGGGTCGGCGACCCGGTTCAGGGAGGTTTGACGACGCCGGACTCCGATTATGCCGGTGGACTCATCGACGTGGTCGGCCGGTCGGGCACCGACAGCGTGGTGACGATCGACATTGCCACCGCCTGGTGGTCCACTCGGCTGTACCTGCTCGCCTTCCTGCTCGACCGGCTGACCGGGGTCCGGCGCATCCTCGTGGTCGATAACGGAACGTTCGTCGGTCTGCTGCCGCTGGGCGCCATCGTGCGGTTTGTCCCCTCGATCCACGAGCCGGCGACCAGGTTCGAGGCGGCCGCCACCGCCCGGCTGGACTCCGAGCCAGACGTGACGCGGGAGGCCCAGGCACTGATCGCGCTGTTCCAGTCCTGTTTTGCGACCGATCCGCATGAACCGGACCCGGGTGGCCAACCCGGCGCGGCAAAGCAGGGGCCGGCCAGTCGCGGAGCCGGGCGCCGCTCCCGCGCGACAACCTCTGTGGCGCCGCCGGACCCAGAGACGACGATGGACCAAGAAACCCGGGCACGGTCGGCGGAGCACGCCGAGAAGCTGGACGTCACCGGCCGCAACCTGTCCCGATGGTTCCAGGACTCGATCATCACCAGCCCGATTCGCGTGGACAGTATCGACAGGCTGCTCCCGATCGACCTGGTCCGGATCTTCGACTACCCCGGTGACTTCGTTCCGGTGATCACTCGACGCGGCGACGACGCCGGCGGGACGGGTTCCACGTCGACAGAGCAGGAGCGTACGCACGTCATCGACAAGCCCGCGCTCAGCCTGCAACTCGCCCAGGCTTACGTCTCCGACCTCGTCAAAGAGGCAACTGGGTCGCCATGATCCCAGGCAATAGCCCGTCGCAGACCCCCCACATCGACCGGCGCGGGCGTCGTGCATCGGTAGTGCAGGCCACACGACTCTGCCGAGTGAGCGCAAGATTGCCTTCGGCGACTATTGGCGGCGTGCGCTTGGGCCTTGGCCAGAAGTGCCAGGGTATAGTCGTCCAAGGCTATGAGAATACTGGTGGCCAGCGCCGATCAGATTCTGAGACAGCTGCTGCTCGGGCGCGAGTTCACGACCTGTTGATTCCTTACGTGACGCCAAGTGGGGCGGATTGGGGGACGTGGCATGGCTGGCAGCCTTTTGTGGGAAGTCGATCCTGTCCATACGCTCCAACAGAGATACGAGATTGAAGAATACCGCGCCCTCTTCCAAACGTGCCGTTTCTACATTGCTAGCTGCAGGCCAACGGTGGAACTCTCCCATGTGGAACAGAATCGCCTCTCGCCTGGGCTGTTGCGCTTCACACTACGCAGCACTACTTGGGAAGGCGAGGATCTTGAGGAACAAGTTGAGTGCGATCTGGGACTAGTCTTCTCGGAAGCATCCGGGAGTGGCGAACAACTCCAGGCAGTGTGGGTCGACGCCCCAGACGACAGGACCTACGTGACAATCTCACTGCTCGTCAGCGGGCAACTAAACAAACTGCACACTGACGCATGGACACTGGCGTCAGTGCTATGCGAAGACATTGAGTTCTCGCTCCAAAAGGTACTCTATGTAGGGCAAACATTCGGCCGGGAAGGCCACCGGCATGTTCTTGAACGCGTTTCGGAACACAAGAAGATCCAGCACATATATGCGGACCATCTCACCACCTCCATGGACGTGTTCCTCACGCCATGCGAGGTGTCGAGTTCGCAGCTCGTCAGTGACGATGATTTCGATCTAGAGTCAGACCTTCAGGACGACGGCAGTGTAAATATCGATTTCGAGTCAGTCCTCAAACTGTCTGGACTAACAGGGGAGGGCCTGCCAAAGGTGACCATCGACCTAATCGAACATAGCTTGATCGCCTACTTCACACCCGAATACAACGAGAAGCTACTGCGATGGCATCCGGCCCGGCCAACCAACTCGATGCGAGTGATGCAACGCGCGGGTATACGCTCGACAAGGATGGTTTTCGGTGGGAGTGCTGGCATCGCTCGGTTCTTCTCCCCATCAGTGGCACCTCATCGAATGCATGTTTCGACTTTCTGTCTTCCCCCAAAGCCGAAGTACCCGGCCCTCGCCGTACGCACGCATAAGGATGGCCTCATTATGGGGAGACTCGATCAAGCGCTTGCTGAGCAAAGAGAGACACGGAACGGGCGAGCAACCATCTTGGGGCGGCTCCTGATGGCGGATCCTCCAGTCATGCCCCCACGCCCGGCAGGACCAGGTGGCGGAGGTCGCTGAATTCCTTGTTGCCTCAGGGCGAATTGGGAACTGGACGATGTTCGGAGATCGTGGACCGTCTACAGCAGTATCTGTCAGCTCGGATTAGGTGGAACGTCATGAATACGCCATGAACAGAAAGCTGTGCGGCAACTCCGGCAACCTCCACGTGCTTGTCCGTCGCAGCTGAGTTGGGACTCATCCCACTCAACATTCGTCGATGCCTAACCGAACGGCGCTCGGCGGGTTATTGAACAACTCGGACCGGGGCGTCCTGGCCGATCAAACGCACGCTCTTGCCGCTGTGCGGGCGGCTACGCTCCCCCGTTCGTGGCCGTGCGCTGAGCGCACCCGCTGGCGGTGGCCTTGTCGAGGCAGTCTCCGAGATCACTTTCGGTCGCGAGGCACAAGACCGGTTCCTGTTCAGCGGGACAGTCGAACTCTTCGAGGACCTAGGCTCCGCTCTGCGGCCATACGCTCATCAGCGTAAGGCGTTGTGTCTTCTTGATCTTGTTCTTGGGCCGGGTTGATCGGTGCCTCGTCCGTCGGCCGGTCCCTGCATAGCGGTGTCGGCTGGTCCCTGCATAGCGGTAACGGGGGTGGTCCCGGCAGCGTGTAATTGGGTTGGTCAGACGACGGGCGGGGCTGCCCATTATGAGCGAGGAGGTGAGCGTAGTCCCTCGATGCCGCTCGGGGCGCGCCCCGACTGTCAGCTCGGGTGAGAACGACTACCGTGAGGACTGCGGGTGGGTGCTCAGGCCGCGGTTGAGGCCGCCGCCGAGCCTCGGGTGCCGCCGGCGGCGATCGCGGGGTCCCACCGTCTGCCCATGGTGACCACGGCGTGCAGTTGCCGCAGGATCGCTGAGGCGATCATGGCCTGGGTCGGAGTCAGGTTGTTGCCGTCCCTGGTGAGAGCACCTCCAGTTGATCACTACGCCACGCTCATCAAATCACCGGGCTGGCCAACACGTCGTAGAACGCGGTTGGCTTTCCTTGGGGAGAGCCGGTGCCGCCGGCCGGAGCCTCGGTGGTAAGGGGCAGGGCGGGTTCTTGGGCGATCTTCACAGACTGACGATCAGCTCGTACTCGGGGATACGCTTCGCCGTGCAGGTCGGGGCGATGGGGTACGCCGCGCCGATTTTCAGGACGTTCTCTTGCCCCCACGTCAATGGCCTGAATGCCAATGATAGAATGAGTCACAGGTCGGAATCGATTCGGTGGCCGTTGGGGGGCGCCATGCACTGGGTGACTAACGGGAATTGGCCGCATATCTACAACGAAGAAGGGGGTTCCGCCGACCGACGCAAGAGTGGTCAATGCCGCTCTATTGTCGTTCCTGTATGTGGGGTCCGACAAGTCTGGAGACTTCTCCTTGTGGCGACGGTACTGGTGATCACGACAGCCGCAAGTTGCGATGGCCCCGTCCTGGATGCTCCTTCGACTGGGACGTCGGATTTGGAGTCGGGCTCGTCGACGTCGAGCAGCCAGTCCCAATCTCAAACCGCCATCCATACGTTAGTTTCGACGTCCACGGTGACGTCGTCCACACGTTGGCCGACGCAAGCGGGCCCTAGCCACATCGTGGTTCCTCCAGTCGTGCCATCCGAGGAGAGCGCTAACGCGGAGCCATCCGGTCCCAGACGTTGTGGCATGCCTGGTGTCACATGCACGACACCGCCGCCGCCTCTAAGCCAGCCTTGCGGTATTCCCGGCGCTGACTGCACTCCGACCCCCGGGACTGGTCCGAGCGGCCCCATTGGCCTCGATTTTTCGCCGCGGTGACGTCGTTCCCTTGTCTGATGGGTTGACGCCGAGTTGATCTTGTGGGTGGCGTGTGGGTAGGCGGGGGTGCCGGCGGTCGCGCCGGGCGCCGGTTCCACGGGCCGGTCGTGGGTCTCCTTCCTGGGTCGACGGGGCGGCTGGGCCGCGGGTCAGGTCGGGGCGGGCAGGGCCATCACGCGGGTGAAGGCGGTGGCAGGTCGTCGGCCCAGGGCCAGTCGGGGTCGATGTTCAGCCAGCGGTGGCGTTGGCCTCGGGTGATCCGGGCGGCGGTGTGCAGCAGCCGGTAGCGCAGGGTCTTCGGTTCGGCCTTGGCCAGCTCGCCGGTCAGGGTGAGGTGGCGAGCCAGGCGAGCAGGTCGACGGCGAGGGCGACGACCTGGCACCAGGCCTCGTTGATGCCCCACGACTTCGACGGGAGCCGGCGTAGCCCAGTGGCTTTCGCGGTGCGGACGCCGTCCTCGACGCGGGCGTGGACACGGTGGCGGGCCTCGAGGCGTTGCAGCTGCCCGGTGGGTGTTGGTGGCGAGGACCTGGTAGCGGTAGCCGTCGTGGGCTTCGAACAGGGAGACCTGCATCCCGACCGGGATGGGTTCACGGCGGACGATGACCCGCAGATCCTCCGGCCAGGTGGCGAGCTGGTCGATGACCTGGCCGTCGGCGCCGACGGAGTGCGCGGAGCAGGCCGGTCAGTTCGGCGACGTGCGGCGTCGTCGCGGGCCTCGCCGTCGGCGTCCAGGGCCGGCTCCCACGCGGTCTGCGGGAGGCGACTGATCGCGGTCCGGGCCCGGTCGTCGAGGTCGAACCCGACGGAGTAGTGGACGCGGTGGGCGTGGCGGGCGTTCAGCGCGGTGATGTGGTCGACGATCTCGTGGCCGGCGCCGGCGCCGTCGATGGTGACCAGCAGGTCCCGCCGGTACGGGGCGGGGATCTGCCCGATCGCGGCGTCCAGGACCTGCACGTGGTCGGCGCCGGTGTTGCGAGCCGGCGTTGCCCTCGCGGCAGCTGACCACCAGCAGCTCCCCGGTGTTGTCGCACGTCGCCAGGAGCGGGTGGTGGCCGTAGGTCCCCTTCAGCGTCCCTCGGGCGCCGGCCTTGTCGCAGTGGGCGATCACGATCGAGGCGTCCAGACGGATCACGACCGTCTTGCCGAGATCGCCGTAACACGTTGCCGCGGCCGGGATCTGCCCGTGCCGGGCGACGATCTGCCGCCACACGTGGGCCCGGGTCTTCGCCCGGGCCCGGTCGATCCGGCCCAGCTGCAGCCCGTCGATCTCGTCCAGACACCGCCACGCCGTCGACGTGGACGCCACGTGCCCGAACAAGCCCGCCCTGGTCCCGCAAGCGCGCGCAGGTCATCGATCGCGGTCGCGCCGTCGGCGACCGCCACCGCCAGGTCGGCCAGCACCCGGCCCCGGTCGATGTCCGGGCAGAAGCCCCGCACCTGCAACGCCTTCGACAGCCGGTCGGTCAACCCGACCCGATCCCCCAGCAGCCGCAGCAGTCGCCGACCCGACATGGGAGACCACGCCCTTGCCCGCCACCCGCACCCGCAGATCGCGGGCCCATCCCGTACGCTTGGACACTGAAAAGGTGCACCTCTCTCTGCGGTCCTGGACTCTCGACAAGTCCCATTATCGCAGGTCAGGGGCACCTTTTCACGTAGTTCGATCAACCTATCCGGGCACTCTCATGAATAGCCGAGGTTGGAGGCACCGGGTCGACAACGGACACGCCGCTTGGCGTCCATGCGCCAGAGTAGGAGGTCGACGTGACGGTAGTTGGGTCTGGGGTGAGTCCCACGGGATGCAGACACCGGCCTCACTCGGAGCGCGCCAGCCACAGGTGCTGGAAAGGCCAGGCGTGCTGGAGTCATGAGGGTGGCTGAGAAGACCTCGGGGTTGTCGGAGCTGCTGTTGAAATGGGCCGAGGTCGCAGCGGTTCCTGTAACGATTGTCTCATCACTTCTTGTATATACGAGTTGGGTGAGAACAAGATCCTTCTACGGGTACTTCGGTCTGGACTCAGAACTGCTACAGCTTTCGGTTACGGACTACCTCTTGAGGAGCGTTGACGGAACCTTCGGTATACTCGCTCAAATACTCCTCGTCGCTGTGACCCTCCTGGCCCTTGCGTTGATCATACCCAAGGTCGAGCAGGCACTCGATTCTCTCTGGAGAAAGAGAATAAGGACGGTCTTGCCGATTGCGGTTACTGCCCTGTTCATCGTAGGAGTTCTGATCTCAGTGGGGATCATCGGGACTTGGGGAAAACCCGAGATTGCCCCCTACTTACTGGGGCTGGGTGCCTTCGGGATTCTTCGATCCAACGTCTTGTCCGCCCAGAATTCGCCAGGTAGCACGAAGCTTGCCTCTGCCACCTTGTACGCTGCGATCGCGCTTTCTGTGATTTGGTCGGCTACCCTATACGCGCAGGCCATAGGGCAGGATAATGCTAAGAGCACGGAGCGCTCGTTGAACACGAGACCACGCGTGACCATCTTCAGCCCTGAACACTTGGACATTCCTGGCTCACTCGTTAGCTCACAAGCCATAGCGGGCCCCGACGGCCACACCTACTACCGCTATTCAGGGATGCGACTGTTCGACTACTCCAATGGAAGATGGTTTCTGGTAACAGGTGTCTATTCGGAAAACTACAGGTAGCTATTCAGGTGCCCGTCAGGCTGGGGCCGTTGGTGGGGTGAGGGTGGTGGGGATCCATGGGCCGTCGCCGTTGTAGAGGCGGTGTAGGGCTTGGAATCGGGTGAGGCCCCAGTGGGCGGCGGTGGATAGGTAGGACTGGACGACGGCGAAGTCGGCGAGTCCTTGCAGGGTTCGCCAGCAGCCGCCTGATGATCTTTGTTGGACTTTCACGGGGCGGATCTGCCTTTCGGCCGAGTTGTTGGTGAACCCGACGGCGAGGTTGGTGGTGAATCGCAGGATGACCTCGCGGTGGGTCTCGAAACGGGTGGCGAGGGTGCGGGCGTGCCCGGCCAAGACGGTGGTGTCGGTGGCGGGGTTGTCGGTGCGGGCCCGGGCCAGGGCGCCGGTGTAGAGCCGGTCGATGATGCGAAGTTCCTTGTCGGACAGTGCCTCGCGTCCTGCGGCGCGGGCTGCGGAGGCGATCCGGTGGGCCTCGGTGAGGGTGTCGGCCATCGCCTTGGCCCACAGCTGCCCGCCCGGGTCGGCCTCGTGGATCCCCCGCAGGTCACGAAGGAGGTGGGCACCGCACCAGGCGTGCAGCACGTCCTTGAGATGGGCGTACCCGGCGTACCCGTCCCGGACCAGCACCTGCTCGGCGCCCAGTTCGGTCAGGACCCCGCCGGCGTCGATGGCGTCGGCGGAGCGGTTGCCGGTGTGCAGCAACGTCAGATGGTCGGTGCAGGCCACGTGCACGTACGCGGTCGCGCCGTCGGCGCGGGCGAAGGTCTCGTCGGCGTGCACCACCGGCGCGGACGCCAGCAGCCGCTTGACGGCCTCGATGAACCCGCCCTCACGGATCAGGCGGGCGGCTCGACCGCGCACAGACGCAGCGAACCCGGTCGAGACGGCCATCCCGAGCAGTTCCATCACCAGCACCGTGGAACGGTGCACCGGCACGTGATGACCGACCACCACGTCGGCGACAACCGTGGTGATCTCGGGCCCGTACTGGACCGGAGCCGTTACCCCGGCCGGGAACTCACCCGTCACGTTCGCCCGACAACCGGGGCAGCACTTGACGTCGGCGGCGTACTCGGTCACCACCGGATCCGGGATCGGCGGCAAGTCGTGCACCTGGCGGCGGCGCACCGCCGCCACCGGCTCCTCAACCAGCGACGTCCCACACGAACAGGCCGCCGGCGCCGGGATCCCGATCCGGTCGTCCGGGTCCTCGACCAGCCGCAACGTCGTCCCGGGATCCCCGGGCTGCTTGCCCGGCCTACGACCCGACGACTTCCGCGAGGACCCGCCGCGCGGGCGACGGTCAGGCCCGTCCGACGAGGGCGGCTTCGAGGACGTCGAGGAGTCCTTGCCCAGTTTCAGCACCAGCTCCTGCACCTGCGCAGTCAGCTCCGCGACCTGCACCAACAACGCATCGATCCGGGCGTCCTTGGCCGCGAGCATCGCAAGCAACTCCTCGCGCGACACACCCTCCGGCTCCGACACCCCGGAATCCAAACATGATCACGCCGCCAACATCAGCAACCCGACACCCCAGGCGTGTCGCCCACCTGAACAGCTACAACTACAGGCCTGCGATCGTTATCATCAAGGACGCGGACCCCATCCGCGTGGAAATCGCCAACCCGGCTGAACAATAGCCAAGGGCTCATACACTCGTGCCGCCGAGCGCGCTCATCTATGCCGCGTTCAGCGCGGCCGTCCGCTCGTAATCCCGTATGCGCGGGGCCTTTGCGCAGCCACGGACGGGGTGGCCACGCTCGCTCGACGCTGTCCACGGCAGGACCGCTTCTCCCGCGACGCAATCGGCGAGGGATGCACCGCGCCCCTCTGATGCAACCTGGGTGTCTCGGCTAGCCTGCCGTGAGGGAACGCGTACAGGGAGGCGGTTCATGAGCGCACCAGGTCAGCCCGTCTACGTGCCTGCTGGTGAGGGGGAGACGGTGTTCCTCGTCGGCGATACGTACACGACACTGCTGCCCGGCACGTCCACCGGCGGTGTCTTCACTCTGCTCGAGGCGCTCGTGCTGCCCCAGGGGGGTCCGCCTCCGCACTGTCATCACCGCGAGGAAGAGACGTTCTACCTACTCGAGGGTCGGATGGTCTTCGTGGTTGACGGCCGGGAGTACCAGGCTGAGCCGGGGGCCACGATCTACGTCCCGCGGGACGCCGTCCATAGCTATAGCAACGTCGGCGATGGCCCGGCGAAAATGCTGTTCATGTACTCGCCGGCCGGGATGGACGGCATGTTTCCGGAACTCGGCAAGCCCGGGCGCCGCGGGGTCGTTGGGCCGCCCCTCGACCCGACCGAGATCGCGGCCATGGCCGGCGTGGCCGACAAGCATGGGTTCACGATTATCGAGTAAGGCCCATGGCCCACCCGCCATGCGTCGCGCGGAGTGCGCGTGCGTTCAGGCGACGCGGTCTGCGTACACCCGAAGGGAGCCGGAACACGCGCTCATGCCGCCGAGCGGCCATTACGCTCATGCCGCCGAGCGGCCATTACGCTCATGCCGCCGAGCGGCCATTACGCTCATGCCGCCGAGCGGCCATTACGCTCATGCCGCCGAGCGGCCATTACGCTCATGCCGCCGAGCGGCCATTACGCTCATGCCGCCGAGCGGCCATTACGCTCATGCCGCTGTGCGCGGAGCGCACCATTCTGCCGCGGAGAGCGGGACGCGCCCGCTTACCGCTGTCGCGACGTAGCTTTGCGTTCATCAGTTCGAGTTGTCGGGCGCGGTGTTGCCGGAGGCTCGTCTGCGTGCGCCAACCAGGAGCGTCGCGACACCGAGGGTGAGCGGAGCGAGCCCCATCTGCAGAGGGCTGCTGGTCGGCGCGCCGGATGATTTCAGACCCACTGCACGCACCAGAGCCCGACCAGGACGTCGACGCCGGACAGGGCCGTCACGAACGTTACGCCGGGGGATCGATGACGGGCGAGCGCGGTTACCGACTGGACCGTGACCGCAACGTAGGCCAGGACCGGGAGGGCCAGCACCGCGCCGAAAAAGGCGAAGAGGCGTGCCAGCCCGACCTCCGGCGCCAACCCGACGGAGAACATCCACACCACGAGAATGATGGCAGCGGCGGCCAGTACGAACCGCGCGACGGCCAACACCATGAGCGTCGCTCCGGCCGATCGCACAGCCCTCGTTGGCACGCGATCATTGTGTCCCAAAGGGACGACACGACACGGCCACGTTCGGGATCTGAGGTAGCGTCCGGGCATTCGGCGAAGAGCTCGCCCATACTTGCCGCTGGTCGAGCGGGACGCGCGCTCTTATAGCGGTTACCGCCCGGCGACAGTTCATCGAGCACGCCATCGTGAGGGGCCGACTTCGACGCCTCGACTCTCACGCCGCTCCCGACGAGCGAGGAGGATGCGCCTCAGAACGAAGCTGATCAGCAGGACGGCGAGAAGGCCGCCACGGCAACCGACAGGGCGCCGAGAGATCACCTCCAGCAGGCGATCTACCTGGCCCTGGTGCTCGTCAGCCTGCTGCTGTTGGCGCTCGGATGATCCGCGCGTCCGGCGCGGTGATCGGGGGACGGCATCCGACGGTGCCCAGCCGGTGACGGCGGCCGCGCGACCCTACTCGGTGCCGTCCTTCGCAGAACCGCCCAGGATGTTGCGGAACGCATCGGTGAGCCGCTGCCGAGCGACCGGCGAGATGTCCTGCTCGGCGAGCGACCCGAGGGTGGACACCACCGTCCGGAACTGATCGAGGTACTCGACGCAGTCGGGGCACTCCGCCAGGTGGTCGTCGACGTCACGGCGCACCGCGGGTGCGAGCGTGCCCTCAAGGTAGTCGATGACGAGCTCGACGAGGTCGCGGCACTCACCGGAGAAGGTCTCCGGACCGGACTGCACGTCCACGGTTGCTCCTTCCCCGCGGCCGAGCCTGCTCGGCCCATTCCTATGGTCCGCGGAACCGCCCCAGCGTTACACCACACCGGGAGCCGCGCACCACAGCCGGCTCCTGGACGACCGCGCGTAACGCCTCCGCGCCTGCGCGGACTGCATCGGCATGCGGGCCGTCGGCCCATCGACAGGAGGACACCATGACCACCTCGCGCACAAACCGCTCCGCCCTCGCACTCGCCGCCGGCGCGCTGGTCGTTCTGATCGGTCCCGCCGCGGCCAACGCCGGCACCGCCTGTCGGTCGGTCGAGGGCAGCTACAACGAGCGCGCCGTCGTCGGCCCGGACTGCGCCTCCGCCGTCGGCCTATGCATCGCCGGCACCTACCGGGGCGAAATCAAAGGCCCCTTCGAGAGCCGGGCTGCCTCGATCGGCGACACCAACGACGACGCGGTGAAGGCGTTCACCTCGGACTCGACCATCGCCGCCTCCGTCGCCGGGCGCCGCGGCACGCTGATCATCAGGAACGCCGGTGCCTTCACGGCCAACCCGGACGGCTCGATCGTCGACCTGCAGACCATCGTCGGCGGCACCGGCGATCTGGAGGGCGCCACCGGCACCCTGCGCGCCTCCGGCACCTTCTCCTTCGCCGACGGCGGCCGCTCGCAGTGGCAGGGGACGATCTGCCTCGGCTGACCCGCGGGCCCGAGCGCCCGGGGGCCCGGGGGCGCGTCCTGGACGGGACCGGGCAGCCACACCTCTCACCCGGGTGAGATCCGCACTGGGTGAGGTGGTCCGGGCTGTGCTGGGTCGATGCTGCAGGCAGGTTCCCACCACAGGGGGTCCGCGTGACGCAGCAGCCGACGGGCACCGATCGAGCAGACCCAGCTCGCCCAGACCCAGCTGACCCAGACCGAGCTGACCCAGACCGAGCTGACCCAGACCGAGGGCGCGCGGACGGCGACCGAGCCGACCTCGACTCCCGACTCCTCGAGCGCCTGCGCAGCGGCGACGCGCAGGCGTTCGACGACCTGGTCACCGCCTGGTCGCCGGCCATGCTGCGCCTGGCCCGCGTGTTCGTGCGCACCCGTCAGGGCGCCGAGGACGTCGTCCAGGACTCCTGGCTGGCCGTGGTCACCGGGCTGCACCGGTTCGAGGGCCGCTCCAGCCTGCGCACGTGGGTGTTCGCGATCGTGGTCAACCGGGCCCGGACCACCGGCAGCCGCGAGGCCCGCAGCATCGCCTGGTCGCAGCTGGCCGACAGCGACGACGGGCACACCGTCGACCCGGGGCGCTTCCAGGGCGCGGACGGCGAGTACCCGGGTCATTGGAGCTCGGTCGGCGCCCCGGCGCGATGGGCCGGAGACCCCGAGCGCCGGCTGCTCGACCGCGAGGCGCGCGCTCTGGTGGAGGCGGCTCTGGACCGCCTGCCCGAGCGGCAGCGGATCACGGTCACCCTGCGGGACGTGGTCGGACTGGGCGCCGAGGAGACCTGCCGGATGCTCGGCGTGACCGCCCAGAACCAGCGTGTCCTGCTGCATCGCGGCCGTGCGGCGGTGCGCGACGCCCTCGAGACCTACTACCAGGAGGCCGGTCACGGTGTCTGAGCCGACTCACTCCGCGCCCTGGGCACCCGTCCCGTCCGCCGACCTGACCGATCGCGTCGCCCTGGTCACCGGCGCCGCCTGTGGCATCGGGCGCGCGGTCGCAGTGGCCTTCGCCCAGGCCGGCGCCGACGTGGCGCTCCTCGATGTCGACGTCCCCGGGCTCGCCGAGACCGCGCGCGGGGTGGCGGCCACCGGAGCCCGCGCCGAGACCTTCGTCGCAGACGTGACGAGCCTGTACGACGTCACCCGCGCCGTCGACGGCGCCGTGGCCCGGCTCGGCCGCCTGGACGCCGCGGTGAACAACGCCGGCGTTGCCGGCCCGTACCTGCCGCTGGACAGCTACCCCGAGGCCGACTTCCTCCGAGTGCTGCAGGTCGACCTGGTCGGGGTGTGGCGCTGCCTGCGGGCCGAGGTGCCCCACATGCGGCGGGCCGGCTCCGGCGCCGTGGTCAACGTCTCCTCGATGCTGGGCGCGGCGGCCATGCCGGACAACGGCGCCTACGTCGCGGCCAAGCACGGCGTCCACGGCCTGACCCGGAGCGCGGCGCTCGAACTTGCGACGGCGGGGATCCGGGTGAACGCCCTGGCGCCCGGCGTGACCCGTAGCGGCATGACGTCCGCCGTCAGCGACGAGCTGCTGGCCACGGTGCCCATGGGCAGGATCGCCGAACCGGAGGAGATCGCCGCCGCGGCGCTGTGGCTCTGCTCCCCGCACGCCTCCTATGTAACCGGTGCCGTGCTGGTCGCCGACGGCGGCTGGCTCGCCGGATGAGCCTCACAGCAGGCCGGTGCGGCGCGCGTGCAGAACGGCCTCCGGACGGGAAGCGACCCCCAGCTTGCGGTAGACGGCTCGTAGGTGGGTCTTCAACGTGTTCGGGGTGATGAACAGGGCCGCGGCGAGCTCGCGCTGCGAGGAGGCGCCCGGCAGCAGGCGCAGCACCGCGAGCTCGCGATCGGTCAACGGCTCGACCGGCGTCGGACCCACCGCCGGGACCCGCTCGCCGGCGCGCTGCTCGGCCACCAGCCAGGAGCCGATCACCGGCCCCGGATCCGGGCAGTCGCTCAGCACAGCGCGGGCCTGGCTCACCCAGGCGGACGCCTGCTCGGTGAGCGCGGCGACCGGGTCCTGCCGCTCGCGTAGGTCGTCCGAAGGGCTGGCCGCCCAGACGGCGGCGCAGTGCTGGACGGCGCGGCGGGTGGTGTGGGCCGCCAGGAGCAGGGCCGCGGCCAGCTCGGTGCGCCCGGCGCCGCGGCGGGCCAGGTCGAGCGCGTGGGCGGCGGCCAGCCGGGCGCCGTCCCAGTCCTGGTCGCGCAGCGAGAGCCGGGCCCGGGCCAGGGCCGGGAACATCGCGACGAAGTGCGCGTCGCTCAGGCTCTCCCGGACGGCGCGGTCGGCCTGGTCGAGCAGGTCGACGGCCACCGTCCGGTCGCCGCGCCCGATCGCCAGCAGCGCCCGGCACCCGGTCGCGTAGATCCAGGCCAGCCGATTGCCGTCGGACTCGGCGAGGGCCGCCGCACCGGCCAGCCGGGAGTCGGCCTGTTCCTCGCTGCCCGACCAGAGCGCAACCAGCCCGCCGACCAGGCGGGCCACGGTGCGGACGAAGGAATCCTCGTCGGGCGGGCAGACGAGTTCGTCGAGCCGGCGACCGGCGGCGGTGAGGTCACCGAGCTTGTACTGCAGCAGCGCGCGGAGCACCTTGAGGTGCGTCCCCGGCGCTGCCGCCGCCTCGGCCGCCTCGAGTGCCCGGGCCGCCTCGTCCAGCCGGGCACCATCCAGCGCGATCCAGACCGCCCCGACCGACAGCGACGGCTCGGCGGCCACCACGGGTTCGGGCAGGGCGGCCAGCCACCGCTGCACGGTCGCCCAGTGCCCGGCGTTGAAGTACCGCTGCCACTGTCCCGCGACGAGTGCGGCCGCCTCGGCGGTCTGCCCGGACTGTAGGGCGTACTCGACCGCCTCCTGGCGGTCGCCGTGCCGGGCGTGCCATCGCGCGGCGCGCAGCTGCAGTTGCGGCACCAGGTCGGCCCGGTCGCGGGTGAGCTCGTGGCGCAGCAGGCCGGCGAACAGGTGGTGGTAGCGGAACCACCGCGGCTCGGCGTCGAGCGGGGTCACGAAGAGGTTGGCGCGGGTGAGCCCGGCGAGCAGCTCGGGCGCGTCGTCCAGGCCGGTCACCTCCCGGCAGAGCCGGGCGCAGAACCGGCCCAGCACCGAGGTGAGCAGCAGGAACTCGCGCTGGCGGGCGGGCAGGGCGTCGAGCACCTCCTCGGCGAGGTAGTCGACGACCTGGCTGTCGGCCCCCGTGAACGCGTCGATGAAGGCGACGGCGTCGTCGGGGTCGTGGTCGCGCAGCCGCATCGCGGCGAGCTGCAGGCCGGCGGCCCAGCCCTCCGTGCGGGCGACGAGCCGGTCCACGTCGGGCGCTGCCAGGTCCAGCCCGAGCCGGTCGTTCAGCAGCTCTGCCGCCTCGGACCGGGTGAACCGCAGCTGGTCGGCCCGCACTTCGACAAGTTCGCCGCGCACCCGCCGCCGACTCAGCGCCAACGGCGGGTCGGCCCGGGTGATCACCACGACGTGCAGCTGGTCCGGGCAACGGTCCAGCAGCAGCTGCACCGAGGAGTGCACCTCACGATGAGTCACCAAGTGATAGTCGTCGAGCACCACGACCACCCGCCGGACGCCCCCCGCGACCTCGTTGAGGAACGTCGGGACGACGTCCCTGGCCACCCGGGACCCGGCCGCGTCGAGCCGGCTCAGGGCGCTGTGACCCACCCCGGGCGACGACGCGCTCGCTGCCAGCAGCAGGTAGCGCCAGAACCGTTTCGGGTCCTCGTCTTCGCTGTCCAGCGACACCCAGCCGGCGGCGATCCCGTCGCGGCGCAGCCAGTCCCCCACGAGCGTGCTCTTGCCCCAGCCGGCCGGGGCGCAGACCAGGGTGAGCGGGACGTCGAGACCCTGCCGGAGGGCGGGCAGCAGACGGTGCCGCGGGACGGTCGAGGGCCGGACCCGCGGAGGGAAGAGCTTCGTCGCCAGGACGACCTCGTCGGTGGCCACGGATGCAAGGCCTCCCCTGTCGGCACCGTCGGCGGGGTCACTGTAACTCCGCCAGGTCCTGGACGGACATGTCCGACCTGTGCCGTTGCTCCGGCGGTGCCGCTGCCCGGAGGCGGGACGAGCAGAGCCCCCCGCCGGACCATGGCGGGGGGCTCCCAGAGCGAACGGAGCGCAGACCTACAGGACAGCGATCCCGACGGCGCTGCCGCCCTTCGGCAGGCCGGCCACCGCACCCAGCGGGGTGAGCGAGCCGTCGGCGCCGACCGCGTAGGCGCCCACCGTGCCGTCGACGGAGTTGACGTTGTACACGAAGAGGCCGTCCGGGCTGACCGCGAGGTCGACCGGGGCGTCGCCGGTCGACGCGGCGGCGCCGGAGAGCAGCGACAGGCTGCCGCCCGAGACGGAGTAGCTGCTGATCGTGGCGCTGGCGTTGTTCGTCGTGTAGGCGAACCGGCCGTTCGGGGTGACGGCGATCCAGCAGGTCGCCGTCTGGCCGTTCGCCACCGAGACGCTGACCTGGGTCAGGGTGCCGTCGCCAGCCACGGTGTAGGAGGAGGCGGCGCTCAGACCGGGGGCCGGCGTGCCGGTGAACTGATTGCCGAACGGCTCGGCCACCAGCAGGTGGCCGCTGCGGTCGAAGGTGAAGCCGAACGACAAGGTGCTCGACGAGGTCGTGGTGACGGCGGTGGCGGATGGTCGCCCGGCCCTGTTGACCGAGTACACGCGAATGGTGTGGTCGGGGTGCACGCCCTTGACCGTCACGACCAGCTGGCCGCCGTCCGGGGTGAAGCCCACCTGCGCGGGCGAGACGAGGAAGAACGGCGGGCTGTCGCCGCCGACACCCAGCGAGCGGGTCGAACCGGACAGCGGGGTCAGCTTGCCCGAGGAGCCGACCGAGAAGCCGCTGATGGTGGCGTCGCCGCCGGAGTTGAGCACGTAGAGCAGGCTGCCATGCACGGTCAGGCTCACCGGGAAGTCGCCACCCGAGGCGACGGTGTCGACCAGCTTGAGCCCGTCCCTCTTGACCTTGAACGACGAGATCGTGTCGCTGCCGGCGTTGACCGCGAACAGGTACTTGCCGTCGCGGCCCAGGATCAGCGGGTTCTGCGACCCGAGGGCATCGCCCGGCTCGGTGGTCTGGCCGTTGCCGCCGGTCGCGAACGAGCCCCTCAGCGTCAGGTGACCGTCAGGGGCTCGGGAGTACATCACCACGGCGTTGCCGTCGGCGTCGTTGGTCAGCGCGAACACGGCCTGCGAGCCGCCGGCCGCGTTCGCCGTCGCAGGCCACCACATCACAGAGAACAGAGCGAGAAGGAACATCGCCAAGCGCTTCATCGTCACGGCTCCTCATCCACCGTCGCGGGTGCGGTCGCTCGTGGACCGCCGATGGGGAACAGTCATCCGCCGCGGCGGATCGTTACACGGCCGCCCGCCCCCCCGTGGCCGCACCACTGATCCGCGAAGCCCTGACCGGCAGCGGCGGCGACCTCCAGCCGCGCGACGGGCAACTCCTCGTCCGTCTCGAGCAACTCTCCGCGCCCCGCCGGGCCGCCGCCGCCCAACGGCGTTCAACCTCGTCGCTGTTGGTCCACCCGCTGATGCTGGTGCGGCGTCCGGCCGGCGTTCCCGCGCCCGGGGGTGTGGGAGGCTGGGTGTCGTGATCAAGGCCACTGCGCCGGCCTTGGGGCGGGTCGCGGCCGTCGGCGGGCTGGTCGCGGCGACGGCGATCTGGGGCTCGACGTTCGTGGTGACCAAGGCGTCCCTGGCGGGGATGCGTCCGGCGTCGTTCCTGACCTGGCGGTTCGGGATCGCGGCCGCGGTCCTGGTGCTGGCCCGCCCGTCTCGGGCGTGGCTGCTGACGTCCTCGGACCGCCGCCGGGCGCTGCTGCTGGGTGTGCTGCTCGGGGCGGGTTTCCTGCTGCAGACCACCGGGCTGCAGAGTACGTCCGCGGGGGTGTCGGGGTTCTTGACCGGGACAGCGGTCATCCTCACTCCGGTCATGGCCGCGGTCTTCTTCGGTCAACGGGTGGGTCGGGCCGGGTGGGTCGCGGTCGGCCTGTCTGGCGTGGGTGTGGCCCTGCTCGGCTACGACGGTGTCACCGCGGTGTCGAGCGGGGCGTGGCTGACGGTGGGCGGTGCGGTCTGCTTCGCCGGTCACATCACCGGGCTCAGTCAGTGGGCCAGGGGCGCCAACGCGTACGGGTTGACGGCCTGGTCGGTGGCCGTGGCCACCCTGGTCAGCGCCGGGGCCGCCGTGGTCGGCGACGGGCAACTGGCGCTACCGCCGACCGGGACCGCGTGGCGTTCCCTTGTCTACTTGGCCCTGGCCGCGACCTGCCTCGGGTTCGTGGTGCAGGCCTGGGCGCAGAGCGCGTTGACCGCGGCCACAGCAGCGGTGGTGATGACCATGGAACCCGTCTTCGCCGCGCTGCTCGCCACCCTCGGTGGGGAGACCCTGCAGCGTGCCGCTTGGCTGGGCGGGCTGCTCATCGTCTCCTCGATGTTCACCGCAGAGCTCGGACCGCGGGACTGCTGCGATGCCCTCGCACCGCGCGTGGAGTGCTGTTGACGCGGCCACCGTCGACCGGGCCACACTCTGGAAATCACCGACCCGCAGTGGGGCCCTGTCGCCCCGGTCAAGGCGAGATGCACACTCAGCATCAAAGGCAAGCGGCGCCCGGAGATGCCGCGTCCCGTGCCGTCCGCTCAGCTGTGGACAGCACCGCTTTACGCACAGCCGCTATGCACGCGCGACGGTGACCGCGTGCCGCGAGGGCCGTAGGCGGCAGGCGGCAGGCGGCAGGCGGCAGGCTTGCGCGGAGATCTTCATGCCCAGGGGCCGACGCCTCCGATGCGCTCGACCTGGTACCGGACGATGAAGCCCGCCACCTTGGGTGCCGGGAACTCGGCGTCCGGTGACAGGTACACCTTCGTGAGGCGGTCGAGCAGGTCCCATGCCTGCTCGCTGGGCTCGACGATCGCGTGGGCCTGGATGACGGCGTAGGGGTTCAGGACGGTGGTGCGGTCCCGGGGCGCGGTGAACGACAGCGCGACACGGGGATCTCGCTCGATGTTGCGGATCTTGGCGTACCGGCCCAGGTGACCGCTGACGATGTCGTCGCCGTCCAGTCCGATCCAGATGACGGTTACCTGTGGGCTGCCGTCGGCGTTGAGGGTGGTCAGGTGCGCCAGCGGCCCGGACGCGACGAGGACTCGCAGTTCGTGCGGCAGAGCGATCCGCGTCATTGGATCATTCTAGTGCCGAGGACCCTGCGACAGGGGAGTACGGCCAGTCGGCGCTCGCTGCACCGACGTGACTACCGAGGCGAGGCCCAGCTCCTCGAAGCGCCCGATGGCGAGCCCCGGAGCCCGAACTCGGTGCCGGGGCCGATCGTCGCGTCGGTCCGCTTGTCGGCGAGCATCGAAACATCCTCAATTGCCGCGAAGCGGCAGTACCGCTCATGCCGCGAAGCGGCAGTACCGCTCATGCCGCTGTGCGCGGAGCGCACCAGCATGCCGCGGAGCGGCCTTTACGCTCGTGCCGCCGGCAGTCCAGGCGGGCGGCGGTCCTTTGATCACTCCAGGTGATCGTGCGATGGCGGGCGGGGCCGTATCCCCCGTCTGGTGCCGCTGGACTCTTGACGTGCGTGCCACGGGCCGGCGTGTTTCACGGCAGTCGCCGGCGACACGGATGCCAGCGGGACACGCGCTGTGGTCTGCTGGCCCTGTGCGTTTCCCGACCGGCACGCCGTTCGAGTCCGGCCGTCTGGACACCGGGGACGGTTACGTTCTGCACTGGGAGCGGTACGGCAACCCCACCGGAAAGCCGGCGCTCGCGCTGCACGGCGGCCCGGGCTCCGGGGCCGGTGCCTGGATGACGACCATGTTCGATCCCGCGGTGTATCAGCTGGTGCTGCTCGATCAGCGCGGCGCCGGGCGGAGTACCCCGCATGCGAGCGATCAGGCCGCCGACCTGTCCACCAACACCACCTGGCACCTCGTCGGCGACATAGAGCGGCTTCGTGACCACCTCGGCATCACCTCCTGGCTGGTGTACGGCTGCTCCTGGGGTTCCACCCTGGCGCTGGCCTACGCGCAGAGCCACCCCGATCACGTGACCCAGCTGGTGCTGGCCCCCGTCACGCTCACCCGCCGGGCCGACGTGGCATGGCTGACCCGGGGCGTCGGGATGCTGGTGCCGCGCGAGTGGGACACGTTCCGGGGTCACCTGCCCGAGTATGACCGCGACGGGGACCTCGCGGTCGGCTACGCGAGGCTGCTCGCCTCACCAGATCCAGCCGTCGTCGACGCAGCCGCGCGGGCCTGGTGCGACTGGGAGGACGCCCTGATCGCCCACGAGACCGGCGGCGCCCGCAGCGCCGGCTACGATGACCCGCGCTTCCGGGTCGGGTTCGCCCGCCTGGTCACGCACTACTTCAGCCATGCCGCGTGGCTCGGCGAAGATCAGCTGCTGTCCGGGGCCGAGCACATTGCCGCGATCCCGGGCGTCCTCATCCATGGGGCGCTGGACATCGCCGGTCCCCTGGACGCAGCATGGCGGCTGCACCGCGCCTGGCCGGGCAGCGAACTCATCATCATCGACGCCGCCGGCCACACCACCAGCACCATCGGCGATGCGGTCGCCGAAACAACAACAGGCTTCGCCAAGAGCAGCTGAAAACGTCAGCACTCACGGCGGCAGCCCCAGCCCCAAGACCGCGCATCATCAACACTGATGCTCTGAGTCTCCAAGTAACGCGCGGACATGGCGCCGTCCGTGCTGACGCACGGAGATGCCGCCGAGGGAGCGACCATGTCGCCGGACAGAGCGCTTGGGCCTTGCCAACCCCAACAACTCCGAGCACGAGGCGACGGGCATCAATGACGTGTCTGGATCCCTGCTCCCTGTGTGTATACGAATGCGCGCGCCCGGCCTTCGACGGCCTCTGCCGGTGCCTGTGGGTTCGCCTGGATCCAATCGAGATCCAAGATCAAATGCAGGCAGCGGAGAAGGCCGACTACCAGTTCGTCGTCATCCCTCTGGAACGGTCTTCGACACGGGTAGCGCGGACGCTTGACACGGCATCGAGAACGGCCGAAGGCGTGCACAGCTGCTGAAGTCCCACCGCCAGCCCTGATCCCGGATCTCGTCCCAGACCGGCCGCAACTGCATCGCCTCGATGTCGAGGAACCAGCGGCCGTCACCGAGAACGTCAACGTACTCGTGTTCCTCCCACTCGCCCACAGATTCATGATGCACGACGCAACATCCGCTATTGCCGCGGAGCGGCCATACCGCTCATGCCGCCGGGCGCGCGCACGAGCGACCCGCTGCCGGTGGCTGACGGATGGGGTCTCAGGCTGTGCGAATCAGCGGTGCGGCTGGAGCGCGACGACCGGGATGATCCTGGGATGACCGGGTCGGTCTTGGTCTGGTACTGCCCGAACCCTGGTGCGCTCTGCACGATCTGCTCGAAGACCCTCCCTTGTTTCGACGCGGTGAACGGATCGTATTCGCGTTCGAATCGCGTTCAGGCCCGAACGGTCTGCGAGGCCGCACGATCACATCGACGGTCGCGTTCACGTGGTGGGACGCTCAGATGAAGCGGCGGCGTGTTCTGCGCGGTCGCGGATGCCGCGCAGCATCCGTTCGGTCATCACGAAGCTGACCGCAGCAACCGGCTCGACCATCAGCCACACCCATGGCGCCCGGTACCGGTAGCGCTCCCGGATGATCAGCCGTGTCGTGTCGTCCTCTGCTGGGACGAGCACGAAGGCCCAGGTGAAGTCGTAGGGGGCCTCGGTCGAGCCGGTGGTCGCTTCACCGCTCGGGCTCACCGCGCCCTCCACGACGAGTGCCTCACCCGGGTCGACGCGACAGACACGCAGCGCGACCTGGGGATGGATGCGGAAGGGGTCCCCCGCGACGAGCGACTGCCACTCGGGCACGATCCGGTCGGCGCTGTGGATCTCGCAGCCAACGATGTTCTCCAGGCGGTCGTAGCTGTAGAGCCCACCGCGGCCCTGACCCATCTGCACCAGCCAGGGCCAGACCTCAGCGGCGGTGGCGCGCACCGCGATCGAGCGCGTCGCCACCAAGTCCGCGGACGCGAGCCGTTCGTCACCTGGCAGCATCGCGTCGACCTCGGCCGGCGTCGCTCCCCAGGTCAGCTGACGCCGGCGCCCCACGGCGGCGTACAACGCGACGCCTCCCGCGATCCAGGCCAGGGCACGAGAGCCGAGTCGAGCGATGCGCACCCAGCGATACTGCCACGGCCGGTCGTGGTGTCCAGCCTCGAGATCTTCGCGAGCGGGCGGCAACACACCCGCACCCCACCCATCGTCCGCAGGTCCGGGTCGACTTCGGACTCGCGATCGCCGCCTCCCGCCTGTGGCGACACCCGGTTCGGCCGAAGCCTCGGGCACCTTGCCGCGCCTGTTGTCGGGTGGGCTCACCATACGGATCTAACGCCAGCCAACGCACTCTCTTGCCGCGGGTCGTGCGTTCGCAATGTGCGGAGTGTGTTCTGGAAGCAGGACCATCGAATCGCAGAGCGTGGGGCCCGATTGATGGGTTCCGTCCGTGGCATGTGCCTGGTTCTGCGCCGGCGCCGGGTCGGCTCGGTGCTGCGAGAGGTGAGAAGGTGACGAGGTGCCTGCAGGACCGAAGCAGTCGTCGTCACCGTCGGTGGAGCTGGAGGTCGTCAGCCGTGAGCCGGTTCGTACCCATCCGGGGCGGCCGCCGTTGCTGTTCGTGCACGGCCTGGCGGGGGCGGCGTGGATCTGGCAGGAGACCTGGCTTGACCGCGCCGCCGAGGCCGGTTGGTCGGCCCATGCGGTGAGCCTGCGCGGTCACGGCGGCAGCGCAGGCCGCGAGCATCGCTGGAGGATCACCCTCGACGACTACGCCCGGGACGTGCAGCAGGTGGCGTCCGGGCTGCCGGAGCCACCCGTGCTGGTGGCCCACTCGTTGGGGGCCGTGGTCGCCGGACGCCTCATTGCCCGTCAGCCGGTGCCGGCGGTGGTGCTGCTGGTACGCGTCGCGGTGACCCACGGCCTGGGGACACTGGTGCACAACGTGCGCCGCATCCCGGTGCAGGTGATGAGGATAGTGGCCGGCCAGCCCCTGCGCTTGACGACGGGCGACATCCTCAACGTGCTGGCCACCCACGACTCGGTGCAGGCCCAGCGGTACATCGACCGGCTGGACGAGGAGCCCCCGATCCCGCAGTACCAGCTCGTGTTCCACGTGCCGCCCGGGCCGCCGGTCGGGCATCCTCCAGTCCTGGTCTATGGCGCCGAGCACGACACCCTGGTGCCGCACGGTGATGCCGATCGGACCGCCGCCTACTACGGCACGACCGTGCGCATGCTGCCCGGGACCGGGCACTACGTCATGCTGGACGCGGCCCGCGACGCGGTGCTGGACACCGTGCTCGCCGATCTGACCGCCGCCTTGGCCGTCGACACCGACCCAGCCGGATGAGGTCCGACAGCCACACCGGGCTGCTCCACCCCGCCGAGTCCCTGCTCGACCGTGTCGAGACCCCCGGAGCTTTCGCTCATCTCATCTCATCGCGTCAACCCCCGGAAATTGCGATCATGGACAAGTGAGGAAGTCGACACACCTGCGTGGGGGCTGCCATGACCACCGACGAAGTCAGTGTTCAATCTGCCGGGCACCGCGCCCGGAACGAAGGCATCGTCACCGATATCTATGCGGCGCTCGGCCGCGGCGACGTGGCCGCCATCCTTGACCTGCTCGCGGAGGACGTCAGCTGGGACGGCGACTGGTTGAACAACTTCGCCCAGCACCCCCCACTACCGTCACCCACCGCCCGCCCAGCATGCGTGAACAGCTCACCACGAGCTGACCCCCCCAGGGTCCCGTCATTGTCATGTCTCAGCTGGTCAGCAGGTTGATGATCTTGTCGGGATGGGCTTAGTGGTGGCGTAGCGCGGCGGCGATGTTCTTGGTACCGGCGAGGCGGAGCAGGCTGATCGAGGCGTTTCTCAGCGTGGCCATGGTCTCGGGTCCGGTCCCAGTGCGGATTGGTCTGATGGAGGCTCTGGGCCAGGCACGAGCCCGCTCATCGGCCGAGCGGCGTTGTGTTCAGGTCCGTGAGGCCAGTCATCATGGCGACCTCCGCCCTGCGCGGCGCCCGACTGGATGGCCATGGGGCCCTCGGCCTCAATGCACTCCTGAGAACCCTTTGAAGGCCCTCCGCCAGATCAATTCACAGACGGACCACCAGGTCGTCATCTCGGGGCGCCCAGGAGGATCGGGCCCCCGTCACGCCGCCACGTACCAGTCCCCACACGACAGACGTCTCACTGGGATGAGGGCGAGCAGCGCGGCGGCGGACGCGCCCAGGAAGACCGTGGGGTAGCCGAGAGTCCCGACGAGGACGCCGGTCAGCAGGGGCAGAAGCGCGAAGGAGAGGTTCGCGGCGCCGAACACTCCGGCATACAGGGCGCGACGACCGTCGGGGGAGATCTGGACGAGCGCTCCGTCGATGCTGATCTTCTGGGCGGAGATCATCGCCCCGGTCACGAGGTAGAGCAGCGCGAAGGCGCCGACGGGCGCCGCGGCCGCCACCGCCAGGGCGACGGGGAAGAGCCCGGCGATGAGGAGGAGCTCGACGCGGAGGAGCAGGCGGTAGCCGCCGCGGCGGATGAGGCGGGACCACAGCGGGGCGGCGAGGAGCATGCCGCCGATCTGCACCATGACGAACGTGCCCACCATGGCCGAGGAGAGGTCGTAGCGGCGGTGGGCCAGGGCGGTGAGCAGCGGGATCGATGTGAACCCGAGTGCGACGAGGTTCATGGCGTAGATGAGGGCTCGGAGGTTCGCGTCCTCACGGATGATGGCCGGTGTCTGCCGGAGCGCGGCGACCATGGAGTTCCTGCGTCCCGGCGGACCGCCGGCCGCCACGGGCGCGGGCTCGGTAGGTGGCTCGTGGAGCGCCCAGAACCCCCCTGACGCCACGAGCAGGAAGGCCGACGCGAACGCGAAGAGCAGCACGTAGCTGTCGGGGAAGGCGGCGGCTCCGAGGATGAGGCGGGCGACGATCGCCGAGACGAGCAGGCCCGCAGTGGTGATGACCTGGCGGCGGACGAAGAAGACGCGCCGCACCTCCGAGCGCACGAGGTTGCCCATGAGCTCGGTGTAGGAGACCCCGGCGAACGCGCCGCTGAGGGCGAAGACGGTCATCGCCATGAAGACGGCCGGGATGATGCGGGCGTTCGTCCCGACAAAGACGATGGCCGCAGCGCCCCCCGCGAGCGCGAGGACCCGCAGGTTGATGCCCAGCAGGAGGAAAGGCTTCTTCCGTCTCCGGGTGTGGAGGAAACCGGCGAAGAGGAGCTGCGAGACCAGAGGAAGGCCGACCATGATCGCCGTCAGCACCCCGACCGTTGCCGCGGTGCCGCCCGCTTCCATGACCAGGGCCGGCATGACGGTGTTCACCTCGGTGAAGCTCGTCGTCACGGCGAGGAAGAACGCGTGCCAGTAGAAGGCTTGCCTGGGGTCCACTCGCACGCGCCCACGATACGTCCGGCGTGCCGTCACCCGTCGCCGGCCGAATGAACCGTCACGGGGCTGATGCCGCTTCTTTGTGATGAAGGATGGCGACATGCCCAGGAAGTACGACGTGGGTTTCATGGCTCGGGCGGTGCGTCTGGTTCGTGACCACGCCGATGACTTTGGGTCGGTGACCGCGGTGAGTTTGGCGGTCGGTGCTCAGCTCGGGGCAACTCAGGAGAGGCTGCGCCGGTGGGTCGGCCAGGCCGAGGTCGACGCCGGTGCCCGGCCCGAGGTCAACACTGCGGAGCTCGCGGAGATCCGCCGACTGAAGGCGGAGAGCAAGCGCCTCACGGAGGTGAACGCGATCCTGCGACGAGCACGGCTTCGCCCCTCGTGCCACCGCAACGCAGCCACCACGCGTCGGGACTTCCTCACATGATGAAGGTGCGTCAGGGTTTCCTGACGGGGATGCCAGGTTCGCAGACTCATGTGCGGATCGGACAGGCGGCCGCTTCGACACCCACACCTGCCGGGCCTGCCCCGTCCGCCCCCAGTGCACCACCGCCAAGCGCAGCGGCCGGGTGCTGACGGTCAAGCCCCAGCCTCTGCACGACACGCTCAAGGCCGCCCGTGCCGACCAGGACACTCGATCATGGCAGGAGAAGTACCGCATCCACGCCGGAGCCGAATCCACCATGCGCCAAGCGGTCGCGGTCACCGGCACCCGCCGCGCCCGCTACCGCGGACTGGCCAAGACCCACCTGGAACACGTCTACTCCGCCGCGGCGCTGAACCTGATCCGCCTGGACACCTACTGGAACGACAAGCCCCTCGACCGGCACCGCACCAGCCACCTCGCCCGGCTCGAACAACGCCTCCACGCCGCCTGACCGAATTGACCGCCAGGGTCGTCTGAGCGGACGCCACCGCAGGCGACATTCCGTCGGTCGAAACCCGGAGGCGCTCCCCGGGTCGGAGCCCAAGGCCCGGACTCGTGACGTGTACTCCCCCGTGCATTCACGCAGGAGAACACCTACCCGGACACTCTCTGTAAGTTGACGGTTTGACCCTGCGAAAGCGGCGGTCCACCGGGGGTTGCTTCCGAGACTCGCGATTCTCGTGGCCTGTCGCGCCAGATGCGGGCGCATCACCTCGGCCTTGCGATCGGGCTTGCGAACCTCACGATCGGGACCCGGTTGGCCGCAGCGAACGAAGCCACCGCCCGGCGGAAACGGGTGCCGATCTTCTCCATGATCGCCGGCGGGGAATTTCATACCCCAGGTGCCGCATCATGAACCCCGACCACCTGGTTACCGACCCCCGCAACGTCGGGATGTGGCCGTTCAGATAGATCCGATCCAACGACTCGATGTCCAACCCGACATGACCAACGAGCAGTTCGCCTAACCTGACCGTGGCAGCCATAGCCCAGCCTGCGCCGCACCTGCACCACCACGCCAGCCACCGACTCGGCGTCAGAAGCGAAGCCCCACTGGTGGTGCATGGGTGAGAAGGACACGACGTGGGGGTCCTCGAGTTGGCGGAAGCCGAACTCGGCTTCGGGCTGGGAGGGTACAGGGCCACCTGGCGGCCCGGTCCTTCGTCGCCGGCCTGCCGGCCCGGCAACTCCCGAGGACGTACGGCCCTGCGGCGCGGTCCCCCGGCGGCGTAGGCCGAAGATAACCGGTTCAAGGAGGTCCACATGTCTTGTTGCTGTGGTCATACCCACTGGCACTACGACTACCCCCCTGGGTATCCACCCGGTGGCTACCCGCCCCCCGGCTATCCGCCCTCTGACTACGGGCCGCCGCGGGGGCTGCGGCGTCGTGGGCGGCGGTCACGGATGGAGGACCTGGAGGATTACCTGCAGGACCTTGAAGCGGAGCTCACGCGTGTACGCGAGGAGCTGACGGCGTACCGGCGCGACGAGGGTGGCCAGGAGTAGCACCCGCGTCAATCCGGCGACCTTGCAGGCCAGAATGGACAGGATGCTCAGGCCGGCCACGAAGCAGGTCGGTGGATGGTCTTCTCGAAGATGCTCTGCTGGGTGGTGACCTGTGGGCGGAGGCCGGCGCCGGCGATGTCGATCCGTCGGCGGCGCTGACCGCGCAGGGGGCTGATCGCGGGTTGCCGCCGCCAACGTGATGCTCCGCTCACCTCGCCCGAATCCTCAGGGGTATAGGGAGGAACTGCATCCGGAGCCGGGAGGTGCCCCGGCGTCATCGCGGTCATCGCGGTGGCTGCTGCCCGGGGGGTTGGCTGCTTGCTCTTCCGGGACGGGAGCTGACTACAACGAGGCGTAACTGGCTGCTTTCCCGAAGGCGGACCTGACCGCGCAGGAGCAGGCTGGCCTGACGTGGATGCAGCAGGAGGAGAAGTTTGCCCATGACGTCGCAATCGGGTTCCGGACGCGGGCCCGAGAACGTGAGACCAAGGAGCTTTAGGGATGACGAACAGGCTGCGGGCGAGAACACTTGCGGGTCTGGGCGTAGCCGTTCTCGGCCTGGCTGGCTGTGCAGGTGCAGCGGGTTCGAGTGCGGACTCGTCAACTGGGTCCACTGTCTCCGTCGTGGCCACGACCACGATCCTGGGCAGCATCGTCGGCCAGGTCGTGAGCTGCGCTGGGGGTGAGGTCCGGACACTCATGCCGGTCGGTGCCGATCCACACGACTACTCACCGTCGTCTTCCGACGTGGCCGCCATGGTCACGGCGAACTTGGTGGTCGCCAATGGACTTGGCCTCGAAGAGACCCTGAGCTCAGCCCTGGCGACCGCGCGCGAGGACGGTGCCGACATCCTCGAGGTGGGGCCCGCTCTCGACCCCCAGCCGTTCGGCGGCTCACCGGACTCCGAGGATCCGCACGTCTGGATGGACGTGGCACGGATGGCGACCGCGGCGTCTGTGATCGGGAACGAGCTCGTCAAGGTGACGGGAGATGAGGCGTACCAGCAGTGCGGCACGAAGGTCGCCACGACACTCACCTCAACCGATGACCAGGTCCGCGCAATCCTGCACACGGTTCCGCCCGCCTCGCGCATCCTGGTCACCGATCACAACGCCTTCGGCTACTTTTCCCGCGCCTACGGCTTCACGGTCGCCGGCGCGGTGATTCCGGGAGGGTCGACGTTGGCCCAGCCGAGCTCGTCCGAACTGGCTGCCCTGTCGCAGAAGATCCGTGAGACCGGCGTCCGGGCCCTCTTCGCGAACACCGCGAACCCGACAGCCCTGATCGACGCGCTGGCAAGGGAGAGCGGCATACGGATCGCCGTCGTGGAGCTCTACGTAGGCAGCCTCGGCCCAGCCGGCTCAGGGGCAGACACCTACCAGGGGATGATGTTGACAGACGCACACCGCATAGCCGACGCCCTCACTGGCTAGGCTCGGCCCGTGGCGATGGTTCAGTGGCTCATCGAACCCTTCTCCCTCGGCTTCCAGCAGCGAGCGCTGGCCGGCGGAATCCTGGCCGGGCTCATGTGTGCCGTGGTCGGCACCTGGCTGGTCCTGCGGGGCATGAGCTTCTTCGGTGACGCCTTCGTTCACGGTGTTGTCCCGGGCATCGCGGCCGCGGTTGTGCTCGACATCAACCCGGCGCTCGGCGCGGCGATAGCTGCGGCTGTCATGGTTGCCGGGATCGAGGTAGTCAGCCGGCAGACTCTGCTGACGGAGGACACCGCCATCGGGCTGCTGTTCGTCGGCATGCTCGCTCTCGGCGTCGTGATCATTTCCAGCGTCAGCTCCTACACCGGGAGCCTGACCTCGATCCTCTTCGGTGACGCTCTCGGAGTGACCCAGCAGGACCTGATCCAACAGTCGGTGCTGGGGGTAGTAGTGATCGTCGCCTCGGTGCTGATGTACCGACCGTTCCTCGCCCTCGCCTTCAACCGTCAGAAGGCCGAACTACTGGGCATGCGACCCGCACGAGCCCACGCCGTGCTCCTGGTGCTGATCGCGGCCGCCGTGATCGGCAGCTTCCAGTCCGTCGGCACCCTGTTGGTGTTCGGGTTGCTGGTCGGGCCACCGGCCACTGCTGCCCTGGTCGTTCGATCCGTACCACGAATGATGGCGATCTCAGCGGCCCTCTCGGTCGTATCAGTGTGGCTGGGTCTCCTACTCAGCTACTACCTGGGGACGGCGGGCTCGGCCACCATGGCGCTGGTTCCGATCGTCGCATTCTTTCTCACACTGACCTGGACCAGGATAAGGGCAGCACGACGTCCCAGCCGCGATGTCTTGGAGACGCGATGAGCGCCATGCGCGCACAACCGCGTGGCGCGCAGGAGTCCGGGCTCCTGGCAGAGGCGACAGATGTGGAGCTGAGGTACGGAAAGCACACGGCGCTGGCGCAGTCCAACTTCACGATCCCCATGGGGGGAGTCACCGCGGTCATCGGCCCCAACGGGTCGGGGAAGACGACCCTGCTCCACGCCCTGGCTGGCCTGGTTCCGGTGGCCGAGGGGCATTTGAAGGTCCTGGGCCGCGATCCCCACCAAGCCCGCGGTGAGATCAGCTACGTGCTGCAGTCGACCGTGGTCCCGGCCTCGACACCAATCACCGTGCGGGAGACCGTCGGGATGGGTCGGTACCCGCGCGTCGGCTACTTCCACCGGTTCAGCCGCACAGACCGCGAGCGGGTCCACGACGCCATGCGCCGGATGGGGATCGAGAAGCTCTCCGGCAGGCAGCTTCACCAGCTCTCGGGCGGACAACGGCAGCGCGTCTATGTGGCGCAGGGTATCGCCCAGGACCACAGAGTCCTGTTGTTGGACGAGCCGCTCACGGGACTGGATCTGGTCTCAGCGACTGCCATCGACGGGCTGATCCACGAGGAAGGCCGTTCCGGTGGCGTGGTGCTCACCACCCATGACCTGGACGAGGCGAGGGCAGCTGACCACGTGATCATGGTCAGCGGACGGGTGGTCTCATACGGGCCCCCGGAGCTCGTCTGCACGCGACACAACCTCGAAGAAACCTTCGGCCTCGGCAAGCTGCACGACTGGAAGGGCTTCCTGGACGATCCCGCACACGACCCGCACCACACGAGCCTCGAATAGCGGGTGCCGGTCGCCACACCAGTCTCGGGCCTGCTCGGCCTCGCCGGCTGCCGCGGGATCTCCGTCTGCATCTACAACCCCGACCTGGACCACGGCGCCGCTGCCCAGCAGATCGCCCAGTACGTCGCCGACGCCGCCCAAGCCATGATCACGGCACCATGCTAACCACGAGTGCAACGCACTCACATGCCGCGGAGCGGCCATACCGCTCATGCCGCGGACCGCGCGGCCATAGGCTCGTGCCGCCGAGCGCTCGAACCCTGAGGTCAGACCGCTATTAGGCAGAACTCGTTGCCGTCCGGGTCGGCCATTGCGACGGCGCCGTCCTGACCGACCTCAAGCCGAGTGGCTCCGAGGGAGACGAGTCGTTCGACCTCCGCTGCGTGGTCGCCGTCGACCGGGGCAAGGTCGAAGCGTTGCCGGTTCCTCACGACTCTCGGAGCCACGGGCGGGCCTCCCCACGCGACCTTCGTGCCGCCGTGCGGTGACTGGATCGCGGTCTGCTGATCCTGGTCCCACACCAGCGGCCAGCCCAGTGCCACGCTCCAGAACAGACCGACCTCCCGGGTGCCGTCGCAGGCGAGCTCCCCGAGGAAGCCGCAACCGGCGAGAAAGGCGTTGCCCGGTGGAATCACACAGAACTCGTTGCCCTCGGGGTCGGCCAGGACGACGTGCCCCTCCTCGGGTCGCTGCCCAACATCGAGGTGGCGGGCGCCGAGCCCCAGCGCCGTCGCCACCGTGTGCTGCTGGTCGGCGGGGCTGGGGCTGGTCAAGTGGAGATGCATGCGGTTCGGCCCCACCTTCTCCGAGGGACTCGGGACGAACCGCAGGCCGAGCTGCGTTTCCTCGCCGGGCAGGAGCGCACCACCGGCGTCCTCGACGAGCTTCCGGCCGAGCACGCCCGCCCAGAACCGCGCCACACGGGCTGGGTCGTGCGCATCGAAAACCACAACCAGCAGTCGCGAGGTCACCACCGCACAGTAGGCGCGAGCCAGCAAGGCAACAACGGCGAAGCCCCATCCGGAATTGCCGCATTGTGCGGCGGCTACGCTCGCCGCTCGTGCCGCATGTGCCCTGTGGTGCCTGGTCAGCTGTCTGCGATGTCAAGGCCCAAGGCCCGGGCGGCTTTGATGACGCGCTCATCGAACGAAGCCAGTCGTGCCTCCCGGTCGCGTGCGCTGAGCAGGACGCAGCAGTCGGGCATCTTCAGCAGAGTCTCAGCGCGGAGCTGAGCCAGCATGACGGCCGATCCAGCCGGGAACTGCAGTGTCTCGACCCCGAGGTCGTCGAGGATGTCGAGGGCCGTGTCGCGTTGTCCGGTTCGGGTGGGCGCGACCAGGATCTCGGCGAGCGTCAGGAGATTGACGCCGAAGTCGTCGTCGATCTCGCGGGCGAGTAAGGCGGTCGCTCGTTCGTGGTGTGCGTCACTGGCGTCGAGGTAGCCGATCAGGACGCTGGCGTCCAGGACGATCACTCGGGCCAGTCCTCCCGCAGCGCCGTGAGGTGGCCTGGCGGGTAGACACCGGTCAGGGCGCCGCTGTGCCGCCCGAGGGCTTCGAGTCGCTCACTACGGTGCTGACGCTGCCGGACGACGACGGCTCGATGGCCCTCCAACGCCAACCGCGTGATCAGTTGGCTGCGACTCAGCCCAGGCCAGCGTCCCGCGGCCTCGTCCAACGCGGCAGCCAGCTCGTCGGTCTCCGTGACCTGATGGCGCGGTCTCGTCGTGGGCATCTTCGAAGTGTACCACTCACTGCACAAGGTGGTACACCAGGCTGAATGAGACCCACGCCCGCCCGGTCCCCGTACGGGACACCCGCTCCTGCCGTTGTGCGCGGAGCGCACCACCAAGCAGCCGCGATCGGGGTGCGCCGTCGCGGTGAGCGTGGATGCGGTTGTTTCCATACCGCGTGGCCACGACTGCCGCGAAACGTGCTTCGACCACCGCGGTCGGCTGTGTCGCTGCGTCCACCCGGTCCCGGGATCGGCGCTGCCGCGCGGCGGAGGCGCACAGTCGAGGTCATGACCATCATGTCGGGAGATGCGTCCGCCGGGTCGGGGCGGGCGCAGGCGATGAGGCAGTCTCCGACCACGACATCTGCCAGTGCGCCGTTGCTCGGCGCTGGGCGGGCGAGGAGCGAACCGGTCGAGGTCACCACCGGGAACGATGTCCCGCCCCTGGCCGCGGCTGGGAACCCGGCCGGCGGCGAGGAGGGGTCGGCGGAGCGGGTCGCGGTGGCGGTCGCGGGGTTCCTGGGTACAAGGACCAGTCCCGCGTCCACGCCGGCTCGGATCTGCGGGTGTTCCTGTCCTGGTGCGCCGAACAGGGTCTGGACCCGCTCGACCCTGCCCAGGTCGGCCGGGTCCGGGTCGAGGCGTTCTTGCGGTGGATGCAGGAGACCCGCCGCTATCAGCCCTCCACCGTGTCGCGTCGGCTGTCGGTGGTGGCCGGGTTCTACCGCACCGCCGTGATCGACGGCATCCTCACCACCTCGCCCATCGAACACGTCCGGCGTCCGCGGGTGCCGCCCGAGTCCCCGACGCTGGGCCTGTCGCACCTGCAGTTCGAGGCCATGCTGGTCGCCGCGGGAGAAGGCCGGCCCGCCGGGCGCGGGCCGGGGCCGCCCGTACCGCGATGACGGCGAGCGGCTCACCGACGCGCAACTGCTGGAGAAGCTCGGCGGCTTCGGCATCGAGCTGGACCGGGCCGGATTGGAGACGCTGTGCGAGGACGCGCTGTCCGCTCAGGAGGTGGCGTCACGGCTCCTCGACCGGCATCTGTCTGCGTCCGAACGGGGCACGCCGGAATCGGACTGGGTCTGGCTGGTCGTGCTGGCGCTGTGGCAGCGGTGGTGGCCGGCGAAGCCGTGCCTGGAGACGATCGATGACAAGATCCAGGAGGGCTACGAGCGGCTGGCCCAGGACCGTGGTGCAGCCACGGACACATGGTTGCAGGCCTGGTCGGATGTGCTGCGGCTGTGCGACGCCACCGGCATCACGACGATCGTCGGGTTCGACGAGCAGTTCCCTATGACCCAGTCGCTGTTCAACTGGAATCAGGACCTGGAGATGGAGCTGGGCAACGCGAGACTCGATGACCCGGCGAAACTGCGGGCCAGGATCACGGTAGGGGAAGAGATCCTCCGCCGTTTCACCGACTGTGATCAGCTGGTGGCCGAGAACTGGCGAAGGGCCATCGCCGAGGCGTGGTTCTGGCTCGGGGAAACCAACCAGGCCGACCAGTTGTACCGCCGCTGGCTGGACCACGACCCTCAATGGGGCTATGGGTGGATCGGCTGGGCATCCGGTTACATGCCACCGCCTCGCACGGGCACGCCCACCGACTACTCTCACGGAACGCTCGTCGAACTCAAGTTGTGCCTTCGCCAGTCGATAGTCGAAAAGGTACTTGGCCCCGAAGGCCGCAATGGTGCCCGTGATGCCAGCCGCGAACGCGAGCACTGCGGGCGTGTCAATACCGGCCAAGGGGTCCCTCCTGACTTCGTCACGAGCCTAGAGTCACGTGGCCTGGGGTGAACCGATGTCCCTGCCTCAGAGGGCCAGGCGCTGCCTCGCCGCCCGCAGCCCCGGGCCCTGCGCGAACTGCGGGACGGCGGTCAGTCCGGTCCGCAGTGCGCGGCCGGTGATCGTCGCCGACAGATCGGTCGTCGGGAGGCCGGGCAGGCCGTAGAGTCTGCGTGCCCACCGGGGCAGCATGGCTGCGGCCGTTCCGACGAGCGCCACCCACGCCGGCCGCGCGGGCGTCGCCAGGCTGACCCAGGTCGGCATGCTTGGTAGGAACCCCCAGAGCACGTTGCCCCGCGCCACGGCGGTCACCCTCAGCTCGGGGCGGACCCGCGCGTAGTACTCCTCGATGTCCGTCTCGGTGCGCGGCAGGGTGTCCGGGTCGAGCCCGACCAGGCGCCCCGCGATGCGCATCTCGTCGACGTAGCGGTCGCCGTCCCCGGGCTCCAGGCGGCCGCCGGAGCGGCGATAGGTCGACAGGAACGACTCGACCTCCGTGCAGTGCACCCACAGGAGCAGTTCCGGGTCGTCCACCCGGTAGGCGCGGCCGGTCTCCGGTTCGACACCGGGCGCGAGACGCGCGTGGACGGCGCGCAGCACCGCGCCCGCCTTCTCGGCCTCGTCCGTGGTGCCGTAGGTGACCGCGGCGATCCACTCACCCGTCCGGCGCAGCCGCCCCCACGGGTCCTCCCGGAAGAACGAGTTGTCGTCGAACCCCGCCATCACCAACGGGTGCACCGCTTGCAGCAGCAGCGCCCGAAAGCCTGCGAGGACCATGGCCGGGTCACCGTGCACCCGCCAGGTCACCGACTCGGGCCCGAAGAGACCGGGGTCGGGCGCTGCCGTTGGCGCCACGTCCGGTCGACGTCGCATGTCCACGTCCTCATGTTCCTGCACCCGGCGTCTGATCGCCTCACGCAGCCATCCGCCAGGCGCAGAGGAAAGCGCAGCCCTTCCCTGTGAAGCGGCGGCGCCAACGACGCCGGACCCGTTCATCAAATGCGCGCATGTTCACGAGCGCGCGCTCAGCCGCACTGAGGGCGACTAAGATCGCCCGCTCATGCCGCGATCCGCGCGGCCAATACGCTCATGCCGCGAGGTGCGCGTTGCCCGGTCACAGATCGGCACGTCGACGAAGGGTCGTGACGCAGGCATCGAGGTCGGCGTTGGCCGTGTCGACGATCAATGGCAGGCGATCCCACGGTTCGTACTCGCGATCGAGGATCTGTGGCCAAGTCGGCAGGACCAGGCCAGGGATGGACGAGGTCCGCGTCTCGGCCCGGCGACGGTGCTCGTCCGGATCGGAACAGATGACCTCCCCCTCAACCGTCCGGTCCGCGTGACGGGCACCGACCTCACGCCAGGCCGATCTGGTCACCGCGAGCGGGTTGACCGAGTCGGCCACCACGGACACGCAGTTGCGTGGCTGGTCGGCCGCCACGGCATAGCCGACGACGTAACCGACCGGACCGAGCGGCTGGACCAATGGTGTCGCCTCGATGACCGCCTGCTCGATCGTGTCGATGCGTACGTGCGCGGCAAGGATCTGTTGTGCAAGCCGGCTGGCGATCGTCGTCTTGCCGACGGCCGGAAGCCCGGAGATGACGACCAGAGTCACGGACGGGTCGCTGCCCAGGTGGCTCACGCGGCGAGCCTGCCCCATCGGTACTCTCAACGGCAACCGCGATGATCACCGAGGACGGACTCCGGTACGCGCTCTTGCCCGAGCACGCACACGTGCCCCGCTGCGCGGAAGTTGCGCCGCTGCCGCGCTTGCGACGCTCGCCGCCGCCCGCAATTGCCGCGACGAGTGCGGCCGCGCGGGACGCGGCGTAGCCAAGGCAATTGCCGTCATCCCTGCTACCTGGCAGAGAAGAGGGCACTGCGAGCCTGGACTGGATCTGCGCCAGCAACGTGCGCACGGCAGCGCGTTCGGCTGCGACGTCGCCGGACGCGGCGGACGCCGCCGGCGGTCGTAGGTCACCGCCAGGCGTACAGCAGTGCCGGGTGTTCCAGCAGTTGCCTGATCCGCTGGACGAAGACCGCGGCGTCCCAGCCGTCAACGATCCGGTGGTCGAAGCTGGAGGAGAGGTTCATCATCTGTCGGGGCTCGAATCCGTGCCCGGCCCGCCACTGCGGGCGGGTCTGCAGCCGGTTGACGCCGACGATCGCCACTTCGGGGTGGTTGATGATCGGCGTGGTCACCAACCCGCCCAGGGCGCCGAGCGAGGTGACCGTGATCGTCGAACCGCTCAGTTCGGACCCGCTCGCCCGCCCGGCTCGCGCTGCCGAGGACACCCTGTTGATCTCGGCACCCAGTTCGTCGATGCCTCGTCGTTGCGCATCCCGGACGACGGGCACCATGAGTCCGTCATCGGTCTGGGTGGCGATGCCGACGTGGACGGCGTCGAACACCTCCAGCGTGTCGGCCGCGGCGTCGAAGCGGGCGTTGACCCGCGGATGCTCGGTACAGGCGATGACCACGGCCCGGAGGACGAACGGCAGCAGCGTCAGGCGCATCGCCGAGTCACGTGCGTTCAGGGTGGACCGCAGTGCCTCCAGCTCGGTCGCATCCACCTCGTCGACATACGTGATGTGCGGGATCTCCCGCCAGGCAACCGTGAGCCGTTCGGCGATCCGCCGGCGCAGACCCCGCACCGGTTGGCGGTTCGGCTCGCCGGTACCCACTGACCCGACGGCGGATTGCCGCCCGCTGAGCAGGTGCCGGTCGAGGTCAGCGTGGGTGACCCGACCGTCCGGCCCGGTGCCGAGCACGTCCGCGAGGTCGAGGCCGAGCTGTCGGGCTCGGGCTCGGACGGCGGGTGCGGCCGTTGCGCGACGGCTGGCTCCGCCTGGCATCGTGGCCGGTTCAGCGTCTGGCCGGCCGGAGGCGCCCAGGAGCGCCGCCGGGTCCGGGAGCTCGGCCGGGCCCGACACCTCGGTCGCGCCCGGCAGCTCGGCCGCCGCGCTGGTGGGCGGGCTGTTGGTCGTCGACGCACCGTCGTCGAGCTCGACCGTGACCAACCGGCTGCCGACGGCGAGTCGGTCCCCGAGCTCGCCGTACAGGGCGACGACCGTGCCGGTGACGGGGCAGGCGATCTCGACGGTCGCCTTGTCGGTCATCACGTCGGCCAATGCGGACGCCGGGGTGACCTGGTCGCCGACGCCGACCGACCAGCTGAGCAGTTCGGCCTCGGCGACCCCCTCGCCGACGTCCGGAAGCCTGACCTCGAAACTGGTCATGCGGCCAACACCTCGCGCATCGCCCGCCCGACGCGTTCCGGCCCCGGGAAGTACGACCATTCGTGAGCGTGGGGGTAGGGGGTGTCCCACCCGCAGACCCGGGTGACGGGCGCCTCGAGGTGATGGAAACAGCGCTCCTGCACCAGCGCGCTGAGCTCGCCACCGAACCCCGACGTCAGGGTGGCTTCGTGGACGGCCAGGCATCGGCCGGTCTTGGTCACCGACGCGACCACAGTCTCGATGTCGAGCGGGACGAGCGTGCGCAGGTCCACGATCTCGGCGTCGACGCCGGTCTCCTCCGCTGCCGCTTGGGCGACGTGGACGAGGGTGCCGTAGGTGAGCACGGTCAGCTCGTCGCCCGGCCGGTGGATCCGCGCTGTGCCGAGGGGGATCGTGTAGTGCCCCTCGGGTACCTCGCCGAGCGGGTGCTGCGACCAGGGCACCAGCGGTTGGTCGTGGTGCCCGTCGAACGGTCCGTTGTACAGCCGCTTGGGCTCCAGGAAGATCACCGGGTCTTCGTCCTCGATCGACGCAAGGAGGAGCCCCTTGGCGTCGTGGGGGTTGGAGACGACGACCGTGGTCAACCCCGCGACGTGGGTGAACAGAGCCTCAGGGCTCTGCGAGTGAGTCTGCCCGCCGTAGATGCCGCCGCCGGTGGGCATGCGGATCACCAGGGGGGCGGTGAAGTCGCCGGCCGAGCGATGGCGCAGCCGAGCCGCCTCGGACACGATCTGGTCGTAGGCCGGATACATGTAGTCGGCGAACTGGATCTCCACGCACGGCCGTAGGCCGTAGGCCGCCATGCCGACCGCCGCCCCGACGATGCCGGCCTCACTGATCGGTGTGTCGAAGCAGCGATGCGGTCCGAACCGCTGTTGCAGGCCCTGGGTACAGCGGAACACGCCTCCGAAGAAGCCGACGTCCTCACCGAACACGACCACGCGGTCGTCGCGTTCCATCGCGACGGCGTGAGCGTCGCGGATCGCCTCGATCATCGTCATGCTCGGCATGTCAGCCCACCTGTGCCCGCTGCTCGCGCAGGTGCCGGGGGAGTTCGGCGTAGACGTCGTCGAACATGGAGCGAGGATCACCGACGTGGCCGCTCTTGGCCGATCCGCGGGCCGCGGACTGCGTGAAGGTCGCCTCGACCTCCGCTTCCAGATCGGCGACCAGCGCGGCGTGGCGCTCGTCGTCCCACGCGCCGATCGCGATCACGTGCTGCTTGAGCCGGTCGATCGGGTCGCCGAGCGGTGACTGGGCTGCCTCGTCGGCGGACCGGTAGACCGAGGGGTCGTCGGAGGTGGAGTGCGCGCCGATCCGCAGGGTGACCCACTCGATCAGTGTGGGTCCGAGATTGGTCCGCGCCCGCTCGGCGGCCCACTGCGAGGCGGCGTAGACGGCGAGGTAGTCGTTCCCGTCCACCCGCAGGGCGGGGATGCTGAACCCGTAGCCCCGGTCGGCGAAAGTGGCCGACGCACCCCGGGCGAAGTCCTCCGGAGTGGAGATCGCCCAATGGTTGTTCACCAGATTGAGGATGACCGGCGCCTGATAGGTGGAGGCGAAGACCAGCGCGGCGTGGAAGTCGGACTCGGCGGAGGAGCCCTCGCCGATCCATGCCGAGGCGATCTCCGTGCCACCCCGGAGTGCCGACGCCATGGCCCAGCCGACAGCCTGGATGTACTGGGTGGCCAGGTTTCCTGAGATCGAGAAGAATCCGTGTGCCTTCGAGGAGTACAGCACCGGCAACTGGCGACCCTTGAGGGGGTCGAGCTCGTTGGAGAGGATCTGGTTCATCATCGTCGCCAGCGGGTAACCGGCCGCGATCAACAAGCCTTGCTGGCGATAGGTCGGGAAATGCAT
Source organism: uncultured Actinomycetota bacterium (assembly GCA_963825645.1). Taxonomy (GTDB): domain Bacteria; phylum Actinomycetota; class Actinomycetes; order Actinomycetales; family Kineosporiaceae; genus JADJPO01. The sequence continues at coordinate 146,005 of CAWGTT010000004.1, forward strand.
GTCGCCCGGCCGCAGGGCACGCTGCTGCGCGCAGGCGATCGCCTCCTCGCCGAGGGCCTGCATGTAGAACGAGATCATCCCCTGGCGGTGGGCGCGCAGCATCCGCCCGTCAAAGGCGCGCTGCAGCAGCATGTCGCGCAGCCCGGTGAGCTTCTGCTCCGGCGTCAGGTCGGGCACCCACGGCCCGACGGCCCCGCCTGCCTCGTCCAGCACCCGGACGAGCTGCTTGCGCATCAGGGCGATGCGCTCGACCTTCTCGTTGAGGGCAGGCTTGCCCATCTCGCCCGCCGCGCTGACGAACCGGACGCGGCCAGCCGGCCCGTCGCCGGGGACGGCGTGGGGGATACGAAGGCGGAGCCCTGCGGGCGCTGGATCCATGCGAGGACTGTGCTGGGGGCAAACGACGGCGTCAAGTACGCCGTGCAGGCCCACAGCGCCCGAGCGCGAGGTCAGGCTCCACGGAAGCAGTCGGTAAGGGCCTGTGAAGCCTGCGCGGGTCGCGGCTGCCTGCGTGGCCCGGTTCGGTACGTGCATCCGCTTCGACGACGCGTGTGGATGACTACGGCAAATGAACCCATGCGTCCAGCAAGGCGGAGAGCGATGGATTGATGACTGCGCGAGCCGGCCCCAGGAACGTTGGCCAGGGCATCGAGCCTCACCTCCAACCCTTCACACAACTCCGGGGCAGGTCGGATGATCTTCCGCTCATGGCGGAGCGCGTGATCGACCATGCCGATGTGCGGACGACCGCTGTCGGGAGGTTATCCAGTCAGGGTAGCCGCTAGTTGATCATGCTGTCGTGGGTGGCATCCAGCAGGTGGTGGTGAGGGCGTCGCGGATGGCGTCGATGGGTCGTCTGCCCTGGTTGCGGGCACTGGTCAGGTAGGACCGGATCCGGCAGTGGCGTTGCAGGGTGTGGCCGCGGCGCTCACGTTCGGGCCGTAGCAGGTCGGGCCGCCCCGGATGCCCGGCGGCAGGTCAGCGGTTGTGGCGTGCCCGCACGGGCAGGTCCGGCGCATCATCAGGTACTCGCAGACCTGCAGCGAGAACGTGGGCAGGTCGAACACCTGCACGCTCGACGCCACTCGCCCTATCGCATCCGCCAGGCCGGCGCCGCAGCCACCACACGCCGCCGGTTCCACCGCCTCGACCCGATCCGGGTGCGCGACCCGCGCCAAACCCGTTCCCCGGTGGCCCTTCTGCCCACCCTGGCCACGACGCGGCCGCCCACCCTCAGGCCCCTGCCCGTCCGACTGCTCGCCGGAGCGCTTGTCCGACCTGGACGTCGCTTTCGCGCCCGGGTCGTCCTGGCTGGGCGGCTGCGAGGAGTTCGAGGAGTCCCGACCGACCTGGCGACGTAGCGCGGCCACCTCGGCCCGCAGCGCGCCGACCTCGGCCCGCAACTGCGTGATCACCCCGGCCTGCTCGGCCACCAACGCCAACAGATCCCCATACGAGGGCGCAGCAGGCGACTCCGGCACGCCCGGAGTCAAACATGATCACAAAGCGGGCGCCACCACCAACACACCCCAGGTCAACCGGGGGTCTGACTGGTTACGTCGGGAGACCCGCAGATCGACAAATAGGCGTCCCGGATGACGCACCGGCGCGGGGATCCTTGGCGGACGGGTCCAACGGGACATGGGCTTTGTGGCCAACGACACCGTGGGCTGCGACGTGATCGACATACCGGTGGCCGTTCCATGACTGGGACGCTCGCTCCACAGCAAGTCTTGGGGTCACGGTCAGGGTTCTCGGCCCAACCTGCCCGCTTCCCGATCTGGTGAACCTTCTGTGGCCACCACGGGCTTCGCCGGGCTTGCGAGCTCCAGCAGGCGTTTCCCGACTAAGACGGCGAACACCGAGAACGGCACCAACGACGCGATCGCGAACACCATGCCGACCGTACCGAAGTTGGTGGGGACGGTCATGAGGACGGCGCTCACCAGGCCCCACACCACCGTGGCTCGGCTGAAGATCGAGGATCGCAGCATGAGAGTGGCCAGGACCGCCAGGGTCGCGAAGGTGAAGTAGTAGTAGATGTCATAGCCCGTGCCCGTCCACGTCGCGAGCATGCCGTCTCCGGTCGCCAGCAAGGCGGTGCGGGTCTCGGCGTCGGCGTCGGCGTACGCCTGGGCGAGGGACAGCATCTCGACCGGGCGCGGGCTGCTCATGTAGGCGGCTATCCCGACGACGCAGAACGCGAGCGCGATCACGACGGCCGACTGGCTGACCCTCCACAGCACGACGGCCAGCGCGAGATAGACCAGGTACATCAGGGCGTTCGAGACGACGTACAACACGTCCAGCGAGACCAGGCCCATCACCGGGTTGTCCAGCAGCAGTTCGAAGAACCCCGCCGTCGACTCAGGCGGTGGCCAGACGACGTAGATGGGGATCTGCACAACGATCATCACGACGCTCGCGAAGGCGCACCACGCCCCCGTGATGAGGAGCCCGCGCCACTGCCGTGCGTCACTCCGCACGGTCGCCTCGTCAACGTCGGCCATGATGTGTCTCCCGTCCACTGATGAGCGATCAGCCTCAACCGGAACTGGGTCACGCCGTCGCCCGTGCTCGACGCTAGGGGACCCGCTCGCACCGGTCAGTGCTGTTGGTCCTTCGCCTGCCTGGTCGGGCCGATCGCCGGAGCAGCAGTCGTGCCCGCGCGCCAGTACCCCCCACAGCCAGAGGTCATTGGGCGTCGATTCGGGATCCGCCTGTGGCACGCTCCGCGTGCCGATCCGGCGCCGGCACGGGGCAGTGGCCATCGGCTGGGGCCGGATTCGCCTTCCATCGGGCGCCGAGCCCCAGGTGCCTTCCTGTGGAGCCTCATGCTCATCTCGCGGTCTCCGTCTGGCGGGTGAAACCGGGGCCTGACGAGGCGGCTGCAGCCGTGGGCGTCGGGGAAGCGGCGAGTGCGGCGCCGGCGAGGCCGATCGCGAAGGTGGCAGCGCCCATCCAGCGTTCCAGCGGGTGTGGGGACGTCAGGTTGGCAACGGTGTTGAGTGCCATGAACCCAGCGATCGCGCCAGTGGTCGTGCGCAGACCGCGGGTGCTGAGCCGACGTACGCGGACGATGCCGGCGCGCGCCAGGAACAGCCGGGCCATCGTCAGGAGGATACCTGCTTGTGCCAGTGCGGCCCATCGATAGGGCCAGGTGAGAGCACCGTCGACGGTCTTGGCGTGGCCCCCCAGGACTGCGTCGCCGTAGGGGGCGCCGAGCCACAGTGCGATCTGGAAGGCGGCCACTGCGGTGAGGGGCAGCGCGCCGAGCAGGGCCAGCGTGCGTAGGCGACGTGGGGATGTGGATCCCACTTTGAGCGTTGTGATTCTCATGGTGACTCCAGACCTTTCAGTGGTTGACGAGCTGTCAGGAGCGCGCGGCGGGTCCGCCACGCATAGGCGGCGGACCGGCCGTGGTCGCAGGTGTGTGCCCGGGTCCTCAGCGTCGGCGCAGTGCGAGTCCGAGCCAGGTGAACCAGACGATGAGTCCGATCCCGAAGATGGACGCCGCGGCCTCGGACGCGATCGGGATGACGGTGGCCATCCCGGCGGCGGCGAGACCGAGTGCGAGCCCGCCCAACCCGGCCGAGAGGGCGCGGGTCCGCAGGGCGGCGAGTCCGACCACGGCCGCCCAGAGGGCGCCGATGACCTCGATGCCACCGCCGAGTGCGTTCTGAACCACGCTGGTTGACACCCAGGTGTTCAGAGCGAGGTCCGGGTTCTCGGCGTAGAGGGTCACAGCAGCCTGCTGCCCGACGAGGGCGATGCTCCCGCTGGCGACGAGCATTCCAGACCAGATCAGTCCGAGGACCGTGGAGAATCGGCTGAGCGCCGGAGCCGCGGCCAGTCGTTGACCGGCTCCGAGCGAGACCAGCGCCATCGCGACCCCACCGAGGAGGTAGAGGACGAAGTACCAGCCGGCCAGCTCGGCGTGGTGGTCCCGGAGGAAGCTGAGCGAGCCGGCGGGGTCCTCGACGGGCGAGGCGTATCCGCGAGGGAGGAGGTAGGCGACCATGACGAGGAAGCCCACGACGTAGGTGCCGGCAACGACCTGCGCGGCGGTGCCGCCGGCGCGGATCAGGGCGGGCGACGTTCGGGGTGAGGAGGTGGGAGGAGGGACCGGAGCCTGTCCGGCCGTGGCGGCGGTGTCTAGTGCGGAGGTAGCGGTGTGTCGTCTCATGCATCGATCCTCGGCGAACTGGCGCACCGCCACATCGGAGCCAGGGCCGCAGCCGTCTCGTCCCTGAGGCCGGACTAAGCGGACCGAAAGTTCGATCCCGGTCACCGGCGTCGACGGCTTAGGGTGAGGTAGTGGGCGGAGGTGCGCTGCGCGCGCTCTGGGACGAACCGCGGGCGATCGCTCCCGCGGGGTCAGCCTGGTGGGACCGCGCCCTGGTCGCGGGATTGATCCCGGTCACCGTGCTCGAGGTTGGGCTTCGCGAGGACATGGCGTGGCCGCTCTGGCACGCGGGTTGGTCACTGGTCTGTGTGGCCACGCTCCTGTGGCGACCCCAACACCCTCTCGCGATGCTCGTCGTGGCCTACGGCGCACAGACCGTCGCCGGCGTCGTCCCCGCGCTCGCCGGGGAGCCTCACAGCGTCCTCGATGTCACCGCTGTCGTCCTGCTGCTGGCCTACTCATTGGGCCGCTGGGCCAGCGGGCGCGGGGTGGTCATCGGCAGCTGCTACCTGCTGGTGCTCCACCTGACGCGTGAGCCCCTGTACGACTCCAGCGGCTCCTCGATGGCGCTCGGCGTCGGGGCGCTGATGCTGCCGGTCGCTATCGGCGCGCTGATGCGGTTCTGGGCCAGGTCCCAGGTGCGAACCCGCGACGAGATCCGGGCCCGCGAGCGTGAACAGCTGGCCCGCGACCTTCACGACACCGTCGCCCACCACGTCTCCGGCATCCTGATGCACGCCCGGGCCGCCAAGGTTCGTGCCCGCGTCGACCCCGGCGCCGCCGCCGAGGCGATCGACGGGGTGGAGGAAGCCGCCGCACGCACCCTGGAAGACATGCGCGCGATGGTGGCCCTGCTGCGCCACGACGAGCAGACCGGCAACGGGGGCCGAAGTCCTACCTACGGCGTAGCCGACATACCGCGGCTCGCCCGCGACCAGGACCCCGGCCCTCGGGTCGTCGTCCAGACCTCTGGTGACCTCGACCGGCTGCCGGCACCGGTGGAGTCGGCGTTGTTCCGAGCCGCCCAGGAGGCGGTGACCAATGCGGGGCGTCACGCCCAGGACCCCACGGTGGTGTCAGTCGACCTCAACAGGGATGGGCCCACTGTGCGGCTGCGGGTGCACGACGACGGGCGACCGGCGACCTCGGGGCGCACGCGACGAGCGAGCCCGTCCTATGGCCTGGTCGGCATGCGAGAACGTCTGTCGTTGCTGGGCGGCGCCGTTCGCGCCGGTCCCGATCCCGAGGGCGGCTGGACTGTCGAGGCAACGGTCCCGGTCGCCACGGTCGACACCGAGGCCGGCTCATGACGGCGCCGGTGCGGGTGCTGATCGCCGATGACCAGGACATGGTTCGCGTGGGCCTCGCCACGATCCTCGATGCTGAACCGTCGATCGACGTCGTCGGGCAGGCCCGCGATGGGCTCGAGGCCGTCCAACAAGTCCGGTCGCTGCGTCCTGACGTCTGCCTCTTCGACATCCGGATGCCGAACCTCGACGGGATCGAGGCCACCCGACAGGTCGCCGGGCCCCACGTCGAGGACCCGGTTCCCGTCATCGTGATCACCACCTTCGACCAGGACGAGTACGTATACGACGCGCTGCGGGCCGGCGCCCGCGGCTTCCTCCTCAAGGACGCCGACCCCGACCTCCTGGCCCGCGCCGTTCGATCCGCCGCGACGGGCGAGGCCCTGATCGCGCCAGCCGTCACGGCTCGGCTCCTGGCGACCTTCGCCTCGTCCCGCGGCGAGGCAGTGGCGGAGCCTGTCGAGCCGTTGACCGCCCGAGAGGAGGCTGTCCTCGATCTGGTCGCCGCCGGCCGGACGAACACCGAGATCGCCGAGGAGCTCTACCTCTCGCTCAGCACCGTCAAGACCCACATCAGCGCACTCATGACCAAGCTCTCGGCACGCAACCGCGTCGAGATCGTGATCTGGGCCTACGAGAGCGGCCGGGTCGACGCTCAAGGGCACCCCTGAGCCTAGGATCTGCTGGATGGTCGGGACTGAGGATCGGCGTGCTGCTCTGCGCCGCCGGTACCTCTCGCTGGGCCTCGGTGAGCTCGCCGCGGTTGTGATGTTCGTCTATGCCGCGCTCACTGTCGTCGTCCCGAGATTGGGCAGCGACCAAGCAGTGGCGAGCTTCCTGGTCGCGGTGGTGCCCCTGGTTCTGATTCTCAGCCAGGCAGGTGCGTACTGGCTGCTGGCGCGCACTTGGGTGGAGGTCCGATCGATGCCTCGATCTCTGGCCCGCCTCTACCGGACCTTGCAGGTCCTCGACGTGCTCGTCCTGTTGGCGGCGGGTATCTACATCGCCGTCGATCTCTCCAGTACTCGCTGGGCGGGCACAATGGCGGTGCTCGTCTGGCTCTTCGCGGTCGTGGAATTCACCAACTACTACGTGGTGCGACTGAGTTACCCCTGGGCAAAGTGGTTCCACCAAGGTCGGCCAGTGGCGCACTGCCCGGCTGGTCCAGGACCTACGGGCCGCCGACGGCGCCACTCCGTGACCAGGCTCGAATCGACGGCCGGCACACCGCATGAGGATCGGTGACCGGTGAGGTCCTTGCAGTACGGCAATCCCGTTGCCGCCGAAGAGTGCGGTTCTGTGCCGCGGCCGTCAGATCAGGTGCGCTGTCCTGGTCTCGGCCGCGGCTGTGGTGCTCGGGGTGCTGATCGACCAGACCGGGGCTCGGAGAGCGGGGCAGGTGGTGTGGATTGACTGGACAGTCCATTGAGCACATACTTGCCATATGGAAAGTGAAAAGCCGATGACCGGACCGGACAGGGCTGACGCGAGCTTGCGGGGCTATGCGCAGGTCCGCGCCAAGGTTGAGCACCGGGGGCCCTCGCGGGCGTTCGCGGTGCTTCAGTTGTGGCTCGCCGCAGCCCTGGCCGCCTACCTGGGAGCCTTCCTGATCTCCGTCGTTGGTGACCCGCCCAACGAGGTGACCGCGGGTGCGGCCGACTACACCTCAGGGCTGCTGGTCCTGCCCCTCCTCCTACTCGCCTCCTTGATCAGCGGAGCGCGGGAACGGTTCAGCATCCGCACGAAGCCGTCGGCCGCCCATTGGGTCGCCTACACGCTGATCATCGGCTGGTTCGCCGTCCTGCTCGTGGCGAGCATCACCGAGGTGACCTACCCGTGGTGGGCCGCCCTGCTGCTGCCCGTGCTCCTGTTCGTGACGATGGCGGCCGGCCCGATCCGAGCCCTGTCCCGTCCACGAACCCGGGAGGCGCAACCATGGAGCAACGAGCCCCTGCGCCGCCCGGCACGGCGGACAACGGTGCTGATCGGCCTCACCGCCGGACTGCTGGCCGCGACCAGCACCCAGGAGAAGTGGTTCGCCGTCATATCTACCGCGGCCTGCGTGGTGCTCGTGGTCGTCTTCCTGTTCGGCTGGCGGGCCGAGTGGGGACTGTCACACACCGGGTACGAGTGGGGGCCCATCCACTGGGCCGCATTCGGGATCGTGCTGAGCGGGCTGTTCACCCTGTCCGTGCTCCTGGCGAACACCGACTGGATCACACCACCGATCAGCATCACCGCAGGCGTTCTCGCACTGCTGGTCATGGCCTACGCGGCGTTCCTGCCCCGCAACCCCGAGGACGCGCCTAGCCCACATGGCACACCCGAGACACAGGCTCAACGACGCCTTCCAGACCCCCGTCCGGTTCTCCCTGATGGCCGCACTGGGACAGCGCACCGAGATCGACTTCCCGACCCTCCGCGACATCCTGGAAACCGAGGACTCGGCACTGAGCAAAGCGATCTCCCACCTGGAGAGGGCCGGCTACGTCAAGGTCACCAAGGGCTACGCCGGCAACCGGCCACGCACCTGGATCCAAGCAACCACCACAGGACACCGCGCCTACCAGGCGCACCTGCTCGCCCTGCGCGCGATCACCGAAGGCATCCTCGACGAAAACAGCTGACGAAAGGCAGGAAGGTCCAGGGCCCCGCTGGCAAGACCTCCCCGCAGTCGAGGCGAACCTGCGCAACCAACCGGACGAGGATCCCGATGCGGGATCCCCTAGCGACGACGGCAAGAGCACCCGTGGTGCCAGCGGCGGATCGGGTCCTCCGTCCGCAAGCGTGTTCAGTACAGTGCGATCGCGTCAATCACAAGCGCGGGACCGGCGATGTGGGCGCGGACGTCGTCAGCCGGCATGTCAAGGTCGAACTTCTCGACCAGGTCGTCGACCACGTCCTTTATCTGGGTCATGAGCATGCGGCGCATGAGGTACTCCCAGTCGTGCAGCAACCACTCCTCGGCACTGAAGTAGCCGTCGTCCCCGCCCGGGACGATTCGAGAGACGGTTCCGAGGACTCGCAGGTCGCCCTCGATGCGGTTCGCATCGGCCGCTTCCATAAAGTGGTCTGGCCTCAGGTTGACGTAAACGTTACTGGACAGGCCCGACCCGGTGAGCTCGAGCAGAACCGGGATGGGCAGCAGTTCGTTCTGCAAATACACGCTCTGCAGCTGTTCGACCGTGCCGGGCGGAAGCACTTCGTCGTCGAGGTTGAAGATGGAGTCCAGATCCTGGCCTTCGACGTCTCCCATGAGCCGGCGGAAGATGTAGAAGACCTTGCCGGCCACGCTCGCCGTGGTGATCCTGGCGCAGCCTTCGAGCTCGACCACGCCGTCCTTGGTCAGGGCGTCCCGGTCGCCAGGCCCGGTGTCGACGGCGCCAGTGCAGATGAGGGCGTCGATGACCTTATTGACGGTCGCCTTGACCTTCGGCTCCAGGCTGTAGGACGCCTGGTACTCGACGTCCCTCCCAGCGGAGGCCTCAACGCCCACGCCGCTGGCCCCGACCTTGCCGCCACCGGATCGCTTCCGGACGGTCTTCTCGACTACGTCCGCCTGGTGCGGCACGTCCAGGTCGAAGTACTCCGCCAGGGACAACAGGGTCTCGGTGTCGAGGTATGTGGGTGACCGCAGTGCCATCGGTGGAACCCTTTCGGGGGTAGTCGGGCCTGCAGGCTTCCGACGGTTGAACAGGCTCATGAACCCATGATGGCGGTGACCGCCGACACTCCCGACGGCGAAGCACCCGTTGGATGCTGCTCTAGCAGTCAGAGTCAGGGTGCCCTCCCCGTGTCACCCCGGCGCGCCCATGTATTGCTGGAAGTCGAACGCCGCACCCGCACTACGAGCCGCAGTGCATGCCCACAAGCCGATCGTCACGCGGAGCGTGACCGTTCAGGGATCGGCTTGTGGCGACTCAGGGCAGGAGGCCCCAGTACTGCTTGCGAGCCGTCATGGCGTGGATAACCAATTCTTCGCCGGTCTCGAAGATCAAGACGACCGTCTCGAGCAAGCGCGCCTGCGTGTCGAATCCGAGTCGCAGTTCGCGGTGCGGCCAGTTCTCCTCATCGAGCGGTTCGATCCAGAGCGGCCAGTCCGCTGCTTGGACCGAGTCCTCGGGGAGTACCCCGTGCTTGAGTGCGCTGTGGTGGACCTTCACGCGGCAAAGCCGGCCAGGGCCCTGCGGATCGCTTCGGATCGCGAGATCTTCTCGCGCTCGGCGATCGCGTCGACCGCAGCAAGCTCTTCCGCGGTCAGGCGTACAGCGACGACCTGCATCGGCTCGGCGCCACGGCCGGGTCGCCCACGCCCCCGGCGCTTCATCTCCTCGACGTCGTAGCCGACTTCGGCCTCGTCCGCCCACTGCCGGATCTGCTCCTCGCTGACCATGACCAAATCGTATGACGAAAACCGTCTTGGCGGTAGAGCCGATGAGATCGCCGGGCTTGCAACCCCGGCGGCACGGGCGGTCGCTGGTGGGGTCGGGTCGGGTCCGGCCCGACGCCCGAGCCGTCCACGTCCGGTGGGCGGCCGGGCCCATCCCCTTGGGAGGGCGCGCCATGAGCGCACTGCTTGTCGGGTATGCCCGATGCTCCACAGATCAACAAGATCTCACCGCTCAGCGTGACGCCCTGCTCGGCCTCGGAGTGGCAGCAGAACGCATCTACGTCGACCATGGGCTGACCGGCACAAACCGGGAACGCCCCGGGCTCCGCGAAGCCCTCGCTGCGTGTCGTGCCGGCGACACCCTGGTCGTGACCAAGCTCGACCGCCTCGCCAGGTCCTTACCCGACGCCCGTGCGATCGCCGACGAGCTCACCGCGCGAGAGATCAGCCTCAGTCTGGGCGGGTCGGTCTACGACCCCACGGATGCCGTGGGGCGGCTGCTCTTCAATATCCTGGCCATGGTTGCGGAGTTCGAGTCCGATCTGATCAGGCTTCGCACCGTCGAAGGCATGAAGGTCGCCAAGGCCAAGGGCCGACTGAAGGGCAAGCAGCCCAAGCTGAACCGGAAGCAGGAATCACACCTGGTGTCCTTGGTGCACAGCGGCGAGTACAGCACCCTCGAAGTGGCTGAGCTGTTCGGCGTCGGCCGCTCCACCGTCTACCGCGCCATCCAGCGCCAACGTCTGGCCGCGAAGGCAGAACTCGCGGACAGTTCAACGCGACGCTGATCGCCGATCTCGCCGGCGTCCCGCAACCGACACCCTCGCGGGACGCCCGCGAGCGACGCCCCAGACGGCGCCAGCCACGGAGCGCAGCATCCCGATAGCCGTTCCTCCAGCGGGAGAGCGGATCCGGTGGCCCGTCACAGGTAGAGGCGCATGATGGGCCGGTCGGCCTTGCGGGCGTGTGGGTGCCGAGAATCCTGCATCAGTTATGCGACCTGCGTGTATTCGTGGAGCAAGCCGCCGAGGCGATCACGACGGACGACCGTGGCCGTCGGGTCCGCTGGCACAGGCGGGAGCGGCCGAAGTGGTGCCGCCTGCTTCAAGGCGCGGTGAGGCCGGTGCGTGTTGAAGTGGCTTTCATACTCGCTCAGGACGGCTCTGGCGTGGGCGATGTTGACGATCAGGATCCGATCGAGCAGCTCGCGGCGGACACCGCCCACGAATCGCTCGCAGATGGCATTGGCTCGGGGTGCCCGGACCGGGATCTCGACCACATCCGCGCCGGCGCCGGCGAAGACGGCATCGAACGCGTCCGTGTACTTGGTGTCCCGATCGCGGATCAAGAACCTGATCCGGCGGCCAGCGTCGTCCAAGTCCATCAGCAGGTTGCGGGCCTGTTGAGTCACCCACGCTCCGGTCGGGTGCGCCGTGACACCAAGGATCCAGACCCGGCGGGTGGCGTGCTCGACAGCGAAGAACACGTCGAGCCGTTTCAGAGCGATGGTCTCGAGGTGGAAGAAGTCACACGCCACGATGCCCTCGGCCTGGGCGGTCAGGAACTGCTTCCAGGTCGGGCCCGAGCGTCGCGGTGCCGGGTCCAGTCCCGCAGAGCGCAGGATCGACCACACCGTCGAGGCGGCGATCGTGTACCCGAGGCCAGCGAGCTCGCCGTGCACTCGGCGGTAGCCCCACGTCGGGTTCTCCCTCGCGAGTCGTATCACCAACGCCCGAAGCCCTGCCCGAGTCCGCGGCCGCCCCGGCCCCTTTCCGTTGACTGGTCCAACGGCGGGCAACCAGTCGGCGGTGCCACCGCAGCATCGTGCCGGGAGTGACCAGCATGCCGATCTGTCGCGCGGGCGGCAGCCGCAACGCCAGCGCGGCGATCACGGCCCGGTCCACCCACGACAGCCGCGGTCGCGGCCCCTGACGGCGCAGCACCTCCAGCTGATGGCGTAGCACCAGGATCTCGGCGTCCTTGGATGCCTGCGACCGGGCCAGCAGCACCAAGGCGCCGACGAGACCTCGAACGATCACATACCCCAGGCGCAGACCCATCGCGAGAGCATGACATCGGCCGCTGCGGAGCGAACGCCCAGGTCAACGCCCTGAGCCGAGTTTCCGGCACCCACACGTCGGTATCGTGGGCGGATACTCCGTGCGAGGGGAGAGACCATGGCCACCCAGACGACCACTGCGCGGATCACCGGTGCCTGGTATTTCGGACTGGGGATCACCGGGATGCTCGGTTTCCTGCTGGTCCGCCCCGCGATCTACGTCGAGGGCGACCCAGCTGCCACGCTGGCGAACCTCACCACGAGAGAGGGGCTGGCCCATCTCGGCGTCTTCCTCGAGATGGCCATCGTGGTGACTCAGGCGCTGGCGGCCATCTGGTTCTACAAGCTGCTACGTACCGTGCACAACGTCGCCGGGGTCTCGATCGCCGCGTTCGGACTGATCAACGCGGTGGTCATCATGGCCAGCGCGGTGTTCCTGGCCACGGCCCTCGGCGTCGCGAAGGACCCGTCGCTCGCCCCAGCCGGCGACGCGGCCGCTGCCGTCGGTTTGCTGTATCAGCTCAGCACCAACTCGTGGGGTATCGGCGCCCTGTTCTTCGGCCTGTGGCTCATCCCGATGGGGTGGACGGCGATCGCAACAGGTCGCTTCCCGAGAGCACTCGGCTGGATCCTGGTGGTCGGTGGAGGCGGCTACCTGCTCAGTGGCCTGATCGACTACGGCGTCGCCGGCGCCCCGAACCTGCTGGTCGAAGGCCTCGCCTTCCCCGCGACGATCGGTGAGTTCTGGATGATCGGCTATCTCCTTGTCCGCGGAATCCGGCCCGAGCCGGTCCCGGCCGGCCCATCGCCCGCGGCCACGGCCACCGCCTGACCGCATCGCCTCGGCGAGTCGCGCTCGCCCCTGGCCATGCGCACGACGGGACCAGCGGCCACAGTGCGTCGCCGCGGAGGACAATCCTCTTGGTTCTGCGGGTTTCCGCACGGAGCGGAGGCTGTCAGGTTCGCGAGATAGTTGAGTTCCGGTCGCAGCGGGACTCTGTTGTTTCCGGGATAGGAGGTGTTTCGGCGCCCCGACCACCGGGTCCCAGCCGACCACCGGGTCCCCCCGAGACCGAGGCGCAGGTGGCGCGCATCGTGCCCGACTTGGTGTTACGAGCGCCTCCCTGGGCACGGTCCCAGTCGTTGCGCGTGGAACCTGGTGGGCGAGGTCCCTACCGACCAGACGCGCTGCTGGAACTGCGAGCACCGGCAGGTGAGGCGATGGTCGTGGTGGTGGAGCCAGGAAGGCCGTCTCCCCACGCGAACTACCCCTGGCTCGGCAACCGGCGGGTTTCCAGCTCAGCCTGTCCGCGTTGCCTCAACTCGAGGTTGACGATGTCCTGCAGCCGAGCTCTCGTGGATCCGGCGCTGCGCCGAAGACCTCCACCAACGCAGAAAGGACCCCCACGATGACCTTGCGACCGTTCGCCGGGTTCGAGCCCTACCCGACCCACCACTGTGTCACCGGCTCGCTCAAGCACATCTACGACTTCCACGGCTATCCGATCTCCGAGGATCTGCTGTTGGGTCTGGGTCGAGGGATCGGTTTCGTGCATTTCCACATCAAGGGCACCGACCCGTTCTACGGGGGCCGCGCCAATCACGAACGCCCGGGAGAGGAAGGCCTGGAGGAGACCATCGGCCGACGCACCGGAGTAGCGGTCGAGTCGCACACGACGGCAAGTGCCCGTTAGGCGCAACAGACGCTGCGTGAGCTGCTGCGCGCCGATGAGCCGGCGTTCGTGTATCTGGACATGGGGTACCTGCCCTATTTCGACTTCCCCGACGAATACCACTTCGGTGGCCACACGGTGGTTGTCGCCGGCCACGATCCCGACACCGACGACGTGCTGATCGCCGACCGAGACCCCGAGCTGCACGTGGTCGCCTGGGATGTGCTCGAGCAGGCACGGGGCTCGAAGTTCAAGCCGTTCCCGCCGCAACACCGCTGGCACACCTTCGACTTCACCGCAGCCCACCCGCCAACACCACAGGACGTGCGTGAGGCGATCGGCGAAGCATGCCAGCAGATGCTCTCGCCACCCATCGCCAACCTCGGCGTGCCCGGAATCCGCAAGGCGATCAACCAGACACGCAGGTGGCCCCAGGTGCTCGACGACGAACCTCTGCGACGAACCTGCTCCAATGTGGCACTGTTCATCGACCACCGAGGTGGCACCGGCGGCGGCATCTTTCGATACATGTATGCCCGGTTCCTCACCGAAGCCGCCACGATCACCGCGGAACCGCGCCTGGCCGACCTGGCCCCGCCACTGACCTCGATCGGTGACCGATGGGAATCCGTGGCCCGCGCATTCACCCAAGCAGCGGACGCAACCGATCCCGCAGACCACCTCGAACACGCCACCGCACCCATGGCCGACATCGCCGACCTCGAACAAGAGCTCTGGCTGAACCTCGCCACCGTTGTTCGCGACTGATCCCTTCACTGACGCCGGCCCGGTTGTCGCCGTCGCTGGCCAAACCCAGACCCGAGGGCGTAGCACGGCGACGCGGACGCCCTGCGCGCGCCGTCGTAGCGAGAGCAGCCCGTGACCCCCCTGCCGGAGCGACCCGGACCCCCGAGAACGGGTAGCTGGCGGTCGTGAACGCTCGGCGGGTGGCCTTACCTGAACCATGTCGGACAGCACGCGACCCGCAGTGGCCGAGGAAGCCATGGGAAACCCCGCGCCGTCGATCCTTCTGAACCTCACCAAGTCCAGAAACCCTTGCGAGACATGAACTTTACTCCAGCGGCCACGACGCGCGTCAGCGATCATCCACGACCGAGGTCAGCGGGCGCCCACGTTGAGCGGAACGAGGGCCGTCCTGATCGCGAGGTAGCGCAGCAGAAACGCCCGCTCGTCGAAGCCCTTTCGCCGCATCCAGCCGGTGACCTCCGCGTTGCACTTGCTCGTGTTGCAGGAGCCGCAGGCAGGCACGACGTTGTCGAGTGTGTAGCGTCCGCCGCGGGACAGCGCCAGAACGCAGTCGCGCTGCAAGGGCTTGTCGGTCGCGCAGCAGTAGGCGCAGCCGCCCCAGGCCGCCTGGAGCGCACGCCACTGCTCGTCGGTGAGGTCGTTCTCGGCGCGCTCCATGCGGCGCTTGCGTCGCCGGACGGCCCGAACTCGACGACTCCGGCTGACCGCCACCACACAAGGATAGGTGACAGCGATCGCGGTCACGGGCTCCGACGACCGAGTCGCACTGAGTAGGCGACAGCCCATCATGGCCAGGACGACGGCATCGGCGGGGACTACGGGCCGGGGGGTTGCGCACTGCCATGTACGGCCATGGGCGAGGTTGAGCCACCTTCACCCCGACGCGTTCGGCAGCCGGTTGGAGCTCTGAGGCCGGGCAGCTGATCAACATGGAACAACCAGCCGTCAGCGACGAGCGGGTCCTGCGGTCCTCGCCGACTTCCGAGCCGGCGACGGGACGGTTCCGGTCGGCGACCCAGGGGAACCCCCGGCCCCACCTCACGATCCACCGTTGGCCTCCGGCGTGTGCGGTCCCCGGACGCGGGTCCCGACGGCTTCGACCGGACTGCCTTCCGGCAGGCTCGTCCGCACCTTCGCCTCGGCGTCGAACCAGTCCGCGTATCGGTCGCAGCCCACGACCCGCTGACGCCGTGAAGCAGGACCGACGGCGCTGCGAGCCCCCCTCCCCCGCTGGGACGCAGCGACCGGCAGCATCGAACGACGGGCAGACTGACCACCGCGTAGGCCAGCTGGGGCCACGTGGCATTGGTCCACGCCGGCCCGAGGAAGCGCACCGAAGACAAGGGAGGCGAGCGCAGTGCCGAGGTCCGCGAGCTCCTCCGGGAAGTGCCCGGCCTCGATAAGCGGGCCACGCAGCAGCAACCCGGCCGTCAGACCGACACCCAGGCCGCGATGAAGCCGCAGCCGCCGATCTCGCCCGCGAGCACGTAGGACGTCGCCGCCAGTGCGACCGGCGCGATACCACTTCAGTGCAGCTCGGTCCACCGGCGCGCCCTGGCCCGCAGAAGCAGGCGCGTCACGACCCACGCGGGCCCGAAGCCGATCGCCAGGAGGCACTTCGAGCAGGAGCACCGCGAAGGGTCCCCAAAGATCACGATCGCTCACCCGTCGTCGACCAGCGTCGCTGTCCGGTGGCTTCATGCGGCTGTGGACCGCGCAAGAGCAAGCCCCATCGGGCGGCTCACGTCACCCTGACGAGCTGAGATGGGGAGGTCTGAGTGCCGGTGCCAGGCTAGACCATCGGCCGCCGACTCCCCTCACCTCCGACGAACGAGTTCACCCCTGACGTACGAGTCAGTCAATGGACGTGCTGATGCGCGACGATGGCGAGGCGGCACACGGAGAGCTGACCGGCGTCCGGAAGAAGGGGACCGATGATGGATGACCATCTGCTGCCTTCGTGGCGCGAGGGGGCGACGCGCGCCGCGCTGCTCGAGTTCCTCGCGATGGCTGAGCAGGTCGCGCCCGAGCGCCGGGTCGCGGTCTTCGACAACGACGGCACGCTGTGGTGCGAGAAGCCCCGCTACCCCCAGCTGGACTTCTTCGTCTGGGAGCTGAGGCACGCCGTCGCACACCGCCCGGACCTGCGGGACGTGCCCGAGTACGACGCCGTCGTGCGGGGGGACCGCGAAGCGCTTGCCGACTTCGGTCTGGAACGCGTCGCCGTGGCGCTGCTGGGTCTGTTCGAGTCGATCGAGCCGGAGGTCTTCGAGGAGCGGGTGCGGACGTTCTTCGCCGAGACGCGACACCCCGACCATGGGCTCCGGTACGACCAGATGGTCTACCAGCCGATGCTGGAGCTCCTGCGCGCCCTGCACATGCGGGCGTTCACAACGGCCATCGTCACCGGTGGCGGGACCGAGTTCGTCCGGGCGATCAGCCAGCGGGTGTACGGCGTGCCCCCGGAACGGGTCGTCGGCACGCTCGTCACCTACGAGCTGGAACGTCGCAACACAGGCCCGGTACTCGTGCGTGGCCGGGGCGTTCACGGCGGCGCCAACGAGGGTGCGGCCAAGATCGCCAACATCCGCACGGCCCTGGGACGGCGGCCCATCCTCGCCGCCGGCAACTCGCCGGGAGACGCGGAGATGCTCGACTATGTCAGCTCCGGGGACCTTCCGTGCCTGGCGTTGCTGGTGAACCATGACGACGCCGACCGGGAGTACGCCTACCAGAGCGAAGCCGGGACGTTCGTATCCGAGGAGTCGATCCAGGCCACGGCGGCCCGCCTGGGATGGGCCCAGGTCAGCATGCGCAACGACTGGGCCGCCGTCTTTGGGGAGGGATGAGGTCGAGCGCCGAGGCCGTGGCGGTGGTCGCCACCACTTCCCCCCTACCGGGTGATGCCGCAATCCGTGGTCGCCAGGAGGCTTGGGGGCGGCCAGGGCTCCAACGGGATCCGGGAAGGGGCCTACCCTGCGCCAGGTCACTGCACTTGTCGATATGAGAGCACATGAGGTAAGAACGCAGCCGACACTCCGCGGCGTACGTCGCCGGCTCCGACGAGCGCACACCTCGGACTCGCACGTGACTAGGGAGACATCGCCATGCCGCTGTTCGACCTCTTCTGGAGCATGTTGTGGTTCTTCCTGTTCATCGCCTGGATCTGGCTGCTGATCTCGATCTTCGGCGACATCTTCCGCAGTGACATGTCGGGGGGGGCGAAGGCCGGCTGGATCGTCTTCGTCGTCGTCCTCCCGTTCCTGGGCGTGCTGATCTACGTGATCGTGAACGGTGGCAAGATGCAGGAGCGGTCGGTTCGCCAGGCGGAGATGATCGACCGAGCCCAGCGTGACTACGTCAAGTCCGTCGCCGGCGGTCAGACGTCCTCGGCGGACGAGCTGACCAAGCTGGCCGACCTCAAGAGCCGAGGTGTCATCAGCGACCAGGAGTTCGAGGCGCAGAAGGCCAAGATCCTTTCCTGACCGCCCGCACGGCACCCCAGGCCGAGGGTCACAGGGCTGCCGGCTACTGAGGGAGCCCACACTCGGGACCGAAGATGGCAGATCACCGAACGGGTACTTCGTCGCCAGGGGTGGCTCGACTGCTGCCGATCCTGGGCTGGCTCCAACGGTATGAGCGAAGCTGGCTCCGCCCGGACGTGATCGCCGGCATCACGGTGGCGGCCTTGGTCGTGCCCAAGGCCCTCGGGTACGCGGGCATCGCCGGGGTGCCGCTGCAGAACGGGCTGTACGCGGCTGCGGCGGGGGCGCTGCTGTACGCCGTGTTCGGGACGTCTCGCCAGGTGTCGACCGGCCCGAGCTCTGCGCTGGCGGCGGTGGCCGCCAGCGCACTGCTGGCCGCCGGTGTCGGAGGCGACGACGCGCCGGCCCTTGTCGCGGCGATCACTCTCGGTTCCGGCCTGCTCTACCTGGGTCTGGCGCTTCTCCGGATGGGGTGGATCTCGCAGTTCCTGTCCCGGGCGGTGGTGACCGGGTTCCTGTTCGGAGCGGCGATCGAGGTCGTGGCCGGCGAGCTCCCCAAGCTGACCGCCACCGAGGCGGACGGCGACAACACCTGGCGGAAGCTGTGGAGCTGGTTGGGCTCCCTCGACGGTCTCGACGGTTCCACGCTGCTCGTGGGGCTGGTCTCTCTGGGCGCGATCCTGGCGATGCGGTTCTGGACGCCCTCGGTGCCCGGGGCACTGGTGCTGGTGGTCGGCGGTCTGGTCGCATCGGCCCTGCTGGACCTCGGTGATCGCGGGATCGCTCTGGTGGGTGAGGTCCCCCGTGGCCTTCCCGTGCCCGCAGTCCCCAAGCTGACCGTGGTGACCGAGCACCTAGGCGTGATAGCCGTGGCGTCGGTGGCACTGTTGCTGATCGGCTTCTCGCAGACGGCGGGGGACGCCCGTATGTTCGCCACCCGGCACGGGTACCGGGTGGACATCAACCAGGAGTCGGTGGCGCAGGGGGCGGCCAACGTCGGTGCCGGGCTGGTGCAAGGGATTCCCGTGTCGACGAGCCTGTCCGCGAGCTCACTTAACGACTCGGCCGGCGCCAAGACCCCGGTGGCGTCCCTCGTCACCGGGGCGACGGTCGTCCTGACGTTGCTGGTACTGGCGCCGCTGTTCTCGGGCCTGCCCAAGCCGGTGCTGGCTGCTCTGATCATCGACGCGGTCGTGTTCGGAATGATGGACGTCCGCGAGATGCGCCGCCTCTACCGGGTGAAGCCAGCCGACTTCAGGATCGCCATGGCCGCCATCCTCGGCGTCCTCTCCGTGGGGGTGCTCACCGGGGTCGTGGTCGGCATTGGTCTATCCGTCATCTGGCTGGTGTACGTGAACGCGACGCCGAAGACCCATGAGCTCGGACGACGCCCAGGAACCGACGTCTTCTGGTCGATCGAGCAGCACCCCGACAGCGAGGTGTACCCGGGCCTGATCGTGGTGCGCTTCGACGGCGGTCTCTACTTCGTCACCGCGGACGCTCTGGAGGACGGGCTACGCGGGGTCGTCGAAGCGAGGCGGGAGGAGGTGACCGGTGTCGTGGTGTCGTTCGAGGGTGTCAACTTCATTGACTCCCAGGGGTCGGCCAAGGTGCACGAGCTGTTGGATCTGGCTGGCCGGTTGGGGATCCGGTTGGATCTTGCTCGGGTGAAGCCGGACGTGTTGTCGGTTCTGCGGGCGGACGGCGTGGTGGACCGGATCGGTGAGGGTCACCTCCACGGCAACGTGGACCATGCGGTGCGGGCGGTCGCGGCGGCGCGGACCGATGGCGGGAGCACTGGACGGGGCCCGTCGTGACCGAGACCCTGGGCACGGAGTCGTCGGGGCTACTTCCACTTCAACCCACAGGAGCGAGACGGTGAACGCGACGAAGACGGTGGACCCGGCGAAGACGGAGCCGGAGGAGTCGACGGCGGCGGGTGCGGAGGAGTCGGATGCGCGCCGGCGTGGCCGTGCTCTGCGGGAGCAGGTGCCACGCTCGAGTCATGGGGAGTGGGCGGCGTCGGCGGACCGCCCGGACCCGGTGGGGATCATCGAGGAGCAGAACGCCGAGCGGCTGCCGTGGTTGGTGCCGGTGCGTCGGGGGCGGATGTCGGTCTCGCCGTTCACGTTCTACCGCGGGGCGGCCGCGATCATGGCCTCGGACCTGGCCACAACTCCGACGGCGGGTTTGATGGTGCAGCTGTGCGGTGATGCTCATCTGGCGAACTTCGGTCTGTACGGCTCGCCGGAACGGAACCTGGTGTTCGACCTGAACGACTTCGACGAGACACTGCCCGGTCCGTTCGAGTGGGACGTAAAACGCCTGGCGGCCAGCTTCACCGTTGCCGCGCAGCATCGTGGCTTCGATGCCGCCACCCAGCGGAGCCTGGCCGAGTCGGCGACCAGGTTCTACCGGCTTTCCATGCATCGCTTCGCCGGCCAGGGGTGGCTCACCGCGTGGTACGACCATGTCGCCGAACAGGACATCGTGGAATGGGTCACGACCCGGGGCGGCACCAAGAGGCAGATCAAGAGGCTGAAGAAGGGAGCGGCGAAGGCGAGATCCAGAGACAGTCTGCAGGCCGCTGTCAAGCTGCTCGAGCCGACCGGTGACGGCCGCTACCGGTTCAAGAGCAGCCCGCCGGTCCTCGTCCCGCTCCGAGAACTACCTCAAGCCCAGGAGGCCGATGACATCCAGGCCGAGGTCGACCATGTCTTCGCTCTTTACCGTGAGAGCCTCGACGAGAGCACCCGTCGGCTGTTCGAGCGGTACCGCCTCGAGGACGTCGCGTTGAAGGTGGTGGGTGTGGGCAGCGTCGGCACCCGCTGCTGGGTCGCTCTGTTCTTGGGACGTCGCAGCACGGATGTTCTCCTTGTTCAGGTCAAGGAAGCGACCGCGTCGGTGCTCGAGGATCATCTGCCGGTCAGTCGTTTCCGCCTCCACGGCAGGCGGGTGGTGGAGGGGCAGCGGCTCATGCAGGCCTCGAGCGACATCTTCCTCGGGTGGAGCACGTCGGTGCGGGACAAGCACTACTACTGCCGCCAGCTCAAGGACTGGAAGGGCTCGGTGGACCTCGAGGTCGTGCGGCGTGAGGGCTTGGAACGGTACGCCGAAATCTGCGGGTACACCCTAGCCCGCGCCCACGCGGTGACCGGTGACCCCGCTGCCATTGCCGGCTATCTCGGCAAGAGCACGGTCTTCGACATCGCCATGGGCGAGTTCTCCATGCGCTACGCGGACCAGAACCTCGCCGACTACCACGCCTTCACACAGGCCATCGCCGGCGGTCTTCCCGTCGAGACCGAGACATAAGCGTTCAGAGGGCGAGATCACGGCAAGAGGGCGCGTGCAGATCTCCACGCATCGTCGCCTGGATTCGACACTGATGCTGT